>CAVTCN010000034.1:0-146133 GCA_963733215.1 uncultured Actinomycetes bacterium
AACGAGGATCCCGAGCGCAATCCACCAGATCGCTTCGCGGCTCCCGCCGGTTGCGGCCTCCTGGAGCCCGTCGCCGGTTAGGAACGCCATCACGACGGCAGCGGCCTGGGACCCGATCGCCAGCAGGATCGAGACGATCAGTGACCACTTGTACGGCCGTAGGAAGCCGAGCAGCCGCGCAAACGTCTTGCGGTAGGAAGGAGCCTCGCTCACCGTCAGAATCTAGCCACGCCTATGGAGATGCCAGAAACGCGCTACGCCCGCAGCGGCGACGTGAACATCGCCTACCAGGTTTTCGGCGAGGGCGACACACCCCTCGTCTGGATTCCAGGCTTCGTCCAGCACCTCGAGCTGAACTGGGAGGAGCCGCACCGCCGTGCGTGGTTCGAGGGGCTGGGTCGCTTCGCGCGCGTGATCCTGCTCGACAAGCGCGGAACCGGCCTGTCCGACCGTGTCGGGGACTCGCCGCCGCTCGAGGAGCGAATGGACGACATCCGCGCCGTCCTCGACGCCGTCGGGATCGATCGGGCGGTCGTGGCGGTCGGAGGGGACTCCGGGCCGCTGGGGGTGTTGTTTGCCGCGGCGCACGCCGAGCGGACGTTGGGCCTCGTCCTCTGCAACGTCCTCGTCAACTTCGTCCGCACCCACGACATGCCATGGCTCGACAGCCGCGAGCAGTATCTGGCAGACATCGAGGAGACCATCCGGGCGTGGGCGGAGCCGGACATGTGGGACGAGATGCTGCAGCTCACGGGCCCGTCACTCGAGACGCGGGACGACCGGATCGCGTTCTCCCGCCCGATCCGCCTAAGCGTGAGCCCGGGGAACATGGGCCAACATCTCCGAGCGAACGCCGACACCGATGTGCGGGACATCCTTCCGTCGGTCCGCGTGCCGACGCTCGTCATCTGCCGCGCGCTCCCGGAGCGCGCGATCGACATGACCGCGCCCTACTTGGCGGAGCGCATCCCCACCGCGCGGCTCGTGCGACTCGACGGGAACGACGCGATTCCCGTGCTCGGTGACCGTGAGCCGATGCAGGACGAGATCCGCCGTTTCCTCCAGGACGTGGAGGAAGGGGTGAGCGAGGAGCCGGACCGCGTCCTCACCACGGTCCTCTTCACCGACATCGTCGGTTCGACGGCGAAGGCGGCGGAGCTCGGCGACCGCGCGTGGCGTGAGCTGCTGGCCGCCCACCACGAACGGATCCGACGGGAGCTGTCGCGCTTCCGCGGCCGGGAGCTCGACACCGCCGGCGACGGCTTCTTCGCGACGTTCGACGGGCCGGCCCGCGCGATTCGCTGCGCGTGCGCAGCGACGGAGTCCGTCCGGGATCTCGGCGTCGAGATCCGGGCCGGACTCCACACGGGCGAGTGCGAGATCCACGAAGGGAAGGTCGGCGGCATCGCCGTGCACATCGGCGCGCGCGTCTCTGCCGAGGCCGGCCCGAACGAGGTGCTCGTCTCGAGCACGGTCAGGGATCTCGTCGCCGGCTCCGGGATCGGGTTCGTCGACCGGGGCACGGCGGAGCTGAAAGGCGTGCCCGGCGACTGGAAGCTCTACGCCGTGGAGCGCTGAGCTGCGGACTGCAGGCCGGGCCGCAGGTCCGAGAGGCAGTTGATGAACGACTCCAGCGCCCCCGTCGCAGGGCCGGCGTCCCGGCGGCGGAAGACGACGATCTCGCGCTTCAGCTCGGGCGCGTCGGCGAGCATCACCGACTTGAGCGTCCCCGCCTCGAGCTCGCCGGCGACGGCGGTGTGGGGGAGGAGCGCGACGCCGAGCCCCTGCTCGACCATCTTCTTGGCGGCGTCGATGTTGTCGAGCTCCATGACGCCTCGCGGAACCGCTCCGGCGCCGCGGAAGAACTCGTTCGTCAGCCGGTGGTAGCTCGACGTGCGGTCGAAGAGGATCAGCTGGACGTCGCTGATCCGCTCGGTGCCGATTGCCTGCTCACCGACGAAAGCGTGGTCCGGGTCGACGACGAGCACGAGCTCGTCCTCGTAGAGCGGCGTCGCCTCGACCTGCGGGTGGCGAAGGGCGCGCCCGAGCCCGACCTGCACCTGCTCCTGGAGCACGAGCTCGAGGATCTCCTCGGAGTGCCCCGTCCGGACCGCGAGCTGCACTTTCGGGTGCGTCCTCCGGAAGCGGGTGAGGATCCTCGGAAGGACGTATGTGCTGACGGCCGGCGCCGCGCCGAGCGCGAGCTGGCCGCTCTCACCTCTCGCGAGCTCGCTGAGGAGCCGGCGCCCGGCTGCCGCGGCGCCAAGCGACCGCTCCGCGTACGGCAGAAACGCCCGTCCGGCGTCCGAGAGCCGCATTCCCCGGCCGGAACGGATGAACAGGCGGGAGCCGAGCTCCTGCTCGAGCCCCTTCAACCGCGCCGTCAGCGTCGGCTGCGTGACGAAGAGCGCCTCGGCCGCGCGGCTGACGCTGCGCCGCTGCGCGACCTCGATGAATGCCTGCAGCTGCTCCAGTCTCATAGACGTCTTCTATAGCTCGAATCGAAACATCCTCTTTGAGTTTATATCGGAGGTCGCCTAGGGTAAGGCGTCTTCACGGACGAAAGGAGGCGGCGTGACCCTTTTCAAGCGGCTCAAGCGGCGAAAGCCTGCCGAAGAGGCGCACAAGACGGTGCTGTTCCTGAGGTCGGAGCATGCGCCCTGCACGTGCCCGGAGCCCTGTGAGCGGGACCACGGAAACGAGTAACCGCGCCGAGATCCTCGGCCCGATCAGGGGCCACGAGCTCGAGATCCTGACGCCGGGTGCGCTCGCGTTCGTCGCCGAGCTCCACCGGCGCTTCGATCCCGAGCGGCGACGCCTGCTGGCCGCGCGCCAAGAGCGCCAGGAGCGCCTCGACGCCGGCGAGCGCCCGGACTTCCTCGAGGAGACGCGCGAGATCCGCGAGAGCGAGTGGCAGGTCGCGCCCGCGCCGCCCGAGCTCCAGGACCGCCGCGTCGAGATCACCGGCCCCGTCGACCGGAAGATGGTCATCAACGCGCTCAACTCGGGCGCCCGGGTCTTCATGGCCGACTTCGAGGACGCGAACTCGCCGACCTGGTCGAACAACCTCGAGGGCCAGATCAACCTGCGTGACGCCGCCGAGGGGACGATCGACTACGACACCGGCGAGAAGTACTACAAGCTGGTGGAGGACCCGGCCGTCCTGGTCGTGCGCCCGCGGGGCTGGCATCTGCTCGAGCGGCACCTTCACGTCGATGGCGAGGCGGTCTCCGGCTCGCTCTTCGACTTCGGCCTCTTTGTCTTCCACAATCCCGAGCGGCCCTGGTTCTACATTCCGAAGCTCGAGAGCCGTCTCGAAGCGCGCCTGTGGAACCAGGTGTTCGACTTCGCTGAAGAGGCGCTCCAGCTCGAGCCCGGCTCGATCAAGGCCACCGTGCTGATCGAGAACGTGTTGGCGGCGTTCGAGATGGACGAGATCCTCTACGAGCTGCGCGAGCACATCGTTGGGCTGAACGCCGGCCGCTGGGACTACCTCTTCAGCCTGATCAAGCGGCTGCGCTCGCTCGACGTCGTGCTGCCCGACCGCGGCCAGCTGACGATGACGACGCCCTTCATGCGCGCCTACACGGAGCTGCTCGTCAAGACCTGCCACCGGCGCGGGGCCCACGCGATGGGCGGGATGGCCGCGTTCATCCCGAGCCGGCGCGATCCCGAGGTGAACGAGCGCGCCCTCTCGAAGGTCCGCGAGGACAAGGTGCGGGAGGCCGGCGACGGCTTCGACGGCACGTGGGTCGCGCACCCCGATCTCGTCCCGGTCGCGACCGAGGTCTTCGACGGCGTGCTCGGCGAGCGGCCGAACCAGGTCGAGCGGCAGCGAGACGACGTGTCGGTCTCGGCGTCGGACCTCATCGACCTGCGGGTGGAGGGCGGCGCCGTCACCGAGGAGGGGCTGCGCCAGAACGTCAGCGTGGGGATCCGCTACATCGAGTCGTGGCTCCGCGGGATCGGCGCCGCGGCGATCGACAACCTGATGGAGGACGCGGCGACCGCGGAGATCTCGCGGTCGCAGGTCTGGCAGTGGGTGCACGCCGGCAGGTTCACGCCGGAGCAGGTGCGCGCGGTCGTCGCCGGGGAGACACCCGAGGGCGGACGGTTCGCAGAAGCACGAGAGATCTTCGAACGGGTGGCGCTGAGCGACGACTTCGTCGAGTTCCTGACGCTTCCGGCCTACGAGTACATCGACTGAGGGAGAGGGCATGAGCGGCAACGGCAACGGCAAGGGCACGAGGTGGGACGGGATCCGCCGGGACTGGACGGCCGAGGACGTCGAGCGGCTTCGCGGCTCCGTCCAGGTCGAGCACACTCTGGCGCGGCGCGGCGCAGAGCGCCTGTGGGAGCTGCTCCACACCGAGGACTACCTGCCGACGCTGGGCGCCCTCTCCGGCGCGCAGGCCGTGCAGATGGTCAAGGCCGGCGCGAAGGGGATCTACGTCTCCGGCTGGCAGGTCGCGGGCGACGCGAACCTCGCCGGGGACACGTATCCCGACCAGTCGCTGTACCCCGCGAACAGCGTGCCGGCGCTCGTGCGCCGCCTGAACCGGGCCCTCATGCGCGCCGACCAGATCGAGAAGGCCGAGGGAGAGGTCACGCGCGACTGGTTCGTTCCGATCGTCGCGGACGCCGAGGCCGGCTTCGGCGGCAACCTCAACTCGTTCGAGCTGATGAAGGGGATGATCGAGGCGGGCGCCGCGGGCGTCCACTTCGAGGACCAGCTCGCCTCGGAGAAGAAGTGCGGGCACCTCGGCGGCAAGGTGCTCGTCCCGACTGCGCAGTTCGTCGGCACGCTGAAGGCAGCGCGTCTGGCCGCAGACGTGCTGGGCGTGCCGACCGTCCTCATCTCTCGCACGGATGCCGACGCGGCGACGCTGCTCACGAGCGACATCGACCCGGCCGACCACGAGTTCCTGACCGGCGAGCGGACGAAGGAGGGCTTCTTCAAGGTTCGCGGCGGCGTCGAGCCGTGCATCAAGCGCTCGCTCGCCTACGCGCCGCACGCGGACATCGTGTGGTTCGAGACCTCCAAGCCGGACCTGGAGGAGGCGCGCGAGTTCGCTTCGGCGATCCACGCCGAGTTCCCGGGCAAGCTGCTCGCCTACAACTGCTCGCCTTCGTTCAACTGGCGGAAGCATCTCGGCGACGACGACATCGCCGGCTTCCAGTCCACGCTCGGCGAGCTGGGGTACAAGTTCCAGTTCATCACCCTGGCCGGCTTCCACGCGCTGAACGCGTCGATGTTCGAGCTGGCCCGCGGCTATGTCGACGAGGGGATGCCCGCGTACGTGCGGCTCCAGGAGCGGGAGTTCGAGCTCGAGGCGGAGGGGTACACGGCGACGCGGCACCAGCGCGAGGTCGGCGCCGGGTACTTCGATGCGGTGGCTCAGACGATCTCGGGCGGCGAGTCGTCGACGCTGGCGCTCAAGGGCTCGACCGAGGAGGCGCAGTTCGCAGGCGCGAAAGCTCCTGCTTGACGAGCTCGAGCGCGTCGGCGAGCTGCAGGCGGTTCGCCGGGTCGTTCAGCCAGCGGCTCGTTCCTGACGGGTGGGGCAGCGGGATCGCCTTTGCCCCGTCCAGGTCGTAGCGTCGGCCGATCGACTCGCCGAGGTTGCTCAGGCCGAGCAGCCGACGGGCCGAGAGCCCGCCGACCACGAGCACAAGCTCCGGGCGGATGAGCCGGAGCTCCCATTCGCGCCAGAGCGAGCAGAGCTCCTGCTCGCGCGGTGTCGGCGTCCGGTCGCCGCTTCCCGACGGAGCTCGGCCGGGGTAGCAGCGCGTGACCGAGGCGCAGTAGAAGGTCGCGTAGAACTCGTCCTCGTCCAGCTCGAGCCAGCGGCGGAGCGTCTGCCCGGCGCGGCCCCGCCAGGGCAGTCGCTGCTCGCCTTCGACGACGCCGGGCGCCTGGCCGTGGATGTACGCGCGCTGGCCCGTGTACGGCTGGACGACCGGCAGGGAGAAGAGCGGAAAGCCCTCCTCCGCGCAGGCGCGGCAGACGCGGTTGTCGCGCTGGAGCGAGGCGATCGAGCGGTACGACGAGCGGCGCTGCGTCAAGCGCGGACGGCGACGAAGTACGTGCCTTCGTGGAGGACCTCGCCGCCGCCGAGCTCCTCGGCGAGCCCGGCGCCGGTGAAGTACCGCTTGTAGACCTCCCACTGCGAGCCGTCCTTGAGGACGCGCGGCTGCATGCCGTCCGGGTGCGAATCAGCACGCCGTGTGGAGTCCACGACGACGAGCTCGGAAGCGACACGGCGCGCCTCGTCCAGGAAAAGCTCGCGATCGGGATCCTCGAGGTGGCCGTAGAAATGCGAGGTGAAGACGCGGTCGAACGCGTCGTCCTCGAACGGCAGCTCGATCCCCTCCCCGTGGACGAACGTCGCACGAGGAGCCTGCTCGGCCGCGATCTCCAGGACCGTGGCGCTCTGATCGATCCCCGTGACCTCACCCGGCAGGTGGCGGGTGAGGAAGCCCGTTCCGCACGCAACGTCGAGCGTCCTCGCAGGGGCGAGCGACTCGACCGTCGCGACCAGCGCGCCGTACTCCTCCGCGTGCTCCTCGACGTGCCAGCTCCACCAGTCGTCGTACTCGCGCGGCCCGGGCCTCGTAGTACGCCTTCACGGCTGCCAGGAGGGTCCAGCCAAACGGTGCCTGGGTTCAACGGGCGCGCCGTCGGGGAATAGCATCGTCAACCCACCTACGAAAGGGCTCCTTGTGTCGATCTGGCTCTGGATCTTGATCATCATCCTCGTCCTGGCCCTCCTCGGCTTCTTCGGCCGCGGACGCTTCTCCAGGTAGCACCACACTTCATCCAGCTTCGCCCGCCCTCCTAGAGTAGGGCCGTGCTGCCGCTCGAGTCGGTGCCGAACTTCTCGGAGGGGCGCGATGCGGCCACGATCGAGGCGATCGGTGCCGCGCTGTCGCGGGGAGTGCGATTGCTGGACGTCCACTCCGACCCCGACCACCACCGTTCGGTGTTCACGGTGGTCGGGGAGGACGACGCGCTCGTAGGTGCGCTCGTCGACGCAATTGCAGTTGCGCGGGATCGGATCGACCTCGCCCGACACGAGGGAGCGCACCCGAGGATCGGCGCCGCAGACGTCGTTCCCGTGGTGCCGCTGCGGCCCGCGGATATGGAGCGGGCGAAGGCGGCGGCCCTTCGATTGGCCGAGCGTGTGGGCGACCTCGGTATGCCGGTCTTCCTCTACGCCGAGCTGGCGCCCGGCCGGGGACCGGCGTTCTTTCGCCGCGGCGGCACCGAGGAGCTTGCGACCCGGCTCGCAGAGGGGCTTCGTCCCGACTTCGGGCCACCTGAGCTGCATCCGACCGCGGGCGGCGTGATCGTCGGCGCCCGGCGTCCGCTGATCGCCTTCAACGTCGACCTTCGCGGCGCTGCACTCGACGATGCGCGGGCGATCGCGTCTGCGATCCGGGAGCGCGACGGCGGCTTCCCGGGCGTGCGCGCCCTCGGTCTCGAGCTTCCCGGCTCGGGCCGCGTGCAGGTGAGCATGAACGTCGAGGACTGGGAGGCCTCCGCGCTGTACGAGATCGTCGCCCGGATCGAGTCAGAGGCGGCCGGTCTCGGCGCGGAGGTCGATCGCGCAGAGCTGGTCGGGCTGATGCCGGCGGGCGCGGCGGCGGCGGCAGCCGGGTCGGCGCTCCGGATCGAGGGGTTCGACGGCTCGCGACTGATCGAGACCCGGTTATTGGAGGACTAGAGTCCCGTCGTGGTCGAGACCCAGGTCCTGACCGGCGACGACCTCGAGGTCGACCATGTCTGGGCCGTCGCGGTCGACGGTGCACCGGCCGAGCTCTCGGAGTCGGCACGAGAGAGGATGCGCGCGTCGCGCCAGGTCGTGGAGCGCGCCGCCGCCTCCCCGGAACGCACCTACGGCGTCAACACCGGGTTCGGTCGGCTGGTCACGCAGACGATCCCGGCCGAGCTCGTCGACGAGCTCCAGATCCGGCTTCTGCGCAGCCATGCCTGCGGCGTGGGCGAGCCGTATCCGGACGAGATCGTCCGGGCGGCGCTCGTGCTTCGGGCGAATGGCCTGGCGACCGGTGTCTCGGGGACGCGTGTAGAGGTCGCGGAGCAGCTCCTCGAGTGTCTGCGGAGAGGTGTTCTCCCGAGGGTGCCGAGCCGGGGCTCCGTCGGGGCCAGCGGCGACCTCGCTCCGCTGGCGCATCTCGCGCTGCCGCTGATCGGCGAGGGAGAGGCGTGGTTCGAGGGCGAGCTCCTGCCGGGGCGGGAGGCGCTGGCCCGGGCCGGCGTCGAGCCGCTGCGGCTGCACGCGAAGGAGGGGCTCTCGCTGATCAACGGGACGCAGTTCATGGCGGCGTTCGGTGCGCTCGGGGTCGTCCGCGCAAAGCGCCTCGCCGTTGCGGCCGACATCGCCTGCGCGCTCTCTGTCGAAGCGCTCGAGGGATCGCGAAAGGCGTTCTCTGCCGGTGTCCACGCCGTTCGGCCGTTGCGCGGTCAGGCCGCCGCGGCCGAGAACGTCCTCCAGCTCCTCGAGGGCTCGGCGATCATGGAGTCGCACCGGTGGTGCGACCGGGTCCAGGACGCCTACTCCCTCCGTTGCGCGCCGCAGGTGCACGGCGCCAGCCGCGACCTCCTTCGCTACGTCGAGGAAACGGTCACGGTCGAGCTGAACGCCGGGACCGACAACCCGCTCGTGCTCGTGGACGAGGGGGAGATCGTCTCGGCGGGGAACTTCCACGGCCAGCCGGTTGCGTTCGCGCTCGACGCGATGACCATGGCGGTCTCCGAGCTGGCGAGCATCTCGGAGCGACGGACCGAGCGGCTGGTCAATCCGAGCCTGTCGGACGGGCTTCCCGCGTTCCTCGCCGCCGACGGTGGCCTCAACTCGGGGTTCATGATCCCCCAGTACGTGGCCGCGTCCCTCGTCAGTGAGAACAAGTCCCTGGCCCACCCGGCGAGCGTGGACTCGATTCCTACGAGCGCCGGCCAGGAGGATCATGTCTCGATGGGAAACGCGTCCGGCCTGAAGGCGTGGCAGGTGCTGGCGAATGCCGAGCGGGCGGTGGCGATCGAGTTGCTGGCGGGTGCTCAGGCTGTCGAGTTCCTGGCGCCTTTGTCTGCGGGGCGGGGGACGGAGGAGGCACGACGGTTCGTCCGGTCGCTTTCGGCCCGAGTCGTGGAGGATCGGCCACTGAGCGCGGACATCGAGGCCGTCGCCTCGGCGATCCGGGACCGGTCGTTGGCGGCGGGGGTCGAGGGCGAGGTCGGAGCGCTGAAGTGATCGAGGGCCAGAACGGACGACCGGCGAAGCCGAAGGGGACGGAGCGGCCGTTCCGCGCTGCGCTGCTCTTCTACGGCGGGCTCGCCGTGGTCGGGTTCGGCTTTCTCCTGCTGACGGGGCAGGACGCTCGCCGCGCAGCCATCGGCGCGGGCGCGGCCTTCGTGCTCGCGACCGGCTGGACGTGGTGGCGGATGTACAGGGACCAGAAGCGGGAAGCCCGCCGCGAACAGGCGAAACGATGACCACCGTCGATTCGATCGAGTCGAAGGTGGAGTCGCTCGTCGGCGAGCTGGGGCGGATTCGCGCGCCTCGCGGGTCCGAGCTGAACGCGCGGTCGTGGTCGACGGAGGCGCCGCTCCGGATGCTGCTGAACAACCTCGATCCGGAGGTCGCGGAGCGCCCGGAGGAGCTCGTCGTCTACGGCGGCTCCGGGAAGGCGGCGCGCAATCCGGAGGCGCTTCGAGCGCTCGTGCGCTGCCTGCTCCGCTTGGGTGAGGACGAGACGCTGCTGGTCCAGAGCGGCAAGCCCGTCGGCGTCTTCCGGACGCACTCGGGCGCCCCGAGGGTGCTGATCGCGAACTCGCTGCTCGTTCCGCGCTGGGCGACGTGGGACGAGTTCCGTCGGCTCGAGGCGCTCGGGCTGACGATGTTCGGGCAGATGACGGCCGGGAGCTGGATCTACATCGGCACCCAGGGAATCCTCCAAGGCACCTACCAGACCTTCGCCGCCGCGGGCGAGACCCACTTCGGATCGCCTGACCTCTCTGGCCGGACGATCCTGACGGCGGGACTCGGCGGCATGGGCGGCGCGCAGCCTCTTGCCGGGACGATGGCCGGAGCCGCGGTGCTCTGCATCGAGGTCGATCCCGCGCGGATTCAGCGCCGGCTGGACACGCGATACCTCGACGAGGCCGTCGATTCCGTCGACGATGCGCTCGCCCGGGTTCGCGCGGCCGCGCGAGAGGGGCGGGCGTCGTCGGTCGGACTGCTGGGAAACGCTGCGGAGGTCGTGCCGGAGCTGGCGCGGCGCGGAGAGCCCTTCGACCTCGTCACCGACCAGACGGCCGCGCACGACCCTCTGACCGGCTACGTCCCGCTCGGGCTCGACGTCGACGCGGCCGCGGCGCTGCGCGAGGCCGACCCTGAGACATATCTGCGCCGAGCCCGTGACTCAATAGCGACGCATGTCCGCGGCCTCTTGGAGTTCGTCCGTGCCGGCAGCTACGTTTTCGATTACGGCAACAACCTGAGAGGTGAGGCCCTTGAAGGTGGCGTAGAGGACGCTTTCACATATCCGGGCTTTGTCCCGGCGTATATCCGGCCGCTGTTCTCTCGCGGCATCGGTCCCTTCCGGTGGGCGGCGCTCTCGGGCGAGCCCCGCGACATCGAGGTGATCGACGCGGCGCTGCGGGAGCTGTTTCCCGACGACGTGCTCTTGCAGCGCTGGCTGGAGCTGGCTCCCGAACGGGTGGCGTTCCAGGGGCTGCCGGCGCGAATCTGCTGGCTCGGGCTCGGCGATCGCGCCAAGGCGGGTCTCGCGATCAACGACCTCGTCCGGCGGGGCGACGTCTCGGCGCCGGTGGTGATCGGGCGCGACCACCTCGATTCGGGCTCGGTGGCGTCGCCGTATCGCGAGACCGAGGCGATGCAGGACGGCTCCGACGCCATCGCCGACTGGCCGATCCTCAACGCGCTGGTGAACACCGCGGCCGGCGCGACGTGGGTCAGCGTGCACCACGGCGGTGGAGTCGGCATCGGGAACTCGATCCACGCCGGCATGGTCGTGGTGGCCGACGGTACCGACGATGCAGCGGAACGCCTCGAGCGGGTGCTGACGGCGGATCCCGGCACCGGTGTCCTTCGGCACGCGGATGCGGGCTACCCCGAGGCGCTCGAGGCCGCCGAACAGCACGGTCTCGAACTGCCGATCCCGCCGCGCGCGGAGTGACGGACCTCGCCGCCGGCTCACGCCGGCTCCTCGTCCGCGATCTTCGGCAGCTCGCCACTCCGGCGGGCACGGATGCCCCCTTGCGCGGGGGCGCGCTCGGCGACCTGGACGTGCTGGAAGACGCGTACATCCTCTGCTCTGAGGGCCGCATCGAGAACGTCGGGCGCATGCGTGAGCTCGGCACGCTCGACGACGACGTGGAGGAGCTCGATGGTCGGGGCCTGGCTGCGGTGCCGGGGCTCGTCGACTGCCACACGCACGCGTGCTTCGCGGGAGACCGGGCCGAGGAGTTCGCGCTGCGCGCCGGCGGCGCGAGCTACGAGGAGCTGCACGCGGCCGGCGGCGGCATCCTCTCGACGGTTCGCGCCACCCGCGGGGCCGGCGAGGAAGAGCTCGGCGAGGCGGTCCGTCGGCACCGCGGCTGGATGCTGCGGTGGGGGACGACGACGTTCGAGTCGAAGTCGGGCTATGGACTGGACGGCGACACCGAGCTCGCGTCGCTGCGGGCGATTGCCGCCGAAGGCGGCGTCCCGACGTACCTGGGGCTCCACGCCGTGCCGCCCGAGTTCGACGACGCAGAGTCGTACGTCGAGTTCGTGATCGGCGAGGTCCTGCCGCAGGCCGCCAAGCTCGCCGAGGCCGCCGACGTCTTTCTCGAGCGGGGCGCGTTCGACGCCGCACAGGCGCGCCGGTACCTCGAAGCCGCCCGGGATCACGGCCTCGTGCTTCGCCTCCATGCAGACCAGTTCACCGAGGCCGGCGGCGTGGAGCTCGCGATCGAGCTCGGCGCTCGCTCGGTCGACCACCTGGAGGCCACGAGCGAGCACGGCATAGCGGCGCTCGCCCACAGCGAGGTCACCGCCGTCCTCCTGCCTGCCAGCGCGCTCTTTCTCGGCCGGCCGATGCCGCCGGGCCGCGCGCTGGTCGAAGCGGGCGCCGCGGTCGCTCTCGCGACCGACTTCAACCCCGGAAGCGCGTTCTGCGAAAGCCTTCCGATCGTCGCCTCACTCGCCTCGACGCAACTCGGACTGTCCCCGGCACAGGCACTGTCGGCGATGACCGTCAACGCGGCCCACGTCCTGGGGCGCGCCGACCGGAAGGGACGTCTGGCGCCGGGGTACGACGCGGACATCGTCTTGCTCGATGCCCCTGACTGGCGCCATCTCGCCTACCACCTCGGGGGTGACCTGGTGGCCGCGGTGATCGAGGGCGGACGGGTGGCCTGGCGGCGCTACGCTAGTCCCGATGCCCAGTAGAAAGCAGCGCAAGCGGCGCGCGAAAGACCGCCGGCACGAGTGGGAGTACGTCTACGTCGACGACGAGACCGGCGAGGAAGTCGAAGCGCCGGAGGAAACGATCTCCCGCAACGGAAAGCGCACGCCGCAGCAGGCGAAGCCCAAAGCCTCGGGCGGCCGCGAGGTGCAGCCGCCGTCGTGGCGCAAGGTCGGAAAGCGCGGACTGCTCTTCGCGCCGCTGATGTTCTTGACGGTCACCTTCCTCAGCGGCGACCTCACGATGACCCAGCGGCTCGTCAACACGGGCTTCCTCCTCGCGTTCTTCCTGCCCTTCAGCTACGCGATGGACGCGCTGATGTACCGCATGTACAAGAAGCGCGCCGGCTAGGCGCTACCGCTTCCGCGGTAGTGCCCCGCCCCCGGCCACGGGGCGAGCACCAGCAGGACGCGCGCGCCCTCACGGGTGGCGACGCGGTGGCGCTCGTGCGGTTCGAAGCGAAAGAGCGTCCCGGGGCCCGCCTCGACTGTCTCCTCGCCCGATCCGACCTCGACCTGGCCGTCGACGACGACGAGCCAGGCGTTCTCGTGGACCTGGTGGTCGCCGAGCGCCTGACCGGCGTTGAGCCCGATCAGCACGGCCCTCGCCTCGTCCTCGGAGTGCAGGACGATGGGGCTCCGGCTCCCCTCGGGCATCTCGAGCTCCAGGAGGTTCCAGCTCTGCACCGCGGCGATCCTACCCCGCTGTGAGCCTTGAAAGACCCGTCGTTACACTCGCCCGATGGCTCCGTCCGTCGACACCTACGCGCTCGGGCCCACGCAGACCAACTGCTACGTGGTCCGCGCCGGCCCGGACGCTCACGAGGCCGTCGTGATCGATCCCGGCTACGAGATTGCGAAGCCCGAGTTCGAGGTCGAGGCGATCCTCGTCACCCATTGCCACTGGGATCATCTCGGTGGGATCGCGCCGCTCGCCGAGGCCACGGGCGCTCCGGTGTACATGGCGGAGCGCGAGGCAGCCGTCCTCGAGGATCCCGCCGCGTTCTATCCGGACCAGCGGATTCCCCCGTACCGCGCCGACGTCCGGCTCGAGGGTGGCGACACGGTCGAGGTGGCCGGCCTCACGTTCGACGTCGTCGATGTCCCGGGCCACTCGCCGGGCCACATCGCCTTCGCGACCGACGGGATGATCTTCTCCGGCGACGTCCTGTTTGCCGGCAGCGTCGGTCGCACCGACCTTCCGTTCGCAGACTGGGACATCCTCGTCGACTCGATCCGCGCGCTCCTGGATCGCTTCCCCGCCGAGACGGTCGTCTTCCCGGGCCACGGCCCGCCGACGACGCTGGGCGACGAGCGCGCGCGCAACCCGTTCCTCGCGGAGCTTCGCGCCTCTTGAAGTTCGAGGCGCCGAGGGGGACCCACGACATCCTCCCGTCCGACCAGGCGCTCTGGCAGCGCGTCGTCGGCGAGGCCGAGCGCCTCTGCGCGCTCTACGGCTATCGGAGGATCGACACGCCCGGATTCGAGGACACGGATCTCTTCGTCCGCACCTCGGGCGGCGGCTCGGACGTCGTCCAGAAGGAGATGTACACGTTCAAGGACCGAAGCGACCGCTCGCTCACCCTCCGGCCCGAGGCGACGGCGCCGATCTGCCGCGCGTACCTCGAGCACGGCATGCAGCGCGAGCCGCAGCCCGTGAAGCTCTTCACGATCGGGCCGATGTGGAGGTATGAGCGCCCACAGAAGGGCCGGTACCGGGAGCACTGGCAGCTGTCCGTCGAGGCGATCGGCTCGGACGACCCTGCGGTCGACGCGGAGCTGATCCAGCTGTACGACGAGCTGCTCCGGAGCCTCGGCGTCAGGGACTACACGCTCGAGCTCAACTCGATCGGCGACGCGAACTGCCGGCCCGCGTACGTCGAGCGTCTCCAGGCCTGGCTGGACGAGCACGAAGACGAGCTCGACGACGAGGCGCGTGGAAAGCGGGCGACGACGCCGCTGCGCGTCTTCGACGTGAAGAGCGAGCGCATGCAGGCGCTGCTCGTCGAGGCGCCGAAGATCGGCGAGAGCCTCTGCGACGCGTGCCGCGAGCACTTCGACCAGGTGCGCAGCCTGCTCGAGGCGGTCGGCGTCGCGTACGAGCTCCAGCCGACCCTCGTCCGCGGGCTCGACTACTACACGCGCACGACGTTCGAGTTCAAGGATGAGGCGATCGGCGCGAAGAGCACGATCGTCGGCGGCGGCCGCTACGACGGGCTCATCGAGGCGATCGGCGGGCCGCCGACACCGGGCATCGGCTTCGGCGCCGGGATCGAGCGCCTGCTCCTGTCGCTCGGCGAGCCCGAGCTGGAACCGGAGGCGATCGACGTCTTCTTCGTCGCCGACGAGGGCGCAGATCGCGCCGCGATTGCGAAGGCGCTCGCCGAGCTGCGCCGCCGCGGGATCTCCGCCGACATGGACTACGCGGGCCGCTCGGTCAAGGGCCAGCGCACGCAGGCGGGCCGTCTCAACGCGCGGCAGGTGGTCGTCGTCGAGCCGGGCCGGCCGCCTGATGCCGACGCGATCGCGAGTGAGCTCGACAAATGACCTGGCGCGACGAGCACGCCGGCGATCTGCGACCGGATGACGTCGGCCGCACCGTGACCCTCGCCGGTTGGGCCGCGCGGCGGCGCGACCACGGTGGCCTGATCTTCGTCGATCTCCGCGACCACACGGGCGTCGGCCAGCTCGTGATCAACCCTGAGCGCAGCCCCGAGGCTGCGAAGACGGCCCACGAGATCCGCAACGAGTTCGTCCTGCAGGCCACCGGTGACGTGGTCGCCCGTGCGCCGGAGGCCGTGAACCCGAACCTCCCGACCGGCGAGGTCGAGGTGCAGGTCGACGAGCTCCGCGTCATCTCGCGCTCGACGCCGCTTCCGTTCCAGCTCGACGAGGAGAACGTCGAGGAGACCCTGCGCCTCCGGTACCGCTGGCTGGACATGCGCCGGGACGAGATGCAGCGGAACCTCCGGCTCTCGCATGTCGTGATCGCCTCGGTGCGGAAGACGATGGACGAGCTCGGCTTCGTCGACGTCTGGACGCCGAGCATGATCAAGGGGACGCCTGAGGGGGCGCGCGACTTCCTGGTCCCGGTGCGGCTCCAGCCCGGCAAGTTCTTCGCGCTCGCCCAGTCGCCGCAGATCTACAAGCAGCTCTGCGTGATCGGCGGCATCGACCGCTACTACCAGATCGCGACCTGCTGGCGCGACGAGGATCTCCGCGCCGACCGGCAGTTCGAGTTCCGGCAGCTGGACCTGGAGCGCGCGTTCGCGGAGCGAGAGGACGTGCTCGACATCCTCGAGCGGGTTGTCGTCGCCGCGTTCGAGGCCGTCGGGCGGCCACCGCCGGCCCGTCCGTTCCCCCGTCTCTCCTTCCGGGAGGCGATGGACCGCTACGGCACGGACAAGCCGGACCTCCGCTTCGGGCTCGAGATCCAGGATGCGACGGAGGTCACGCGCGGCTCCGAGTTCGGTGTGTTTGCGAACGCGCCCGTCGTGCGCTTCCTCGTCGCGCCGAAGGCGTTCTCGCGCGCCGAGCTCGCCCGGCTCGAGGAGCTCGCGAAGGAGTGGGGCGCGAAGGGCCTCGCGTACCTCGTGAACGACGAGGGCGAGGTCCGCTCGCCGATCGCGAAGTTCCTCTCCGAGAACGAGCTCGACGCGTTCCGGTCGGATTCCGGGTCGACGGTGCTGTTCGGCGCCGGAGAGGAAGAGGATGTCGCGCGGGTGCTCGGCCTCCTGCGCGTGCACCTTGGCCGCGAGCTCGAGCTGGCGGATCCCGGCGAGGAGCACTTCAGCTGGGTGATCGACTTCCCGCTCTTCCAGCTCGACGAGGACACGGGGCGGTGGACGTTCATGCACCACCCGTTCACGGCGCCGATCGCGGGCCACGAAGAGCTCGTCGAGGGCGATCCGGCCACGGCGCTGAGCCAGCACTACGACCTGATCTGGAACGGCTGGGAGCTCGGTTCCGGCTCGATCCGGATCCACGACCCCGAAGTTCAGCGCTCCGTCTTCCGGACGATGGGCCTGAGCGAGGACGAGGCGCGAGAGAAGTTCGGCTTCCTGCTCGATGCGCTCGCGATGGGCGCGCCGCCGCACGGAGGGTTCGCGATGGGCATCGACCGCTTCGTGGCGCTGATGGCCGGCGAGCCGAACATCCGGGAGGTCACGGCGTTCCCAAAGATCGCGAGCGGTACCGATCCGCTGACCGAAGCTCCGACGCGGATGCCCGACGCAACGCTCCGAGAACTCGGGCTCCAGCTAAGGCCCGAGCTGGAGAAAGCCGAATGAGTCGGCATACTTGAAGGCAACTCCGGCCGTCCCTCGAAAGGATTCGCATGGCCTCTGAAGAGCGCGCCCAGCCCGAGATCACGTCACTTCCGCGTGTCGAGGACCTGCCCATCGCGGAGCAGGGCTACGACGCTGACCGCGTTCGCGATGCGTTCGACGCGTTTCGTCGGCACGTCGTCCAGCTCCAGGCGCAGCTGCGCGTGGTGCAGGCCGCGGGCCAGACGGCCAACGTCGAGCCGACCGGCCACGCGGTCCGGATGGACGCGCTGCACCTGATCCGCGAGGCGGCCGCGTTCGCCGACGTGCTCGAGAACGACGCCCAGCGCGCGTCCGCCACGCAGTTCGGCAAGACGGAGCAGGAGGTCCGGCGCCGCCAGTCCGAGCTCGGCCGGCGCGAGACGGAGATCGAGCGCTACCGGCAGGAGAGCGAGCGCCAGCGGGGGGAGATCGTCAACGCCGCGCGCAACGAGGCTCGGCAGCTGCTCGCCGATGCGAACCGACAGGCGACCCAGGAGCTCCGCGAGGCCGAAGCCCGCGGCGCCAAGCTGCTCGAGCAGTCGCGCCATCAGGCAACCGAGCTCACGAACTCGGCCCGCGCCGAGGTGGAACAGACGCTGGAGTGGGCGCGCGCCCAGGCAAACGCGATCATGGTCCGCGCGCAGCAGGGCGCCGAGCAGCTGCTCTCCGCGGCGGGGTTGGGCGACGAGGCGGTCTCGGGCGTTTCCGAAGCGATCGTCCGGGCGGCGCAGGCCGACACCGAGTCCGAGGCCCCGGCCCAGATGCCGGAGCGTCCGGCTCCTGTCGCGGCGGCCCCCGAGCAGGAAACGCCGCCCGAGCCCGCCTCGGCCGACGAAGACGAAGACAGCCCCAAGCCGCAGTAGCCTGTCTCGACAGTGCAGGGAGGATTTGGGCCGCGGTTCGCGCTCGAAGCCGGCTTCCTGATCGCGGTTGCGGTCGCAGCCGGGTTCGCCGAGCTCAGCGCCACGGCGATCGTCGTCGTCATGGCGGCCGCCTGGCTACTCGTCTGCCTGTTCGAGCTCGCGGTGTGGGCCGAGGGGCCACGCTTCCCCGGCTTCGCCCGGGAGCGGACGGTCGTCGAAGAGCCTGTCGAGGAGCCGGACGAGCTCGACGGATCCCGAGCCGGTCGCGGCCGCAATCGAGTCACGGCGGGAAGCCGAGGGGGGCTAGACGATCCGCGGCTTGTCTTCTGATGCCGTTCGCCGGACGATCGAAGCGGCCTTTCTCGCGCTCGTGGCCGTCGGCGCCGTCCTCGCCGGATTCGAGCCGCTGGTGATCGTGGCGCTGGTCGCGGGCGCGGCGGTGCTCGTGGCAGTCGTGGAGCGCGCCTACGTCCGAGAGGCAGGTCGCAGCGCTGCGTCGCCTCCTGACGAGACACCGTCCGAGCTCGCCGCACGCGGCCACGCCGAGGTGGTGGACGCCCAGCCCGAGGCCGAGCCGGTAGCGCAGCCCGAGCCGCGGAAGGAGCCGGAGCTTGCTGTCAGCGAGCGCAGCGCGCGCACGATCCTCGCGAGCGGACCGCCGCCGGTTCGCGAAGCGGCACGGCCCATCCCGGCGCCGGAGCCCGAACCGAAGCCCGGTCCCGAGCCGCTGCCGGACACCAGGCCCGCGACGCTCGGCAGCGACCTGCCGTACGAGTGGAACGTCTGGGACCTCCAGCGCCTCGTCCGCGACCGGCCCGACGACGACCGGCAAGAGGAGTGGGCGGCGATGATCGTGTCGCTGCGCGACTTCGCCAGGGCCGACGGGACGCTCCCGCGCGAGTTCGACGAGCTGGTGCGCGACGCGTTCGGCGAGCTGCTTGCCGAAAAGGGCGCCCGGACGAAGGCGGCGGCTGCGCCGTGAGCGCGGCTTTCGCCCAGCGCGCCTTGCTCCTCGCGGCGGTGACGCTCCTCGGAGGCGTGGTCGCGCTCAGCCTGGCCGACCGCATCGGCGACTCGGGCACGGCGAAGAATCTGCCGGAGGCAGTCGCCGCCACCCGGCGGAGGCTGGTACGAGGCGGTCGCAGGAAGGGAGCGCCGGCGCTTCTACGGACGGCCGACGTCGTGCGGCCACGTCGTCGAGCGGTCGACCATGGGCTTCGCGCACCCGGTGCTGCCCTGCGGCGCCAAGATCTACCTCGGCCACGGCGGCAAGGAGGTCCTCACGCAGGTCGTGGCGCGCGGGGCGACTCCCGGTGGAGTCCAGTTCGGGTTGACGGACGCCCTGGCGGAGGAGCTCGGGATCGGCACCCGGGCGACGATCCGCTGGCGATTCGCACGCCGCCGTGCTCTAGAGTGAGACGTGCTCGACCCTGTACGTGGTCTCGCGTACAAACGTGAACCAACAGACACGTGAAGGGAGCTCGGGTCCGCGCCGGCCCTCAGAAGCCGGTTCGGCTCGGCACCCACCTGGCTAGTCCAGGTTCGCACTGCGCGAGGCATCACCGGCAGGGTGGGGCACTTCTCTCGGATGGGCCTGCGGACGCGGGCCCATCCCGTTTCTCGGCTACGGTGGCTCGATGATCGAGGTGGTCGGAGATTCGTCGAGAGATGGGGAGTGGCGGCTCGTCCGGTTGTCCGTCGACCGCGACCGGATCGTCTCCTCGGAGGCGGAAGGACTCGACCGCTCGCTCGACGGCCTGACGCTGCTCGAAGCAGCGGCAGTCGGCGGCGACGAGCTCACCGTGGACGCGCTCGCCTCTGCGATCGGGCCCGATCTTCAAGGCCCGTCGCGACCCGAACCGGGTCGCGGTCGCGATGAGCGGCGGCGTCGACAGCGCAGTCGCGCTGCTCCGCGCCGGCCCAAGGGCAGTCGGAGTGACGCTGCGGCTGTGGATCGACCCGGAGGGGAGCGACGTCGAGCGCGCCTGCTGCTCCCCCGAGGCCGTGATCGCCGCACGCGCGACCTGCCACCGACTCGGGATCCCGCACGTCACGATCGACGCGCGAGAGGAGTTCCGCCGGGCAATCGTCGAGCCGTTCGTCCGCGGCTACCGGCGGGGCGAGACGCCGAACCCCTGCATCCGCTGCAACGGCTTCTTCCGCTTCGGACGGCTGCTTCGGTTTGCGCGCGACGCGGGCGCCGCGCGCCTGGCGACGGGGCATTACGCGCGCATCGTCGAGCACGAAGGCCGACTCCTCCTCGCCCGTGCAGTGGACTCCGAGAAGGACCAGTCCTACATGCTCGCGAGGCTCGATCCGCGCGTCCTCGACCGCATCTCGTTCCCGCTCGGCGGGCAGTCGAAGGAGGAGACGAGAGCGGAGGCGGAGCGCGCAGGTCTCGCTGCGGCCCGCCGGCCGGAGAGCCAGGAGGCCTGCTTCCTCGGCGGCGACGACTACCGCGCGTTTCTCGCGCGCCACGGCCTCCAGGCCGAGGAGGGCGTGATCCAGGACGAGCGCGGCCAGGTCCTCGGAACCCACGACGGCTTCTGGCGCTTCACGCCCGGGCAGCGCAAGGGTCTCGGCATCGCCGCCGGGTCGCCGGTCTATGCGCTCCGTACCGTTCCGAACCGCAACGCGGTTGTCGTGGGCGGGCTCGAGTCACTGGCCCGGAGGCGGGTTCGTGCGGATGGCCGCCTGTTCGCCGACGCGGACCGCGTCGACGTCAAGCTCCGCTACCGGTCACCGGCGATTCCGGGCCGGGTGGAGGCGCGGGCGCGCGGGTTCGACGCAGTGCTCGACGAGCCCGCCTACGGCGTCGCACCCGGCCAGACGGCCGTGCTCTACGACGGAGACGTCGTGGTCGGCGCAGGGCGGATCCTGTCGTCCGGCGGACGACCTGCGTGACGGCTAACGTCCCGCCTGCGTTGCTGGCAGGAGCGGCTCCGCACAAACCATGAGCAGGGACGAGATCAGGCTCACCATGCCGCGAAAGCGGCCCTACTACGGCGTTGCTCACCTCGTGCTGGGCGGCGTCGCCTCACGCCTGGACCTCACCGTTGAGCATCTCGAGGAGATGGAGCTCGCGCTCGACGGCCTGCTCGACCGGCGCGACGGCGGCGAAGAGGTCACGCTGACCCTTCGGGCCATGGACGGTGGCCTCGTGGCCGAGCTGGGGCCGTTCAGCGCGCAGCTCCGGGCGGACTTCGACGCCGAGCCGGGGGACGCGCTCTCGATCCGCCGGCTTCTCGACGCAGTGGTCGACGGCTGGGTGCTCGAGGAGCGCGAGGGTGGGACCTGGATCGAGCTCCGGAAGCAGACCGGCACCAACGGGCCCGGCTAGCCATGGCCGCCGACGACAAGATCCTGCTCAGGAGGTACCACGAGGACGGCGATCTCGCCGCCCGTGAGGAGTTGATCGAGCGCTACATGTCGCTGGTCCGCTCGCTCGCCCGTCGGTACGCCTATCGCGGAGAGCAGCTCGATGACCTGATCCAGATCGGCGCAATCGGCCTGATCAAGGCGATCGACCGGTTCGACGTCGAGCGCGGAGTCGAGCTGACGACCTATGCGACGCCGAACATCATCGGCGAGATCAAGCGGCACTTCCGGGACAAGGGCTGGTCGGTGCGGGTGCCGCGCGGGCTCCAGGAGCTCAACGTCCAGGTCTCGAAGCTGATCGAGCAGCTGACGGTGCAGCTCGGGCGCTCGCCGACGATCCCGGAGCTCGCGAAGGCGGCCGGCGTCGAGGAGGAGCAGGTGCTCGAGGCTCTCGAGAGCGGCCGCGCGTACAGCTCCGTCTCGCTGTCGACCGGCGGCGGCTCCGACGAAGACGGTGAGCTCGATCCACTCGAGTCGCTCGGGACGATCGAGCACGAGTACGAGGTCTCGGAGGACCGCGCCGTGCTCGCGCCGGGCTTCAAGGTGCTCGACGAGCGGGAGCGGAAGATCCTGCATCTGCGCTTCTTCAGCGGCCTCACGCAGTCGCAGATCGCCGCAGAGATCGGCATCTCGCAGATGCACGTCTCGCGGCTGATCAGGCGATCACTGGAAAAGATCCGCGAAGAGATCGCCGAAGAGTCCGAAGTAGCGTAGGTCGCCCGCCCCAGGGGCCTCCAGCCTCCTCCCCGATTCGATCGTATCGACCACCGACGCACGTGTCTGTGCCGGAAGAGCGCCGAAAGCATCGAGGGGCGACGCGACCCGGCACCTAGAATCGACGTCATGCGGACGACCGCCGAGATCCGCGAAGGCTTCCTGCGCTTCTTCGAGGAGAAGGGCCATGCACGCCTGCCGTCGGCACCCCTGATCCCGCCTCCCGAGGACACCTCGACCCTGCTCATCAGCGCCGGCATGCAGCCGCTCAAGCCGTACTTCCTCGGCCAGAAGGAACCGCCGGCGACGCTGCTGACCACGTACCAGAAGGTGTTCCGGACGACCGACATCGACGAGGTCGGCCTCGACGGCTACCACCTCTCCTTCTTCGAGATGATGGGCAACTTCTCCATCGGCGAGTACTTCAAGGAAGGCGCCGTCGAGCACGCGTGGGAGTTCATGCGCGACCACCTCGACCTCGACTTCGACAAGCTCTGGGTGAGCGTCTTCGCCGGGGATCCGGGGCTGGGGCTGGGCGAGGACGAGGTCGCGATCGCGGCGTGGGAGGCGGTCGGCCAGCCGCGCGAGCGGATCGTCGGACTGCCGCGCACCGAGAACTTCTGGCAGGCGGGTGAGACGGGCCCGTGCGGCCCGTGCTCGGAGATGTACTACGACCGCGGCGCCGAGCTCTCGTGTGGCCGCCCGGACTGCGGGCCCGGCTGTCCCTGCGAGCGCTACCTCGAGTTCTGGAACCTCGTCTTCATGGAGTTCGACCTCGGCGTCGACGGCACGTTGACGCCTCTTCCCAAGCCCGTGATCGACACGGGCCTCGGGCTCGAGCGGACCGCCGCGATCCAGCAGGACGTGATCACGGTGTACGAGACCGACGGCTTCCAGGCGCTGATGGACTGGATCGAGGCCGAGAGCGGCGTCGCGTGGACGAGCTCCGAGAAGGCGACGAAGGCGCACCGGATCATGGCCGACCATGGCCGCGGCATGACCTTCCTCGTCGCGGACGGCGTGCTCCCCTCGAACGAGGGCCGCGGGTACGTGCTTCGCCGCGTGATCCGCCGGGCCGTCCAGCAGGCCCGTGGGATCGGACTGACCGACTTCTGGCGGATCTCGAACCTGGTCGCCGACCAGATGGCGTACTGGTACCCGGAGCTGGAGGAGAACCGCGAGCGAATCGCCGAGGCGATCCGCGCCGAGGAGGAGCGGTTCTCGCAGACACTCGAGCGCGGCATGGGCCTGTTCGAGGAGGTCGCCGTGGGAGGCGCGATCTCCGGCGAGGACGCGTTCCGGCTCCACGACACGTACGGCTTTCCGCTGGAGCTGACCCGAGAGCTGGCACTGGAGCGCGGGCTCGCCGTGGACGAGGAGGAGTTCACGCGCCTGATGGCCGAGCAGCGAGAGCGCTCGCGCTCGGCGGCCGCCTTCGAGGGCGAGATCCGTGTGAGCGGGCCGCCGACCGAGTTCGTCGGCTTCGAGACGACCGAGGTCCTGACTGCGATCCTGGCGCTCGAGGAGCTCGGCGACGGCACCTTCCAGGCCAAGCTCGAGCGCTCGCCGTTCTATCCCGAGGGCGGCGGCCAGGTGTCGGACGGCGGCTGGATCGAGAGCGAGGAGACCGGTGACCGGGCAGAGCTCGTCCGTGCGACCCGGGTCGGCGACGACCAGGTCCTGACCTTCCGCGGCGAGGGCTTCGCGGTCGGCGACAGGGTGAAGGCCTCCGTCCCGTGGAGCGCCCGGTTCCCGACGATGGCGAACCACACCGCGACGCATCTGTTGCACAAGGCGCTCCGCGACACACTCGGGGACCACGTCGTCCAGGCCGGGTCCGCGGTCCGGCCGGACAAGCTCCGATTCGACTTCAAGCACGACAAGGCGCTCACGCCGGAGGAGCGTGAGCAGGTCGAGCGCGCCGTCAACGAGAAGGTCTTCCAGAACCTGGCGGTGCGCACGTTCGTGACGCCGATCGAGGAGGCGCGGAAGCTGGGCGCAATGATGCTCTTCGGCGAGAAGTACGGCGACGAGGTGCGTGTTGTCGAGATCGAGGGCTACTCCCGCGAGCTCTGCGGCGGGACGCACGTCCGCTCGACGGCGGAGATCGGGCCGTTCGTGATTCTGTCCGAGGGCTCGGTGGGCTCGGGCATCCGCCGGATCGAGGCCATCACCTCCGGCGAGGCCTGGGCGGCGCTCCGCGCCCGTTCGGAGGAGCTCGACGAGACGCGGGCAGAGCTCGAGCGCACACGGAAGGAGCTCGCCAAGGGCCCGAAGGAGAAGGCCGGCTCGGAGGTCGTCATCAAGGACGAGTCGAACGGGATCGTGGTCGCCGAGGTCGAGGCCGTGAAGGGCTCCGCGCTCAAGGACCTGTCCGACCAACTGCGCCAGTCGAAGAAGGCCGACGCGGTCCTGCTCGGATCGGTCGACGACGGGCGCGCCTACCTGGTCGTGAACCTCGACCAGTCGCTGGTCGAGAAGGGCCTCGACGCCGTGCAGGTTGCGCGCAAGGCGGCGGAGAAGATCGGCGGCGGCGGCGGTGGCCGCCCGACGCTCGCCGAGGCGGGAGGTAAGGATCCGGACGGGCTCGCCGCGGCGTACGAGGTCGCGAAGGCCGAGATCGCGGCCACTGCGTGAAGGTGCTGGCCCTCGACTACGGGTCGGCCCGGACCGGCGTCGCCGTCTCCGACCCCACCGGCACGCTGGCCAGGCCGCTCGGATCGGTGGAGCAAGCCTCCACCGAGGACGGGATGAAGCGGCTCGTCGACCTCGTCCGCGCCGAGGGGCCGGAGCGCGTCGTCGTGGGCCTGCCGCTCACCCTGCGCGGCGAGCGCGGAGCCCAGGCGGAGGAGACCGAGCGTTTTGTCGAAACCCTGATGCGGGAACTGGACGTACCGGTCGAGACCTTCGACGAGCGCTTCACGACGTCGCTGGCCGGGCCGGGAGGCGACGATGACGCCCGAGCGGCCGCGCACCTGCTCACGAGCTACCTGGAATGGTGGAAGAACCGACAACCGTGACCCCTCCGCCGCGGCCGCCGCGGCGCCACCGGGCGAAGGCCTCGCACGGCCGGATCTTCCTGCGCCGTCTGGTCGCGCTCGCCTTCGTCCTCGGCCTGCTGGCGATCCTGGTCGGCTCGGCCTGGGCGATCCTCGGAGGCCGCGGCGAGGAGGCCGTACCGCCGCCGAAGGCCGTCGCGCCGCCGCCGAAGACGCTGCGGATCATCTTTCCGGAGGGGTTCACGCGCGAGCAGATGGCGACACGGATCGGCGAGGTCAACAAGATCGCGGAGGCCAAGCGGAACGTCGAGCCCAGGCTCTCTCCGCCTCGGTACCGAGCGCTGACGGCGGGCTCGTCCAGGGTTCCGCCCCAGTTCCTGACCGAGGGGAGGCCGCCGAACCTGGAGGGCTTCCTGTTCCCGGCGACCTACGAGTTCACGGCGAAGACGACGACGCGGCAGCTCGTGAACAAGCAGCTGACGGCGTTCCGCCGGAACTGGTCGCGGCTCAATCTCCGCGCCGCCCGTGCGAAGAACCTCACGTCGTACGACGTCCTGATCATCGCCTCGATGGTCGAGAAGGAGGTGATCGCGCCCGAGGAGCGCGCGCTTGTCGCGGCCGTCATCTACAACCGCCTCAAGGCCGGGATGACGCTCGGGATCGATGCGACGATCCGCTACGGGCTCAACGTCCCGGGAACCGAGTCGCTGCGCGAGTCGCACCTCGCCGACCCGACGCCGTACAACACCCGGATCCATCCCGGGCTGCCGCCGACTCCGATCGCGAACCCCGGTCTCGCCTCGATGCAGGCGGCCGCTCATCCGGCGAAGGCGAACTACCTCTTCTTCGTCCGCAAGCCGGACCGGGTGCACCACTTCTTCACTGCGTCGGAGCGGGAGTTCATCAACTACCTGAACGCCAACGGCTACTAACGTCGCGCTGATCGGGAAGCCCGTGGCGCACTCGTTGTCGCCCCGGATGCACAACGCCGCCTTCGCCGCGCTGGGGCTCGACTGGGAATACGTGGCGTGGGAGGTCGAGTCGCAGGAGCTCGAGGAGGTTCTCGCACGCCTGGCCGGGCTCGGATACGCCGGCGCGAACGTGACGGCCCCGTACAAGCGGGACGTGGCCCGGCTCGCCGGGGCGCGCGAGGAGTCCGTCAACACGCTGCTCTTCGATCCGCTTCGCGCAACCAGCACCGACGCCGCGATCCTCGAGGGGCTCGAGCACGAGCGGGCGGTGATCGTCGGCGATGGTGGCGGGGCTGCAGCGTTCCGCGCCGCCCTCCCCGACGCGCGGGTCTTCTCCCGGCGTGGCGACTGGCCGCCGGAGACGGCCGGCGTCGACCTCGTCGTCAACGCGACCTCGGCGAGGGACGAGGTCGTCGTTCAGGTCGCCCAGGGCCAGACTCTGGTCGACCTGCCCTACCCGGGCTCGGCGACGGCAGCGGCTGCGAGCGCCGCCGGCGCCCATGTGCTGGACGGGCTCGAGGTGCTCGTCGCCCAGGGCGCGGCGTCGTTCGAGCTGTGGACGGGCGAACCGGCGCCGGTCGAGGTGATGCGGCGCGCCGTAGGCTTGTCGGGTGCTTCGCCTCGCGACAGCGGGTGAGTCCCACGGCCCGGCGCTCGTCGGGATCCTGACCGGCCTTCCGGCCGGGCTCGAGCTCGACAGGGACGCGATCGACGCCGACCTCGCTCGCCGCCAGCAGGGCTACGGGCGCAGCCCGCGGCAGCAGATCGAGCAGGACCGGGTCGAGGTGCTCGCGGGGCTGCGCCACGGCCGGACGCTCGGAACGCCGCTCGCGATCGTCGTCGCGAACCGCGATCACGAGAACTGGCGCTGGGGAATGAGCCCGTGGCCGCCGGAGGGGGAGCCAGAGGGCAAGGGGACGAAGCCGGTCACCCTGCCGCGCCCGGGGCACGCCGATCTGGCCGGGACGCTGAAGTTCGGGCACGACGACGTGCGCAACACGCTCGAGCGGGCGAGCGCGCGCCAGACGGCGATCACGGTCGCCGCCGGTGCCGTCTGCAAGGCGCTTCTTCGCGAGCTCGGCGTCGAGGTCGCGGGCTCGGTGCTGGAGATGGGAGACGTCGACTCCGCTCGGGCCGACCGGGACACCGTAGGCGGCGTCGTCGAAGTCCGCGCCGGCGGAGTTCCACCCGGGCTCGGCTCCTACGCGACCAAGGAGGATCGCCTGGACGCTCGACTCGCGGCTGCGCTGATGGGAATTCAAGCCGTGAAGGGCGTCGAGATCGGCGACGGCTTCGGGCTCGCTGAGCTGCGCGGCTCCCAGGCGCACGACGAGATCCTCCCGGGGCTCCGGCGCGAGACCAACCGCGCCGGCGGGATCGAGGGCGGCGTCTCGAACGGCGAGGAGATCGTGGCGCGCGCGGCGATGAAGCCGCTGCCGACGCTGATGCGGCCGCTGCGCTCGGTCGACCTCGGAAGCGGCGAACCCGCCGAGGCGCTTGTCGAGCGGAGCGACGTCGCAGCCGTCGAGGCCCTCGCCGTCGTCGCCGAGGCGTCGGTGGCCTTCGAGCTCGCCCGAGCCGCGCGCGAGAAGTTCGGCGGCGACTCGCTCGAGGACTTCCTCGCGGCGCACCGGGCGTACCTCGATCGCATCCCATGGCGCACGCCCTAGACCGCCACCTCGCCCTCATCGGCTTCATGGGCGCCGGCAAGACAACGCTCGGCTCCCGCGTAGCCGAGCTGATCGGGCGGCAGTTCTTCGATCTCGACCAGGAGATCGAGAAGTCCGTCCGTCGCTCCATCCCCGACCTCTTCCGACGCGAAGGCGAGACGGGCTTCAGGGTGTTGGAGGCGGAAGAGACGCTGAGAACGCTCAAGCGCGAGCGGCCCGCGGTGGTTGCGCTCGGTGGCGGGGCGATCGAGACGCCGGCCATCCGCGAGGCGCTTCGCGAGCACGCCCTCACGGTGCTCGTCGAGGTCGAGGTCGACGCTGCCTGGGACCGGGTCGCCCGGTCGGCGAGGCCGCTCGCGAGCGATCCCGAGCAGTTCCGTCAGCTCTACGAGCGCCGCCGCGCGCTGTACGGGGAGGCGGCCGACGCCCGGGCGCGCGATCTCGACGACGTCGTCCTCGCTGCGCTCGGCGTCCGGATCGAGGCGGGAGCGCGCGCAGAAGGGGATGTGCTGCTCGCGGATCCCACGGCCCTCGAGCTCCACCCGCTCGAGCTGCCCGAGGTGCACACGGTGCGCGAGAAGTCGATCGAGGAGGCGCAGCGCCTCTGGACCGAGCTTGGCATCTCCCGGGACGGGACGGTCGTCGGCTACGGAGGTGGGACGACGACGGATCTCGCCGGTTTCGTCGCGGCCACGTACATGCGGGGCGTGCCGTGGATCGCGGCGCCGACCACGCTCGTCGGCCAGGTCGACGCAGGGATCGGCGGCAAGACCGCTGTCGACCTCCGCGAGGGCAAGAACCTGGCCGGGGCGTTCCACTACCCAGAGGAGGTCGTGATCGACCCGGAGCTGATCGCGACCCTTCCGGCGGAGGAGCGCCGGGCCGGCATGGCCGAAGTAGTCAAGACCGGCCTGCTCGCGGGCGTGGACGTCTGGGATCTCCCGGAGGCGGAGATGATCCGCGCCTGCGCCGCCTACAAGTCGGGCGTCTGTCTCGCGGATCCCTACGAGGGAGGCCGCCGCGCGATCCTCAACCTCGGCCATACCTTCGCGCACGCGCTCGAGGCGGCGTCGCTCTACACGGTTCGCCACGGCGACGCAGTCGCGCTCGGACTCCTCGCGGCGCTGCGTCTCTCCGGCCTCCCGACCGACGTGGTCGAGACCGTGCTCGACCCCCGGCCGGTGGCGGTCGATCGCGAGCGGGCGTGGGAGGCGCTTCAGCGCGACAAAAAGGTCCGGGACGGCCGGATCCGGCTCGTCCTCCTCGACGCACCCGGGAAACCGGTGTGGGGCGTCGAGCGCCCGGAGACCGAGGTGCGCGCAGCGCTCGACGAGCTCATCTCGCAAGTAACAACTTGTTACTAGCTGCGGAGTGCCCTCCAGCAGCGCCAGTGCGGGCAAGTAACACATTGTTACTTGCCCGCACTACGCTCTCGGAGTGCTCGTCGGCGTGCTGCACGGCCCCAACTTCAACGTGCTCGATCGGCGCGACCCGGCCGTCTACGGCGGGCTCTCGCTGCCCGAGCTCGAGGGGAAGATCCGGGAGTGGGGCGCGGAGCTCGGCTGCGACGTCCTCTGCCGCCAGACCAACCACGAGGGCGAGTACGTCGAGTGGTGCCAGGAGCTCGGCGACTCCGCCGGCGGGCTCATCGTCAACTCCGGCGCCTGGTCGCACTACAGCTACGCGATCCGCGACGCGCTCGAGCTCGCGCGCTGTCCGGTCGTCGAGGTGCACCTCTCGGACATCGAGAACAGGGAGGAGTGGCGGCGACACACGGTCATCGCCGACATCGCGGCGCACCGGGTGATCGGAAAGGGCCCCGACGGCTACAAGGAGGCGCTGGAATTCCTGACACGCGAATAGACCGGCTGCGCGGGCTGCTCGAAGAGCCGCTGCTCGTCACCGCGCCGACCAACGTCCTCTACCTGACCGGCTTCGAGAGCTCGAACGCCGCCCTGCTCGTCGCCCCGGATCGCGCCTGCCTCTTTACCGACTTCCGCTACGTGGAGCGGGCGCGCGACCTCGACGGACGTCGAGGTCGAGCAGACCGAGCGCCACATCTACGGCGACCTGGCCGGTCGGATCCCGGACGCGATCGGGTTCGAGGCCGACGCGGTGACCTACGCGAACCACGGGGTCTTGCGCGAGACGGGCGTGTACCTCGTGCCCCGACGCGGGCTGGTCGAGTCGCTGCGTGCGGTCAAGGAGCCCGACGAGCTCGACTCGATCCGTCAGGCGTCCCGGATCACGGACGGCGTGTACGAGCGCCTGGCCAAGGAGCAGTTCAGCGGCCGGACGGAGAAAGAGCTGGTCTGGCGGATGACCGAGCTCTTCCACGAGCTCGGCGCCGACGAGCCCGCGTTCGCGATCGACATCGCGGCAGGGCCGACGGCGGCGAGCCCGCACGCGGTTCCCGGCGACCGGGTCGTGCAGGAGGGCGACCTCGTGCTCGTGGACGCCGGCGCGCGCCTGAACCACTACTGCTCCGACTGCACGCGCACCTTCGCGGTCGGCGACGTCTCCGACTTGCTGCGTGAGATCTACGAGGTGACGAAGGAGGCGCAGCAGGCGGGCCTCGACGCCGTCCGCGCCGGGACGACTGGCCGCGACGCCGACGCGGCCGCCCGCGCCGTCATCGCCGACGCAGGCTACGCCGAGAACTTCGGACACGGGCTCGGCCACGGCCTGGGACTGATGGTCCACGAGGCGCCGACTCTTCGCCCGGAGTCGACCGACACGCTCGAGACAGCGAACGTCGTCACGGTCGAGCCTGGCATCTACCTGAGCGGGGTCGGCGGCGTTCGGATCGAGGACTGCGTCGCGGTCAGGGACGACGGCTGCGAGATCCTGACCTCGTTCACCAAGGAGCTAATTGTCGTCAGCTAGCCTCCCGCCGTGGCCGACGTCGTCAACACGAACCAGTTCAAGAACGGGATGCACATCGAGCTGGACGGCTCGGCCTGGCGCATCGTTGAGTTCCAGCACGTCAAGCCCGGGAAGGGCGGCGCCTTCGTCCGCACGAAGCTGAAGAACCTCGACTCGGGCTCGGTCGTCGACAAGACGTTCCGCGCCGGGGAGAAGTTCCAACGCGTCATCACCGAGACGAAGAACGCGCAGTACCTCTACGACTCGGGCGACGAGGTCGTCTTCATGGACGAGCAGACGTTCGAGCAGATCAGCCTCTCGCGCGAGTCGGTCTCCGAGGCGCTCGACTTCCTCCAGCCGTCCAGCACCGTGCAGCTGATGACCGTGGACGGGCGGCCCTCCGGCGTGCAGCTGCCGGCCTCGGTCGAGCTGACGGTCGCCGAGACGGAGCCCGGCGTCCGCGGCGACACCGTCTCCAACGTGACGAAGCCGGCGAAGCTCGAGACCGGCGCGATCGTCCAGGTGCCGCTCTTCGTGAACCAGGGTGACCGGATCAAGGTCGACACGCGCGAGCGCCGCTACATCAGCCGCGCCTGACGCCTCCCGTCGCTCGTTCGATCCGCCGGGTCAACGCCTGGTGTGAAACGATTAGAAGGGAACCCCTCCCTCCCGTCCCGAGCGGACGAAGCGGAAGGAGTGCGGTCATGGATCGACGAGCGTGGCTCGACGATCAGCAGGTGAGCGCCGAGGAGCGGTACGACCGGCAGTTCTCACCGACATACGAAGGTCCGATCACCCCGACTCATCGGCGATTCGTCGAGCAGGTGATCGAGTCATGTCCACCCGGTGGCGTGATCCTCGATGCGCCATGCGGCACCGGCCGGTATTTCGAACTGGTGCTGGCGGCCGGCCGAACGGTGGTCGGGATCGATCAATCGGCGGGAATGCTGGCACGGGCGCGAGCGAAGCATCCCGAGGTTGCGCTCGAGAAGGTCGGCCTCCAGGAGCTCGAGTTCGATGTCGCATTCGACGCCGCCATGTGCATCGACGCGATTGAGCACGTCTGCCCGGAGGACTGGCCGCGAGTTCTCGCCAACTTGCATCGGGCCGTGCGGGGCAGCGGTCTCATCTACCTGACCGTTGAGCAGGTCGATCCTGACGAGATCGCGAGCGTCTTCGCCGAGGCAACGGCCGCGGACTTGCCGGTAGTCCACGGCGAGATCATCCGGCGCGACGGCGGCTATCACTACTACCCGACGGCGGATCGCGTCGCTCGGTGGCTGGCGGCCGAGGGCCTCGAGATCGTCGACGAAGGCATCAGCCTCGCTCGGACCTACAGTTACCTCCACGTCGTGGCTCGCGACGAAGAGGAACGGTGACCTGCGCCATTGACGGCCATGGCCACTTTCTACACTTGACGCCGTGATGACGATGAGTGATCGGCGCTCGCTCGCCCTCGCTGCCCTCGCGCTTGCGTCGGCGTTCTGCGTCTCGCTGCTCGTGGCGCGCTGGGTCTACTCCGAGCCCGGCGCCTACCGGTTCCTCGCGTGGAACCTCTTCCTCGCGTGGATCCCGCTGGTCGCCGCGGTCGCGGTCTACGACATGCAACGGCGCGGCGTCGGCCTCAGCCGGCTCCTTCCGCTCGCCGCGCTCTGGCTCCTGTTCCTCCCGAACGCGCCCTATCTCCTCACCGATCTCATCCACCTCGGCACGCGCGACGACGCGCCGCTCTGGTTCGACCTCGTTCTCTTCAGCGCGTTCGCGTGGACCGGCGCATTCCTCGGCTTCCTGTCGATCTACCTGATGCAGGTCGTCGTCCGGCGGACGCACGGCACGCTGCTCGGCTGGGCGCTCGTCGGCGGCAGCCTTCTCGCGAGCGGGTTCGGGATCTACCTCGGCCGCTCGCTGCGCTGGAACAGCTGGGACTTCGTGACGAGCCCGGAGCCGCTGCTCGCCGACGTGTGGGCCCGCGTCTCCGACCCGCTCTCCCATCCTCGCACGCTCGGGATGACGGTGGCGCTGACCGCGCTGCTCTCCGTGCTCTACCTCGTGCTGTACGCCTTCGCGCAGTTGCCTGCCGCCGAACGAGCCTCTCGTTAGGGTCCGGCGGATGCCCGCCCTGGTCGACACCACCGTCCGGCTCGTCAGCCAGGAACCACTCGCCGGCCGGCTGCCCACCTCCGCCCTTCTCGACCTGGCCGAGATCCTGGACGGCGCCGGCTTCGCGTCCCTCGAGGTCTCCGGCGGGGGCGTGTTCGACAGTGCCGTGCGCCGCGGCGTGGAGAGCCCGTGGGAGCGGATCCGTGCGATCAAGTCGCGGACGAAGACGCCGCTCGGGATGGCGCTCCGCGGCCGCTTCCTCGTCGGTTCGCGTCCGGTCGGCGGCGACTTCGTGCGCCGGTTCGTCCAAACCGCCGCGGAGAACGGGATCGAGGTCTTTCGGCTCCACGACCCGCTGAACGACGTGATGAACCTGCGCGAGGCGGGCGAGGCGATCACCGGCGCCGGCGGGGAGTTCGACGCCGGCCTGATCTACAGCCCCGGCCCGACGGGGGAGACGGATGCCCTCGTCGAGCAGGCGAAGAAGCTGCCCGAGCTCGGCGCCGCCAGGATCCTGCTCCACGATCCGTCCGGATCGCTCGAGCCGCATCGCGCCAGCGAGCTGACGACCGCGATCGGCGAGGCGAGCGGCCTCCCGATCGGGATCTACTGTCAGGGGTCGGCCGGCAACGCGCTCGCCGCGGCGCTCGAGGCCGCGCGGGCCGGCGCGGACCGGATCGCCTGCGCGGTCTATGCCGTTGCCCTCGTCCTCCACCGGGTCGCCGGTGAAGGGCTCGCGGATGTCCTCGAGGGCCTGGGGCTCGCCTCGGGCGTCGACAGCGAGCACCTCTGGCGCGCCTCCAACCTGATCGACCAGCACATCGGCGACGAGCCCGTCACCCCGCTTGCGCCTCGCATCGCCGTCCGCGCGGCCCAGCACAACCTTCCGGCGGGCCTCGTCGCCGCGCTCGACGCGCACCTGCGCACCCAGTCCATGGGCGACAGGCTCGACGAGGTGCTCGACGAGTTGGAGCGGATCCGAGGCGAGGCCGGCTGGCCGCCGCTCGCCGCACCAATCGGGCAGATCCTCGGCTCGCAGGCGCTGATCCACGTGCTCTCGGCGAGCCGGTACGGGCTCGTGGTCGACGAGCTGCGCGGCCTCTTCGAGGGCGACTTCGGGACGCCGCCGGGCGAGCTCGACGCGGACGCGAGCCGCGCGATCGAGCTCAGCTCCGACGGCGAGACCCAGGAGCTCGAGCAGGCCGCCGACTTCGACGACATCCGCGAGGATGCCGAGGGCCTGGCGACGAGCGAGGAGGAGCTGCTCCTGCTCGCGCTCTTCGGCGAGGAGGCAGAGCCGCTGCTCTCGACGATCCGCGGCCGCGCCAGTGGCGAGGAGCGCCTGATCGGCGGCAGCGTCGACCAGGGCAGGGCCGAGCGGATCCGCGAGATCGTGCGCATCGTCCAGGAGAGCGGCGTCGCCGAGATCGCGATCGAGGAGTCCGGCATGCGCGTCTCGGTCCGGCGCCGCGAAGAGGCCGACGCTGCTGCGACGGCTCCCGCTCCTGCGCCGTCCGCTCCGACGGAGCAGGACGTTGCGCCTCCCGCGATCGAATCGGAGACCGACGGTGTCGTCCGCGTCGAGGCGCCGATGGTCGGAACCTTCTACCGGGCGCCCTCGCCCGGCGCTGCGCCGTTCGTGGAGGAGGGCGCGGTGGTCGCGTCCGGCCAGACGCTCTGCATCCTCGAGGCGATGAAGCTGATGAACGAGATCAAGGCCGACCTCGACGGTGTCGTCCGCCGGATCCACGTCGAGAACGGCCAGCCCGTGGAGTTCGGCCAGGTGCTGTTCGAGATCGAGCCGGCACTGGGGCGGCCGCTCGATGCCGTTTAAGCAAGGTTCTCGTCGCCAACCGCGGAGAGGTGGCGGTGCGCGTCATCCGCGCGCTCCACGAGCTCGACATCGAGGCGGTGGCCGTCTACTCCCGGGTCGACGAGGGCTCGATGCACGTGCGGATGGCCGATCGCGCCGTTTGCATCGGCCCGGCCGCCGCGTCCGAGAGCTACCTCCGCATCCCGTCCGTCATCGCCGCGGCGACGACCACCGGCTGCGAGGCCGTGCATCCCGGCTGGGGCTTCCTCGCCGAGAACCCGGCCTTCGCCGAGGCGTGCGCAGACAACGACCTCGTCTTCGTCGGCCCGACGCCCGAGGTCATGGCCCGGATGGGCAACAAGGCCTCGGCCCGGGACGAGATGGATGCCGCCGGCGTCCCGCTGGTGCCGGGGACAAGACCTGTCTCCGCCGGCGAGGTCGGGCGCGCGGCCGATGGGCTCGGGTACCCAGTCCTCGTGAAGGCGGCGGCCGGCGGCGGCGGGAAGGGGATGCGCCTCGTCTCGGTTCCGGACGAAATCGATTCCGCGTACGCAATGGCCGCAGCCGAGGCGGAGGCTGCCTTCGGCGACGGCAGCATGTACCTGGAGAAGGCGATCGTCCCGGCCCGGCACGTCGAGATCCAGGTGCTCGGCGACTCGAAAGGCGGCAACCTCACCCTCGGCGAGCGCGAATGCTCGATCCAGCGCCGCCACCAGAAGCTGATCGAGGAATCGCCGTCGTGCGCGCTGACCCCGGAGACGCGCGAGGAGATGGAGGCGACCGCCGAGCGCGCCGCGCGCGCGATCGGGTACACGAACGCCGGGACCTTCGAGTTCCTCGTCGGCCCGGACGGCTCGTTCTACTTCATCGAGCTGAACGCGCGGCTCCAGGTCGAGCACCCCGTCAGCGAGCTGGTCACCGGCATCGATCTCGTCCACGAGCAGCTGCGTGTCGCCGCCGGCGAGCCGCTCTCGTACACCGGGCGCGCGCCGCGCCGAGGACACGCGATCGAGGTGCGCGTGAACGCGGAGGACCCCTCGCGCGACTTCATGCCGATGCCGGGCCGCCTCGAGCGCTTCCGGCCGCCCCTCGGGCCCGGTGTCCGCGTGGACACATTCGTCGAGGACGGCGCGCTCGTGCCTCCGCACTACGACTCGCTGCTCGCAAAGGTGATCGCGTGGGCACCTGATCGCGACCTTGCACTTTCGCGTTGTGTCCGGGCGCTGAACGAGTTCGAGGTCACCGGTCTCCCGACGACGATCGGCCTGGCCGCCGAGGTGATCCGCAGCGAGGGGTTCGCCCGCGGCGAGTACTCCACGAGCTACCTCGAGGAGCACGCGCCGGCAGAGGCAAGTAACAGTCTGTTACTTGGGTCGGAAGCGCAGTGAGATCGACTCCAGGAGCGGGGTCGCGGGCCGGGGCCGGTACTAGTAACAGTCTGTTACTTGGGTCGGAGGCGGCGCCGTGAGCCAGAGCCGCCGGGCGTCGCGCCGCGCCGCGCTCTTCATGCTGTTCCAGTGGGACGTGACCGGAAAGGACCTCGGCTCGACGTACGAGGGCGAGGTCGACGACTTCGCCTGGGAGACCGCCAAGGCCGTTGCCGAAAGCGCCGAGCACCTCGACCACCGGATCGACGAGGCGACGGAAGGGTGGCCCGCGGGGAGGCTGGGTGCGGTCGAGCGGAATGTCCTCCGCCTGGCGATCTACGAGCTGGAGCAGGGCGAGATCCCGCCCGAGGTCGCGATCGACGAGGGTGTCCGGTTCGCCAAGCGCTACGCCTCCAATGAGGCGGGCAAGCTCGTGAACGGCATCCTGGGCCGGATCGCCCGAGAGGAGGTCGCATGACTGAACCCGAAGAGCCGAATCCCGAGGAGAACCTGACGCGTGCCGAAGAGCTGCTCGAGCGGCTCGACGAGGCGCGCAGCCGGCTCGAGGCGGCAACCGATCCCGACCAGGCGATCGAGATCCTGAGCGAGCTCTCCGAGATCGCGAAAGAGGTCGAGGCCGAGATCGCGAAGGCGAAGCGCGACGCCGATGCGCAGCCCTGACCAGCACCGAGAGCGGGTCGAGAGCTTCCTCGCCGGACTGGAGCTCTCCGATGAGCTCGGCCGCTTGGACGAGGTCGTCCGCTACGCGCTCGCGGGCGGCGGGAAGCGGATCCGGCCGGTGCTCTGTCTGGCGACGACCGAGGCCGCTGGAGGCGATCCCGACCAGGCGCTCGGCGCAGCCGCTGCCATTGAGCTCGTCCACTCGTTCTCGCTCGTCCACGACGACCTTCCTGCGCTCGACGACGACGAGCAGCGGCGTGGCCGGCCGACCGTGCATGTCCGCTTCGGCGAGGCGCAGGCGATCCTCGCCGGCGATGCGCTTCTCAACGAGGCGTTCGCCCTGGCGCTCGGCTATGACGGTCCGCACGTGGGCCGCGAGCTCGCGCTTGCGACCTCGGGGATGATCGGCGGGCAGTACCTCGACATCAACGGCAGCCGGCAGGACCGCATGGAGCTCAACCGGCTGAAGACGGCGCGGCTCTTCGAGGCCTCCGTCGGCTGCGGGCTCTGGGTCGTTGGGATTCCCGCCGGCGAACAGGAGGACTGGCGCGGGTTCGGCGCCGAGTTCGGCGTTCTCTACCAGGTGGTGGACGACCTCCTCGACGACGACGGGCTCGTGAAGGAGCGGGGCCGCCCGGCAACGCTGGAGCTCGCGGCGTCGACGGAAGCCCGTGCCCGGGAGATGCTGGACGCGATCGACGCTGACACCTCAGTCCTCGCCGGTCTCGTCGGAGAGCTCGCGGCCCGCGTTCAGCAGTCCTCGGTGTAGCCCCACTCGCGAGCCTTCGCGCAGAACTCCTCCTCGCTCGCGGTGAAGAAGTGCCGCACGGTGCCGGGCCGGCGGAGGTAGTAGAGGTAGTTGCGCCCGGCGGGCCGCGCGGCAGCGCGCATCGACGGGACCCCGGGGTTGCCGATCGGCGTCGGCGGCAGCCCCTTGTAGCGACGTGTGTTGTAGCGGCTGCGGCTGCGGAGGTGAGCCCGCGTGAGCGGACGGGTCCCGGGGATGCCGAGGCCGTAGCGAAGGGTGGCATCGATCGCGAGCGGCATGTCCGCCTTCAGGCGGTTGTAGATCACGGCCGAGACGAGCCGCCGCTCGGACGCAACGGCGGTCTCGCGCTCGATCATCGAGGCGATCGTCAGGACGTCGTAGGCGTTGAGATTGCTCGCGCGTGGGCGGCGGAGGTCGATCCCGCGCCAGCGCGATTCGAAGGCGGAGAGTTGGTTCCCGACGAGCTCGGCGGAACGCGTTTGCTGCGTGAACTCGTAGAGCGAGGGGAAGAGGAACCCCTCGATGCTCCGCCGTTTCAGGTACGGGCGGAACTCGCGCGGCGCGCGTGCCCGGGCGGCGGCTGCCTTGTACGCCCCGCCCGTCAGCCTGGGCCTGACGCCGCGCTTTCGGATTGCGATCTTCCGCACCTCCGCGACGCGATCGGCCATCTGCCGGACGCTGAAACCCTCGGGAAACACGATCCGGAGGGTGACCGGAGCCTGCGCCTGAGCGGGTGCCGTAAGCGCCAGAGCGCCAGCGATCGCGGCGAGAGCGACGGAACGGCTCGCCATCCCTCTAGCCTACGGACCGATGCGCAAGCGGCTCGACGTTCTCCTCGTGGAGCGAGGTCTCGCCGTGTCGAGGACGCAGGCGCAGGCGCTCGTGATGGCCGGCCGCGTCCCCGGTTTCGACAAGGCAGGCCAGCAGGTGGACGACGGGGCGCCGCTCGAGGTGCTGGCGCCGCCGAGGTTCGTGTCCCGCGGGGGAGAGAAGCTCGCACACGCGCTCGAGGTGCTCGGCGTAGATCCTGCGGGCCGCGACGCGGTCGACGTCGGCTCGTCGACGGGCGGTTTCACGGACGTTCTGCTCCAGCGCGGCGCCCGCCGCGTGATCGCGCTCGACGTCGGTCGCGCGCAGCTGCACGAGCGCCTGCGGGAAGATCCGCGGGTGACGGTGATGGAGGGCGTCAACGCGAGGCATGTCGACGAGCTCCCCTTCGCGCCCGACCTCGTGACCTGTGACGTCTCGTTTATCAGTGCCACCAAGGTGATGAAGCCGGTCCTGCGGCTCGCGCGGCCCGGCTGGGAGGCGCTCGCGCTCGTAAAGCCGCAGTTCGAGGCCGGTCGGGCGGACGTGAAGAACGGCGTCGTCCGCGACGCAAACGTGCACCGGCGAGTCGTTCGCGAGGTTGCCGAGGAAGCGCTGCTCTGGGAGGCCGAGACCGTGGGCGTGACGGACTCCGGCCTGCCGGGGCCGAAGGGCAACCGCGAGTTCTTCGTCCATCTGGTGCACCGCCCGGCCGCCGGGCTGCCGCCCGAGCTCGACGACTGGATCGCGGATGCCGTCCGTTAGCCGGGTCGCAGTCGTCGCGCACGGCCGCGCCGACGTCACCGACGCGACGGACGTGGTCGAGCGCCTCGCGCGCGAGCGCGGAATCGAGCTCGTCGAGGAATCGCCAGACCTCGCAGTCGTTCTCGGCGGCGACGGAACGATGCTGCGGGCGCTGAAGCGCTTCCTCGGCACGGGTATCCCGGTGATCGGCGTCAACTACGGACGGGTCGGCTTCCTTGCCTCGATGGGCAAGGAGGACCTCGAGCCCGGGCTGGGCCGCGCGTTCGACGGCGAGTTCGAGGTCGTGGAGCTGCCGACGCTCGAGGTCGACGCCGCCGGGGAGCGGCATCCGGCCGTCAACGACGTCGTGGCTCACAGCGGCGTGCTCGGCCGGATGGTCGAGCTTCGCTGGTCGATCGCCGGCGAGGACATGGGCACCGTCCCGTGCGACGGCCTGATCGCGTCGACACCGTCGGGGTCGACCGCCTACAACCTGTCCGGCGGCGGCCCCGTGCTCGTCTGGGGCCTGGACGCGATGGCAGTGACGTTCGTCGCGCCGCACTCGCTCCACGCGCGACCGCTGGTCGTCCCGCGGAACCGCGAGCTCACCGTCTCGAACCTGACGGCGGACGTCGAGGTCGCGCTCATCGCCGACGGACACCAGGTTGCAGCCATCGGCCCGGAGGAGCCCGTCCAGATCCGCCTTGCCGACGCCGTCAGCCTCCTCGCGACGTTGCCGGAGATGACCTTCTTCCGTCGCTACCGCGACACGTTCGCGTCCTAGCCGCCGCGTACCCTGACCGCCGTGCTGCGCCGTCTGCGCATCGAGAACCTGGTCCTGATCCGGCAGGCCGAGCTCGAGCTCTCGGAGGGGTTGAACGCGATCACGGGCGAGACGGGCGCCGGCAAGACGATCCTGGCGCAGGCGGTCGGCCTCCTGCTCGGCGCGAAGGGCGACGCGAAGGCGATCGGCCCGGCCGGCAAGGAGGCCTACGTCGAAGCCGAGTTCGACCTGCCCGACGGGTTCTTCGACGAGGACGGGCTCGAAGCGCTCGCCGAGCTGCGGCCCGAGGACGAGGCGGGGCTCGTGCTCGCCCGGCGGATCTTCCCGGACGGGCGGACCCGCGCCTACGCGTGGGGGAGAGCGGCGGCGCGCGAGGATCTTGCGGCCGCGACCGAGCTGCTCGTCGGGATGTCCGGCCAGTTCGAGCAGCGGCGGCTCGCTCGGCCCGCGTACCAGCTCGAGGTGCTCGACTCGTTCCTCGGCGACGACCAGCTTCGGCGGCGCACCGAGCTGCGCCGGGCCTGGCGCGAGCTCGCCGCGGCCAGGCGACGCCATGACGAGATCACGGCGGACTCGGCGGCCGCGGAGGCGCGGCTCGCCGAGCTCCAGGCGCTGGTCGAGGACACGAACGGGCTCGAGCCCGGGACGGAGGCGTCGCTCCTCGCCGAGCGCGAGCGGCTGCGCCACCTCACCGAGCTCGCCGAGGGCTCGGCGACCGCGGCCGAGGCGCTCTCCCCGGAGGACGGCGAAGGCGCCGCGGTGCTCGCGGCGAGGGCGGAGCGCTCGATTGCGCCGCTCGAGCGGCTGGCGCCGGAGCTCGAGGCGGCGGCGGCCGAGCTGCGCGACCTCCACGTCCGGCTGGCGGACGTCGGCGCCGACCTGCGCGGCTTCCTGGACTCGCTGGAGGCAGAGCCCGACCGGCTGGAGCACCTCGAGGCAGAGCTGGAGCGGATCTCGGCCGCGAAGCGCCGGTTCCGCTGCGAGTCGTACGAAGAGCTGCTCGAGCGAGCCGCCGCCGCCCGTGCCGAGCTGGAGGCGCGCGGGGCCGGCGCCGACCCGGCGGCGGAGGCCGCTGCGGCGTTGGCCGAGGCCCAGGCACGCGTAGAGGCGATCGCCGCGGCCCTCCACGAGGCGCGCACGGCGTCCGCCGACCGCTTTGCGTCCGCGGTGGCCGCCGAGCTGCGCGGGATCGGCCTGGGCGAGGGCGAGTTCCACGTCGAGCTCGCCGACCGCGAGCTGGGCTCAACGGGCACGGACGCCGTCACCTTCCTGATCCGCCCCAACCCCGGCCTGCCGTTCGCGCCCGTCGCGGAGACCGCCTCGGGCGGCGAGCTGAGCCGCATCGCGCTCGCACTCGCTGCGGCGGCAGGAGGGAAGATGACGTTGGTCTTCGACGAGATCGACGCGGGGATCGGCGGCGAGACCGGGCATGCGGTCGCACAGACGCTGCGCAGGCTGGGCGAACGCTCGCAGGTGCTCACGATCACGCATCTGCCGCAGATTGCGAGCGTCGCCGACCGCCACCTTCGCGTCGAAAAGGTGCCGGGCGATCCGACGCACACGTGCATCGAGCAGCTGGCCGAATCGGAGCGGAAGGACGAGCTCCAACGTATGCTCGGCGGTCGAGAGTTTCTCTCGACCGTTCGATGAGCTTCGTCGAGTACAAGGGACACGCGCGCCTCGATCGCCGGACGAAGCATCTCGTCCGGAGGCTCTCCGCCGACGATGTCGCGATCATCGACCACGCCGACCTCGACCGCGTCTCGGCCGAAGAGCTGCTCGAGTCGGGCGTCCGCGTCGTGGTCAACGTGTCCGACTCGCAGACCGGCCGGTACCCGAATCCGGGGCCGCTCCTCCTCGTCCGGGGCGGAGTCCGGCTGATCGACGCGCCCGGCGCGGACCTGTTCGAGAAGATCGATGAAGGAGAGCTGATCACGGTCCGGGGCGGAAGCCTCTTCCGGAACGGCACCCGCCTCGTCGCCGGCCAGGAGCTCAGAGCGGACGACCTCGCCGACGCGCTCCGTGAGCAGCGGGGCCGGGTGACGGAGGCGCTCGAGAGCTTCGCCGAGAACACGATGCGGTACCTCCGGGAGGAGGGACGCCTGCTCTCCGAGGGGATCGGCTTCCCGGCGCTGGAGACGCGGTTTCGCGACCGGCATGCGCTCGTCGTCGTTCGAGGCCCGGGCCACAAGCGCGACCTGCGCATCGTCCGTCCGTACGTGCGCGATTTCCGGCCAGTGCTGGTGGCCGTGGACGGCGGCGCGGACGCGCTGCTCGAAGCGGGCTACAAGCCCCACGTGATCGTCGGCGACATGGACTCGGTCTCCGACCGTGCGCTCGGCTCGGGCGCAGAGATCCTGATCCACGCCTACGAGAACGGCACGGCGCCCGGTGCGGAGCGCGTTCGGGCCCTCGGCCTCGACCATCACGTCGTCCCGGCTGCGGCGACGAGCGAGGATCTCGCTCTGCTCCTCGCCTACGAGAAGGGCGCCGAGCTGATCGTCGCCGTCGGCTCCCACCTCAACCTGATCGAGTTCCTCGAGCGCAACCGATCGGGCATGGCGTCGACGTTCCTGACCCGGCTTCGCGTCGGGGAGATCCTCGTGGACGCCAAGGGGGTCTCCCGGCTCGTCAGCCGCCAGGTCGGGATCTGGCCGCTGGTGCTCGTCGCAGCCGCAGGTCTCGGCGCGCTTGTCGTGGCGGTCGCGGTCTCGCCGCAGCTGCGGTTCGCGCTCGAAGAGCTCGGACTGCGACTGCGCGATCTGCTGGGCTTCTAGGCTTCGGCGGCTTGTTCGACCTCCGCTACCACGTCGCCTCGCTGGCGGCTGTCTTCCTCGCGCTGATCATCGGCATCCTCGTCGGCGCCGGGCTGGCGACCCGGACGGACGTCGAAGGCAGCGAGCGGCGCGTGCTCCAGGATCGGATCGAGGAGCTCGAGCAGCGTAACGACGACCTCGTCGCGCAGGCCGACTTGCTCCGGCGGCAGCGCGAAGCGGGCGAGGACTACGTCGCCAACACGTATCTGCCTCTGATGAACGGGCGGCTCCGCGGCAAGCGGGTCGCGCTCCTCTTCACCGGCCAGCCCGACGACAACGCGCTCGATGCGGTCGAGCAGACGCTCCAGGACGCCTCGGGGCCGGCGGTCGTCGAGCGCGAGGCGTTCGAGCTTCCGATCGACCCCGAGCAGGTCATGGACGCTCTCGAGCCGCAGTTCTCGGGCTGACGATGGAGGAGGTCGGGCGGCGGCTGGGTGAGGAGCTCGTAGAGGGCGGGGAGACCCCCTTCTGGGACGCGCTGATCCCCGTCCTCGTCCAGGATCACCGCGGAGATCCCTCGACGGAGTCGGACGCCGTCGTCGTCGCGCACACCGGCGTCGCGACCGACGCGCCGACGAGGATGTTCTTCGACGGCCTCTACGCCGGGCTCGCGGGCAGCGGCGTGCCGGTGGTCGGGATCGAGGGCACCGAGCAGCGTCCCTCCCGGATTCCCGTCTACAAGGCGAATGGCGTCTCGAGCGTGGACTCGGTGGACACGCAGATCGGGAAGCTCGCCCTCGCCCTCCTCCTCGCCGGCGGGGCCGAGGGTCACTACGGTCTCAAGACGTCGGCCGAGAACGGGACGCTGCCGGCGCCGATCGAGCCCTTGCCACTCGCTCCGCTCCCGGGTGGCGCTCACTCCAGAATGAGCGCTGAGCCCGGGCCGCGCTCGGAGCCACGCGTCGCCGTCCTGGTGGCGGCCCGAGACGAGGCCGAGCGCATCGGGTCGACCGTCGCCCGGCTGCGAGAGCAGTTTCCAGACGCGGAGGTGATCGTCGCCGACGACGGCTCTACGGATGGAACCGCCGAGGAAGCAGAGCGGGCGGGGGCGCGGGTCGTCCGCCTGCCGGCTCGCGGCAAGGGCCAGGCGCTCACGCTCGCCGAGCGGGAGGCTCCGCCGGGCGCGGTCGTCGTGTGCGACGCCGACCTCGACGGCGACCTCCGACCGCTCGCGGCCGCCGAGGGCGGCCTGGCGATCGCCGTCTTCGCCGAGCGCCAGGGCGGCGGCTTCGGGATCGCGAAGCTGGCCGCCCGGGCGCTTATACGCAACCGCTCGGGCTTCGTCCCGGTCGAGCCGCTCTCCGGCCAGCGGGTCTTCTCCGCCGAGGCCCGCGAGGTCTGCTTCCCGCTCGCGGCGGGGTTCGGCTGCGAGGTCGGCGGCTCGATCGACGCCGCCCGCGCCGGGATCCCGATCGCCGAGGTCGAGTTGCCGCTGCGCCATCGCGCGACCGGCCGCGACGCCCCGGGCTTCCTGCATCGCGGACGCCAGCTGCTGGACGCGGTCCTCGCGACGGGCCCTCAGGCCACCAATCACCGCGGGCTCCGGCTGCCGCTCGTGGGCGCCGCGCTCGGCGCCGGTCGCAACCCGGCGGTGGCGCTCGTTGCCGGGCTCGGTCTCGCTGACGATCTCTGGAGCGGTCCCGAGCGGGGCTTCCGCGCCCACCTGCGCGCGGGGGCGACGACCGGCGTCCTCAAGCTGGTGGGGATCCCGCTCGTCGGGCTGCTCGCGACGCGCAAGCTCTCGGGCGCGCTCCTCGTCGGCCTCGCCGCGAACTCGCTCAACCAGCTCGACACGCGGCCGGGCCGCGCGCTCAAGGCGTACCTCGCCGGCGCCGCCCTCGTTCGGGCGCCGGTCGGGATCGCCGTCCTCCTGCTTCCCTACGATCTTCGCGAGAGGACGATGCTCGGAGACGCCGGATCGAACGCGCTGGGCGCGATGCTAGGGTTGAGTTCCGTGGGTCGACTCACGGGACGGGGCCGCTGGCTGGCGATCGGGGCGCTTGCCGGGCTCACGCTCCTCGGTGAACGACGCTCGCTCGGCGAGCTGATCGAACGCACGCCGGGCCTCTCGCAGGTCGACGCGTTCGGGCGTCAGCCGTGAGAGACCGGCCGCCCAAGTACGTCTTCATCACGGGCGGCGTCGTCTCCTCACTGGGCAAGGGCATCACCGCCGCCTCGCTCGGCCGGCTGCTGAAGGCGCGCGGCCTCAAGGTTCAGGTGCAGAAGTTCGACCCGTACCTGAACGTCGACCCGGGGACGATGAGCCCCTTCCAGCACGGCGAGGTGTTCGTCACCGAGGACGGCGCCGAGACCGACCTGGACATCGGGCACTACGAGCGCTTCATCGACGAAAACCTCGCGCGGAATGCCAACCACACCGCCGGCTCGATCTGGGACCGCGTCCTCCGTAAGGAGCGCAAGGGCGAGTACCTGGGCTCCACCGTCCAGGTGATCCCGCACATCACGAACGAGATCAAGAGCCGGATCCGCTCGATCGCCGAGGCCAGCGACACGGACGTCGTCATCTCCGAGATCGGCGGCACCGTCGGCGACATCGAGTCCCTGCCGTTCCTCGAGGCGATCCGCCAGTTCCGCCGTGAGGTCGGACCGGAGAACGTGATCTACGTCCACGTCACCCTCGTCCCGTTCATCGAGCACGCCGGCGAGCTGAAGACGAAGCCGACCCAGCACTCCGTCAACGAGCTCCGACGCATCGGTATCCACCCGGACATCGTGGTCGCGCGCTCGCGCGAGCCGCTCTCCGCGGAGATCCGAGACAAGATCGCGCTCTTCGCCGATGTCGACTCGGCCGCAGTGATCTCCGCGATCGACGTCCCGGACGTCTACCTCGTCCCGCGGGCGCTCAGCGAGCAAGGCGTCGACGCGATGGTCTGCGAGAAGTTGGGCCTTCCCGCCGAGGACGCGGATCTGGCCGACTGGGACGAGCTGATCGAGCGGATCGACGAGCGCCGGGAGTCCGTCGAGATCGCGCTGGTCGGGAAGTACGTCAAGCTTCACGACGCCTACCTCTCGGTGCACGAGGCCATGAAACACGCCGGGATCCACCAGGGCGCGCGAGTCAACGTCCGCTGGGTGGACGCCGAGGGGATGTCGCTCGAGGAGGCCCGGCAGGAGCTCGAGCAGGTCGACGGCGTGCTGGTCCCCGGCGGGTTCGGCTCACGCGGCTGGGAGGGCAAGATCACCGCCTGCCGCATCGCGCGCGAGCAGGGCATCCCGTACCTCGGCATCTGCCTCGGGATGCACGTCGCGGTCTCGGAGTTCGCGCGGCACGTGGTGGCGCTCGAGGGTGCGAACTCGACGGAAATGGATCCGGAGACGCCGTACCCGGTGATCGACCTGCTGCCGGAGCAGAAGGAGGTCGAGGATCTTGGCGGGACGATGCGCCTCGGGGCCCAGGCAGTCGAACTCGCGGAGGGCACCCGCACGCGCGAGACGTACGGCGAGCCTGTCGTGCACGAGCGACATCGGCACCGGTACGAGGTGAACAACCACTTCCGGCCGGCGCTGGAGGAGGCTGGCCTTGTCGTGTCGGGCACCTACCAGGAAGGCAGGCTCGTGGAGATCATCGAGCTCCCCGACCATCCCTGGTTCGTCGCCAGCCAGTTCCATCCGGAGTTCAAGTCGCGGCCGACCAGGCCGGCGCCGCTCTTCCGCGAGTTCATCGGCGCCGCGCTCGGCCGCACGCGGGCCCGCCGCGGCGTCGCCGCCGAGCAGGCCCGCGTACCGGCCTAGACGCGCTTCAGCCGTCAACGGGTGCCGCTCGCGATCTGGATCACGACGAGAACGACGACGGGTACCGCCGACGACGATGCAGACGCTATCCGCTTAGCTGACACCGGCGTCCTTGGTGAGAGTGTTGTTGATCGTACGAAGACGATCGTGAGTCCACGGCAGCTTCGTCGGCCGCACGCGAGGCACGACGTAGAACGCCGCCGGAGGTCCTCGGTATTGGAAAACGACGTGGCGTGAGTACTTGACGGCGTATCGAGGTAGCAGTTGTCGTTGACCCCGCCTGAACTCCCGAAGGTGAAGTCGCGCGTCCAGGTGTCCATGTCCGGGCCCATGGACGTCCGAGTAGGACACGATGGCCGCTGCCGCGTCGCCTGTAGCAGACGCGGAATGAGCCTTCGTACCGCATCACGGCGTAGAGGTTCGCCTGCGTGAAGGTCTGCCTGAACGTCTGACGCTTGCACCGCGTCGTCCCGAAGAACTGGAGCGACGGACCACGGTTTCGAAGGCTCCGACGCTCGAGGTCCTCTGACGGAGGACCGGTGGCGGAGGGTCGGCGGCGGCGGCGGCGGCGGAGGCGGTGGCGGTGGTGGCGGCGGCGGCGGTGGAGGCGGTGGGGGCGGAGGAGGAGGCGGAGGTGGCGGTGGATCCCAGCAGGCGCAAACCCCGTCCCCTCCCTGGGCCGATTCCGCGAGCGCCGGAGCGGTCGCGAGCAGCGAGGTCGCGACGGCGAGCGCGGCGACGAGTAGCAGGCGTTTCATGGCGTCTCCCTCGTGTGGTTGCCAGAAACGCCAACGTAGTTTCAGGCTCGCCGGCCACAGCCCGCCCGGGCAGAACCGACGCAGATTCGGCACTGAGGCGAATCACTTCGCGTCACGTTCGCGCATCCGCCCGCTCCGGGCAAGATGGCCAAAACGGCCATGGCCGTCAGCGCGGAGGACGCTACCGGCACCCCGTACACTCGGCCCATGCCGGACGTCCTCGAGCTGTTCACAGAGCTGGCCGCGATCCCGAGCCCACCGGGCGAGGAGCGCGCGGTCGCCGACCGGGTCAGCACGTATCTCGAGGCCCTCGCGCTCGAGGTCGACGAGGACGACGCCGGCCCTCGGATCGGCTCCGACGCCGGCAACCTGCTCGCCCGGCTGCCTGCGACCTCACCGAACGGCGGCGTCCCGATCTTCCTCTGCGCACATCTCGACACGGTTCCGCCGACCGCGGCGCTCGAGCCCGTCGTCGAGGACGGCGTGGTGCGAAACGCCGGCGGGACGATCCTCGGCGCGGACAACAAGGCCGCCGTCGCCGCGATGCTCGAGGCTGCCCGGCGAATCCTGGCCGAGAACCGGCCGCACGCCGGCATCGAGTTGCTGTTCACGCCCAAGGAGGAGGTCGGGCTCCAGGGGGCCAAGGCATTCGACTCGTCGCGCCTGGAGGCCGAGACGGGGTTCGTCTTCGACCAGGGAGCACCGATCGGCGAAGTCGTTCTCGGCGCCCCGTACGCGCGTCAGATCGAGGTCGTGATCCGCGGCCGGGCGGCGCACGCGGGCATGGCGCCCGAGGAGGGCCGATCCGCGATCGCCGCCGCCTCCCGGGCCATCGCCGACCTCCGACTCGGCCGGCTCGACGACGAGACGACGGCAAACGTCGGCCTCATCACGGGCGGAACCGCGAAGAACATCGTGCCCGAGCGGTGCTCCTTCTCGATCGATGTCCGGTCGCACTCGGAGCAGAAGCTCTCGGGCCTCGTGAGGGAGATCCTCGAGACGATCACATTCGCCGCCGGGCTCGAGCAGTGCGAGGCGGAGACAACGGTCGGGGAGAGCTACCGCGGCTACCGGTTCAACCGCGGCGATCTCCCCGTCGCGCTCGCCTGCGAGGCGCTCCGGCGGGCAGGGGTCGAGCCGAAGCTCGGGCTCACCGGCGGCGGGGCCGACGCGAACGTCTTCAACGAGCGCGGCAAGGCGTGCGTGAACCTGGCGAACGGGATGATGCAGATCCACACGCCGGACGAGCACATCGCGGTCGCCGACCTCGAGCGCATGGTCGACGTCACGCTCTCGCTCGTCGACGTCGCCCGCGGCCACCCCGCGAGCCTCGAGGGCGCGGCGTGACGAACGCGACAAGCGCTGCGCTGCCCGTCGCGTCATTCCAGGACGCGTAGCGTGCTCAGCCTCAGGCGCGGCACGGTCACGGGCATCTCCGAGGAGCACGACGACCTGACCCGGCTCGAGGTCGACGGGGAGCCGGCGATCGCGTACCCGCGCCTGACCGGGCCCGTCGAGATCGGCGACGAGGTCATCGTCAACGTCCAGGCGAGGCAGCTCGAGCTCGGCTCCGGCGGCTTCGACGTCCTCTACGCAAACCTGACGCGCGGACTCGACGGCGGCGGGGAGGACGGCGCCCACGTGATGACCCTCCCGTACACGCCGGTGCAGGCGGCGACGAAGCATGTCGAGGAGGACGGAGCGCTGGCGGAGACCCTGAACGGCCTGCCCGTCGTCTGTTGCTCCCTCCACAGCCAGCTGGCGCCCGTTCGGGCCGGCCTGGGACGAGGCCGACGCGTCGGGTACGTTCAGCTCGGCGGGGGCGCGCTTCCCGTGGCGCTCTCGGACACCGTGCGAACGCTGAAGCGGGCTGGCCTGATCGAGGTCGCCGTCGCCGCTTCGCCCTGCACGGACGGGGACGTCCAGGCCGTCACCCCTGCGTCGGCGCTCGCCTGGTGCGCGGCTCAGGGCTTCGACGTGGTCATCTGCTCGATCGGCCCCGGGATCGTGGGGACCGGGACGCTCCTCGGTCACGGCGGGATCGCCGCTGCTGTCGCCGCCAACACCGCGACGGCGCTCGGCGGACTGCCGATACTCGCCGTGCGCATGTCGGAGGCGGACAGGCGGGAACGCCATCTCGGCGTCTCGCACCACGTCCGCGCGATCCTCGACCTCTGTCTCGGCGACGTGACGATCGCGTGGCCGCAAGGACTCGACGCGCCGGACTGGCTGGAGCCGCGCGTGGAGGTGGACGTGGAGGGATGGCATGAGGACTGCGCGCGGCTTCCGATGGCGCACATGGGTCGGAGGCTGGAGGACGATCCGTGCTTCTTCATGTGCGCGTTTGCGGCCGGCGAAGTCGCGCGCGACGAGGTCGCGGCTTGATGGAGGAGCGCAGGCTGGGCCCAGTCGTCGGGCTCGGCACCTGGGACACCTTTGACGGCGACGAGAGCCTGGCCCGGGCGGTCCTCGACTCGGCGCTCGCCGCCGGCACGCGCGTCGCCGACTCGTCGCCGATGTACGGGCAGGCCGAGCGCTCGCTCGGCCAGGCGCTCGACGGTCGCCGCGACTCGGCCACGGTCGCGACGAAGATCTGGGCGCCGACGGTCGCTCAGGGACGGGCGCAGTACGAGGATCAGCGCCGCTGGTTCGACCGCGTCGACGTGGAGCAGGTGCACAACCTCGTCGGCTGGCGTGAGCATCTTCCGTGGCTGGAGGAGGAGCGCGAGGCCGGGCGGATCGGCCGGATCGGCGTCACGCACTACGATCCGTCGGCGTTCGGCGAGCTGGCCGAGGCGATGCGAACAGGTCGTTTCCAGACCGTCCAGCTCCCGTACAACCCGGCCGAGCGCGAGTGCGAGCAGGAGCTGCTCCCGCTCGCCGCCGAGCTCGGGATCGCCGTGATCGTGATGCGGCCGCTCGGCAAGGGCCGGCTGCTGCGGCGCGAGCCCGATCCGCGGGAGCTCGACCCGCTGCGGGAGCACGGTGTCGAGACCTGGGCGCAGGCGCTCCTCAAGTGGGCGCTCTCGGACGATCGCGTCGATGTCGTCATCCCCGCGACGCGAGACCCTCGGCACGCCGCCGAGAACGCGCAGGCCGGCACGCCGCCGTGGTTCGGCCCGGACGAGCGCCGCCTCGTCGAGCGGCTTGCAGCGGCCTAGCGGAATAATCCGGGCGATGAACGTCGGCGTCGCAAAGGAAATCAAGCAGGACGAGTACCGAGTCGCGCTGACTCCCGCGGGTGCGCTCGAGCTGACGCGGCACGGGCACAACGTCGTCGTCGAGCAGGGCGCGGGCGAGGGGAGCGCGTTCCCGGACGCCGCCTACACGGCGGTCGGCGCGCGGATCGGCTCCGTCGAGGAGGTCTGGGCCGACTCCGAGCTCGTGCTGAAGGTGAAGGAGCCGATCCCCGAGGAGTTCGGCCGGCTGCGCGAGGGCCAGGTCCTGTTCACGTATCTCCACCTCGCGGCCAGCGAGGAGCTCACGAGGGCGCTGATGGAGAGCGGCGCAGCGTGTGTCGCGTACGAGACGGTCGAGACCAACGACGGCGCGCTGCCGCTGCTGGCGCCGATGAGCGAGATCGCCGGGCGGCTGGCGTCACAGGCGGGAGCGACCTTCCTGGAGAAGCCACGTGGGGGACGCGGGCTGTTGCTGGGCGGCGTTCCCGGCGTCGCGACCGGGAAGGCGGTCGTCATCGGCGGCGGGATGGTCGGCTACAACGCCGCCGTGATCGCGCTCGGGCTGGGCGCCGAGGTGACGATCCTCGAGCGCTCGATCGACCGCATGCGGCACCTCGAGGAGGTGCTCGGCTCGCGCGTCACGCTGCTGATGTCCAACGCGCTCCAGATCGAGGAGTCCGTCGCCGAGGCGGACCTCGTCATCGGCGCCGTGCTCATTCCCGGAGCGCTGGCCCCGAAGCTGATCACACGCGAGATGGTCACGGGGATGAAGGAAGGGCTCGGTGGTCGCGGACGTGGCGATCGACCAGGGGGGCTGTGTCGAGACGTCGAAGCCGACCACGCACACTGATCCCGTCTACGTGGTCGAGGGGGTTACGCACTACTGCGTCGCGAACATGCCCGGCGCCGTCCCGATCACGTCGACGAAGGCGCTCGACGAACGCGACGCTGCCGTACGTCGAGGAGATTGCGGATCATGGGCTCCGCGAGGCGCTGATGCGGGATCGAGCTCTGGCACGCGGCGTGAACGTGCTGGACGGGCGGATCACCTACGAGGCGGTCGCCGAGGCGCACGACCTCGAGTACACGCCGCTGGAGGACGTCCTGCCGCTCTCCCGGTCTAGGAGGGCTTGGCGCAAAAGCGGCTGTGCTGCCAGGCCGCGCTGCTCGCCCCCAGGACTGCGTCCTCAGTCGCACCCGTCAACGAGCGCTTTCACGCCAAACCCTCCTAGGCGGCAGGCTTCGCCGCGCTTCTCGCGGCGCTTCGTCGGCGAGATCCGGATGATCGAGTACGTGACGCCCGCGGCGAGCGAGATCGTGCCGACGATGAAGATGACCATGCCGATGAGGCCGAGAACGGTCTCCATGCCGAACTTAGAATAGCCCCATGCCACGGGCGTGCGTCATCGTCCTCGACGCCGTCGGGGCGGGAGAGTTGCCGGATGCGGCCGACTACGGGGACGAGGGCTCCGACACGCTCGGAAACGTCGCCAAAGCGGTCGGAGGGCTCGACCTCCCGAGTCTCGAGGCAATCGGGCTAGGGAACGTCAAGGACCTCGAGGGTTGCCCGCCGCAGCCGGGCGCGCCCGCGATCGCCGGCCGGCTGATCGAGCGGTCGAAAGGGAAAGACACGACCGCGGGCCACTGGGAGCTCATGGGCATCGTCACGGCGCAGCCGTTCCCGACCTATCCGCACGGCTTCCCGTTCGACGTCATCGACTCGTTCTCGCACCGGACCGGCCGCGGCGTGCTCGGCAACAAGCCGGCGTCGGGCACGGAGATCATCGACGAGCTCGGCGAGGAGCACCAGAAGACGGGCAAGTGGATCGTCTACACATCCGGCGACAGCGTCTTCCAGATCGCGGCGCACACGGACACGATCCCGCTCGAGGAGCTGTATGCCGCGAGCGAGGCGGCCCGCGAGCTCCTGACCGGCAAGCACGCCGTCGGGCGGGTCATCGCGCGGCCGTTCGAGGGCGAGCCGGGCAACTACACGCGGACTCCCGACCGCCACGACTGGTCACTGAAGCCTCGCCAGCCGAACTACCTGACGCTCGTACGCGAGAAAGGCCACCAGGTGCACGGCGTCGGAAAGATCCGCGACATCTTCGCGGGGATCGACATCGACGAGTCCCACCCGACGCGCTCGAACGTCGAGGGCATCACCATCACGGAGCGGCTGCTCCAGGAGCTGGACGACGGTGTGGTCTTCGTCAACCTGGTCGAGACGGACATGCTCTGGGGGCACAGAAACGACCCGGTGAACTTCCATCGCTGCCTCCAGGATTTCGACCGGCGTCTCCCGGACCTGCTCGGCGCGCTGAGGGACGGAGACCTGCTGATCATCACGTCCGACCACGGCTGTGATCCGACGACGCCCTCCACCGACCACTCGCGCGAGCACGCACTGCTGCTCGCCTACGTGGAGGGCCGGAACGCGCGCGGCTCACGACACGACGGTGAGTTCGGCGACGTCGGCGCCACCGTGAACAAGTGGCTGGGCGGGCGGTCCGGGGTGCGCGGGTTGCCTGGAGCCCCGATCGTCGAGCCATGAGGCTTGACGACCCGGCGGTCGTCCGTGAGGAGTACGCGGACGAGACTCGGCTGGCTGCTCGAAAGAAGGCGCACGCCTCGGCGGAGGGACAGGACGCGCGTGATGTCGTCTTCGAGGCAATCGCCGAGGTCGACACGCGGCGGATCCTGGAGGTCGGCTGCGGCGAGGGGGAGCTCGCGGAGCGGATGGCGCGCGAGCTGGACGCCGAGGTTATGGCCATCGACCAGTCGGAGCGAATGGTGGAGCTCACGCGAGCCCGCCGAGTGGAGGCGCATGTCGGCGACGTGCAGGACCTCGGATTCGCGGACGGCTCCTTCGACTGCGCCGTCGCCGCCTGGGTTCTGTTTCACGCTGCCGACCTCGATCGAGCGCTCGCCGAGCTTGCTCGCGTGCTTCGGCCGGGCGGACGGCTCGTGACGGCGACGAACGGACGCGACCACGTGCGGGAGCTCTACGACCTCGTCGGGCGGGAACCGCCCGCCACGACCTTCAATGCGGAGAACGGTGCCGAGTCCCTCCGCCGCCACTTCTCGCGGGTCGACCGGATCGACGTCCACGGCTGGTTCGTCTTTCCGGATGCAGCTGCGGCACAGGCCTATGTCGACTCGATGGTGGTGCTGTCGGGCACGGTCCCCGCCGTCGACGGGCCGATCCGCGCCCGCCGGACACCCTGCGTCTTCGTGGCCGACAAGTGATCCGTCCGGCGGAGCTGATCCAGCGCAAGCGGGACGGCGGGGAGCTCACCGACGAGGAGCTCGCGGACCTCGTTCTCGGGTATGCGCGGGACGAGATCCCGGACTACCAGCTTGCGGCGTTCTGCATGGCGGTCTACTTCCGCGGCCTGAACGGGCGCGAGACCTATGCGCTCACGGACGCGATGGTGCGGAGCGGCGACACGATCGACCTGCAGGCCGAGATCGGGCGCCCCGTCGCCGACAAGCACTCGACGGGCGGTGTGGGGGACAAGGCGTCCCTCGTCGTCGGCCCCCTCGTGGCCGCCTGCGGCGTGCCGTTCGGAAAGATGAGCGGACGGGGCCTGGGCCACACCGGTGGGACCCTCGACAAGCTCGAGTCGATCCCCGGTTTCCGGATCGAGCTCTCGCGCGACGAGTTCGTCGACCAGGTCCGAGACGTCGGTCTCGCGATCATCGGCCAGACCGCCGAGCTCGTTCCTGCCGACAAGAAGCTCTACGGGCTGCGCGACGTCACCGCGACGGTCGAGGACGTCTCGCTGATCGCGGCCAGCATCATGTCCAAGAAGATCGCCGCCGGCGCGAACGCGATCGTCCTGGACGTCAAGGTCGGCGACGGCGCCTTCATGAAGTCGATCGAGGACGCGCGCCGGCTGGCCGAGGCGATGCTCGAGCTCGGGCGGAGGGCCGACCGCCGCGTCGTCTGCGAGCTCACCGACATGGATCAGCCGCTCGGTCAGGCCGTCGGCAACGCGCTCGAGATCCGCGAGGCGATCGTGACGTTGCAAGGCCAGGGGCCCGCCGACCTGGCGGAGCTCTCGGTCGCGTCCGCGGCGCATCTCGTGACGCTCTGCGACGGCGGGGACCTGAGCGACGCGCGCGCCCGAGTTGCGGCGACCCTCGACGACGGGTCCGCGCTCGAGGCGTACGACCGCTGGGTCCGGGCGCAAGGAGGGAACCCCGATGAGGACGCGCTTCCGCAGGCGCCCGTCGTCCGCGAGCTCACGGCGTCGCGTGACGGAGCGGTCGCTCGGCTCGGCGCCCTCGCCGTCGGCATGGCTTCGGTCCACCTCGGCGCCGGCCGTGCGGTCAAGGACGCGCCCATCGACCACGCGGTCGGGATCGTCTGCCGGGCGAAACGGGGCGACACGGTCGACCGGGGAGACGTGCTCGCCGAGATCCACGCACGAGACGATGCATCCGCGGATGCCGCCGTGGCCGAGGTCGAGGCCGCCTACGAGCTCGCGGACGAGGCTCCGCCGGCGGGTCGCGTCATCCTCGAGACGCTCTCGTAGACCTCTCCTGCGAAGCCCCGGCTAGGCTAGCCCCGTGCCCGAGCTGCCCGAGGTCGAGACGGTTCGCGCTCGCCTCGAGCCCCTCCTGGTCGGTCGCCGCTTCGACCGTGTCGAGATCCTCGACCCACGTGTGACCCGGCCCGTCGAGCCGCGTGAGGTCGCAGCAGAGCTCGACGGAGAGACCGTCGCGGCCGTCGAGCGACGCGGCAAGTATCTGGTTGTTCGGTTCGAATCTGGTCGTGTGCTCCTGATCCACCTCCGTATGACGGGGACGTTGCGACACGAGAGCGACGGAGCGCCCGAGCACGATCCGCATCTCCGGGTCGTTGTCACGCTAGACGACGGGTCGGATGTCATCTATCGCGACGTCCGGAGATTCGGCACGTGGCTGCTGCTCGAGCCGGGGGAGGACATCCCATACCTGGCCCAGCGCCTCGGGGAAGAGCCGCTGACCCGCGCGTTCACGCCGGCGAGCCTGGCCGCCCGCTTCGATCGACGGCGCGCACCGGTCAAGGCGGCGCTCCTCGACCAGCGCGCCGCAGCAGGCATGGGGAACATCTATGCGGACGAGGCGCTCTGGCGGGCGCAGATCCATCCGCTCCGGCCCGCCGGCGATCTGGACGAGGACGAGCTGAAACGACTCCACAAAGCCGTTCGCGAGGCCCTCGAAGCGGGAATCGCCCGCCAGGGGACGACACTGCGCGACTACCGGACACCGGACGGCGAGGAGGGCCGAATGCAAACGGCTCTACGCGTCTACGGCAGGGAGGGCGAGCCCTGCTACCGGTGCGGCGACCAGATCGGCAAGACCCGCGCCGCCGGCCGCGGCACGTGGTACTGCCCGAGCTGCCAGCAGCTCATACCCAACGGGAACCGGGGCTGACGTGAGAGTCGTCGTGACCGGCGGAGCCGGGTTCATCGGCTCGCACGTGGCCGACGCCTTCGTCGAGCGCGGCGACGAGGTGCTCGTGGTCGACGACCTCTCCACCGGGTCGCGCGACCACGTCCCGGACCGGGCGACCCTCGCAGAGCTCGACATCGCCGACTCCGATCGCGTCCAGGAAGCCTTCGCCGAGCTTCGAGCCCGAGTACGTCTGCCACCTCGCCGCCCAGGCGAGCGTGACGGTCTCGGTCAAGGAGCCGAAGCGTGATTTCGACTCCAACGTCCTCGGCACGTTCAACATCCTCAACTCGGCAACCGCCCATCGAGCGAGAACCGTCTTCGCCTCGACCGGCGGCGCGCTCTACGGCGAAGGCGCGCCGATCCCGACCGACGAGTCCTACGTCGCCCAGCCCCTGTCACCGTACGGCGCCTCGAAGCAGGCGGCCGAGGCATTCGTCGGCGCACTGGCCCGCTTCCACGGGATCGACCATGCCGTTCTCCGGCTCGGGAACGTCTACGGCCCGCGCCAGAGCCCGCATGGTGAGGCCGGCGTCGTGGCGATCTTCAGCGAGAGGCTGCTGCTCGGACGGCCGGTCGTTGCGTACGGCCACGGCACCCCGACGCGCGACTACGTCCACGTCGGAGACATCGCGCGCGCGTTCGTCACGCTCGCCGACACCCCCGCAGCCGGGACGTTCAACCTCGGCTGGGGCCGGGAGGCCTCCGTCCTCGAGGTGCTGGACGGCCTCCAGCAAGCAGCCGGGACGTCGGTCGAGCCGCAGCTCGAGCCGCTTCGGGAGGGAGAGCTGACGCGGAGCGCAATCGACTCGACGGCCGCCGAGAGAGCCTTCGGGTGGCGCCCGGAGATCCAGCTCGAGGACGGACTCGCCGACACCTTCCGCTGGTACGCCGACACCTACGGGGGATAGCGCCGACAGGCGTCCGCTGTACCCTCTGAGCGAGGTGCGCGGAGCCCAGCCCGAGAGCATCGGTGGCGATGCGGCCGCCTCAGCGGTGCGCCCGCGCGCCTTTGCACCGGACCTCTCGCACATCGCGGTCGGGGTCGCCGCCGCGGTCGGCGTGGCGGCGCTCGGAGCTGCTGACGGCGGCTACTTTCCGCCCGCCTGGGGCTGGACGGCGCTCATCTCGTTGTGGCTCGTCATCGCCTGGCTGCTCCTCGGCCGCTCCGCGCTGCACGGCGGCCGTCTCGCCGCTGTCTTTCTCGGCGGCCTGACCGGGCTCGCCGCCTGGACCTGGCTCTCACTCGCATGGACCGACAACACGACGCAGACCGTGCTCGAGGGGTTCCGCATGCTCGCGTACGCCGGCGTGGCCGCGGCCTTCGTCCTGGTCGTGCGGCGCGAGACGGCTCCGGCGCTCCTCCGGGGCGTGCTCGCCGGGCTCGTCCTGATCTCGGCCTACGGGCTCTTGACGCGGCTCTTCCCCGAACGGCTCGGCGCCTACGACTCCGTGTCGGAGTACCGGCTCTCCGAGCCGCTCGGATACTGGAACGGCTTCGCCGTCTTCGTCACGCTCGGCCTGCTCCTCGCGCTCGGCGCCGTGGCGCGCGAGCGGAACGTGACTTTCCGCGCGCTGGCGGGGGCGTCGTTCGTCGTGCTGCTTCCCGCGCTCTACTTCACGTTCAGCCGCGGCGCGTGGATCGCGCTCATCGTGGGCCTCGCAGCCGCCGTCGCACTCGATCCGCGCAGGCTCCAGCTGATCGTGGCGCTGTTCGTCGTCGGGATTCCCGCCCTGATCGCGACGGCGATCGGCTCGAGCTACGAAGGGCTGATCCGCCGCGACTCCCCGCTGAGCGTCGTGAGCGAGCAGGGCGGCGAGCTTGCGATCGTCATCGGGCTGCTCGCGCTCGTCGCGGCCGGGGCGACCGTGGCACTGTCGGTTGCCGAGCGGCGGTACGAGCCGCCGCGCAACGTCCGGCTTGCGTTCGCGGCCATGGTCGCCGTGGTGACCCTCGGCGCCCTGGCGGCAGTCGTCGTCCGGTTCGGCGGCCCCGTGGACATGGTCGACCGGGCCTACGACGCGTTCAAACAGCCGCCGTCCGGCTCGGACACGGACCTGGGCGACCGCCTGTTCACGTTCACAGGCAGCTACCGGGCCGAGCTCTGGGAGGAGGCCTGGAACCAGTGGCGGGACAACCTCGTGCTCGGCGAGGGAGCGGGCACGTACGAGCAGTACTGGAACGAGCACCGACCGATCGAGCACAAGGTCCGGGACGCCCACAACCTCTATCTGGAGACGCTGGGTGAGCTGGGCCCGATCGGGCTCGCTTTGCTGCTCCTGGCGCTGGCTGTCCCGGTCGGTGCCGCGTTCGGCGCCCGCCGGCATCCGCTCGCGGCCGGCGCGTTCGGCGCCTATGTCGCCTACCTCGTTCACGCGGCGGTCGACTGGGACTGGGAGCTGGCCGCTGTGACCGTTGCCGCGCTCGCGACCGGCGCGGCGCTGATCGCGTTCCGCGCGCGGCCCGGGTCGGAGCTCGTCCCCGGACTCCGGCTCAGGGTTGCGGCGGGGGTGGTCGCGGCCCTGATGGCGGGTGCGGCCTTCGTCGGCCTCGTCGGCTCGAGCGCGCTGGCCGCGAGTGACGATGCGGCGGTCGCGAGCCCGCCCGACCTGGACGAGGCGGCTGACGAGGCCCGCAAGGCACAGGACTGGGCACCATGGTCGTCCGAGCCGTGGCAGCGGCTCGGCGAGGCGCAGCTCGCCGAGGGGAACCTCGCCGGTGCGCGTCAGAGCCTCCAGGAGGCGATCGAAAAGGAGCCGGGCGACTGGCTGTTGTGGCTTCGCCTCGCGGAGGCGAGCTCGGGCGCCCAGCGGGAGGCGGCCCTCCGGGAAGCGGAGCGCCTGAACCCGCTGGCGGACGAGATCCGCGAGTTCCGCGAGACCGAGGAGCCGTAGTGCTCCGCCGAGACCCGCTCGCCGACCCCGCGCCCCTGATCAAGCGCGTCTATGCCTACGCCGCCTACCGCCTGGGCGACGGCCCCGACGCCGAGGACATCACGAGCGAGACCTTCGAGCGCGCCCTCCGCTACCGCAAGAGCTACGACCCAAAGAAGGGCGAGCCGGTCGCGTGGCTGCTCGGGATCGCCAAGCGGTGCATCGACGGCAGCTGGTCGAAGACGGAGTACGCCACGGAGGACGTGGACTCCCCGGACACGACCGACCTGGAAGAGGACACGATCCGGCGCCTCACGGTGTCCCACGCCGTGGCCGCCCTCGACGAGCGCGACCGGGAGCTGATCGCGCTCCGCTACGGCGCCGACCTGACAGCGCGCCAGATCGCCGAGCTGCTCGACGCCCGGACGAACGCGATCGAGGTCGCCCTCCACCGAGCCCTCGGGCGCCTGCGGGGAATTCTCGGAGCCGAGGAACCGGAAGCTGTAAGGAAACGAGGCGCCTCGCAGTAGTAGGTGGTGCAAGACCACTGAAACTGATCCCGAGGGGGTTTACGGAAATGCGTTACTGGCGGAAGCGGCACGAGGGGCTCGACCTCGAAGCCGAGCTGCGGGCAAGCCGCCCGGAGCCTTCATCTGAGTTCGTCCACCGGCTCGAGGCGCGTGTCAGAAACGAGAGGCGCTCCCGCGCAGGCTCGCTTCGCGTCGCCTTCGTCGGTGCAGTGACCGCGGTCATGCTGCTCGCGCTCGCCTCGGTCGGCGGCGTCGGCTATGCATCCTCGGCGGCACAGGATGCTGCGGTCAGCGTCAAGCGGGTCGTCACGCCGAAGGACGTCATTCAGATCGTGAAGCGCGGCTCGGCGATCGACCAGTACAAGAAGCCGGCGGCCAAGAAGGTCAAGAAGGCCAAGAAGAAGAAGGGCCAGGCCACCAAGGGCCGGGTCCGGGCAAGGACGCGGCCGCCCTTCACGGGGTAGCTCCGAAAGCAGCGGCTAGGCAGAGAGGGCGACCGATTGGTCGCCCTCTCTTGCTAGAACGGACGGGGTCACATGGACGGAAGATCGACAGCCAGAGGACGAAGAGCGCTCCTGCCCGCGCTCGTCGGCGCCGCGCTCGCGGTGCTGGCGCCCGCTACGGCCGGTGGACAGGGCTCGACGGTCGTGTGGCAGGGGGCGACGCCCGACAGTGGGACCGCCTACGTAGCCGGTGTAGGACGGGAGTTCCGTCTTCCGCTCGAGGCCGCGGGGTCGTTCGGGTCCACGATCAGGATCCGCGTCAACCAGCTCCCGGCCGGTGCGCGGCTCGTCCGGCTCGGCGAGGCCCCGGCCCGCGTTGACTTCCGCTGGCGGCCAAAGCCGCGCCAGCGCGGCGAGTGGCGTTTCGTCTTCACCGCCGCGGACGGCGCCTCGGCGGCGCCGCGGATCACCGTCCGGGTCCACGTCGGCAGGACTGCGTCGCGCTCGTTTCGCCTCTCGAGCCGGACGGTCGGGGGAAGCTCCCACAACGCCGTCCTGAAGTACGCGGTTGCGGCCCGCTCGGCGCCGAACGAGAGCTCGCGCGTCGTCGCCAGGCTGAAGCCCTTGACGCCGGAGCACGTGCCGCACGTCCTCCTCCTCTCGAGCGGCCGAATCGACCCGCAGGGCCGCTACTGGGTGCGCGTGCCTCTGCCGGTCCTGCCGAACGGCAGGATGGGGTGGATCCCGCGTGAGGCCGTCGGGCCGTTTGTCAAGCTCGACACGCACCTCGTGATCGAGCGGTCGCGGTTCAGCGCGACCCTCTACCGGCGGGGTCGTCCCGCCTTCCGCACCCATGTCGGCGTGGGAGAGCCGCACTGGCCGACCCCCTCTGGGCGCTTCTACGTCCGCGAGCGGCTGACCGGGTTCACCGATCCGATCTACGGCTCGCTCGCCTTCGGGACGAACGGGCGCTCGGCCGTGCTGACCGACTGGCCCGGCGGCGGCTTCATCGGCATCCACGGAACGAACCAGCCCGAGATCCTGCCCGGACGGGTCTCTCACGGCTGCGTTCGTGTCCCGAATCCGGCGATTCGCAGGCTCGACCGGATGATGCCGGTCGGCACGCCGGTTACGATCCGCTGACCAGGGACGGGCGCACGGCCCGTCGAATGACTCGCCCCGAGATGACCTTCGACGTTCTGCGGCCACTGCGGTTTCGTGCCTCGCTCCTTGCCGGGCTGGCGCTCTGTCTCACGCTGCCGGCGTTCGCGGACGCCGCGGCCTGGTCGGGCGCCGCCGTGAGCCCGAAGCCCGAGCGGTTCATCCTCAGCAGCGAGAAGCAGCACCTCTACCGGTACGCGTTCGTCGTTCGTCAAGGCGTCGCGCGCAGCGCGCCGCGCAAGACGGCTGCGGTTGTCCGGAGCATCAGCAGGTGGACACCGGAAGGGACGACGAACCTCGTCCTCACGCTCGACGGCCGGCGGACGCGGCGCGGAGTCTGGATCCGCGTCCGGCTCGCAACGCTGCCGAACGGCCGGACCGGCTGGGTGCCGCGCAGGATGCTGAGCGACTGGAAAGAGGTTCGGACGCGGCTCGTCGTCGACCGAGGGCGCCTGACCGCGACGCTCTACCGGCGCGGTAGGGTCATCCTCCGTGCCCCGGTCGGCGTGGGCCAGCCGAGCTGGCCGACACCGCGCGGCGAGTTCTACATCCGCAACCAGCTCTACGGCTTCGGCAATCCGGTCTACGGCCCGATCGCCTTCGGGACCAGCGCCCGCTCGGCGGTTCTGACCGACTGGCCCGGCGGCGGCTTCATCGGGCTGCACGGGACGAACCAGCCGTCGCTCCTTCCAGGGCGCGTCTCGCACGGCTGCATCCGGCTGAGGAACCGCGACATCCTTCGCCTCGCCCGGTTGATGCCCGTTGGCACGCCACTGACCGTGCGCTAGCCTTTTCCACAGAACAGCTGCGGCGCGGGGCCATGCCATCGGTATCGCGCATAGGGGCGTTGTTCTGCGGGGTGTCCTTCGGTTTGCTGTTTTTCGCCGGCTCGGACGCCGCAGCACGAGTTACAAGTCTGGCTCCTACGAGTTGGACACCGCCCACACCGGCGGAAGGAACAAGGCTTCAAGCCGCACCCGGCGACCCACTCCGGTTCAACCTCGCCGCTCTCGCACAGGACGCGCCGGGGGCGACGATCACGATCGGTGCCGCCGGCGTCCCGCCGGGAGCAACGTTCAGGACGACCGCGGGGAATCCCGCCGCCGCCGGGTTCGTCTGGGTTCCCAGGTCGTCGCAGGCGGGACGGACGTACTCGCTGACGTTCACGGCGCAGCCGGACGATCCGGCCGTCCCGGCGAGGACGCGCCGCCTCGATGTCCACGTCGTGGCGAGGAAGGCGGTCAGGTTCGCGCTCTCGAGCGGCGCAACCGCGACGTACCGCTGGGCATTCGTCATCCGCCGGGTCGTCGCCCGGAGCGGGCCCAGCAGGAATGCTGCGCCGGTCGCACGGCTCAGGCTCCTGACCCCCGAGAACACGACGAACCTCGTGCAGGCCATCGAGGGACGCCGAACGGAGAGCGGCGTCTGGGTACGGGTGCGTCTCCCGATCCTCCCCAACAACTCGACCGGCTGGGTGCCGAGGCGAACGCTCGGCAGCTGGCGGACCGTGCGGACGCACCTCCTCGTCGACCGTCGCCGCCTGACGTTGACGCTGTACCGCGCGGGGAAACCGGTGTTCTGGGCGAGGGTGGGGGTCGGCCAGCCGCAGTCACCCACGCCCGCCGGCCAGTTCTACGTGCGGAACCTGCTGTACGGGTTCGACGCCCCGGTGTACGGCCCGGTCGCGTTCGGGACGAGCGCACGCTCGCCCGTGCTGACCGACTGGCCCGGGGGAGGCTTCATCGGCATCCACGGGACCAACGAGCCGGGGCTCCTCCCGGGCCGCGTGTCCCACGGTTGCGTCCGCCTCAGGAACGCCGACATGGTCAGGCTGGCGCGGCTCTTGCCGGTCGGGACCCCGATGACGGTCCGCTAGCTAGGCGGCCTTGGCGAACTCGTCGAGCCCGCCTTCGCGGTCGAGCCGCCACAACTCGACGTAGCCCCCGATCGGCCGGCCGTCGATCAGGATCTGCGGAACCGTCCAGCCGCCCGTCCTGTCGTGAACGGTCTGGCGAAACCCCGGGTCGTCGTCGAGCGCGACCTCCTCGTACGGGATCCCCCGCGACTCGAGAAGCGCCTTCGCGCGCACGCAGTAGCCGCACCAGCGTGTCGTGTAGACCTCGATCCGGCTCATCGGGGCGGTTTTCCCGGCTGACCCCACTTCTACACTTTGAGCCATGGCCAGTCGAAGCTACAAGACGGAGGCGATCGTGCTCCGCTCCATGCGCTTCGGCGAGGCCGACAGGGTGCTGCACCTCTACACGCTCGATCGCGGCCGGGTCGGCGCGGTTGCGAAGGGAATCCGCCGGACGAAGTCGCGGTTCGGTGGCCGGCTGGAGCCGATGAGCCACGTCGAGCTCGTCCTCCACGAGGGGCGGGGGGAGCTGCAGACGATCACGGGCGTCCAGTTGATCCGCCCGCACAGCGCCGCGCGGGACAGCCACTACCGGCTCTCGGTCGGCTTCGTGGGCCTCGAGGCGGTGCTGAAGCTCTTTCCGGAGCAGGAGGCAAACGACCGTGCCTTCGCGGCGCTCGCGCGCTTCCTCGATCTGCTGGACGAGGTGGCGGCTCGCGACGGACGGCCGGCACTCGATCCGCTCGTCCTCGCCTTCCAGCTCAAGCTCCTCTGGCTCGCGGGGTACCTCCCGCACCTGACGAGCTGCGCCGAGTGCGGCGGCGAGAGCGGCCTCGTCGGCTACTCGCCGAGTGCCGGCGGTGCCGTCTGCGCGAACTGCCGCGCGGACGCGATCCCGCTCTCTGCGGGCGGGCTGCGCGGCATCGACGCGCTCCTCCGGGCGCCGCTCGCCGAAGCGGGCACGGTCGAGCTCGGCGCCCGGGCGGCCCGCGACGCGCTCGCCGTCATCGCGTCGTCGTACGAGTTCCACGGAGGATTCCGCCTCCGGACGCTCTCGGCGTGAAGCGCGAGCTCCCCGGGGGCCTCGAGCTCGACGACGACGCCGGCCGGGTGGACATTGACGCCGTCCACGACTTCATCTCCAATCACTCGTACTGGGCGCCGGGCCGGCCGCGCGAGGTGATGGAGGAGTTCGTCCGTGAGGCGATCCGCGTCGTCGGCCTCTACGACGGCGAGCGGCAGATCGGGTTCGCCCGTGCGATCGGCGACTCGCACTTCGTCTACCTCGCCGACGTGTATGTGCTGCCGGAATTCCGCGAGCGCGGCCTCGGCGTCGAGCTCGTCCGCGAGATGATCGACAACGGGCCGTACGCGGACACGCGCTGGATCCTGCACACGATGGACGCGCACAGGCTCTACGAGAAGTTCGGCTTCGGCCCGCCCTCCGACAGGGTCATGGAGCGTCCTCGCCGCTCTTGATGTCGTCGGCCACGCGATCCTTGAACGGCTTCAGCGTCTCGAAGAGCTGATCGGCCGGAACCTTGCGCTTCCGGTCGCCGCCGACCAGCAGCGGAGCCGCCTCGATCGCCGCGTCCCAGGCGGCCTCCTCGACCTCCCGGTCGGGCGCAGGCTCGGCGGGCTCGGCCTCCTCGAGCAGCTCGACGGCGTCCAGGTAGACGTTGGTGAAGCCGTTTCGCTCCTGCTCGTGGAACTTGATCCGGGCGCGGCGGCCCTCCGCCTCGACCGCTTTGCGGGCGATCCCTTCCCGGAAGGTCGTGTACTCGTTTCCCGCGTCGTCGACGAGCACGAAGCGCGTGTTGCCCGAGTTCGTCTTGAACGCCTTGACCTCCTGGACACGGACCTCGCGAGTTTCTGCCATATGCAGGTGCTTCCCAGGGAGGGGCGCAATCACACCACGAAAGTAGGATTGCCCGACCCGTGGCGCTGAACTTCCAGGACATGATCCGCGAGCTCCAGGCCTACTGGGCCGCGCGCGACTGCGTCGTCATGCAGCCGTACCACACCGAGCTCGGCGCGGGCACGTTCAATCCGGCCACGTTCCTACGCTGCCTGGGGCCGGAGCCGTGGCGCACCGTCTACGTCGAGCCGTCCATCCGCCCGAGCGACGGCCGGTACGGCGAGAACCCGTACCGGTTCCAGCAGTACTACCAGCTCCAGGTGATCCTCAAGCCGGCGCCGGAGGACATCCTCGACCAGTACTTCGGCTCGCTGGAGACGATCGGGATCGACACGAAGCGCCACGACGTGCGGCTCGTCGAGGACGACTGGGAGGGCCCGACGCTCGGTGCCTGGGGCCTCGGCTGGGAGGTCTGGGTCGACGGTATGGAGGTCACGCAGTTCACCTACTTCCAGCAGCTCGGCGGGATGGATGTCGAGGTCGTCTCGGGCGAGATCACCTACGGCCTGGAGCGTCTGGCCATGTTCCTCCAGGACAAGCGGACCGCGTTCGATCTCGAGTGGGCGCCGGGGATGACCTGGGGCGAGGTCTACCGCGAGAACGAGCGCCAGTTCTCGGCCTACAACTTCGAGGAGGCGTCCGTCGAGCTGCTGATGCGGCACTTCGCCGACTACGAGGCGGAGTGCGAGCGGCTCCTCGCGCGGGAGCTGCCGTTGCCGGCCTACGACCAGGTGCTCAAGGCCTCGCACACCTTCAACCTGCTGGACGCGCGCGGCGCGATCTCCGCGACCGAGCGCGCCTCCTACATCGGCCGGGTGCGCGACCTCGCCCGCCAGGTCGCCCAGGAGTACGTTGGCGAAGCTGCTGCTGCTTGAGATCGGCTGCGAGGAGCTTCCAGCCGCCTCGGTCTACGAGGCGGAGGCCCAGCTACCGGTCCTGAGCGAGCGCCACCTCGGCGCCAAACCGGACCAGGTGCTCGTGGGCCCCCGGCGCCTGGCCATCCTCGTGAGCGTCGAGGAGGAGACGGGCGAACGGTGGATCAAGGGGCCACCGGTCTCGCTGCGCGAGAAGGCGGCCGAGGGCTTCGCGAAGCGTCACGGCGTGTCCGTCGACGACCTGGAGGAGCGGGACGGGTTCCTCGGGGTCGTGTCCGAGGGTCAGACCCTCAGCCAGGCCCTTCCCGGACAGCTCGACGAGATCGTCCGCGGCCTCCGCTTCGGCAAGACGATGCGCTGGGACGATTCCGGCCTGCGCTTCCCGCGGCCGATGCGGTGGACCTGCGCGCGGCTCGACTCGGACGCGGTCGAGGGCCACGGGACGACGACGCAGGGACACCGGTTCACGCACGGGGAGGTGGAGCTGCCGAGCGCCGACGCGTACGTGCAGACGCTTCGCGCGGCCGGCGTCGAGCCCGATCCCGCGGAGCGCGGCCGGCAGATCCGGGAGGGGCTCGACGCGCTCGGCGAGTGGAGGGACCCGCTGCGGAAGCTCCGTGAAGTGATCCACCTCGTCGAGCAGCCGCTGGTCTTCGAGGGCAGCTTCGACGAGCGCTTCCTCTCGCTTCCAGCCGCCGTGATCGAGACGGCGATGCAGTCGCACCAGCGCTACTTCCCGCTCGGCGGCAACCGTTTTGCCTTCGTTGCGAACGGAGGAGACCCGGACGTCGTTCGGCGGGGGAACGAGAACGTCCTCGAGGGACGGCTGGACGACGCGAGCTTCACGTTCGAGCGGGACGTGAAGGCAGGGATCGACGAGCTCGCCGGCCGGCTTGGATCGATCGTCTACTTCGCCGAGGCCGGTACCTTCGCCGACAAGACGAAGCGGCTCGTCGGGCTGGTCGACCGGCTCGGCGGGGGAGAGGCGTCGCTCGAGGCCGCGCGCCTCGCGAAGGCGGACCAGGCCGCCGAGCTCGTGCGCGAGTTCCCGGATCTCGAGGGGGAGATCGGCGCGGAGTATGCGCGGCTCGCCGGCTACCCGGAAGCGGTCAGCGCAGCCATCGCCGAGCAGTACCTGCCCGACTCCGCCGGCGGGCCGCTGCCGGAGACCGAACCGGGACGCGTGCTCGCCGCGGCGGACAAGATCGACGCGCTGACCGTCTCGTTCTCGCTCGGCCACAAGCCGACAGGCTCGCGGGACCCGTTCGGCCTCCGCCGTGCGGCGATCGGACTCGACCGGCTGGCAACGGAGGGTGGGCTGACGATTCCGCGCGAGCTCCTCCCGGGCGAAGTGGGCGAGTTCGTGGAGGAGCGGTTCGAGGGGCTGCTTCGCGACGTCCCGGTCGAGTTCGTACGTGCGGCCCGCGCCGCGAGCGTCCCGGACCTCGGCTCCGTCGCACGGCTCGCCCAGGCGCTGGCGGCGCTTCCGGACGAGCGGCTCGAGCCGATCCACACGGCCTACATCCGCGCGAGCCGGCTCGGCGAGAAGGAGAAGGCGGCGCCGAAGCTCGATCCGTCACTGCTGACCGAGCTCGCCGAGAAGGAGGTTGCGGACGCGCTCGCCGCCGTGGAGCCGGAAATCGCCGCGCGCGCTCGAGACGAGCGACTTCGAGGCCGCCGTCGAGGCCGGCGCGCGGCTCGGGCCCGTGCTCCACACCTTCTTCGAGGACGTGCTGGTCATGGCGGAGGACCCGAAGGTGCGCGAGAACCGCCTCCGACTCCTCCTGGACGTCCGCGACACGCTCCGCTCGCTGGGCGATCTGGCGCAGATTCCCAGAGCGCCTTAACGGCTCTTAACGAGAGAGCAACGTGGTTTTCAGGCGGCTCTTAGGCGGCACAGGTTCCATGGAGGCATCACAACCACCGAAAGGAACGATTCTTGATGAGCAAGCAACTGACAGCGATCGCCGCGGCACTCCTCCTCGGAGCAGGCGTGGGAGGCGCGGTGGGCGCGGCGGTTGCGCTCGAGAGCGACTCCGAGCCGGCGGCCCAGCCTGCGGCGGCCAATCTGCCGGTTTCCCAGACGACTTCGTCCACCGCGGCGCTCTACAAGCGCTTCAAGGATGCGGTCGTCGAGGTGCATGCGTCGCGCGGCGGCGGCGGAGAGTCGCCGTTCGAGGGCCAGCAGGGCGAGGCGACCGGCTCCGGCTTCGTCATCGACGAGGAGGGCCACATCGTCACGAACCAGCACGTCGTCGCCGACGCGCAGTCCGTGGAGGTCGAGTTCTCCGACGGGACCGAGGTCGACGCCGAGATCGTCGGCACCGATCCGTCGTCCGACATCGCCGTGCTGGACGTCGATCGTCCCGGCACTGATCTGACGACCGTCCAGTTCGCGCCCACCGGCGCGCTCGAGGTCGGGAACCCGGTCATCGTGCTCGGCAGCCCGTTCGGGCTCGAAGGCTCCCTGACCACTGGCGTGATCAGCGCCGTCGGGCGTGAGATCCAGTCGCCGAACGGCTTCACGATCGAGAACGCGGTTCAGACCGATGCCGCCCTGAACCACGGCAACTCCGGCGGCCCCGTGCTGGACACGCAGGGCCGGGTCGTCGGCGTCGCGTCGCAGATCCGCAGCGACTCGGGCGGGAGCGACGGCGTCGGCTACGCAGTCCCAGGCGATACCGCCAAGCGCATCGCCGACGCGCTGATCGCCGACGGCAAGGTCGAGCACGCATACCTCGGTGTCAGCCTGGCGGACGACGGCGCGGCCAAGCTCGAGAGCGTCGTGACCAGTGGTCCGGCAGCTGGAGCAGGCCTCCGCGCCGGCGACCTGGTGATCGAGGTCGCAGGCGAGCGGATCGAGACCGGCGACGAGCTCCGCGAGGCGATCGATGCCCGGAAGCCCGGCGACGAGCTCGAGCTGAAGGTCCGCCGCGGATCGGAAGAGCGCGACGTCACGGTCAAGCTCGGCACGAGGCCCGAGACGGCTCAGTAACCCAAGAACCCTCCCCGAAGGACATGGCCCGGTGCCCGGCACCGGGCCATGTGCGTTTGAGACCAGCGCTACGCTCCTGGCGATGGCAACAGTTGAGCTCCACGTGATCTCGGACGCGACGGGCGCGACCGCCAAGCGGCTCGTCCAGGCGCTCGAGGCCCAGTTTCCCGACCAGGAGTTCGAGGACATCGTCCACCCGCGGGTCGAGACGGTGGACGACCTGCGCCTCGCGGTCGACCGGGCGAAGGGCCGCCCGGCGGTGATCCTCTACACGCTCGTCGACCAGGAGCTCCGCGAGGCGATGCGCGCTCTCTGCAAGAGCGCCCGTGTCCACTACTGCGACATCCTCGGCCACCCGATCGACTCCGTCGCCCGGGTCGCCGGCCAACCCGCGACGATGACGCCCGGCGCGCGCCCACCGCTCGACTCCAATTACTTCAAGCGCATGGCGGCGATCGAGTTCGCGGTCAAGTACGACGACGGGGTCGTGGGTGGGCTCGAGGACGCGGAGATCGTTCTCGTCGGCGTCTCGCGCACGTCGAAGACGCCGCTCTCCATCTATCTCGGCTACCTCGGCTACCGCGCGGCGAACGTCCCGGTCGTGAAGGGGATCGAGCCGCCGGACGCCCTGTTCCTCCTCGACCCGAAGAAGATCGTCGGCCTGACCATCGACGCGGAGCGCCTCGCCGAGATCCGCACCGACCGCGCGAGGCGGCTCGGCGGCAACAACCGGCGCTATCGCGACCTGACGGAGATCTACGACGAGCTCGAAGCCGCGGAGAAGCTGCACAAGCGGCTCGGGTGCCCGGTGATCGAGATCTCGGAGCTGTCGATCGAGGAGACGGCGGCGCGGGTGATCCAGGTCGTCGAGCAGCGCCGGCGAGCGGCCGCGGCGGCGTCGTGAACGAGTCGGCGGCTGCGGCGCGCGCCAGGCCGGTGCCCTTGTGGCGCTGGGCGCTGTGGTGGGCGCTGCTCGGGATCGCCGGGCTGCTCTTCTACTTCCTCCTCGCGCCGTTCTGGCTCGGGCTGCGGGGGCTCGCGTGGATCGCGGAGTTCAGGGCGCGCCGCCAGCGCTGACCGTCCGGAGTCTCTACGTCTTCGGGCTCGCGCTCTCGGCGGGGATCGTCCTGATCGTGATCGCCGTCCTCTCGCTTCGTCCTGCTCGGGGCGTTCTCGATGGCCGGTGAGAACAATGTCCGGATCGAGAACGGCGAGCGAGTCGCCGACTTCGGCCTGCCGCTGCGATTTGCGACCGCGCATTACCAAGATGGCTTCTATCCGTCGTTCCACGCCGGAGACGACGGGGTGTTCAACCCGTGGGAGATCAGGACCACCGGATCGTCCGCCCGCTTCTGGGCCGACTACGCGTTCTTCTTCGTCTTCTGCCTCGTCCCGATCGTCATCGCTCTAGCTCGAAGACGTGCTCGAGGCCGTCCTCCTCGTCCATGTGCTCGCCCGTCTTGACGAAGCCGAGCTTGCGGACGATCGCGAGTGACGGATCGTTTTCCGGGCTGACCGCGAGAACGAAGTGCTGGATGCCGGCCCGCTCTTCGGCCAGGTCCATGAGCATCACGGCCGCCTGGGTGGCGTAGCCGTTGCCCCGCCACTGCGGATAGATCGTGTAGCCGAACTCGACCGCCTCCGGGTTCTGGGTCGAGTTCATGCCTGGCGGCCCGTGGTAACCGGCGTGGCCGATCATTCGGCCGCCGAGGACGACGACGCTCGGGCACCAGGTCTCGAAGCGCTCGTCCTCGCGCATCTGGCGGAGCCGGTACTCGAGGAACCGCCGCTCGCCGGGGCGCGGAAACTCGTCGGGCAGCTCGATGCCGAGCTCGGCGGCGGCGTCCTCGCGCCGGTCGTCGAGTACGGCCTCGATGAACGCGGGCGTCATCGGTCGGAGCTCGATCACGCCGACCTGAACGCGCGGAGGTTGAGGAAGAGCGGCACGCGGTCGTGTCGCGGGTCCTCGAGCGTGTGCGTGGGCTCGCGGAGCCGCTCGACAAGGAATCCCGCCTCCTCGAATGCGCGCCAGTAGTCGTTGAGTGCGTAGCACCAGCCGCGGAAGGTGATCGTCAGGCCTGCGCGCTCGAACGTGCCCTCGAAGCGGCGCTTGCCCATGTACGAGCCCTCGACGACGAAGCGTGCGTCGGGGTCGCGCGACTCGAAGAAGCCCGCGTCCTTGAACGGATGCGTAACGCTGATGCACAACCGGCCGCCCGGCTCGAGCACCCGAGCTGCCTCTCGCACCGCTCTCGGCATGTCGTCGACGTCCATCAGCGAGTTGTACGAGACGACGACATCAAACGCCGCGTCCGCGAACGGGAGGTCACCGGCATCGGCGCAGATGTAGGTGCCGCCGGGGTCGGCCTCCGCCGCCGCCCGCACCATCGTCGGCGCTGCGTCGATGCCAGTGACCCGGTGCCCGCGCGCAGCAAGATCTCGGGCAACGCGACCCTCGCCGCAACCGATCTCCAGGGTCGCGCGACCTGGCGGCGGGACGATTTCGTCGAAGAAGGCGTCGCGGTAGTACCAGTACGCATCATGGCCCGGGCGGCGGACCCACGCGATCCAGTTCTCGGCCTCCCGTTCCCAGTCTTCGGCCGATGTCACAGGCTTCATTGTCCGACTCCGGCACGTGGGGAGTGGGTGGAGGGTAGCGCCGCCACTACCCTCCGCCCGTCAGGGTTAGTCGTCGTCGCCGTGGCGTTCGCGCAGGCCGGCGAGGTAGTCGAAGCCGCGTTCGGCCGTCAGCAGCTGGGCTGCGTTTCGCGCGTCGCCCGCCGGTGGAGCCGGCGGCGGGAAGTTGTGGTTGTCCCGCTCGACGATGTAGTAGTGCTCGTCGGTCTCGAGGCCGTTGAAGAGCGCCCAGAGCGGCACGTTGCCGTCGCCCGGATCGACGAACTGCCAGCCGAAGGCCGTGGGTGTTCCGACCTCCGTCCGCACCCCGTCCTTGGCATGGAAGAGCGGGAAGCGCTCCGGCTGCTCCCACACGAGCTCGATCGGATCGAAGTTCGGGAACCAGCTCTTCATCCCGCTCGGTGTAGTGACGGCCGGGGCGCCGGTTGCTCCGACGTACGCCCAGAAGATGTCGAGCTGGAAGAAGACCAGCTTCGGGTCGGTCTCCTCCATCAGGACGTCGTACAGCCGGGTGCCGTCCACGACGGCGAACTCCGAGGAATGGTTGTGGTGGTAGAAGCGCATTCCGCGGGCCTTCGCGGCGGCGCCGAACTCGTTGTACGCCTCGGCCGCACGACGGTACGCGTCGACCGTCTGGCGCTCGGCTGCAGGGAACAGCTGGTCGGGCTCGCTTGCAGTGCCGATGTAGCGGAGCCCCAGCGTCTCGGCGTCGTCCAGCACCTGCTCGAGGTTGTCCCGGAACTGCGTGACGCCGATGTGGCTGCCGATGCCTCTCAGCCGGTAGCGCCTGAGGAACGTTCGGAGTCTCTCGAGGTCCGGGATCGTCGCCGGCGGCGGAGTCGGGTTCGGCACGTTCGTGTCCGGTGCCCCGTAACCGGCGAACTCCACCCACTTGTAGCCGATCTCCGCGAGCTCGCTGAAGACCTGTTCGAACCCAAGCGCACCGATTCTGTTCCGCAGAGTGAAGAGCTGCACGGCGATGCGGTCCTTCGGCAGCAGGCGGTCGCCGCCGCGGCCATGGTGCTTGCCGTGAGCGAGGGCGCCGGGCGCCCAGGGGCCGATCGCAGCCGCCCCGGTTGCACCCGCCGCAACGCCGATGAACTTCCGGCGGCTGATGCTCTTGTCGTTGCTCATTCCTTCCTCCCTTCAGGTCTATGGCCCGCAGGGTTGACGTACGAGAACCTGACAAGTGCACGGCTCGAGGGGAATCTACAAAGGCTTGCGTCTTCGGCGAGCGTCTTCGGCCGATGTCACAAGATCCGCGTCGGTATTGGCGTCTCGACGACCTCGCCGTCGACGACCTCCAGCCGGTGCGCGCCCGTGCGCTCGTCGCACCCGACCGCACCCTGCAGCTCGCCGTTCACGAAGTGCAGCCCGACTCCGGCGTCCGCCGCGTAGCCGGCGGCGACGCCGTTCTTCAGGAGCTCGTGGTAGCGCGGTCGCCGCTGCTCCTCGTCGTCCCAGTGCGGGCAGAAGCTCCCCGACAGGAAGCCGAGGCAGTCCATCTGCTCGAGTTGCGGCCCGAACGAATCCGTCACGCCCGACTCGAACCAGCAGATCCCGCCGGCGCTCGAACCGGAAAGCACGATGCCGGCGTCTCGCGCCTCTGTGAGGAGCGAGTCCACACCGTGCACGCGCCAGATCGCGAGCATGTTCGCCGTGTTGCCGCCGCCCACGAAGATCAGATCCTGGTCGAGCACCGTCGACCGCAGATCCTCGGGCGGCCAGGGGAAGAATTCGAGACGCGTGACGTCGCCGAAAGACCCGAAGCGGTCGTACGTGCGGAGCGCCTGCTCGGGATCCTCGGCCGACGCCGTACCGATGTAGAGCACGCGCGGCCGCTCCTTATCGGTCAGGCCAGTGAGGAACTCGGCCAGCCCGTCACAGAACTTGCCGCCTCCGATCGGGACGATGGTCTGGTCAGCCATGCGGTTCGGAGTATCGCCTCTGTGGGAAAATCCGCTCCCCGATGGCTGAGACCCGCTACGTCTACGACTTCGACGAGCCGACCGACGGCGGCCGCGAGCTGCTCGGCGGCAAGGGCATCGGCCTCGCGGAGATGACCCAGCTCGGCGTCCCGGTCCCGGCCGGCTTCACGATCACGACTAACGCCTGCCGCGCCTACATGGAGAAAGGCGACTTCCCCGAGGGCCTCGCGGAGGAGGTCGACGAGCACCTCGCCCGGCTCGAGGAGACGGCCGGCAAGCGCTTCGGCGACCCCGATGACCCGCTGCTGGTCTCCGTCCGCTCGGGCGCGGCGATCTCGATGCCCGGGATGATGGACACGATCCTCAACGTCGGGCTAAACGACGAGGCCGCCGCAGGCGGCGAGCGGTTCGTGCTCGACTCCTACCGCCGACTGATCCAGATGTACGGAGAGACCGTCGATGGCATCGACGCACATTTCTTCTCCGACGCCCTCGCCCACCAGGAGGACGACCTCCCGGGCCTGATCGTGACTTTCAAGCGCATCTACCAGGAGCAGACCGGCAGACCCTTCCCGCAGGACGCGAAGGAGCAGCTCGGCCGCGCCGTCCGCGCCGTCTTCGACTCGTGGAACACGCCGCGCGCACAGCGCTACCGCCGCCACAACGACATCCCCCACGACCTGGGCACCGCCGTCAACGTCGTTCAGATGGTGTTCGGCAACAAGGGCGAGCAGTCCGGCACCGGCGTCGCCTTCACGCGCGACCCGTCGACCGGCGAGTCGGGCCTCTTCGGCGAGTTCCTGGCCGACGCGCAGGGTGAGGACGTCGTCGCCGGGATCCGCACGCCCGAGCGGCTCGCGGCCATGAAGGACCGGCTGCCGGACGCCTTCGCGGAGTTCGTCGAGACCGTCCAGCGGCTCGAGTCGCACTACCGCGACATGCAGGACATCGAGTTCACGGTCGAGGACGGCAAGCTCTTTCTCCTCCAGACCCGCAGCGCCAAGCGGACGGCTGCGGCCGCGCTGAAGGCAGCCGTGGACATGGTCGACGAGGGGCTGATCTCGCGCGAGGAGGCCGTGGCGCGGATCGACCCGGGCCAGCTCGACCAGCTGCTCCACCCGCGGATCGACCCGGACGCATCCTACGAGGTCGCCGCGAAAGGGCTCAACGCGTCGCCTGGGGCCGCCTCCGGCGGCGTCGTCTTCGACGCCGACACGGCCGAGCTCCGCGGCAAGGAGGGCGAGGCCGTCATCCTCGTCCGCTGGGAGACCACGCCCGACGACATCCACGGGATGATCGCGGCGCAGGGGATCCTCACAGCCCACGGCGGGATGACCTCCCATGCGGCCGTGGTCGCCCGCGGCATGGGCAAGCCGTGCGTGGCAGGCTGCGAGGCGCTCTCGCTGGACAAGGACGCGAAGACCATGTCCCTGAACGGCACGACCCTGAAGGAGGGCGAGACGCTGACGATCGACGGCGGCACCGGCGAGGTCATCGCCGGCGAGGTGAAGCTGATCCCGCCCGACATCAACGAGGACTTCGAGACCGTCCTCGGCTGGGCCGACGAGCTGCGCCGCCTCAAGGTGCGCACGAACGCGGACACGCCGGAGGACGCCGCGAAGGCGCGCGAGTTCGGGGCCGAGGGCATCGGCCTCTGCCGCACCGAGCACATGTTCATGGCCGACGACCGCCTGCCCGTCGTCCGCGAGATGATCATGGCGTCGAGCGAGGACGAGCGGCGTAACGCGCTCGACCGGCTCCTGCCGCACCAGCAGAGCGACTTCGAGGGGATCTTCGAGGCCATGGCCGGGCTGCCGGTGACCATTCGGCTCCTCGACCCGCCGCTGCACGAGTTCCTGCCCCCGCCGGAGGAGGCGACCGACGCGCGCATGCGCGCCCGGATCCGTGCCCTCCACGAGTCGAACCCGATGCTCGGCACCCGCGGCTGCCGCCTGGGTCTTATGTACCCGGAGATCTACGAGATGCAGGTGCGCGCGATCATCCGCGCCGCGATCGCCGTTCGCGACCGCACCGGCGACCCGCCGCTCGTCGAGATCATGCACCCGCTCGTCGGGTTCGAGGAGGAGCTGCGCAGGCTCCGCGAGCTCACGATCGAGACCGCAGCCGAGGAGGGCGACGTCGAGTATCTCTGCGGGACGATGATCGAGCTTCCGCGGGCCTGCATCCGCGCGGACGAGATCGCCGAGCACGCCGACTTCTTCTCCTTCGGGACGAACGACCTGACGCAGACCGCGCTCGGGTTCTCGCGCGACGACGCCGAGGGCAAGTTCCTGACGCACTACCTCCAGGACGGGGTGCTCGAGCGGAACCCGTTCGAGACGCTCGACCAGAGCGGGGTGGGGGACCTGATGGTGATCGCGGTCGAGCGCGGCCGCTCGACGAAGCCGGACATCAAGCTCGGGATCTGCGGCGAGCACGGCGGCGAGCCGTCGTCGGTCGCCTTCTGCCACACGCTCGGGCTGGACTACGTCTCTTGCTCGCCGTACCGCGTCCCGCTCGCGCGGCTCGCAGCGGCGCAGGCGGCACTGGCCGAGGCGGGCGTCGAGGCCGTCGCCGTAGGCGGCTAGCTCTCGGGCGTTCGGCGAGCGGGCGAGACGCGCTGCATCAAGAACAGGCTCGTCACGAAGACCCAGAAGAGGAAGATCGCGAAGACGATCGTGTTCGCCGTACCGCCCGGCCCGAAGTCGGCGCGGTCACCGAGCAGCCGGCCTCCGGCGTTCACGACGAGCAGCAGCCCGACGATTCCACCGACGTAGCCGACCGACTTCGGCAGCAGCTCGGACCGCGCGATCCCGAGCGAGGCGGCCCAGACAAACGCCGCGGCGGGGAAGTCCGTCATCACGAACGCGAAGCTCCCGACCTGGTAGAGGCCGTAGGCGACGCCCTGGTCCATCTGCTCGATCCCCGAGGCGAGTCCCCCGACGCAGATCACCCCGACCAGGAACATCGCGACCGCCGCTCCCGCCGAGGCGGTAATGACGGCCGGCAAACGGTCGTCCGGATTGCGGCCCAGCCGGCGCAGAGCCGCGGCGAGTGTCCCGCCGAACCAGAGGAGAAAGATGCCGCCGAGCCCGAAGAAGAACGCCTGCCACAGCAGGTCGGAGTCGTTGACCGCGACGAAGTTGAGGATGAACTCGCTGCCCTCGTCCGCTGTCGGCGGGTCCGGGACGATCAGGAAGGCGAGGGCGGACGAGACAACGAACGCGATGCCTGTCCCCGCCGCCAAGCGCTCCCAGTCCCACATGTCGCGAGCTTGACATGCGGCGCGATGAGCCGCAGGATGGATGACTTCCTTGTCGGGCCGATCCGAGGCCCGGCAGCCGACGGAAAGGAGGCTGAGGCGTTGACGCACTTCACGCTCCATAACGGGCCTCGCCTTTCCGCGGCCGTCACCGCCTGGTAAGCCAGGCGATCAGTCGCGGACGGTAAGGCCGTTCCCGCGGCGGGCCGGAGCACCTTCACACGCCTACTCCGCGCTCGGGCGCCCGATCCGTGGAGTCGAAGCGCTCCCGCCCGCCGCACAGACCAGAAAGGAGAACCCCTGGTGGTTCCCACGACAGGCATCAGCTGGATGCCGCATCCCAACACCGACGAGATCGTGGAAAGGAGGAAGAGACGTGTCGAGCTACGACCTGGAAACTCGCCGCCTACTGTGCAGTGAGCGGATCGACCAGTTGACGCGCGACGCGCGACGCCCGATGACCCGCCGGCGGAGACGCCGGATCATGCGGATCGCGCTGAGCAAGCTGGCGCTGCGCCCCAGCGCCTACCGCGCCAGCCGTCCGTCACTGGACAGCTAGTGACCGAGGCACAAGGCACACACGCGTGCGGAGTCGATCGATGAGGCGTCGATCGACTCCGCCGCGCTAGATCACGTACTCCTGCACGCTCCAGTAGGAGACCAACACGCTCACGACCCCGATCGCGACGAGGCCCCCGACGCCGAGGACGCCCGGCCTGCCGTAGACGGCGTGACCGCGGCCGAAGCGCGACAGCGACAGCACGCCGATCGCGCCGCCGATCAGCCCGCCGATGTGGCCTCCGATCGAGATCCCAGGGATGAAGAACGTGAACGCAAGATTGAGGACGATGATCGACAAGGCCCCGCCGCCGAGGACGTACATCCGCTGACGCTCGAGCACGAAAGCGGCGCCGAGGATCCCAAAGATCGCGCCCGACGCGCCCACGGTCAGGGCTTCCGGGGAGAAGAGCAGCGCCCCGGCCGATCCGGCCAACCCCGAGACGATGTAGAGGAGCAGATAGCGGCCGCGCCCGAGCACCTGCTCCACGGCGGCGCCGAACCACCAGAGCGCGAGCATGTTCAGCCCGAGGTGGATCGGCCCGTAGTGCAGGAACATCGCCGTGAAGAGCCGCCAGTAGTCCCCGTTCGCGACCACCGGGCCGTAGAGGACGCCCTCCCGGTAGATCTCGCTGCCGGTGCCGTTGATCTGGCCCCCGAGGGCGAGGCCGAGCAGGTAGACGCCGACGTTGATCGCGACGAGCGTCTTCGTCACGATGGCGCCGGTGCCCTCGAAGCTCGCGCGGCGCACCCCCTGCGTGACCCGCTGCGTGCCCTGTGCCACGCCCGAGTGGTCGGGACAGCGGATGCCGACCGGCGCGAAAGTCATGCAGTCCTCGCAGATCGGCCGGCCGCACTCGGAGCAGGAGACGAGCGTCTCCCGGTCGGGATGGCGGTAGCAGTACATCGTTTCGGCGGGCGCAGCCAAGGGGCGGCTGTAGCGTAGTGCGGCCGTGAGAGTCCATGTCGCGTTCACGCCGGACGAGGTGCTGGAGGCGCCGGTGGCCGTCGTGGTCGACGTCATGCGGGCGACTTCGACGATCGCGCAGGCCCTCGCGAGCGGCTACGAGCGGGTGTATTGCTGCCGGGAGATCGAGGACGCGCGGGCGCTGCGCGAGAAGCTCGGGGAGGGGCTGCTGGGCGGCGAGCGGAGCGCCGTGCCGATCGAGGGGTTCGACATCGGCGCCTCGCCGCGGGAGGTGCTCGAGCCGCGGAGTTCGACGCTGATCTACTCGACCACGAACGGGACGCGGGCGGTACTGGCGGCGGCTGCGGCGTGCGAGACCGTCTTCCTGGGCTCGCTCCTGAACCTGTCGGCTGTGGCACGCGCGGTGCAGGACGACTGCGTCCTGGTGTGCGCCGGCTTCCAGGGCAGGTTCGCTCTAGACGACGCGTACTGCGCCGGCCGGATCGTCGATCTCCTCGACGCAGAGGTCACGGACGCGGCGAAGGCGTCGGCGATCCTGGCGCGGTCCTTCCCGACGGCGTGGGACGCGATCATGGCGCGAACCTACGGCCCGCCGGGCCTCGAGGCCGACATCGAGTTCTGCGCCCAGGAGAACACGATCGACGTCGTCCCGCGCTTCGCGCGAATGGTGGACGGAGCCGCCGAGATCGTCCGCTAGCGCGGCTCGCGCAGCATGTCGAAGGTGAGTCGGCACGCGATCCCGAATGCGACGAGGATCATGGCGAAGAAGCCGCCGAGGAACATGAAGCCGGCGTCGGTTATCCCGAAGAACTCGGGGTCCGGCTCGGAGAAGGGCAGCACGACGACCAGCGCGACGAAGGGGAGCAAGAGCATCCACCAGCGGGGAACGAGAGCCCCGGCGATCGGATGTATGAGGATGGCGCCCGCGACGTAAGTCTCGACCAGCCACGACTCGTCCTCGTCGAAGAGCTCGAACGTGTACGTGAAGGCAAAGACGATCGCTAGGGCGGCGTAAACAAGTGCTGCAATCGTTTGAGGTCGCACCTTGAAAAGAGTCTAAAGAAGCCAATTTGACACCGAACACACGTTCGTGCTAGAACATGTGTTCGGTAATGATCGCCTGCCTCGCCATCCCTGGATTCGAGCTTCGCGCCGCGCTTCGCTCGCGGCCTAGCCTCGCGCTCCAGCCCGCCGCGCTCGCGCCTCCCGAGGGCGCCGAGCCGCTCGTCGGGCCTGTCACCGCCACGGCTCATCAGGCCGGCGTCCGGCCAGGGATGCGCATGGGGGAGGCGCTCGCTACCTGCCCGCGGCTCGTGCTCGTCGAGCCCGACCCCGCGGGCGCGGAGAAAGGACTGGGAGGAGATCGTCCGCCGGCTCGAGGACAACGGTTTCGCGGTCGAGTCCGCACAGCTCGGCACTGCGTATTTCGACACGCGCGGGGTGGAACGCCTCTACGGCGGCCTCGAGCAGGCGCTGAAGCGCGCTCTCGCCGCGGTCGGCTCACACTGGGACGCGCGCGTTGGTGCGGCCACCCGCCGGTTCGCCGCCCTTGCGGCAGCCAACGTCGCGCGCCCAGGCCAGGTTCTCGTCGTCTCCGACGAGCACACGCAGGACTTCCTCGCCCCGCTTCCACTCCGCCTGCTCGGGCTAGACGAGCGACGCCGCGAGGAGCTGGAGGCGCTGGGCGTGAAGAAGGTGGGACAGCTTGCCGGGCTCCCGGGCGCTGCTGTTGCCGAACGACTGGGACCGGACGGCCGGAGCGCCTGGGGCCAGGCGAGAGGAGGGAAGCGCGGTCGCATCCGCGGCCGCCGCCCGCCCGCCGAGGTGGTCGAGGTGCTCGAGTTCCCCGAGGCGGTCGGAAACGAGCTCACGCTCCGCCGCGCCCTCGCCAGCCTGGCGGAAAAGGCGATCAACCGGCCCGAGCGCGCCGACCGCTTCGTCCGAAAAGTCGCACTTTCGGCACGACTCGTCGGCGGAGCCTCCTGGCGCCGGACGCTGACCTTCCGCGATCCCGCCGGGGATCACGACCGGATCCGGATCGCGCTCGGCCCGAAGATCGCCGAGGTGCCGGCGCCGGTCCGAGCGCTCCGCCTCGAGCTCGTCGAGCTGACCGAGGAGACCGGCCGCCAGCTCGAGCTCGTCAAGGCCGAGGGCGCCGAGCTCCAGAACCGTCTCCGCGAAGGCCTCCGGCAGGTCAAGGCCTCGACCGGAGGTGGCTCGGTGGCAACAGTGGTCGAAGTGGCCCCGTGGTCTCGCATACCGGAAGCGCGAGCGCTCTTCGTACCGCAGGACGGTTAAGAGAGCCTCCAGCAGGGTGCCGCTTGTGCCGCCAGACCGCGCTGGGCGGCGCTATGCGGCGTCCTCAGTCGCGTCCGTATCTGTGGATACGAACGCTCCCTGCGTCCTTGCCTAGCACCACCCATCGCACTCTGGCGACGAAGGACACCATGCTGAAGACTCTCAACGAGCCTCGCCCCGCCCTCGTCGAGCCAAGAGCAGACGGGGCGCCGCGTCTCGTCAACCGCCTCGCTGTAGAAATGATCCGGGAAGAGTGGCGCGTGCTCGACCGCTGGTGGACGGAGCAGCCGATCAACCGACGCTACTTCGACGTCGTGCTCGAGAGCGGCCAGAACGTCGTGGTCTTCCACGACGACGAGCACGGCCGTTGGTTCAGCCAACGCGGCGCGTAGTGATTAGATCGCCGCTGAGTGAGCGTCGAGATCATCGATATCGCGCCGGGTCTCTGGATCTGGCGGATGGATCACCCTGACTGGTCGCCGCGCGTCCACTGGGAGCCCGGGGTCACCTCGACCTGCGCCGAGTCCGGCGGCGAGGTCCTCCTCCTCGACCCGCTCGCGCCGCCCGAGGACGCCGGCGACGTCTGGGAGCGGCTCGACGAGATCCCGCCGACCGCTGTCGTCGTCCTCAAGCCGGACCACGTGCGGGACGTGGATCTCTTCGTCGCGCGCTACGGCGCCCGCGCCTATGGGCCCGACGTGTTCTACGGCGGCGACGCCCCCAAGACGGAGCTCGACTGGATCGGCGAAGGCAGCGAGCTGCCCGGCGGGCTGATCGCGCTCTACGACGGGCGCGGACGCAACGAGACGCCCATGTGGCTCCCCGAGCAACTCGCCATCGTCTTCGCGGATGCCCTTACCGAACGGGACGGCCAGCTGGTCGTCTGGGGAACGCCGTGGCACGAGAAGCGCGTGCTGCCCGCCCTCAGGGAGCTGCTCGACCTCCCGTTCGAGCACGTGATCGTCTCCCACGGCCGGCCGGTCCACGACCGGGCTGCGTTCGAGCGGGCGCTCGAGCTCCCGCCCTATATGGGCGAGATCGTCGGCGACGCCTAGCCCCGTCTACTCGCCGCGGATGAACGCCGCGAACCCGTCGTCGGGCGCGTGGAAGTTCAGAAACCGCACCGGTGACTCGATGCGCAGGATCCCGTGCTCCTCGCCCGGAGGCGCCGCGACAAACGTGCCGGGCCCGAACCGCGCCTCACCGCCGTTCGCCCAGAGGCCGAGCTCGCCCTCCAGCACATAGAACGAATCGATCTGCGCCTCATGCTGGTGCGGCGGGATCGGGCCGAACCCTTCGCGCCCCTCAAACTCGAGGAAGCAGACCTGCGGCTGCGCAGACCGCACCGTGACCGTTCGAACCGAAGCCTCGAGCCGCTCGCCGCCGCCGTCCTCCACGATGTCCGCCTCCGCCGGTCCCTGCGGCGCGTCGACGTCGATGCTGTCGAATCCGGCAGTCTTGTCGCCCGCGATGCGTCGGCGAAGGTACTCGACGAAGCCGGAGTCGGGTGCGTGCAGGTTGAGGTACCGCGTCGTCCCCGGCCCCGAGCTCGTGAACGAATGGACGATTCCGGGAGGAACGGCCACCGAGGTCCGGGTCCGGCTCGGAGCCGCTCGGTTCCGGCCGTGAGCTCGAGCTCGCCTTCGAGGACGTAGAACATGTCCACGTGCCGCTCGTGGTAGTGCGGCCCCGCGCCGGCGAAGTCGGGCCCCACCGTCGCCTCGGTCACGCAGAGCTCCGGCCGGTCGAGCTTGACGAGGATGTGCGTTCCGAGCCGTTCGCCCTCGCCGGGCCCGTGAACGATGGCACTCACGGGACCAAAACTAACCGTCGACGCCGGTTGACACGCGGGCCATAGAGGGCGAACATATGTTCGCCTGATGGCATATACCGAGCTTCACGCCCATTCCGCCTACTCGTTCCTCGACGGCGCCTCGCTGCCCGAGGAGCTGGCGGTTCGCGCGGCCGAGCTCGGCTACGAGGCGTTGGCGCTCACCGACCACGACGGCGTCTACGGCTCGCTCGAGTTCGCGCATGCCGCGAAGGCGTTCGGCGTCCGGCCGATCACCGGGGCGGAGGTGACGTTGGGAGACGGTTCACACGTCACGTTGCTGGTGGAGAGCGCGCGCGGCTACGCGAACCTCTGCCGGCTGCTGACCGCCGCACATGCCGGGACACGTCCGAAGGAGGGCGAGCCCGCATTGGATCCGGCGCTCGACCAGGCGCTGCTGGAGGAGCTGAACGACGGTCTGGTGTGCCTGTCGGGCTGCTCGCGGTTGGGCCTCGGGGTGCGGAACCCGAACGCCGCGGCCCGGCTGGCGCAGGCGTTCGGGCGCGGGCGCTTCTTCGTCGAGCTCCAGCGGCCTTTCGAGCGGGGCGACGTGCGGCGGAACGCGCAGCTGCGCGACCTCGCGGAGGCGCTGCGGGTCGAGACGGTCGTGACGGGCGACGTCCACGCGCATGCGGCCTCGCGGGCGCCGCTGCAGGACGCACTGGTGGCGATCCGTCACCGCACCTCGCTCGAGGGCTCGGAGCCCGAGCGGCGCGGGAACCACGAGGCGGTGCTTCGCCCGCCGAGCGAGGTGGCGGGCCGCTTTCCGCTCGACCGGGACGCCGTCGAGCGGACGGCGCTGGTGGCCGAGCGCTGCGAGTTCGACCTGACGCAGGAGCTCGGCTACCGCTACCCGGACTTCTCAGACGGGGCCGTACCAGCCATCAAGCGCCTTGCAGAAGTCTGTAACCAAGCCTTTTCGCACCGCTATTCGGAGGCAAGTAACAGTCTGTTACTAAGTGCCCGGGCCCGGCTCGACGAGGAGCTGGCGCTGATCGACGAGATCGGGCTCGCCGGGTTCTTCCTCCTGCACTACGAGGTGCTCGAGCTCGCGCGGGAGGTCGCGGTCGAGGTGCGAGGCCGGGAGTCGCCGCGGAACTCGCTGCCGCCGGGCCGGGGGCGCGGCTCGTCCGTCGGGTCGATCGTCTGCTACCTGACCGGGCTCTCGCACGTCGACCCGGTTGAGGCCGGCCTCTCGCTCGGGCGGTTCATCAACCGCGAGCTGACCGGCGTCCCGGACATCGACCTCGACTTTCCGCGCGACATCCGCGAGAAGCTGATCGTCGCCGTCACCGAGAAATACGGGCGCGAGCACGCCGCGCTCGTCGCGAGCTTCTCGACGTACCGGTCGCGGGGGGCTATCCGCGACATCGGGAAGGCGCTCGGCCTCCCGCACGGCGAGCTCGAGCGGCTTGCGCGGGTCTCCGACGGCTGGAACGCGAAGCGGGTCGCGGAGGAGCTTCCCCTCGTCCCGGGCTTCGAGGATCGCGCCCACTCGCCGCGCTGGCGCGCCTTCGCCGAGCTGACGCACGAGATCGCGGGGCTCCCGCGGCACATCTCCCAGCACCCCGGCGGGATGGTGATCTCGACCCGCCCGCTGGTCGAGCTCGTGCCCGTTCAGCCGGCGGCGATGGCAGGCCGGCAGCTCGTCCAGTGGGACAAGGACTCCTGCGACGACGCGGGCTTCCTGAAGATCGACCTGCTCGGGTTGGGGATGCTCTCGGCGGTCGAGGAGTGCGTCGACGCGATCGCCCGCGCTACGCGCCCTAGGAACCCGATCGACCTCTCGCGGATCCCTCTGGACGACCCGGAGACATTCGCGCAGATCCGGGATGCGGACACGGTCGGCGCGTTCCAGATCGAGAGCCGCGCGCAGATGCAGACGATCCTGCGCACCCGGCCCGAGACGCTCGAGGACATCATGGTGCAAGTCGCCCTGGTGCGGCCGGGGCCGATCCAGGGCAAGGCCGTCCACCCGTACATCGAGCGACGGCAGCGGCTGCGCGAAGACCCGTCATACGAGCCGCCGGCCGACCATCCGCTGCTCCAGGAGCCGCTGCGGGACACGCTCGGCGTCGTCGTCTTCCAGGACCAGGTGCTGGAGGTGGCGATGGCGCTGGCCGGATTCAGCGTGGGGGAGGCGGAGGGCTTGCGGCGGGCGATGAGCCGGAGGCGGAGCGAGGCCGCGCTCGAGGCGTACCGGCGGCGGTTCGTCGAGGGCGCGGTGGGGCGGGGTGTGGACGAGGAGCTGGCGGACTCGATCTACGACAAGCTCGTGGCCTTCTCGGGGTTCGGGTTCCCGAAGTCGCACGCGGCCGCGTTCGGGCTGCTCGCGTACCAGTCGCAGTGGCTCCGGTGCCACCACCCGGCCGAGTTCCTGGCGGCGCTCCTGAACGCGCAGCCGATGGGCTTCTACCCGCCGGCGACCCTCGTGCGGGATGCCCAGCGGCGTGGGGTGGAGGTGCTCCCGCCGGACGTGAACCTCAGCGAGGCCAAGTGTGTGGTGGAGGACGGCGTCGTGCGGATGGGGGTCGAGTACGTGACGTCGGTGGGGGAGGAGGATGCGAAGGCGCTGGTGGAGGAGCGGGGCCGGGGCGGGCTCTTCCTGTCTGTTCGGGACCTGGCCCAGCGGGCTCCGCTGCGGCGGGAAGGGCTCCAGGCGCTGATCGAGTCCGGTGCGTGCGCCTGCTTCGGCGAGGGATCGCGACCGCTGATCTGGGAGGCGGGGCTCGCGCCTCGGTCGTCCTCGGTGCCGGGGTCGGGCGGGGAGGCCCGGCAGCTGGCGCTGCCGCTAGATCCGACCGTGGAGACGCCGGAGCTGCCGGAGCCGACCGACTGGGAGCGGATGCTGTCGGACTACCGGACGACGAGCGTCTCGGTGGGCGTCCACCCGATGGAGCTCCTGCGGCCGGAGCTCCCCGAGACTGTCCTTTCGAGCCACGACCTGTCTCTGACACTCGACCGGGCCCAGGTGGCTGTGGCCGGGATGGTCGTGGCCCGTCAGCGCCCGTCCACGGCGAACGGTGTCGTGTTCATGCTCCTGGAGGACGAGCTCGGCCAGATGAACCTGATCGTCCCGCCGCAGGTCTACGAGCGGTTCAGGGCGGTGGTCCGGGCGGAGAAGCTCGTCCTGGCGCGCGGGCGGTTCGAGCGGCAGGGGCGCAACCAGAACGTCCTGGTGCGGGAGATCGAGACCCTCGCGCCGCTCGCCCGGCGGCTCGCCGATGTCGATCGGCTCGGCGGATCGCTACCGCCGGCTCACCACTTCGGGCATCGCTAGCCGGAGTACGGGTTCGGGCCCTCCCAGTCGTCCTGACAGCTCCCCGCGGCGTACACCTCGATCTCGTTCCGGGCCGCGACGAGGTCTGACGCGTTGGCGTCTACCGGATACCGACGGAGTGCCGCACCCATCTGCGCCGCAGCCGAGCGCACGTTCTCGGGCGCTGTCTCCTCCCACTCCCGCAGAGCCTCGACATCCATCGTCGTGCTGTGCTGATCGAGGAGGTACATGAGCTGGCCCGTGTTGTTGCACCACGCGACCGGCGCGGCTTTGTCGCCGTCGCCACCGCAGCCCACGAGGGCCACGACCAGCATGAGCGCCGCGGCGAGCCTCACACGTCCTCGATCTCGAGCCCGAAGCGCGGCAGCCGGTCGACCACGGTCTGGTTGAACTCGGCGACGTACTCCTCGGCATCCTCCGTCTCGAGCGTTCCCGCGTACGCGTCGCGCATCTCGCCGAGGGCCTCGGTCCCGTGCTCGACGAGCTCCTGGTAGCGCCCGTAGACCTCCTCGGCGTCCTCGCGGTCCGCGTCGTCGTACGCCCGCTCGGCCTCGTCGACGCGGCGGAGGAACTCGGCGTCCTGCTCCTCGAAGAGGTCGAGCTGTCGAGCGATCACCTCTGAGAAGCGCCCCCGCAACGCGTCCTTACAGTACCGCCGTGATCGTCCGGACCTGGAACATCTTCCACGGAAACACGGTGCCGCCAGGGCGCCGCCGGTACGTGGAGGAGATGATCCGTCTCGTGACGCGTGATGCGCCGGACGTCGTCTGCCTCCAGGAGGTGCCGCCGTGGGCTTTCGAGCCGATCGCCGAGTGGAGCGGGATGCAGGTGTACGGCGAGATCGCGGCGCGGCCGATGCTCGGGCCGCTTCCGTCGACGGTCGAGCTCGGTCGCGCGATCACGGATCTGAATCCCGGCCTGCTGCGGTCGGGCTTCGAGGGGCAGGCGAACGCGATCCTCGTCGCACCCGACCGCACGATCCTCTCGCGGCACATGTTGACGCTGAACCCGCTGCGCTTCCGGATTCGTGAGGCCCGGAGGCTCGGGCTACCGCTCGTGGAGCTGCTCGCCTGGGGCAAGGAGCGCCGGCAGTGCATCGCCGTCAGGCTGGAGGGCGGACTGGTCGTGGCGAACCTGCATGCGACGAAGGCGCGGAACCCGCGGATCCCGGACGCCGAGATCGTCCGGGCCGCGGGCTGGGCAGCCCGTCTGGCGGGCGATGCGCCGGCGATCCTGGCCGGCGACTTCAACGTCGACACTGCCCGGTCGGTCGCGATCGACCAGCTCAGGGGCTACACCAAGGCCGGGCCCGGGATCGACCATGTCGTCGCGCGCGGCGCCTCGACCGGCCCGTACGACCGCTGGACACCCCAACGGCGGCGGCTCGGGCAACTGGCGCTCTCCGACCATGCGCCTGTCGAGGTGGAGGTCACGTGATCTTCGAGGAGGCGCGCGCAGCCTTTCCCGTCCTCGAGAGGTACGCCTACCTCAACGCCGGCTCCGTCGGCCCGATGGCGAGGAGCACCTACGACGCGATTGTCGACGCCGGCCAGGCGGAGCTCGGCCCGCGCGGCGGGATCGCGTCGTTCGAGGCGATCATGGGCGCCCGCGACCGGCTGCGCGCTGCGCTCGCCGGCCAGATCGGGGTCGACGCGGAGCGAATTACGCTCACGACGTCCACGTCCGAGGGCTGCCGGATCGTCGCGGACGGCCTCGGCCTCGGGGAGGGGGACGAGATCGTCACCACCGACGCGGAGCATTTCGGGATGCTCGGCCCGCTGCACGCCTCCGGCGCGCGCGTGCGAGTGGCGCCGGTGCGCGACCGCCCTGCCGGCGATGCGCTCGACGCGATTCTCGCCGAGGTGGGGCCGCGGTCGCGGCTGATCGCCGTTTCACACGTCCTCTGGGTGACCGGCCACGTGATCCCCGTGGACGAGCTCCGGGCGGCCACCGGGGTGCCGATCCTCGTGGACGGCGCGCAGTCCGTCGGCGCGATCCCGGTGAAGGGCGAGACGTTCGACTTCTACACGGTCTCGGGGCAGAAATGGCTCTGCGGGCCCACACCGACCGGCGGGCTCTACGTCCGCGATCCCGAGGCGCTGCGTGTGGCGAGCCCGAGCTACTTCTCGCAGGCCTCGTACGAGCCGGACGGGTCGTTCGAGCCGCGGCCCGCGGCCGCGCGATTCGAGCGGAACTGGATTCCGGCCGCATTCATCGCGGGCCTCGACGCGGCGCTGGCGATGCAGCCGGACTGGCGATTCGACCGCGCCCGCGAGATGGCGGAGCGGTGCCGCACGGCGCTCCACGCCGAGGGCTTCGACGTCGTCACCGAGCCGGGGCATGCGACGCTCGTCGCGCTACGGTGGCCGGGCGACACGGCCGAGACCGTCAAGCGGCTCTACGAGGAGGACGTCGTGATCCGCGACCTGCCGAAAACGGGCCTCCTGCGCGCGTCCTGCGGCTACTGGACGAGCGAGGAAGACATCACTCTTCTGGTTGCGGGATTGGCGCGCTGCGCCAGATGACCTCCCCGTCGGCGTCGAGGGCGACGACCCCCTTCACCCCGTCGGCGGGTGGGTCGGCCCAGGACGCGTTCCCCTGGACGCGCGCCATCGGCACCAGCCGATCCTGGGCGTCGATGACCCCGACCCCGTCGACGCCGTCGGCAGCGAGTCCGTAGAAGGACTCGTATTCGAGGAGCTGGCCGCGGTCGAAGTAACCTCCCAGGACGCGGAGCGGGTCCTTCGGGTCGGGAAACCGCTGGAAGTTCATCTCGCAACGGTGGTTCGTCAGACTCCAATAACCCGATCGCAGCTCGTACGCTCCCCAGCACGAGCTCCCGTCTTTGCGGGGAAGGCGGACGAGACGGATGCCTTTGCGCGCTGCGATGAGGAACGCCTCGCCGGTGGGCTCGGGGCTGTCGGGGCCACCCAGATTCGGGATCGCCAGCTCGATCGGCCGCTGCGGTGCCGACAGCCGCGCGAGCGCCGCATCATCGTCGCCGCCGTCGCGCAGGAGCAGGAACGCGGCGAACGCGCCGAGCGCGAGGAGGGCGACAGTCAGCAGGGCCGCAAGCCGCCGCGACATGTCCGAAAGTTTACGCCGGCTCGGATGCGAGGTCGGCGAGGTCCACGACGTTCCCATCGGGATCTTTGACCTCGGCGTACTTCATGCCCCAGGTCGCGCGAGGGACAGTCCCTCGGGCCTGGCGCTTCGGTTCATGGAGATCGTGCCGAGAGGGTGACAAGGTGTCCACGGATCGGGCTTCGCGCGCGGTTTTCGCCATTCTCAAGGTGCGGCGTGCCGGCGGCGGCTGTCCCGAGGGGACGACCCACCCGGTCGGGGGCCCCTGAGTCGAAACCCGCGTGGGGCTACAGGTCAGCGAACAGATCCACGACGTTCCCGTCCGGATCCTTCACTTCCGCGTAGCGCATGCCCCAGACTGCGTCCCACGGCTCCTTGTGCGCGGTCCCGCCGTGCTCGAGCAGGTTCGCGTAGGCCGAGTCCACCTCGGCGGGCGTGTCGCAGCGAAACGCGAGGGCGCTTCGGTGCCCCTGGGAGGGCGGCTGCCACTCCGGGTCGAACGACCGGACCATCTCCTCCGTGTCGAGCATGATCCGGACGCCCGCCGCAGTCGCCTCGGCGTGACCCTCCGTCTCCGCGCCGTCGGGGAACTCGAGCCCGAGCTCCCGGTAGAACGCGATCGCAGGGCCCATCTCCGACACGACGACCCCGATCGCCTCGAACCGAGGGGTCATGCCGCATCCGCCGCTGTTCGCAGCCCGAGCTCCTTCGAGATCGGCTTCATCGCGTCCGTCACCGTCTGCACATGATCGTCGAAATCGACGCCGAGCAGCTCAGCACCCGCGTACACCTCGTCCCGGTGGACGCCGGCAGCGAACGACGGTTGCTTGAGCTTCTTCTTCACCGACCTGGGCGTGAGCGTCTCGATCCCGTCCGGCCGCACGAGCCCACAAGCGTGGACAAACCCCGCGAGCTCGTCACACGCGAACAGCGTCTTCTTGAGGTCGGTGTCCCGCGGCATTGCCAGGTGCTCGGCATGTGAGAGCACCGACTCGATCAGCTCCTCGGGATAGCCCTCTTCGCGGAGGATCGCGGCGCCGTCCTGCGGATGCTTGTCGAGCGTGGGATGGATCTCGTAGTCGAAGTCGTGGAGGAGCGCGGTCGCGCCCCAGAGCTCCTCGTCGCCGTCCAGCTTGCGCGCATACGCACGAACCGCGGCCTCCACGGCGAGCGCGTGGCGCAGGAGCGCTTCGCTCTTCGTGTAACGAGTGAGCGTGTCCCAGGCGCGCTCGCGGGTGACCTCCATAACGGCCAGTACGATAGTCCGCCTATGTCGACCACCCTCGTTTCCAGTGGCCTGATGGAGAGCTTTGTCATCGAGGGCGGGACGCCCCTCGGCGGCCGCGTCTCCGCAGCCGGGAACAAGAACGGCGCGCTGCCGATCCTCGCCGCCACCCTGCTCGCGAGCGAGCCGGTGACGTTGTCGAACGTCCCGCGGATCCGCGATGTCGACACGATGGTCGCGTTGCTCGCGGACATAGGCGCGGAGACCGACTGGACCGGCGCGAACGAGATCCGGATCGACCCGAGGAACGCGGAGAAGACCGAGCTCGACGGCGACCTCTGCAGCCAGATCCGCGCCTCGTTCCTTCTTGCCGGGCCGCTCCTCGCGCGCTTCGGCCGCGCGAGCGTCCCGCCACCGGGCGGCGACGTGATCGGGCGCCGCCGGCTCGACCCGCACGTCCACGCGCTGGCGGAGCTGGGCGTCGAGATGGACATCAACGGCCGCTTCGACATGACGACCTCCGGCCTCCAGGGCCGCCGGATCTTCCTCGACGAGGCGAGCGTCATGGCGACCGAGAACGCTGTCATGGCGGCCACGCTCGCCACCGGCGAGACCGTGATCGGAAACGCTGCTTGCGAGCCGCACGTGCAGGACCTCTGCCGCTTCCTCGACTCGCTCGGCGCCAGGATCGAGGGCATCGGCTCCAACGTCCTGCGCGTTCGCGGCGTCCAGCAGCTCGGCGGCGGGGAGTGGCGGATCGCACCGGAGCACATCGAGGTAGCGAGCTTCATCGGGCTGGCCGCGGTCACGGGCGGCGACGTCACGGTCGAAAACGTCGAGATCGAAGATCTTGCGCCGATCCTGCCGGTCTTCCGGCGGCTGGGCGTGGAAGTGGAGCTGCACGAGTCGAGCGTGCGCGTCCCGCCGGGCCAGGAGCTCGTGATCGAGGACGACCTCGGCGATCAGATTCCGAAGATCGAGGACGGGCCTTGGCCGGCCTTCCCGGCCGACCTCACGTCGATCGCGCTCGCCGTCGCCACCCAGGCGCGGGGCACGGTGCTCATCTTCGAGAAGATGTTCGAGAACCGGCTGTTCTTCGTGGACAAGCTGGTGGGCATGGGCGCGCGGATCATCCTCTGCGATCCGCATCGGGCGGTCGTCACTGGCCCGGCCAGGCTGTACGCCCAGCGGATGGCGAGCCCGGACATCCGGGCGGGCATGGCGATGCTGATCGCGAGCCTGTGCGCGGAAGGCGTCTCGACGATCGGAAACGTCGGCGAGATCGACCGCGGCTACGAGCGCATCGACGAGCGCCTGCGCGCACTCGGCGCGAAGATCGACCGCACCGACAGCTAGCGCCGAACGCGCAGCACGAGCCGGCCAGAAGCGGCCGCCGTCAGCTCGGGAGCGCCCGCGTACTCGACGCGCAGCACGTAGCGGCCGGGGCGTAGGCGTGTCTTCAGGACGACGCTCCCGCCGGCCTTCGTCCGAGCCCGCGCGATGCGGTACCAGCTGCCGTTCCGCCGGACCTGCAGCGAGACGCGCCGGCCTGCCGGTGAGATCGCAGCAAGCCGGGAAGCGAGCGTCGCCCGGACACGAATGCGCGTCCGCCGGACGTTCCGCCGGACAACACGGAGCGCGGAGGCTGCCCGCGCCGGCGGGAGGATCTCGCCGCCGTTCTGCGCTGTGGCGACAGCACGGCCAACGTCGAGCACGCCGTAGCCAAGACGCCTGTTCCAGCGCCCGTCACCCGACGCGGTCCGCTTCAGGATCCATGCGACCTGGTCGCGGTTGAGGGCCGGGTTGGCGGCCCAGACGAGCGCCGCGGCGCCGGCGACCTGGGGCGCCGAGAACGAGGTGCCGCTCGCAAAGCCGTAGATCCCGTGGCTGGAGCCGGGCAGCGCGTACCGCGGCCACTCGCGGGACCTCGAGTACGAGGACAGCGCCCCGAGCACGTTCTCACCGGGCGCCGCGAGCGAGATCCAGGAACCGGTGTTGGAGAAGGAGGCGCGCCCGCCGTTCTTCGTCGTGGCGCCGACCGAGAGGCCGATGCCGCCGCGTCCCTCCGAGCCCACCGGCTGGAGCAGCGCCGCCGGATACTCGACCGGGTTGCCCGCCTCGAACTCGTTGCCGGCGGCTGCCACGACGAGGACGCCGTGCTGGGACGCATAGTCCAGCGCCTTCTTCTCGAGCGCGGATGTCTGGATCCCGCCGATCGAGAGATTGATGACCTTGGCGCCGTGGTTGACCGCGTAGACGATGGCGTCGGCCTCGTCGACGTCGGTGAAGGAGCCGTCCGAGCGGCCGGACTGGATGAGGAGCAACTTCGCGTCGCCTCCGAAGCCTGCGATCCCCTCGCCGTTCGACACCGAGCCGCCGGCGATCGAGGCGACGAACGTCCCGTGGCCGTGGAGGTCGCGGACGTCGGTGTTCGCGTTGAAGACGTTGTAGGTCTCCGGAGCCTTGGCGGCGAGATCGGGGGCCCCGACATCAGCGCCCGTGTCGATCACGGCGATCTTCACGCCGGCCGCCGCGCGGAGGACCGGCTCCGGCACGTCGCCGACGCGGGTCGCCGCGTACTGCCACTGGTAGGGCACGCCGGCGGAGTACATGGCCGTCAACCCCGGCTCCGACGCCGAGAAGCGGCGCTCGGGCGTCTCCACCGAGGCGATCCCGGAGACCCGTGATGCGCCGGAGACGAAGCCGGAGAGATCGGCGGGCCGGACCTCCACGGAACGAACGTCTGGAAGACGCCGAACGATTCGCGCCGGAAAGCGGTCGAGCGCCCGGCGCAAAGCGGTGCGATGTTCGTAGGTGACGACGGCCGTCCCCTGAGCAGACGGCGCAGACAGCGCTGCCGGCACTGCGAATGCCGCGGCCGCGGCGATCGGGAGGATTACCGCAACGAGGCGTACCGCAGGGTGTGTGCGTGGGGGAGACATGAGGCCGCTTCGAGCCGGAGCGCGGCTCGCCCGGTCGGAATCGGCCTTCCCGGAGGCCTGCGATACCCTCGTTCGGGCGATGGAGCGAGCGACAGACTCGGAGCGGGAGACGCTTCAGGCACGGATCGAGCTGGGCGGGAGCGGCCGGGCCAGCGTCGCGACCGGGCTTCCCGTGCTCGATCACCTGCTCGGACTGGTGGCGAGCCACGCGGGATTCGACCTGCAGCTCGAGGTCGCGCCCGGAGGCCCGGACGCAGTCGCGAGCGCGGCCGGAAGGACGCTCGGCGAGGCGCTGAGGGACGTGCTCCGCTCCGAGAGCGCCTCCGGCTGGGGCTACGCCATGATCCCGGCGGACGAGGCGCTTGCGAACGTCGTCCTCGAGGTCTCGGACCGGCCGCTGCTGGTCTCCAACGTGGATCTCTCGGACGCCCACGTCGCGGGGCTCGACCGCGATCTCGTCTCCGGTTTCCTGCGCGAGCTCACCGAGGAGGCGGGGCTGACGATGCACGTTCGGCTCCTGCACGGCGAGGACCCGCAGCATGTGCTGGAGGCGATCTTCAAGGCTCTCGGAGGAGCGCTCGCCAGCGCGGCGGCGCCGCGAAAGGAGTAGCGCATGGCAGAGAAGACCGTCGTTCGCACGGAGAGCGCGCCGGCGCCGTTCCAGGGCGCGCCGTACTCGCAGGCGATCGTCGCCAACGGGCTCGTCTTCGTGGCGGGCCAGGTGGGGCTACAGCCGGACCACACCGAGCTGGTCGGCGACGGCATCGTCGAGCAGACCGAGCAGGCGTTCGACAACCTCGCGGCGATCCTGGAAGAGGCGGGCTCGGGGCTCGACCGGATCGTGAAGACGACGGTTTTCCTCGACGATTTCGGCGACTTCGCGGCCATGAACGAGGTCTACGCGCGCCGCATCGGCGACCGGCCGCCGGCCCGTTCCACCGTGGAGGTTGCGGCGCTTCCCTCCGGTGCCAAGGTCGAGATCGAGGCCATAGCGCTCGCCTAGGCAACAATTCGGGTGTGAAGGCACCCGAGGTCATCGCCACCCACGCGAACACGGATTTCGACGCGTTCGCCTCGCTGCTCGCCGCCCGGCGGCTCTATCCGGACGCGGTCGTCGCGATCCAGGGCACGCTGAACCGCAACGTTCGCGAGTTCTACCGCCTCCATGCGGACGAGCTCGACGCCGTCGAGTCCTCCCGGCTGGAGCCGGAGGCGATCCGGCGGCTGATCGTCGTCGAGACCACCTCGGCGTCCAGGCTGGGCGACCTGGAGCCCGTCGCGCGCGACCCGGACGTGGAGAAGGTCCTGTTCGACCACCACGCCGGCGAGCTGCCCGACTGGGTGAAGCCCGAGAATGCGGTCGTGTCGCAGGACGGCGCGCTGACGACGACGCTCGTCGGCGTGCTGGCGGAGCGGGAGATCGTGGTGACGCCGGTCGAGGCGACCGCCTTCGCGCTCGGAATCCACGAGGACACCGGCTCGCTGACATATCCCACCGCGACTCAGCGGGACGCCGACGCGCTCGCGTGGTGCCTCCGGCACGGCGCGCGCCAGGACCTGCTCGCGCGGTTCCTCCACACGCCGCTCACCGACGCGGAGCGGGAGCTGCTCGCCGCGCTGATGGCCGCCGTCCGCACCGAGCGTGTGGCCGGCGTGGACGTGCTCGTCGCGGCCGTCACCTGGCCTCGCCATGTCGACGGCGTCTCGAACCTCGCACACAAGATCGTCGACCTGACGGACTGCCGCTCGCTCGTCCTGCTCGTCGAGATGGACGAGCGCGTGTTCGCGGTCACCCGCAGCCGCACGCCGGAGATCGACGCGGCCGCAATCGCTGCGAGCCTCGGCGGCGGCGGTCACCGCGAGGCGGCCTCGGCGATCTTCCGCGGCTCGCTCGACGAGGCCGAACAGGAGCTTCGCGAGGGGCTCTCCGCCGCGGCCCGCGAGCCGGTGCGCGCCGAGCAGGTCATGTCGCGGCCCGCGAGGTCAGTGGGCCCGGACGAGACCGTCGCCCACGCGATGGTCGTCTGCCAGCGCCATGCCCAGAGCGGGATCCTCGTCGTCGAGGACGGCCGGCTCGTCGGCGCCGTGGGCAGGGAGGATCTGGACAAGGCGATCGCCCACGGCCTCTCCCACGCGCCCGTCAAGGGAATCATGAGCTCGCGGGTCGTGTCCGTCGCGGCTGGGGCCCCGCTCGGCGAGGTCCACGACGCTCTCGCCGGGTCGACGGACGGCCGCGTCGCGGTGCTGGAAAACGAGCTGCTCGTAGGCGTCGTCACGCGCAGCGACGTCCTTCGCGCGCTCGGGGAGCAGCCGGCGGCCGAGGTCGAGGTCGAGGCGAGCCTGGCCGCCGAGCTCGCTGGGCTCGAGGACCTCCAGGGCGCCTTCGAGGCGATCTCCGCGGTCAGCGAGCCCTACGACGGCGTCTATCTCGTCGGCGGGACGGTGCGGGACATCCTGCTCGGGGAGCCGAACTTCGATGTCGACGTGGCCGTCGAGGGCGATGCGATCGCGCTCGCGCGGGGCCTCGCCGACGCCCTCGACGGGCGGGTCCGGGCGCACCGGAAGTTCGGCACCGCGGTCGTCCTCTACGGCGAGGAAGACCGTGTCGACGTCGTCACGGCGCGGACGGAGTTCTACGACGCGCCGGCCGCACTCCCGAGCGTCGAGCACGCGACGATCCGTGAGGACCTCTTCCGCCGCGACTTCACGATCAACGCGATGGCCGTCTCCCTGAAGGGCGAGGACTTCGGGCGGCTGGTCGACCCGTTCGGCGGGCGGCGCGACCTGGAGGCGAAGACGATCCGCATCCTCCACAACCTCTCGTTCATCGACGACCCGACCCGGATCTTCCGGGCGATCCGCTACGAGAGCCGGTACGGCTTCCGGATGGACGACCACACCCAGCGCCTGGCGCGCGGGACGATCGAGATGGGGCTCGTCGGCGACCTCTCGTCGGCCCGGCTGCGGGACGAGCTCGTCGCGCTGCTCGAGGAGGGGGACGCGGGCGCGTCGATTCTCAGGCTGGCCGAGCTCGGCGCGGGCGCGGCGATCCATCCGCACCTGGCCGCGGACGAGGAGGCCGTCGAGCTGCTCGGGCGGATGCGAGGGCTCAACGAGCACTACGGGACCGCGATCCCGGCATGGCGTCTGGCGTTCGCCGTTCTCGCCCGGCACATGCCACCGGACGAGGTCTACGCGTGGCTGCGCCGCCTCAAGGTGCAGCGGCGGGATCTCGAGCATGTGGCGGCGGCGGTCACCGTCGGTCCGAGGATCCTCGAGCGCCTGCGGGCCGGCTCCGCCGAGCCGGCGGACGTCGTCGCAGCTGCGGACCCGTACGCGCCGGACGCGCCGCTCTTCGCCATGGCCCTGGAGGAAAGGGCCGAGCTGGACGACTACTTCCGGCGCCTCAGGAACGTCCAGCTGGAGGTCAGCGGCTCCGACCTCGCGGCGCTCGGGCTCGGCGAGTCGCCGGAAGTGGGGGAGATCCTCGCCGAGCTGCGGCGTCGGAAGCTGAACGGCCTGCTCGACGGGCGCGAGTCCGAGCTGGCGGCCGCGCGGGAACTCATCGCGCAGTGATCCACTGGGACGCTCCCGGCCCGTACGTCGTGGCCTTCTCGACGCGCGTGGGCGGCGTCAGCGAGGGGCCGTACGAGTCGCTGAACCTCGGGATCTTCACCGCGGACGACCCCGCGAAGGTGCTCGAGAACCGCCGCCGCCTCGCCGATCGAACGGGGATCGACCCCGAGCGTGCCCGGATGGCATGGCAGCAGCACGGCCCGGTCGTGAGGAAATCCTCGCCGGAGGGGATCCTCGCGCGTGTGCGCCACGAGCCCTGCGACGGCTGGTGGAGCGACGAGCCGGGCCAGGGGATGATGCTGCTGACCGCCGACTGCCTGCCGGTCGCGATTGCCCGCGCAAACGGCGCGAAACCGGCGCTCGCCGTCCTCCACGTCGGCTGGCGCGGCCTCCTTGAGGGCATCGTCGAGAACGGCGTCGCCGCGCTCGGCGAGGGGCCGCTCGCGGCCGCCGTCGGGCCGGGGATCGGGCCGTGCTGCTACGAGGTCGGCCCCGAGGTGACCGAGCCGTACACGGCGCGCTTCGGCCCGGAGGTCGCCAAGGGGCGCACGCTCGATCTCTGGCGCGCCGCCGAGCTCGCGCTGAACGAGGCCGGCGTCACGGAAGTAGAGCGCACGGACCTCTGCACGTTCTGCCATCCCGAGCTCTTCTTCTCCCATCGCCGCGACCGCGGGATCACCGGGCGCCAGGGAGTGATCGCCGCTGTCGCCTGACGCAATCCGTGAGCGCCTAGCCACGATCCAGGAGGAGGTCGGCCCGCGGGTGACCGTGGTCGCCGCCACGAAGTACGTTGCCGTCGAGGACATGGCTGCCCTGGCCGAGGCCGGCGTGGAGGTGGTCGGTGAGAACAGGGCGCAGGATCTCGAGGCCAAGCACGCCCGCTACGGCGACGCGTTCCGCTGGCACTTCATCGGCCACCTCCAGAGCCGGAAGGCCCCCATCGTGAGCGGGCTGTGCGAGCTCGTGCACTCGCTCGACTCCGACTCGGCCGCGAAACGGCTCGAGATCCCTGCGCTCGTCCAGGTGAACCTGGCGGGCGAGGAGTCCAAGTCGGGAGTTGCTCCCGAAGAGCTGGATGCCTTCCTCGAGCGCAGCCCGGTCGAGATCCGCGGCCTGGCGACGATGCCGCCGTTCGCCGAGGATCCCGAGGCGTCGCGGCCCTACTTCCGCCGCCTCCGCGAGCTTGCCGAGCGCCACGGACTCGCCGAGCTCTCGATGGGGACGACCCAGGACTACCGCGTCGCCGCCGAGGAGGGCGCGACCTATGTTCGCGTCGGCTCGGCGCTCTGGCGCGAGGAATAGCCGCTTCCAGGGCTAATATCCCCTGCTCGATGGCCTTTACCGACGTCTGGAACCGAACCCTCGTCTACTTCGGCATCGCCGAGGAGGACGACGACGACTGGGACGAGGACGGGTACGTCACCAACGAGGAGCTCGAGCGGACGTACTCGGAGCGACCCAATGTCCGCCGCCTGGCGCCGCGCAGGCGCAACAACAGCAAGGAGTTCGACGACTGGACCGATCCGGAGCCCGAGCCCGGCCGAACCGCCTCGATGCGGCCGCGCAGGCGGCCCGAGCTCGCGCCGGTGGCGCCACCTCCGAACCCGTCGGTCAAGGTGCACCTCGTCGTCCCGCACACGTTTCAGGACGCGAAGACGATCGCCGACCGCTTCAAGGACTACACGCCCGTGATTCTCAACCTGCAAGGCGTGGACTCGGAGCTCTCCAAGCGGTTGATCGACTTCGCCAGCGGCCTGACGTACGCGCTCGACGGGGGGATGCAGCGGATCGCCGACAAGGTGTTCCTGCTGACGCCGGCGAACGTCGAGGTGAGCGCGGAGCAACGCGCCCAACTCCTCGAGCGCGGCGGCTTCTTCAACCAGGCGTAGCCGCAGGTAAAGCGCTGCAACCGGCGAAGCTCCCTGCATGGATGCGCTCGGCGTAGCCTCGATCCTGCTCGCCGATTGGGTCGATTCGGCCCAGAGCTTCGTGCAGGTCTTCACGCTCGTCTACTTCCTGTTGATCTTCGGGTACATCCTGATGTCGTGGATCCGGATGCCGTACTCCATCTGGATGCAGCGGATCCAGCGCTTCCTGTACGACGTCGTCGAGCCGTACCTGCGGATCTTCCGACGCTTCATCCCGCCGCTCGGCCCGCTGGACATCTCGCCGATCGTGGCGATCTTCGTGCTCTGGATCGTCAGCGGCCTCGTGATCCGCCTCCTTGGACAGCTGGGATAGTGCCCCACCAGGCGATACACGCCTGCTTCTGGCCCGCGATCACGCTGCGCCAGAGCCCGCCCTCCTCCTCACCAAGGCTTTCTAGCCTTGGCTCGTCGGAGTGCGGCCTCTGGCTTGGTGCTCGCGACCCAGAAGCGGGGCAGCATCACCTGGAGGAGCACTAATGGGACTCGCGCCGACCGAGATCCGGCACATCCCGATCCCGCGCGGGATCCGGGGCTACCGCAGGGGCGCGGTCGAGCAGCTGCTCGACGAGATCGCGGACAGCTACGAGGACGTCTGGCGCGACCGCGCCGAGCTCTCCGACCGCATCGAGCACCTCGAGGAGGAGCTCCAGCGCCACCGGGAGCTCGAGTCGCTGCTCCGCAAGACCCTGGTGTCCGCGGAGGCCGCGGCCGAGGAGCAGCGGGAACAGGCGCGCCGTAGCGCGGAGCTCGTCGTCACCGAGGCGCACGCAGAGGCGCGCCGCATCACCTTTGCGGCCGCAGCCGAGCGCGAGCGGCTGCTGAAGGACGTCCGCCGGCTGCGCGAGCTGCTCCGCACCGCCCTGGCCACGGTCGACGAGGCCGAGGGCGACGACGAAATTCCGGACGAAGCCGCCGCAGCCTAGAATCTCCTCGTGGCAGGGGGTGCGACACGGCTACGGCTGCGCGTCGTCCCGGGCTCGAAGAGCCCGGGAGTCGTGGGTCGGCACGGCGATGCCTGGAAGCTCCGGGTCGCCGCCCCTCCCGAGCGTGGCCGTGCGAACGACGCGGCCGTCGCGCTGCTCGCCGAGACGCTGCGAATCCCGCGCGACGACGTACGGCTCGTCGCCGGCCGCGGTTCGCGCGACAAGGTCGTCGAGGTGAGCGGGATCGCACCGTCCGAGGCGGAGCGGAGACTCTCCGGATGACCACGGTCGACGTCGACCACTTCCGCGAGCTGCTCGTGGAGAAGCGGGAGGCCGTTGCAGCCGCGCTGGAGCACCTCCACAAGGAGAACTCCCGCTCGCTGGAGGACGAGACCGGAGAGCTCGTCTCCGGGAGCGCTGACCAGCACCTGGCGGACACGGCCACGGAAACCGTCGAGCGCGAGATCGGCAACACGCTCGAAGAGCACGACGAGCGGCTGCTTGTGGCGATCGACGCCGCCTTGCAGCGGATCGAGGACGGCACCTACGGAAAATGCGTCAACTGCGGCGCCCCCATCCCCGAGGAGCGCCTCGAGGCGATGCCGTGGGCGACGCTCTGTATCGATTGCAAACGCAAAGAGGAACGGGGCTAGGCGAGGCCAGGTCGGCCGAGGTCCGGGTGGGGTCGTCGACGAACGGCGTCGTCCCGGTGCTCGGCGCCCGGCGCTCGCTCGCTGCGCAGACGCGCCAGTGGGTCGAGCTCGGCCTGGTCGCGCTCGCTGCGATCGCCGCCGACCAGCTGACGAAGTGGATCGTCTCGAACGAGCTCGCGCTCGGAGAGGAGGTCGACGTCGTCGGCCCGCTCTCGATCCACCACGTGCAGAACTCCGGCATCGCGTTCGGCCTCTTCGCGACGGCGACGCCAATCGTGATCGTGCTCACCGGCATCGCGGTCGCCTGGATGCTCGTCTTCTTCGCGCGGTCCGGCGGGCGGCACCCGATCCTGCCCGTCGCCCTTGGCTTCCTCCTCGGCGGCAGCGTGTCGAACCTGATCGACCGCGTCCGTCTAGGCCATGTCACCGACTTCCTCGACTTCCGCTACTGGCCCGCGTTCAACCTGGCCGACAGCTTTATCGTCGCCGGAGTCGCCATCCTGATCGCCGCACTGCTCCTCGCAGACCGGGAGCCGCGCCGGCACGCTCCTGGCTCGAGTCACCGTTCCTGACACGGCGGCCGGGCTACGGCTCGACCGCTTCCTCGCCGACCTCCCGGAGATCGGCTCGCGTGCAGCGGCCGAGCGGCTCCTGGAGGGCGGCGGCGTGGTCGTGGACGGGGAACAGGCGCCGAAGAGCCGCCGGCTCCAGGGTGGGGAGGACGTCGAGTTCGAGCGGCCCGAGCCGGAGCCCGATTTGGCGCCGGAAGAGATCGACCTCCGGATCGCGTACGAGGACGACCACCTGCTCGTCGTGGACAAGCCCGCGGGGGTCGTCGTCCACCCGTCTCCCGGACACCGGAGCGGGACACTCGTCCACGGCGTTCTCGCCCACGGAGCCGCGGGGGGCGACGCGGAGCGGCCCGGAATCGTGCACCGGCTCGACCGCGACACCTCTGGCCTGCTCGTCGTCGCCCGGTCGGACGAGGCCTACGAGCAGCTGAAGGAGCTCGTCAGGGCCCACGGCCTCGAGCGGACCTACACGGCGCTCGTCCGCGGCCGGCCGCGCTCGAAAAGAGGCCGGATCGAGGCGCCGATCGGCCGCGACCGCCGCGACCCGACCCGACAGTCCCTGAACACGGACAGCCCGCGCGAGGCAGTGACCCACTTCGAGCTGCTGGAGCTGCTGGGCCAGTACGCCCTCCTCCGGGTCGACCTCGAGACGGGCAGGACGCACCAGATCCGCGTCCACCTCGGCTCGATCGGCCTGCCGGTCGTCGGCGACCCCGTCTACGGCGCGCCGGACCCGGCTTTGGGCCGCCAGTTCCTCCACGCGACACGCCTCGCCTTCGAGCATCCCCTCACCGGCAAGCGCGTCGAGGTCGAGTCGCCGCTCCCCGCCGAGCTGGCCGGGTATCTCCAAGAGCTTCGCTAGAATCCGCGCGTCCCGTACCCGACCCGGCGGATCCGCGACGTGGTCGGTGCCGGTGTCTTGACACCGGTTCCACGCTCGTCCCGCCGGTCGAACCATCCGTCAACCAACCAAGGGGGATCCACCTTGCCCGCTGTCTCGATGCGAGAGCTGCTGGAGGCCGGCGTCCACTTCGGCCACCAGACGCGCCGCTGGAATCCAAAGATGCGCCGCTTCATCTTCACGGAGCGCGGCGGCATCTACATCATCGACCTGCAGAAGACCTCCGACCTGCTCGAGCAGGCGTGCGACTTCGTCCGCGATCTGGCGGCGAAGAACGGAACCGTGCTCTTCGTCGGCACGAAGAAGCAGGCCCAGGACGCCGTCGAGGAGACGGCCAAGCGGGTCGGCATGCCGTACGTCAACCATCGCTGGCTGGGCGGCCTGATCACGAACTGGCGCACGATCTCGAGCCGTATCGAGCGACTCCACGAGTTGCGCCGGCTCAAGGAGGAGGACCAGCTCGACCTGCTCCCCGCCAAGGAGCGCCTGACCATGCTCGGCGAGCTGGAGAAGCTCGAGGCGAACCTCGGCGGCGTCGCGGACCTCAAGCGCCAGCCCGACGCGCTGTTCGTCCTCGACCTCCGCAAGGAGCAGATCGCCGTCCGAGAGGCACGGAGGCTCGGGCTGCCGATCATCGGCCTCGTCGACACGAACTGCGACCCGGACGAGGTCGACCTCGTGATCCCGGGCAACGACGACGCGATCCGGTCCTGCAGCCTCATCGTCCGCGCGATCGGCGACGCGATCGAGGCCGGGAAGCAGGGTGTGACGGTTCAGGAGTTCGAGCAGAACGGCCAGAAGGCCGAGCCTGCTCCCGAGGCTGAGCCCGCGCCCGAGGCCGAGCCTGCTGCCGAGGCCGAGCCTGCTGCCGAGCCCGAGTCCGAGCCCGCCCCGGAGGCCGAGCAGGCGCCAGCGGCGGATGAGACGCCGGTCGAGCACGAGCCGATGGCACCGGCGGAGAGCGCGGCCGAGACCGAGGCCGCGGAGGCGACACCCGAGGAAACCACACCGGAGGAAGCACCAGCCCAGGAGGGGGAGGGCCAGTGAGCACGACCGAGATTCCAGCCGGGCTCGTCAAGCAGCTTCGAGAGGAGACGGGCGCCGGGATGATGGATTGCAAGCGCGCCCTTCAGGAGACGGGCGGCGACGTCGAGGCGGCCAAGCGCCTCCTGCGCGAGCGCGGGATGGCCGAGGCCGGCAAGCGCGCCGGCCGCGAGACGACGGAGGGGATCGTCCTCTCGCAGGTGGACGAGGACCGCGGGACGCTCGTCGCCGTCGGCAGCGAGACAGAGCCCGTGTCCAAGAACGACGCGTTTCTCGCCTTCGCCCGGAAGGTGCTCGAGACCGTGGACAAGGACGGGCCCGACGCCGCGGAGCAGCTCGAGGACGAGCGCGTCGAGCTCGTGGGCAAGATCGGCGAGAACATCGCGATTCGGGGCGCCTCGCGCTTCGACCGGGACGGCGACGAGACGGTCGCCGCCTACGTCCATCCGCCCGCGAACAAGATCGGCGTGCTGGTGAAGATCCGCGGCTCGGCCGAGCTCGCGAAGCAGCTAGCGATGCACATTTCCTTCGCAGCGCCGAGATACCGGAGCCGCGACGAGGTCCCGGCCGAGGAGGTCGATGCCGAGCGGACGATCTACGAGAACTCCGACGAGGTGCAGTCGAAGCCCGAGCAGGTTCGCCCGAACATCGTCGACGGGATGCTCCGCAAGCGCTTCTTCGCCCAGACCGTCCTGCTCGACCAGGAGTGGATCCACGAGAGCGGCAAGACCGTGGAGAAGGTGCTTCAGGAGCAGGACGCCGAGGTGCTCGACTTCGCGCGCTACGCCCTTGGCGGCTGACCACAACGGCAACCCGCCGGTGTTCGGCCGGGTGCTGCTGAAGCTCTCCGGTGAGGCCCTGATGGGGAATCAGGACTACGGGGTCGACCTCGCAGAGGTCGAGCTGATCGCCAGGGAGATCGAGGAGGTGCACGAGCGCGGCGTCCAGATCGCGATCGTCGTCGGCGCCGGAAACATCTACCGCGGCATGAGCGCCGCGGCCGAGGGCATGGACCGTGCCACCGCCGACTACGCCGGCATGCTCGCGACCGTCCTGAATGCGCTCACACTCCAGGACGTGCTCGAGCGGCAGGGGATGCACACGCGGGTGCTGTCCGCGATCCACGTCTCCGAGGTGGCGGAGCCGTACATCCGCCGGCGTGCGATCCGGCACCTCGAGAAGGACCGGGTCGTCATCTTCGCGGCCGGCACGGGGAATCCGTTCTTCACGACGGACACCGCGGCCGCGCTGCGTGCGCTCGAGATCGGCGCGGACGCGATCCTGATGGCGAAGCACGCGGTCGAGGGCGTCTACGACGGCGATCCGCGAGTCGAGCCGGGGGCCGAGCTGCTCCCGGAGCTGACGCACCTCCAGGCGATCGAGCGGGGCCTGCGCGTGATGGACACGACGGCCCTGTCCCTGTGCATGGACAATGCGCTTCCGATCTACGTCTTCGCGCTCGCCGAGGGCAACATCCGGCGGGTCGCGCTCGGGGAGCGCGTCGGCACGATCATCTCGACCCCGACGACCGGAGCGACCACATGATCGACGAACTGATCAAGGACGCCACGACCAGGATGGACAAGTCCGTCGAGGCGACCCACCACGAGCTGAACACGATCCGCACCGGGCGTGCCTCGGCCGCGCTGCTCGACCGCGTGACCGTGGACTACTACGGCCAGCAGACGCCGCTGAACCAGCTGGCGACGCTGAACGTCCCCGAGCCCCGGATGCTGACCGTCCAGCCGTTCGACCCGAGCTCTCTTGGAGCGATCGAGCGCGCGATCCAGGAGTCCGACCTCGGGCTCAACCCGTCGAACGACGGCAAGATCATCCGCCTGCCGATCCCGCAGCTCACGGAGGAGCGCCGCAAGGAGCTCGTGAAGGTCGCCCGTCAGGTCGCGGAGGAGGGACGCGTCGCCGTGCGGAACGTCCGTCGTGACGTGATCCACCACCTCAAGGAAGAGCAGAGCGTCGGCGCCGACGAGGAGCACCGCGCGGAAGACCGCGTCCAGAAGCTCACGGACGAGCACGTAACCCGGATCGACGAGCTCCTGAAGCGCAAGGAAGCCGAGATCACGGAAGTTTGAAGTGGGCCTGCTTGCCCGCCTGCGGCGCCGGCCAGAGATACCGCCCGAGCCCGGGGAGATCCCCCGTTCCGTCGCGATCATCATGGACGGGAACAGCCGCTGGGCCGTCGAGCACGGCCTGACGGTCGCCGCCGGGCACCGCGAGGGCACGCGCGCGCTGCGGCGGACCGTGGAGGCGGCGATCGACCTCGGGATCGAGTCGCTGACGGTCTATGCGTTCTCCACGGAGAACTGGCTGCGACCTCCGTCCGAGGTCGACGAGCTGATGGAGATCTTCGGCGAGACGATCCAGCGCGAGCTCCCCGACCTGGCGGAGCAGGGCGTGCGGACGCGATTCCTCGGCCGCCGCGACCGGGTTTCGCCAGAGCTTCGGATCCAGATGGCCGAGCTCGAGGACGAGACGGCACACCGCGACCGCCTCGACCTCTGGATCGCCTTCGACTACGGCGGGCGGGCCGAGCTCGCGAATGCTGCCAGGAGGATCGTCGAGGAGGGGCTGGAGGCTGAGGAGATCGACGAGGAGGTGCTCGGCAAGTACCTGTACGCGCCGGAGCTTCCCGACCCGGACCTGCTGATCCGCACCTCCGGCGAGCTCCGGATCTCGAACTTCCTTCTCTGGCAGGTCGCGTACTCGGAGCTCGTCTTCACGGAGCGCCGTTGGCCTGAATTCGGCCCGGACGACCTCCGCGTCGCGGTCGACGAGTACTCGGAGCGGCAGCGGCGGTTCGGCCGGCGATGACCGCGCTCGTCTCCCGCGTCCTCGTCGCGGCCGCGCTCCTGCCCGTCGTCCTCCTGCTGATCTGGGCGGGAGGCTGGTGGATGGTCGGCCTGGCCACGGTCGCGGCGATGGTCGCACTCCACGAGCTGTACGTGATGACGCGCGAGCTGCGGCCTGTGCTGCTCGCAGGCTACGCCGGAACGCTCGCGACGCTGATCGGGGCCGCGTGGGGCCCTGAGTGGGCGCTCGCAGGGTTCTTCTCGACGTTGCCGCTGGCGTTCCTGTTCAAGGCCGCTGCCGGAGCGATGCCCTCGGTCGCGTCGGTCTCCGTGACCGTTCTGGGCTCGGCCTGGATCGGCCTCGGCCTCGCCCATCTCGTGCTCCTCCGAGAGCTCCCCGAACACGGCTTTCTGACGCTGCTCACGGTCGTCCTCGCCGTTTTCGCCTCCGACACGATGGCGTTTGTCGCCGGCCGAGTGCTCGGAAGGCACAAGATGGCGCCGCACACCTCGCCGGGGAAGACGTGGGAGGGCTTCGCCGCCGGAACGATCGCCGCGGTGCTCGTCCCGTTCTTCGCGTTCTACGAAGAGGACTTCCTCACCGTTCCGGAGTCGCTGGCCCTGGGCGCCGTCATCGCCGTCGCTGGGCCTGTCGGCGACCTCTTCGAGTCCGCGCTGAAGCGCGACGTCGGCGTGAAGGACAGCGGCCGCATCTTGCTCGGCCACGGCGGGATGCTCGACCGGCTGGACGCCTTCCTGTTCACCGGCGTGGCCGCCTACTACTTGTTGACGGCGTTCGGCGCGGCATGATGAGTCGATGAAGCGCATTGCGATCCTCGGCGCCACGGGCTCGATCGGGCTCCAGGCGCGGGACGTGATCGAGCGGCACCCCGACCTCGAGCTCGTCGCGGCGTTGTCGGGCTCCACGCCGCTCGACGGCGTCGCGCCGTTCACGCAGGTCGGCGGCGACCCTGTCGAGCTCCTCGAGCACACGGAGCCCGATGTCGTCCTCAACGCCGTCGTCGGCTTCGCCGGCGTGAGGGCGACGCTCTGGGCACTCGAGCGCGGGATCGATCTCGCGCTCGCGAACAAGGAGAGCCTGGTGGCCGCAGGCGACCTCGCGCTAGCGGCCTGGAAGCGGGGAGGAGGGCGGCTCTTGCCCGTCGACAGCGAGCATTCGGCCCTGTTCCAGTGCCTGGAGGAGCGCGCCCCGGAGACGGTCGACTCCGTCGTGCTCACTGCCTCGGGCGGCCCGTTCCGCGGCCGCAACCGATCGGAGCTGGAGGACGTAACACCCGACGATGCGCTCGCTCATCCGACCTGGAACATGGGCCCGAAGATCACCGTCGACTCGGCGACGCTCGCCAACAAAGGCCTCGAGGTCATCGAGGCGCACTTCCTGTTCGACCTGCCGTACGAGCGGATCGAGGTCGTGATCCAGCCGACGTCCGTCGTCCACGCGCTCGTGCGCCTCCGCGACGGTTCGTCCCTCGCGCACGTCGGCTACCCGGACATGCGCGTACCGATCTCGTATGCGCTCACGTATCCGGACCGCTCGGCCGTCGATCTCCCGCAGCTCGACTTCGGTTCCGGCCTCGTGCTCGAGTTCGAGCCCGTGGACGGGGAATCGTTCCCGATGCTCGGCCTCGCACGGCTCGCCGGCGAGCGCGGAGGGAGCTACCCGTGCGCGTTCAACGCTGCGAACGAGGTCGCCGTCGCCGCCTTCCTCGACGGCCGCTTGCCGTTTCTCGGCATCCCGGAGGTTGCAGAGCGCACGCTCGACGCGGCTGACGGCTCGCCGGTCGCCGACGTCGAGGCGCTCCACGAGGCCGACCGCGAAGCGCGGCGTCTCGCAGAGCAGGCGCTGGTAGCCGCGTGAACAGTCTGATCGCCATCCTCGGCCTCGCCTTCCTCGTGCTGCTCCACGAGGCCGGCCACTTCTACACCGCCCGCGCCGTGGGGATGCGCCCGCGCAAGTTCTACGTCGGCTTCCCGCCCGCGATTGCGAAGGTCAAGCGCGACGGCATCGAGTACGGCATCGGCGCGATCCCGCTCGGCGGCTACGTGAAGATCCCGGGGATGCACCGGCCGGCGCCGTCCGAGGTGGACGCGCACTTCGGCCGGGCGATCCAGGAGGCGCCGCAGCTGATCGGGCCTGCGGAGCGCCTCAAGCGCCTGTTGGCGGAGGGCGACTTCGACGGAGCTGCGGGCGCCCTGAAGGCCTTGGAGCGAGCGGCGGCCGACGCCGACCTGACGCCTGCGGCGCGGAAGGGGATGGAACGGGGCACCACCGAGATCACCGACGAGCTCGGCCTGGACGCGTACTGGCGCCAGCGGACCTGGAAGAAGATCGCAGTGATCGGCGCCGGGCCCGGGATCAACCTGCTCTTCGCCATGTTGATGTTCGCCCTGCTGCTCGTTCTGGGCCCCGGCCGGGCGACCACGACGGTCGACCAGGTGGAGCGCGAGATCAGGCCGGGCCAGGCGACGCCGGCCGCGCAGATCGGCCTGCGGCCCGGCGACCGCATCCTCGCGATCAACGGGACACCGGTCGACGCGTCGAAGATGTTCGAGCTCATCGTCGAGTCCGAGGGCAACCCCGTCCGGGTCACCGTCGAGCGGGGTGGGCGTGAAGTCGTCCTCGGCCCGGTCAGGCCGTTCGAGGACACCGACGGCGCGTATCGCATCGGCTTCCGGCCGGCGTTCAGAGACCTGCCCATGCTGACCGCGATCGGTGAGTCGTTCCGGCTCACCTGGCTGATCACGAAGGAGGTCGGCGGCACGCTCAGCCGCCTGGTCCGGGGCTCCGGCCGCGAAGAGATCTCGAGCCCGATCGGGATCGTCCGCGGCTCCTCCGACGCCCTCGACCGCGGCTGGGAGACGTACCTCTGGGTGCTCGGCCTGATCAGCCTCTCCCTCGCGCTCCTCAACCTGCTGCCGCTGCTGCCGCTCGACGGCGGCCACATCGCCTTCTCGATCATCGAGGGTGTCCGCGGGCGCTCCGTGGGACGCGAGGTCTACGAGCGAGTCTCGGTGATCGGAATCGCGGTGGTGCTGATGCTGTTCTTCATCGGCCTCTCGAACGACATCGGGGGGCGTAGCGGGGGCTAGACTCGGGCTGTGGGCTCCGAGCGAAGCGTCAAGGTAGGCAACGTCCAGATCGGCGGCGGCGCACCGGTCGTCGTCCAGTCGATGACGCTGACGCCGACGCGCGACGTGACCGCGACGACAGCGCAGATCGCGGCGCTCGCCTCGGCGGGCTGCGAGGTCGTGCGCTGCGCGGTGCCGAAGATCGAAGACGCCGAGGCGCTGAAGAAGATCGTGCGGCTCTCGCCGCTGCCGGTGATCGCGGACATCCACTTCAACGCGAGCCTCGCGCTCCGGGCGATCGACGCCGGCGTGGCCGCGGTGCGGATCAACCCGGGGAACATCGGCGGCCCCGAACGCGTGGCCGAGGTCGTGGTGGCCGCCAAGCGGGCCGGCATCCCGATGCGGATCGGCGCCAACTCCGGCTCGCTGCCGAAGCATCTGCGGGAGCTGGCCGAGCAGGATCAGGCGCAGGCGCTCGTCGCCGCCGCGCTGGAGGAGGTCGAGCTGCTCGAGAAGCTCGACTACCGCGACTTCAAGATCTCCGTCAAGGCCACGCATGTCCCGACCATGATCCGCGCCTACCGGATCCTCGCCGCCCGCGTCCCGTACCCGCTCCACCTCGGCGTCACGGAGGCGGGGACGCCCTACACGGGGTCGATCAAGAGCGCGGTCGGGATCGGCTCGCTGCTCGCGGACGGGATCGGCGACACGATCCGTGTCTCCCTGACCGCCGACCCGGTGAAGGAGGTCGAGACCGCCTGGGAGATCCTCAAGGCGCTGCACCTGCGGGAGCGCGGGCCGGTGATGATCGCCTGCCCGTCGTGCGGGCGGGACAACGTCGGCGTCGAGAATCTCGCGGTCGTCGTCGAGGAGCGGCTGGGCGGCTACACCGAGCCGTTCGAGGTGGCGGTGATGGGCTGCGCCGTGAACGGACCGGGGGAGGCGGGCGACGCCGACTTCGGGATCGCCGGCGGGCGCGACGTGGGGTTTATCTACGCCCACGGGCGGGTGCTGAAGAAGGTCTCGTCGGACATCCTCGTGGACGAGCTCTTCCACGAGATCGACGGATGGATCGCCGCGGGAATGCCCCGGCCGAAGCGCCTGAAGATGGCCAAGCCGGCCGCCCTGGCTATGGCCGAGGCGTCGTTGGTCCCGCTCGACTAGATGCCGATAGCCCGCGCCTCTCGGCTCCACCTGCCGACCCTGCGCGACGATCCCGCCGATGCGGAGGCCGTCAACCACAAGCTGCTCGTGCGAGGCGGCTTCATCCGTCCGCTCAGCGCCGGCCTCTGGACGTTCCTGCCGCTCGGGTGGCGCGTCCACCAGCGCATCGTCCAGATCATCCGCGAGGAGATGGACGCGATCGGCTCGCAGGAGCTCCTCGGCCCCGTGCTCACGCCGGCAGAGCTCTGGATCAAGAGCGGCCGCTACGACATCCCCGTGCTCTTCAAGCTCAAGGACCGGAACGGCCGGGACTTCGTCCTGCCGCTCAGCCACGAAGAGACGGTCACGCATCACGCGCTCGAGCTGCAGTCGTACAGGCAGCTCCCGCAGCTCTGGTACCACTTCCAGACCAAGGGCCGGGACGAGCCCCGGCCGCGCGGCGGGCTGATCCGGATGCGCGAGTTCATCATGAAGGACTCGTACTCGTTCGACCGCGACGAGGCTGGCCTGGACGAGAGCTTCGAGAAGAACCGCGTCGCCTATCACCGGATCTTCGAGCGGTGCGGGATCGAGGCGCACGCCGTCGACGCGGAGTCCGGGATGATGGGCGGCAGCGAGAGCTTGGACTTCCTCGCGCCGGCTGCGTCGGGCGAGAACACGCTCGTCCAGTGCGAGAACGGCGACTACTCGGCCGACATCGACATCGCCCGCGCCGTCCCGCGTGCGCCGGAGTTTCCCGAACGGCTCGACGCGCCGGAGGAGATCGATACCCCCGGAGTGACCACGATCGAAGGCCTTGCGGAGCTGCTCGGAATCGACGCAGCGGCGACCTCCAAGGCGATGCCGGTAGTCAAGGCGGACGGCACGCTCGTCCTGGCGCTCGTCCGCGGCGACGACAGGCTCAGCGAGTCCAAGCTGCTCAGCACCTTCTCGGGCGACTTCCGCCCGGCCGAGGACGAGGAGATCAGGGCGGTGTTCGGCGCCGGCGGCGGCTCGCTCGGCCCCGTTGGCGTCGAGGTCGAGGTCATCGCCGACGAGACGCTCCGCGAGGGGCAGTTCGTCGCGGGCGCGAACGTGGACGGCAGGCATCTGCGCGGTGTGGAGGCCGGCCGTGACTACCAGCCGCGGTTCGCCGACATCCGCGAGCCGAAAGAGGGCGACGCATGCCCGAACTGCGGCGGACGGCTCTCGTTCACGCCAGCGATCGAGGTCGGCCACATCTTCAAGCTCGGGACGTTCTACTCGGAGCCCTTCGGTGCGATGTACCTCGACGAGTCCGGCAAGGAGCGGCCGATCGTGATGGGGTGCTACGGGATCGGGCCCGCACGAATCATGTCGTCGGCGGTCGAGCAGCACGCCGACGAGCACGGGATCGCCTGGCCTCCGAGCATTGCCCCGTACGACGTGCACGTCGTCGTGCTCGGCGGCGCGGAGAGTCAAGCGGAGGAGGTGGCAGCCGCGCTCGACGGAGCGGGCAAGAGCGTGCTCCTCGACGATCGCGACCAGCGACCCGGCGAGAAGTTCGCCGATGCGGACCTGATCGGCATCCCGACGCGCATCACGGTCGGCAAGAAAACGCTCGAGGACGGTGCGGTGGACGTTCGGGACCGGGCAACGGGCGGGGAGCGGCGGGTTCCCGTCGCCGAAGTTGGAAACTAGGTAGTAATACGACCTTGGCCCGCCGCCGGAGATTCAGCACTGAGCCGTTCGGACCGACGCTCGAGCGGCTGATGCAGGAAAAGGGTGTGACCTACCGCGCGCTCGCCGACCAGACGAACCTCTCCGCCGGCTACCTGAACCATCTCGTGCACGGAAACCGGCCGGTCCCGTCGGACGAGATCGTCCGTCGACTGGCCAAGGCGCTCGGCGTCGAGCCCGAGCACTTCCGGGAGTACCGCCTCCGGTTGATCACGCACAAGCTCGAGCAGATGCCCGAGCTGATCGACCGTCTCTACCGGCGCCTCGAGCGCTGATCCTCGCTGGGCGGCGGGGGGCCGGCGCTCTCCTCTGATGCCTTACGCCGGCGCTTGGCACGGCCCTTGACCTCATCGAGAAAGCGCTTGGTGTGCGCTTCGAGCTCGTCGCTGACGAATTCGCCCGGCGGCTTCTTCACGCCGCCTTCCTCATGTTTGTGCGGTTTCTGGGTGTCGTCTGAGTTTTCCACAGGGGTGTGGATATCGTCGGTGCTGGCAACTTCCGTCCCCGAGCCGTCTCCAAGTGGTCCGCAGAGAGAGGCTGTGGACAACAAGGGTCGATGTGTGCCTCCGAATTCAAGACGCTCGGGACATGCTTTGCTTGCGACGACCAGAGGCGATTCGTGCGCACTTTCCGCAAATTTCCTGCGCAGGGATGCGCGCGTTTCGGAGGGCGCTACACTCGCTCAAGCGGGGCGTGGCGCAGCCTGGTTAGCGCGCTAGTCTGGGGGACTAGAGGTCCCGAGTTCAAATCTCGGCGCCCCGATATACGAAAGCCCCGCAGGCGCGGGGCTTTTGTCATCTAGCAGAGGTTCGTCTCGAGCGCTCGGCAACCCGGTGGCAACCTCTTTCCGAGCTAGAGGAACGTCGAGCCTCGAGCCCGAGCCTCACGCGCGGCGCCTCGAGCCCGAGCCTGACGCTGCTCTAGTCGCTTTGCTTCCCGGCGTTCGAGCAGCCAGGCGATCGGCCGCGCGATGAGCGTGACACCAGGAAACAGCCCGTCTTCCCAGCGCGGCTCTGCTTCCTGTCTTGGTCGCGGTGCTGCTCGTCGACGTCGACGAGCAACCAACCACACGACCAACCACACGACCGCGATCAGCACGCCGAATCCGAGCACGTCTCCTACGGAGACAGGGGGATCTGGGCCGCCGAAGAACGCGCTCCACACGATGGGGGCGGCGATGAAAACAGACACCCAGACGACCCCGAAGACCCACATCTGTGTCCGCTCCACCTCGGAGTCCGAACGACGCCGCAGGAGACGGGGCAGCCCGTACTCGAGGAACAGCGGGAACACCCAGAACAGCAGAAACGCTGCGCCTATAAGGCTGAACAGCACGATGAACGCGCTGCGGGGCGTGCCGATGGCGACCATCCCCCCGAGGCAGACGATGACGACTAGGGCGTCACGGAGCCGGCGGATCACTTTCAGCACGGTGACCACAGGACGGGTGCGGCGGCGCATCTCTTCCTGTAAGCGCCGGCGCCGCCCCCTAGAGTGGCCGGCGGCGTGGCAAGCGCCGCCCATGGCGGCGGAAAAGCTGACCTAGCGGTCAGTAGTAACCCATCGTGAGGCGAACTACGGTCTGCCCGTCAAACGTGAGGGGGGTCTACTACACATGCGGCGGCTTCGGCCATCACCTTGCCATGGCAGTAGCGGCTGGCGCGTTGCGATTCGGCTCTGAAGAGTCGGGAGGCGGGCGTGTCGGCCGGCTGCGGGGGAAGCACTAGGCGTTCCAGCCCAACGCGCATCGGCGCGTAGATGCAAGGGTTCTGTGAATCCCGCAAGAACGCGGCGAGGCCGCAGCTACCGTGGGGCCTACCGTGGGATGTCGCAAGAAGGCTCTCCTGACCGCGCTGCTCGGGGCGCTCCTAGCCGCGACGTTCGGCTTCGCTTCCGTCGCGCATGCGGCCCCGTCTCCGCCAAGCGGCCTTCGCGCTGTCCTCGTTGCCGACGGCTACCGCTACCTGGGCTCGGGCGCCGACTGCGCACCCACACGCGATCGCCTCTACTGCGCAGGCCACGCTGGGCTCAAGCGGGCGCGCATCGCACTACTCATGAAGTCCGGAGGATCCCAGCTCGCTGTGAGCGGACTGACCAGCCCGGCTCAGCGCTTCTCCCTCGAGCGCAAGCTCGACCCGAGCGGGCGCTTGCGCATCTTGCGCGCCGACGCATGGCGCGACTACTTGATCGTGACGGTGGGTTGGGCGTTGAGCCAGGGTGTACCGCGGGGTGGACGATGAGCAAAGACCGGGCCCTACGGTCTTTCCCCGCGGCCGCAGTCGCTAGATAGTTGCACTTGCTCCTTTTGGAGCATGGACTCGAAACAAGCGCCGTCCTACACTCAGCTCCCGTGCCGCGCCTCAAGGCGGGGCCGGGAATCGTGAATCCGAGGTAGGGGTACCAATGAAGCGGTTTCGGCTCTTCGCCGCCGTTGGCGGCGTTTTCGTTCTAGGCGCGTTGGCCACCGTTCCGGCAAACGCGTTCGCGGCATCGCCGCCAAATGACAATCGGGCGAACGCCCGCCCGCTCGGGTCGCTGCCTGCAACGGTGACCGGGACCACGGTCGAGGCGAGCCAAGAGGCTCGCGACCCGTACGCCTGCCGGTCCTATGGCGAGAGCGTGTGGTACCGGCTCGAATCGCCAACCCAGCGCGCGGTGTCGGTGATCCTCGACGCGAAGGACGACCTCGACGCCGTCGTGGCGGTCTACCGGCTACAGCGCTCGCAGCTGCCGCTCGTCACCTGCCGCCAAACCGATCGCCGAGGGAAGGCCGGTATCGCCTTCCGGGCAGAGAAGGACGCCACGTACTTCATCCTCGTCGCTCAGCAGCCCCAGTCGGGTCCTGGGACTTTCCAGCTCGACGTGTTTGCGCCTGAGGCGCCGGCAAGGCCGCCGGGCGCGCGCCTTCCAGACAGCGGCGTTCGTTCCACGGTCGATCCTCTCCGCGACGCAGATGACGCGTGGTCCGTCGTCATTCCGGCCGGCCGAACGTTTCGGATCAACCTCGTGCCGGGCGGCGGAAAATGCATCTCGCTGTCTGTCTACCGCCCCCACACGACCGCGTTCTCGGAGAGCAGTCCGATCCGCCGCCTCGAGTGTGGGGGATATGCCATGTTCACACCGGGCCCCGATGGTGGCGGGAGATACACCTTGCTCGTTCGCACAACGGCCGAGGGCGGAGGCCCTCAGCGATATCGCCTCCAGGCGGCCAAGGCCGGACTTGACGACACCTCTCCGGGACTGGCGCTTCGCGACGGCCAGACGAACCGAGGAGGGCTGCTCGCGGGGGCGATCGACGCCCTCGATCTTCACCGATTCACTGTGGCGCGACGAAGCGACATCACGCTTGCAATGCACGCAGGCTCGCGGGCGCGCTTCGACCTGACGGTGCTGCGGGACGACGGCAGCCGCGTCGCGTGCGAATGCGGTGAGAGCGGCGCGCTGAGATCTCGGATGCGCCTGAGCCCGGGGCGCTACTTCGCCGTGGTCCGAGCCCGGGACTACACGGGCGGGCACTACAGGCTGTCCCTGCTCGTGCGCGAGATCACGTCGACCGTGCTGACGATTTCCGGGTCTCGCACCGCCAAGGCGGGGCCGGGGCGGTCGGTGCGGCTCGAGGCGCGGACCACGCCGGCGCCGGGCGGCGGTGTCGTCAGGATGCAGATCAACCGCTTCGATCCCCTGGAGGGATGGCAGTTCTCGCGGATCATCCGCGTGCGCGTCGGCTCAGGCGGAATCGCGGCAGTCCACTGGACGCCGCCGAGCGTGGGCAGGTGGGAGGTACGCGCGGCCTACCGTGGCACCCGGCGGTCGAGCCAGAGTCGAAGCAACGTGGCCAGGCTCTTCGTCGGCTAGGCCGTCCAGAGACTGAGAGCGCCGGCGGGGCCGGCGCTCTCGAGACGTTCAGATGCAGGCTTCGGTGCTACCGGACGACGCGGACGTGCGCGCTGGTCGCGCCGAGGTAGCCCGGCGTCTGCGGCACGGCGATGCGCACGCGATGGACGCCACGCGGGAGCAGCGCCGTGAACCTCGCGCTGAGGTTGCGATTGCGCAGCTGCACGCGCTTCACCCTGGCCCAGCGGCCGTTCCTCAGTCGCCGCTGGAAGGTCACGACGCGCGAGACGTGCGCGGGCTGCGCCATCAGGGTCACGCGGAACTGGCCGAGGCGGGCGTTGATGACACGCAGACCGACCTTCGGGCGGACATGAGCGAGCGGCTCGTCGTTACTCGCCTGGCCGTTCACACGGGCGGTGTATCCAGTGCGGATCGTCGGCCGGTGCGTCCAGGTGAAGTCGCCGCTCGAGTCGGTCCGGAGCGAGACGACTCTCGTCTGGCCGCGGTACGGCGTGACGGTCAGCTCGACCGGCTGGTTGGGCTGTCCGTTCGTGATCTCGCCCGAGACGCGGACGAGCTGCGCGTATTGAAGGGTGGTGGTGTTCCCCTGTGGGCCGCCGCTCACGCGCGCGATCGAGAGGTTGACGGTCGGCGCCTGTGCGACGGCAGGGGCCGCGGCTGCCAGGCCGAGCGCGGCAACTGCCCCGAGTGCGAACTTCCTCATCGTGCTCCCTCCATGACTTCGTAATCGGACTCCGATTGATGTGCGCGCCTCCACTGCGCTTTATGCCTCGAAAATGAGACTTTTCGGAACCTTTACGAATGCGATCCCAGGCGTTGCGATCCCCTCGCACGAGGGATTGGCGGTCACGCGTGCTGCCCCGATGTCAGCGGCGTAGGCCCCGACGGAAGGAGAGGGACCGAGACAGCTCTGCGGCCGCTGAGCTCCGTTCAGACCAGCATGGCCACCGCCCAGAGCAAGTTCGTCTCAGGCGCCCTCGCGGCAGCCGCAGCACTTCTTCTCGCAGGTTCCGCGTCCACGGCGGGCACACCGCTGGTCGCGCCGAGCCCGCTGGCGCCCGTCGCGGGCGCGAGCTCGCAGACGCTGCCCGCGTTCGCGTGGAGCCCGGTCGCCGGCGCCGCTCGGTACGAGTTTCAGTTCGCTGCCGACGCCGGCTTCAATGCACCCGTCCTGGGCAAGGGCGAGGACCAGTTCTTCACCCGGAACAGCCGGGCGACTCTCAAGAAGACGGTCCCGAACGGGACCTACTACTGGCGTGTCCGCGCGGTGAGCGCGGACGGCTCAGTCTCCCCGTGGTCGGCGCCTCGGCAGCTGCGCAAGGGCTGGACGCTCGCGCCTGCCTTGCAGGCGCCGGCACACGGGGCGGTCGTCTCGCACCCCACGAGCCCGCTCGTCCTCCGCTGGACCGCGGTGCCGCACGCCGCGAAGTACCTCGTCACGATCGCGAGCGACCCGCTGCTCGGCTCCGCCGTCGGCGGCCAGCAGAACGTCGAGACCTCCGGCACCGTGTACGCGCCCCGCGCCCTCCTCCTTCCGCCGGGCACGTACTACTGGGGCGTGACGCCGATGGACGCGCAGGACCATCGCGGCCAGCCGTCGCCGGTGCAGTCGTTCACCTGGACGTGGCCGACGGTCACGACGCCTGCCGTCAGCGACCTGATGGCCGAGACCGAGGTCTTCGATCCGTTCTTTTCGTGGACGTCCGTGGCGGGCGCCGCGAAGTACGAGCTCGAGGTCAACCCGACGGCCGACTTCTCGCCCGGCTCGAAGGTCTGCTGCACCGGCACGATCATCGGCTCGTCGCACTCGCCGACCTCGATGCTCCGCGACAACACGTACTACTGGCGCGTTCGCGCGCTTGACGCCTTCGGGAACGCGGGCCAGTGGAACCTCGGCTCGTCGTTCACGAAGACGTTCGACAAGGTTCCGCCCGTCACGGCGCCGAGCATCAAGAACCTGCGCATGCGCGACAATCTCTCGGATCCCGGAGCCGATGTTGACGGCGGCACTGCCGGCTACCAGACAGAGGTTCCGATCCTGACGTGGAGCCCCGTCCCCGGCGCGTCGAGCTACGAAGTCGACGTCTGGCCGTTCGAGAACGGGATCTGCGACTGGGGCGACGTGGACGGCCCGGAGGACAACTGGCGGATCAAGACGGCGACGACCTCGTGGACGATGCTCGGCTCGAGCTGGGGCGGTGTGAAGCCGTACCCGGACGCCCACACGGTCTCCACCGATGGCAACCACGCTCCGGTCGCCGGAAAGTCGTACTGCGCCCGCGTTCGCGCCCGCGCCGACCGGGACAGCAGCTCGCAGGAGGTCTACGGCGAGTACGCGTACCTCGACGACGGGACCGGAAACTCCTTCACGTGGGTCGGCTCGCCGGCCGGCGGCGCCTGCTCGCCGTCGTGCAACGCCGGGAACCTCGGCTCGGACGACTACGTGCTTCCTGCCACGGGTGTCACGACGACTCGCATGCCGCTCTTCACCTGGAAGCCGCTCGCCGGGAAGAACAGCTACTACGTCCTCGTCGCGAAGGACCCGTCGTTCTCCAACATCGTCGACTACGCCTTCACGCAGCAGCCGGCGTACGCGCCGCGGACCAGCTCCCAGTCGACGACGTACTCGGACGAGGAGACGCTCTACTACTGGGCCGTCCTCCCCGCGAACAGTGCGAACGGCGACGGGGCTGTCGGGAATCCGCTCCTGGCCGCGCCCGAGAATTTCCAGAAGCTCTCGAACCCGCCGTCGCAACTGGCGCCGTCCTCCGGAGCCGACGTCAACGGGCAGCCGACGTTCCAGTGGGCGTCCGCCGAGGGTGCCCGCCGCTACCGGCTCCAGGTCTCGAACGACCCGAGCTTCGGCACGGTGCTCGACGACGTCCAGACGGCGTCGACCGCCTACACGAGCGCGACCTCGTATCCGGCCGACACCGTGCTCTACTGGCGTGTTCGAGCCGACGACGAGAACCTCGTCGGGCTGCGGTGGTCGTCGGTCGGCAACTTCCAGCGCCGTCTGCCGGTTCCCTCGCCGAGGTTCGAGCCGTCGACGGGCGACATGTACCCGCTGATCGCCTGGAACCCCGTCGCAGGCGCGGTCTCCTATCAGGTCGCGATCGACGAGCCGGACGGCGACCACGCCGAGTACAACGACTTCCGCTCGGCCGCCGCCAGCTTCGGGAAGCTGACCGGCACCGGGATCCTCGGAGTCCGAGTACGCGCCAACTTCCCGACGAAGACCGGGCAGGCGACATCCGGGCCGTGGTCGGCGACGTCGCAGTTCACGCGCACGATGGGCGAGCCGACTGGCGCGCGCACCGACGCGTCGCCCAACCACCTGATCTTCGCGTGGGACCCGAAGCCGGGCACGAAGCACTATCGCGTCCTGGTCGCGAATCGCGAGGACTTCGCAACGACGGTCGAAAACGTGGTGACGGACAACACGTCCTACGCGCCGCCGCTGACGTCCACCCTGTACCTGCAGGGCGGCACGTTCTGGTGGAAGGTCGCCGCCTTCGACGAGGACAACAACGTCGGCGACTTCACGCGCCCGCACTCGTTCACGCTGGCGAAGACGTCGGCAAACCGCCCGGGAGGCATCCAGGCCGCGCAGCGTCTCCGCCTCGCGGTCAAGGGCCGGGCGCGCGTCAGGCGGCTCAGCCGGCTGGTCGTGACCGTCAGGGCGGGCGGCCGCGTCGTCCCCGGTGCGAAGGTGCGCGGCCTCGGCTCCGGGCTCAGGCCGCGGTGGCGCGCGACCAACCGTCGCGGCCAGGTGGTCTTCCGGTTCCGGCCGAAGCGGAAAGGCGTCGTCTACTTCCAGGCGACGAAGCGCCAGTACCTGCTCGGCACCCTCCGCGTTCGCGTCCGCTAGACGAAGACGTCCGCCGCGCAGCCGAAGACGAGGGCGTCGAGCACGTCCGCCGGCTCGACGCCGCGCAGCGACCGGTGCTCGAGGTCGACAGCGGTGTCCGGCCATGAATCGAGCCCGAGTGACGCTGCGCCTTCGTCGGCACCGAAGCAGAGGAGTGTCCCGGCATCGACGACCTCACGGCTGAGCGTCTGACGGCGGGCCGTCGTCTCCAGCTCGCGCAGCTCCTCCAGCGGGTCGATCCGGACGTTGGAATCGGAGCCGATGCAGATGCCGATTCCCCGCTCGCGCAGCCGCTCGAGCGGCGCGAAGCCGTCGCCGAGGTTCGCCTCGGTCGTCGGGCAGATGCAGACCCGCGCGCCGGCCTCGGCGAGCAGGTCGAGCTCGCCGTCGTCTGCATGCGTCGCATGGACGACCGTCGTTCTCGGGCCGAGGCAGCCCGTCTGGGCCAACAGCTCGATGGGGCGGACGCCGTACTCCTCGAGACACTCCTCGATCTCGCGCGGCTGCTCGTCGGCATGGATGTGCAGCGGCAGGTGCTCGCGCTCGGCATAGCCGCCGATCTCCTCCAGCCAATCCGGCGGGCAGGCACGGACGGAGTGGGGGGCACAGCCGACGCGCGCGCCGCTCTCGCGCAGCTCCTCGAGCTGGCGCAAGTACTCGGCGGCGGACCCCTGCCGGAACCGCTCGATGCCTCCTCGCGCATAGGCGCCGAGCAGGAGGACGATCTCGATCTCCGCGTCGTGGGCAGCCTCGAGAGCGGCGTGGGCCTCCGGCAGGCCGAGGTAGTGGAACTCGCCCACGGCCGTGTAGCCGGCGCTGCGGAGCTCGCGGTAGGTCTCGGCGTACTCGCGGCGCACGGTCTCCGGCGTATGTCGCTCGGCTTCCGCGATCATCGTCTCCCGCCAGGCCCAGAAGTCGCCGCCCGTCCTGCGCCCGCGTAGCGCCCGCTGAAACGCGTGGCAGTGCGCGTTCACGAAGCCCGGAAGGGACAGTGTCCGCGGCTCATCCACGTGGACGCATCGTCACACTTCCGGCACGGGCTCGTGTCCCACACGTGCGCCGCAGCTCGGTACGCTCGAAGTGGGGAGGAGGCTGGAGGCCCCAGCGGCCCGGCGGGGGAAGTCGCCGAAGGCCAACTATCCTCTCTGGGGATGGCGGAACGAGTCGTCCCGCTGCGCCTCGCGCAGATCCCGAACGCCCTGACGATCGCGCGCTTCGCCGCGATCCCGGTGTTCATCGTCCTGCTCGCGACCGCCGAGGGCGGCCACAGCTGGCCCGCCGCGCTTCTCTTCGCTGCCGCGGCCGCTACGGACCAGATCGACGGTTGGCTCGCACGCCGCTGGCACGTCGAATCGCGTTTCGGGACCGTCGCAGACCCGCTGGCAGACCGCCTGATGATCGACACGGCCGTGATCGGCCTGTTCCTGCACGGCCGCCTGCCGTGGCCGGCGCTCGTCCTGATCCTGGCCCGTGACGCCGTGCTGATCGGGGGTTACAAGCTGATCGTGCCGCGCGGATACGAGCTCTCCGTCAGCTTCACCGGCAAGGTGGCGACGTGGATCCTCTATGCGGCGCTCGCACTCATGCTGGCGACCCCGGAAGGCACGGACTTCCCGTACGTGCTCTTCTGGATCGGCCTCGCGGTCTCACTCTTCGCCGGCGCCGCCTACGTCGTCGGTGCGCTCAGGACCCGCACATGAAAGCCGTCGTCATGGCCGGCGGGGAGGGCACGCGCCTTCGCCCGCTCACGTCCAACCAGCCGAAGCCGATGGTGCCGATCGTCGGCAAGCCCTGCATGGAGCACATCATCGAGCTGCTGAAGGCCCACGGCTTCGAGGACGTCATCGTGACGGTTGCGTTCCTCCCGCAGTCGATCCGGAGCTACTTCGGAAACGGCGAGAGCATCGGTGCGAACATCGACTACTCGGTCGAGGAGTCGCCGGCCGGCACCGCGGGGTCGGTGCGACTCGCGAGCGACTATCTCGACGAGACGTTCATCGTCATCTCCGGCGATGCCCTCTGCGACTTCGACCTGACCAGGCTCGTCGAGTTCCACAAGGAGAAGGGCTCTGCCGCGACGCTCGCGCTGAAGTCGGTCGAGAACCCGCTCGAGTTCGGGATCGTCGTCACCGACAGCGACGGACGCGTCGAGCGCTTCCTGGAAAAGCCGTCCTGGAGCCAGGTCTTCTCCGACACGATCAACACCGGCGTGTACGTGATCGAGCCGGAGGTGCTCAGCCACGTCCCGACCGACCGCCCGTACGACTTCTCCAAGGAGCTCTTCCCGCTGCTCCTCGAGATGGGTCGGCCTCTCTACGGCCACGTCGTGGAGGGCTACTGGCAGGACATCGGGAACCTGGAGCAGTACCGCCAGGCGAACTTCGATGCGCTGGACGGTCGTGTCCGTCTCGACATTCCCGGTGTCCGGCTCCGCGGCAACGTCTTCCTCGGAGAGGGCGTGGAGATCGACGACATCGAGCGGATCGAGGGGCCGGCGTACCTCGGCAACTACTGCCGGATCGGTGCTGACGCGACCGTCGGGCCGTACTCGGTGCTCTCCTCGAGCGTGACCCTGCGCGACCGGGCGCGAACGGTCGCGTCCGTGATCGACGCCTCGACGCACATCGGCCGCAGCGCGCTGATCGAGAACGCGGTCATCGGCCGCAGCTGCGACATCCGGTCGCACGTTCGTATCCACGAGGACGTTGCGGTTGGAGACCAGGTCAGGATCGGCGCGGAGAGCGTCGTCATGCCCGGCGTCCGCATCTTCCCCTTCAAGGAGGTGGAGTCGGGCTCGCAGGTCTACGAGAACCTGATCTTCGAGGCGCGCTCGACCCCGCAGCTGTTCGGGCAGGGCGCGGTCATGGGTCTCGTCAACGTGGATCTCACACCGGACACTGCTCTCAAGATCGCCGCATCCCTGGGCACGGCACTCAAGCGCGGCGCCCGGGTGGTGGCCAGTCGGGAGTCGGCGCCGGCCTGCCGGATGATCAAGCGGGCGATGATCTCCGGCATCAACTCGACGGGAGTCAACGTCGCCGACCTGCGAGTGCTGCCGGCGTCCGTTGCCCGGCATCTTCTCAAGAGCCACGGCTACGACGCGGGATTCCACGTGGGCCTCAGCAGCGCGGACCCGGAGGTCGTGAGGATCCAGTTCTTCGAGCACCCCGGCATCGAGGCGTCGACGTCGTTCCAGAAGGAGATCGAGAAGCACTTCAGCCGCCAGGAGCTGCGTCTCGTGGCCGCCGCGGATGTCGGTGCGATCAGCTACCCGGCGCGCGCACGCGAGGGCTACGCCGACGATCTGCTCGCCAACCTCGACCAGGACGTCATCCGGCGGCGGGGTTTCCGCATCGTCGTCGACTACGGCTACTCGGCTGCCTCGTTCGTGCTGCCGCTCGTGCTGGGGCCGCTTGGCGTCGAGGCGGTCGCCGCGCACGCGTTCACGCCCGACCTCCCGCCGGGGGAGACGGAGACGCTTCGGAGCCTCGTCGGCCAGACGAAGCGCCTCGTCGGAGCCGTCGGGGCCGACCTCGGCGTCGTCTTCGACCGGGCGGCGGAGCGCCTCTACCTCATCGACGACCAGGCGAGGGAGATACCGGTCGAGCAGGCGCTGCTCCTCTACCTCCGCCTGATCGGGAGCGACGGACGCGTAGGCAAGCTCGCGTTCCCTGTGACGGTGACGAGCCAGGTAGACCGGCTCGTCGAGGGCAGCAGCCTGGAGGTTGTCCGCACCCCGGCATCGCTCGCCGAGCTGACCAAGGCGGCGGCCCAGGACGGTGTGATCTTCGCCGGCGCGGTCGGCGGCGGCTACGTCTTCCCGGAGTTCCTGCCTGCCTACGACGCGATCGCCAGCCTCTGCAAGCTCCTCGAGCTCCTGGCCCCGGTCGATCGCAAGCTGTCGGAGGTCGTCGCAGAGCTGCCGGTCTCTCACGTCGTGCACAGGCAGGTGCCGTGCCCCTGGGCGCAGAAGGGGCTCGTCATGCGCGTGCTCACCGAACGGCTCAAGGATCGTGACGTCGACCTGCAGGACGGGATCAAGATCTACGACGAGCGCGGGTGGGCGCAGGTGCTACCCGACCCCGACGAGCCGCTCGTCCACGTCTACGCGGAGGGGGAGAGCGAGGAAGTGTCGGCGGAGCTGGAGCAGGAGTTGCGCAGCCTCGTAGAAGATGTGCTTCAGAACGGCAACGAAACCGGCACTTGAACCACGAACGCTCAAGTTGAGGTTGACCCTTAGCCGCCCGACTGCTTAACTGACCCCTCGACCGAAAGGCCCTGATGGAACCGTTGCCCGATCTCGCAGCCCTGTCCGACGAGGAGCTCAAGTCGCTCATCGACGATCTCCAGCAGGAGGAGCAGGAGGTCTCGTACCGGCGGCGGCTGCTGCACGGGAAGATCGACATCCTTCGCGCGGAGCTCGTCTCGCGGCTGCAGAAGCAGGAGGGAGCGGGGGAGGGCCCGCTCAGCGAAGTCGACGTCGACAAGCTCGCTGCGATCCTGGCGGGCAAGGCCGCGCCGCCCGAGGCCTAGGCACTTGTCGCACGTCTACTGCCCCGAGTGCGGGTTCCAGAACCCGGAGGCCGCGAACTTCTGCTCCAAGTGCGGCGCGGCGCTCGTGCGCGAGCCGGCCGGAGCCGACACGACGGTCGCGTTCACGCCGGAGGAGCTCGACGACCAGTCGCCGCTCGAGGACCTGGGGATGGAGGGGCCGGCGCTCGTCGTGCGCTCAGGCGGCGGTCGTGCCGGCGAGCATTTCGTCCCGAACGAGGACCGAACGACCATCGGCCGGTCGCCGGACTGCGACATCTTCCTCGACGACGTCACCGTCTCTCGCAAGCACGCCGTGCTCGTGCGCGGCGACGGCTCGTTCACGATCGAGGATCAGGGAAGCCTCAACGGCACCTTCGTGAACAAGCGCCGCATCGACTCGGCGCCGCTGGCCGACGGTGACGAGGTCCAGATCGGGAAGTACCGGCTGACGTTCCTCGAGCAGTGAGCGCGACCGCGGTCAGCCAGTCCGAGGAGCGGCCGCTCACGATCGGCGCCGTCTGCCGGCTTCTGCGCGAGGAGTTTCCCGACATCTCGATCTCGAAGATCCGCTACCTCGAGGATCAAGGGCTGCTGGCTCCGAGGAGGACTCCGGGGCGCTACCGCCTTTTCGAGGAGGACGACGTCGACCGCCTGAGGACGATCCTGCGTCTCCAGCGCGACGAGTTCCTGCCGCTGCGCGTCATTCGCCAGGAGCTGGCGACGACGGCAGCGAAGGGACGGCGGCGGCGATCCGGCCTCTCCGGCTCCGACGACGAGGAGGTCGAGCTCTCCGAGCTGTGCGAGCGCGCCGAGGTGACGCCGGCGCTGGCGCGCCAGCTCGAGGAATACGGCCTGCTCGAGTCACGCGTCGACGGGGGCGAGCGGCTCTACCGCCAGGGTGAGGTGGACATCGCGGCCGCCTGCGCCAAGCTCGCGCGCTTCGGCATCGATGCGCGGCACCTCCGCTCGTTCCGCTCCGCGTCCGAGCGGGAGGTGGGGCTGCTCGCTGCGGTCGTTGCGCCGGCTCGTCGCTCACGGAGCCCGGAGCGCCGGCAGAGCGGGGTGGACGACCTCCAGCTCCTCGCCGAAGTAGCGCAGGAACTGTCGCAGCTCCTGTTCTGGCGCTCCCTGCGTAAGGTTGCCGCCTCGTGATCGACCTCAAGACGCGCGTGCGGGAGGTTCCCGACTGGCCCGAGCCCGGAGTGGGGTTCAAGGACGTGAGCCCGCTGCTACGGGATCCGGAGGCGCTCGCGCAGACGGTTTCGTCCCTCGCCGAGTGGACTCGCGAAAAGCGCCCTGACGTCGTGCTGGGCGCCGAGGCTCGCGGGTTCATCCTCGGGGCCGCCATCGCCAAGGAGGTGCCGTGCGGGTTCGTCCCTGCGCGGCGGCCGGGAAAGCTGCCGCCGGAGACCGTGAGCACGACGTACGCCCTCGAGTACGGCCAGAACGCCCTCGAGCTCAACGCGGACGCGATCGGCGAGGGGGCACGAGTCGTGATCCATGACGACGTGCTCGCGACAGGCGGGACGGTCGAAGCGATCGGCGGGCTCGTCGAGCAGCTCGGCGGGGAGGTCGTCGGCGTCAACTTCATCATCGAGCTGACGTTCCTGGGCGGCCGCGAGCGGCTGTCGAAGTACCCGCTCCATTCGCTCATCTCCTACTAGGACGAGAGCTTTCGGCCGGTTTCGGCGGCTTTGCGCAGCGCCGTTCCCTCCCGCCAGGGATTGCTCGCGGGCCGAGCGGCGACGATAGACGGAGTGCCGTGAACGTTTCGCCGCCCGATGACGGAAGAGCCGTGAGCCGCCTGCTCGACCACTGCTGCGGTCTCACCAGGCTCCCCCAGGTGAAGCCGCAGGCCCGCGAGCGCCTCGAGGTCGCGCTCGGAGGCGAGCTCGCGCGCCGCCTAGTGGGTGCGCTGTCCGGCGATCACCGGCTGCCCGCTCGCGCCTTCGGCGACTGAGGCGGCTTCCGGATCTCGTCGCCGCCGTAGAGGCGAACGACCAGGAAGATCACGCCGGCGGCGAGCACGCTCATGATGAACGCCGTCGCACCTTCGACGCCGATCGCCAGCATTCCGAGCCAGAGGTACAGACCGAGCCCGAAGGCCCAGAGGAAGGACGTGACGCCACGGTCGATGCTGGGCTGACGAAGGTGCATGCGCGGCGATTCTAGAGGTGGCGTTCGTCGGCGCGGGGCAGACCGTTTCGGTCCACAAAAACGAACTGGCGCCTAGGAACCCGAAGGCACCTCTGCGCCAGTTCATTCGCCGAGCCGGTTTCGCTTCCGTCCACCGCTCCTGGTGACTTTCGCCTTCCGGCTACGGCCCTCAGGATCGGCTTCGCCCTACTCGCGCTCCGTGCTCGACGCAGGGGGGACAATAGGGCCACCGGCGGTGGGTTGCAAGGGGTCGGAAAAACAACTTCCCGCAATTTGCAAAGTTTTCTTTTTTCCACATTTCCACAGCCTGTGGGCCATCGTGCTCTACCACTGGCCGGGACCAAAAAAAATGATCTGGCGCCTAGGAACCCGAAGGCTCCTCTGCGCCAGATCATTCGCCGAGCCGGTTTCGCTTCCGTCCACCGCTCCTAGTGACTTTCGCCTTCCGGCTACGGCCCTCGGGATCGGCTTCGCCCTACTCGCGCTCCGTGCTCGACGCAGGGGGGACACTAGGGCCGGTGCCCGCTCGTTGCAAGGCCCCGAGAAGCGCAATTTCACGCTCTTTGCACTCTTTTCTTTTTTCCACATTTCCACAGCAATGGGTCCAACCTGTGGATAACTCGAGCCATGGCTCGGGGAGGCGGGGAGTGCCGGCAGCTCGATCTACCCCAACTTGACATAACACCTGTTCTCGTGCACTCGGGCTCCAGCAGGGGTGCGGGATTCGGTATAGACTCGCGCCCGCCCTTCGGGAGAGCTCCCCGGACACGTTTTGCGTCGCCACTATCTGGAGAGAGACAACTAGCGGGATGACGACGGCTGAGATCGAGTCTGTCCTCGGCAGCGAGGACTTGCGCAATCTGCTCGAGGTTGCCGAGCAGTCGGGCGCGGTCAGGCACGCCGAGCTGGCGGAGGTCCTCGAGCCGCTGGAACTGGACGAGATGGAGCGCGAGGCGCTCCAGCGCGAGCTCGAGCAGCGCGGCATCGATGTCGTCGAGGAGGCCCTACAGCCCGAGAAGGCCGAGAAGACGCCGGAGCCGCCGCCGCAGCAGCCCGCCTACGAGACGACCACCGACGCCCTCCAGCTCTTCCTGCGCGAGGCCGGGCGCCACCCGCTCCTGACCGCCGCCCAGGAAGTCGAGCTGTCCAAGCGGATCGAGCGCGGCGACATGCAGGCGAAGCAGCGGATGATCCAGTCCAACCTGCGCCTGGTCGTCTCGATCGCGAAGAACTACCGGAACCAGGGCCTGCCCTTCCTGGACCTGATCCAGGAGGGAACGCTGGGGCTCATCCGCGCCGTCGAGAAGTTCGACTGGCGCCGCGGCTACAAGTTCTCGACCTACGCCACCTGGTGGATCCGGCAGGCGGTGGCCAGGGCGCTTGCGGACAAGGCCCGCACGATCCGCATGCCGGTGCACATCGTCGAGCGACTGCAGAAGCTCAACAAGGCCGAGCGCATCCTCTGGACGCAGCTCGGCCGGGAGCCCACGCTGGAGGAGGTCGCCGAGGAGGCAAGCCTCCCCATCGAGCAGGCGCGCGAGGTCAAGGCCGCCGCGCACGCGTCGACGAGCCTCGACCAGCCGGTCGGCGAGACGGAGGACGCTGTGTTCGGCGACTTCGTTGCGTGCAAGGACCCCCAGCCCGACGAGGAGGTCGAGGTCTCGCTCCGCAGCCAGGCCCTCGCCCGTGCTCTCGGGGCGCTCACAGAGCGCGAGCGCGCCGTGCTCGTCCTCCGCTACGGCCTCGACAACTCGGAGCCGCAGGACGCTCGAGGAGATCGGCCGGACCCTGGATCTAACGCGCGAGCGAGTGCGCCAGATCGAGGGCCATGCCCTCAAGCGCCTCGCGCGGCTGCAGGAAATCGAAACCGTCGCCTAGCCGGCGACTCAGGCTTCGAGATAGAACTGCAGGCTGGGCGCGACCGTGCGCAGCTCGCGCAGCGCCCGCGATTCCAGCTGTCTCACGCGCTCCCGCGTGATTCCGAGGTCGGTTCCGACCTCCTCGAGCGTCTTCGGCGTGTGGCCTTCGAGCCCGAAGCGCATGGCGAGCACCCTGCGCATTCGCGGGTTCAGGCGGAGCATCGCCTCGGCCAGCTCGACGGAGCGGAGCTGCTTCGCTGTGGCGTCGTCGGGACGGTCCGAGTGGACGTCCTCGATCAGGTCGCCGTACAGGCTCTCTCCGTCGCCGACCGGTGTCTCCAGGCTGACCGGGTCTTCGACGAGGTCGAACAGCTCCTCGACGCGCTCGACGGTGAAACCGCTCTCCTTGGCGATCTCCTCGACCGTCGGGTCGCGGTTCAGCTTCTGCGTGAGGATGCGGCGGGCGCGCAGCACCTTGCGCGCCTGCTCGGCCACGTGGACGGGCAGGCGGATCGTCCTCCCCTGGTCCGCGAGCGCGCGCGAGACGGCCTGGCGGATCCACCAGGTCGCGTACGTCGAGAGCTTGAAGCCGAGCTTCCAGTCGAACTTCTCCACGGCCCGGATCAGGCCGAGGTTGCCCTCCTGGATCAGGTCGAGGAGCGGAACGCCGGCCTTGGTGTAGTTCCTTGTGATCGACATCACGAGCCGGAGGTTGCACTCGATCAGCCGGCGCTTGGCAGCCTCGTCGCCCGCGTCCTTGCGGCGGGCGAGCTCGCGCTCTTCCTCCGCGGTGAGCAGCCGACCGTCGCCGATCTGGCGGACGTACAGCTTGAGCGGGTCGGAGAGAGGCGTGCCGTCGTCGGTCTTCCCGACCGGCTCCTCGCGCTCCTCCACCTCCGGGGTGTCAAGCTCGCCGGACCCGGGTAGCACCTCGAGATGAGGCACAGGGCTCTCTTCGACGTCGGGCTCAGGAAGGGGCCGCGGCTCCACCCGGCGTGTATCGGCGGCCCGACCCTCGGTCGGGTTCCCCCATTCGGGGGAGGTCTGCCGTGAACCGCCTAACCGACCTAACCGAAGGGAACTACAGACGTCACACGAAGGTGGGGTCCTAAGCGCTCTCTAAGCTTTGTTTATGTGTGGTATTGCCGGATATAGCCTGAAGGTCGACGCGCGGATCGACCGGACCTTGGCTGCCCAGGCCTTGCTTGCCGGGATCGCCGAGCGCGGCGCCGACGCCGTCGGCTATGCGTACAGATCGTCTGGCGAGGCGGTTTCGGTGCACAAGCAACGCTCGGGCGCGAGCGCGTTCCTCCCCGAGCTCACCGTTCCGGCTTCGTCTGTGGAGGTTCTCCTCCACGTGCGCGACTACACGAAGGGCCACCCCACCATCGAGGCCAACAATCACCCCGTCCGCCACGGACACATCGTCGGTGTCCACAACGGGATCATCCTGAACGACGAGGAGATCTTCGAGCGCCACGCCATTCAGCGGTACGAGCCGTCGATGACGGTGGACACGGAGGCGATCTTCGCGCTCGTGGAGGGCTTCGGGCCGTGGGGCAAGACGCTCGAGCAGCTCCGCGGCTCCATGGCGACGGCGTGGGTCGACGAGCGCGAGCGTGGCGCGGTCTATCTCGCCCGCGGCGTCGGCCGTCCGCTCTGGACGGGCGAGTCCCGCGAGGGAATCTTCTTCGCCTCCACCAAGCACGCGCTGGAGGTCTCGGAGGAGTTCCTCGGGCTCCGGTTGCGCAAGCGCGAGCTGCCGGAGGGCACGATCCTCACGCTCGAAAGCGGGCGCCTCGCGTGCAAGGAGCGCTTTCGCCCCGACCGCGGCTTTACCGAGCGGGCCCTCCCCGCGGTGCGCGCGCCGGGCGAGCGGGAGTCCTGCTTGCGGTTGCTGACCGCGCTCGCCTCGCTCTAGCGCTCTTCTTCTTCGACACGCGCCCGTCCGGCGAGACGTCGTAGCCGTCCTCGAGCAGCCGCTCGCGGATCAGGTACTGGAACGTCGACCAGGCGCCGCGGCGCACGTCGAACATCCGGTAGATCTGCCACTCGGTCAGCAGCGAGTCGTCCTCGCGCCTCGCCGTCCCCCACTCCTGGAACTTCGGGAGCCGGCCGAGGCCAGTGCCACGGCGCAGCCCTGGTCGATCGCACGCTCCAGGCGCTCCTCTCCAACAGGGACGTCGAAGCCAGCCTCGCGGAGCGCGGTTGTGAGTGAGCCGAACGTGTGCCAGTAGAGGGACTTCGAGGGCATCGAGCCGCGGTGCTCGTCGAGGTCGCGGGCCGTCGGCGTCCGCTCGAGCCTCTCCCCCAGCTCGCGGAGCAGCTGGAGCAATTCCTCTCGGGTGGCAAACCGCCGCGGAACGAGCCCGGCAGCCCGCTTTGCCGCGTTCCAGCTGCCGAAGTGCTCGATCACCGTTTGCGGGTGCACGGTGGTCTCCTCGTCGGCTGCGAACTCGCGCATCGACGGTGACCGGCCCAGCCGCTTGGCCGACGCCTGCAGCTGCTGGACGATGTCCTCGTCGCTGTAGCGCTTGCGAATCCCAGCCTGGAACTGGGCGAGAGCGTCTCGGTCGAGGGACTCGAGCAGCTCGCGGGCGGGCCGTCGAGCCATACGCAAGAAGGATAGAGCAAAATCGCCATTTTGCAATAGCAGGCGAGCAGCACTGGAGCCGCAGGGGTCAAGTAACAACTTGTTACAAGCCCGCCGGCCCGGGCAACGATGCGCCCACGCGGGGCAAGTAACAACTTGTTACTTGGATTAGGAGGCGGCGAGCAGTTCGCGCCGGGCCGTCTCGTCCTCGATCAGCTCGGGCGGGAGGATGCGCTCGAGGGCCGCGACACAGCGCGGGCAGAACTGGCTGCCGGCGGAGCGCTTGAGCTCCTCCATCGCCTCCCTGGCGGGGCGGGCGGCGCGGTAGATCCTGGTCGTGAGCATCGAGTCGAGCGCGTCGGCGACGTGGATGATCCGGGCGCCGAGCGGGATGTCTTCGCCCTTGAGGCCGTCCGGATAGCCGGTGCCGTCGAAGCGCTCGTGGTGATGCCGAATCGAAGGCACGGCGTCCTGGAGGAATCCGAGGCGGTCGATGATCCTCGCCCCCTCCTCCGCGTGGCGCTGCATGAGATCCCACTCGTCGTGTGTCAGCGTCGCCGGCTTGAGGAGGATCGCGTCGGGCACGGCGAGCTTGCCGATGTCGTGGAAGAGCGCGGCGTGGCCCAGCAGGTCGAGCTCGGCCTTCGAGAGCCCGAGCTCCCGCCCGATCGCCAGAGCGAGCTCCTGCACCCGGCGGGAGTGGCCGGCCGTGTACGCGTCGCGCGCGTCCACCGTGGCGGACAGGGACTCCATCGCCGCCGTGGAGCGCTCTCGGAGCAGGCGGTTGGCCTTCTCCAGAGACACGTTCTGGTCCTGGATCGTCTCGGCCGCCTCGCGGAGCTTCTGGGCGCTCTTGCGCGTGTGCCGGAGGTACGCCTCCTGCGTCTTGCGCATGAGCAGGAGCGGGACGGCGAAGACGGCGAGCGCGTACGGGCCCGCCGCGTGGTAGGCGATTGCCATGACGCCGCCGACGAAGCCGTAGACCACCCAGTGCGGCAGGAGCCAGAGGAAGCGCTCGTGCCAGGCCCTCCACCAGCGCTCGTGGCCCTCCATCGAGAGCGCGAGGCTGAGGAGGCCGGTGTTCACAGCGAAGTAGGCGGCGCCGGCCGCTAGTCCGGCGCCGACGGTGACGAGCTCACCCACGCTGCCGTCAAAGCCGAGCGCGAAGACTGCGGAGGCTGCGAGCGAGGCCAGGGAGAGCGCGCCGATGTTGAAGAGCGTGCGGTGCAGCGGGTAGCGCTTGGCGCTCCAGTCGACCACGCACGTCGTGACCGCGAGCACGAGCGCTGCGCGCGGTCCGAACAAGGCCGCGCCGGCGAGTGCACCGACTGCGCTGACGGAGATCGATCCGTCGTCCACCTCGAGCGCGACCGCCTGGCCGAGCCCGACGAGGATGACGAGCGCGACGAGCCCGAAGACGTCCGTTGCGGTGCCGAAGAGCGCCCCCAGGACGCCGGCGCCCACGCCCACGAAGGCGACGACACCGACCAGAGTTGCGAGCCGCTTCGACAGCGAGAAGAACCGCGGGCCCTGAACGGCGTGCGGCCTGTGCGGCGCCTGGCGCCGCTCCTCGCCCGGTGCCATCTCCTCCACCGGCGGAAGCGGGACAACGTGGTCTCCGTCCTCCGTGACGGCGGTGAGACGGCCGCGCCGCTGCGGCGTCGGCATTGCAAGCGACTCCGAGGTCGTCGCGTCGAGGACGCGGTTGCGTCCCTGAAGCTTCGCGCGGTAGACCGCGAGGTCGGCCTGGTGGATCAGCTCGTTTCCGTCCGACCCGTCCCGCGGGAAGGAGGCGACGCCGATCGAGACCGTCGCTCGAATCGGCTCGCTCGACGTCTCGACGTCGAACGTGCGCTGCGACACCGCGCGCCGGATCCGCTCCGCGATCTCGAGCGCCTCTTCGGGGCTCGTCTCCGGCAGGAGGATGCTGAACTCCTCACCGCCGAAGCGCGCCGGAACGTCGTAGTGGCGCAGGAGCGCACGGAAGACCTCGGCGATGCCTTTCAGGACGGCGTCGCCGGCGAGGTGCCCGTACGTGTTGTTGATCTCCCGCAGGAGATCGAGGTCGGCCATGATCAGCGAGAGCGGCCGGTCGAACCGGGCCGCGCGCGTCAGCTCCTCGTTCAGCGCCTGCCCGAAGTGCCGCGCGTTGAAGAGGCCGGTCTTCGGATCGACCCGCGCCTCCGCTTCGAGCTTGGGCACGGCGAGCGAGCGGTGGATCAGAATGAGCGGCGCGACCGCGAACGGCACCATCCACGGGTTGGAGTCCCAGAAGGTCGCGATGCCGACGCCGAGTGCCGCGAGCACCAGGTCGGTCGACAGGCTCTGGAAGCTGAAGAGACCGGACTCGCGCGGAGAGATCCCGCGGGCGAACGCGAGCATCGGCGCGAGCAGCGAGTGGTTGATCCCGACGAGCAGGAAGCACGCGGCCACGCCGCCGAGCGCGAACTGGACGTGGTCATACGCCTCGAGAGGCGGGAGCTGACCGACGAGGAGCGCGCCGAACGACGCGGCGAGGATGGCCAGCGTGAAGTTGGAGATGTTGAAGATCTGGATGTACCAGACCGTCCTGTTCTTGAGCCAATCGGGCAGGTGCTGCACGACCGGCACGAGCGCAACGAGCTCCGGCGGCAGCAGGAGCGCTGCGGGGATCAGGAAGACGATCGAGGTCTGATACGACTGGTTCTTCCCCGTTCGCACGAGGAAGAGCTGGGCGACGGCGGCCGAGCCCGCGAGAATCAGGAACGTCAGCCAGTCGTCGTGCCCGCGGTCGAGCCGCGACAGGAGCGGCGCGGTGATCGCTGCCGCGGAACCGACGACGGCGACCAGGTAGACCAGCGCGGCGAGCGACAACCGCTCGCGAGGGACCGGCTCTCGCCCGGACGCTTCCCCTCCGAACCGATGTTCGGTCGGAACCACGCTCATCTGGTGCTCGTCCCTCGGAGGTGCCGCAACTCGGTGCCTTCTTTCGCGCAGGGGGGATGAAGGGTCATCCCCGGGCTGACCGTACGTCCGGTTGGAGGCGCGAACATCACCCGTTCGAGTTATCGGCGGGAGGCGGTCGGCGATTCACCCAAAAGGGTGAGCCGGGGGCGCCGTGCTGGCCGCCCCCGGCTCGGGAGTTACGACTTACGGAGCAGGCGCTTCGGCCGGAGGCGCCTCGGCCAGCCCGAGCTCGGCTGCCAGTGCCTCGTCTTCCGGAGTGGTGACATAGTCGCCCTCCGGATTCCCGACCTCGGCCTCGGCGTTGTCCTCCCAGCTCACGTCGGCCGCTGCGAGAACGTCGCTCCAGGACACGTCCGACCAGGAGACATCGCTCCAGGAGACATCGCTCCAGGAGACGTCCGACCAGGACACGTCCGACCAGGAGACGTCGCTCCAGGAGACCGAGTCCCAGGAGACGCTCGCCTTCGCAGCTGCATACCAGCCGGACCCGTCGAACTCCGTCATCCCGGTGAGGGGATTGAGCTTGCGGAACTTGTTCAGTGCCGCGTTCGGGTTCGGAGGGCTGCTGAGGAGCGTCGACCGGTAGGCGTTGATCTCCCCCACGCCGGCAGAGCCGGAGGGCGCGTCCGGGATGTACCGAGCGCGCTGCATGAGAGCACCCTTGACCTGATCAGGCGTCCACGTCGGATGCTGCATGTGGAGCAGCGCCGCGGCGCCGGCCACCACCGGAGCGGAGAACGACGTGCCGGACAGGCGCATGTACCCGGCGTTCACGACGTTGTCCGGCCTCGCCGTGCGGAGCGTCCCGCCCGTCGGCACCGGGCCGATCATGTAGCGGCCGGCAGCCGCGAGCTCGGGCTTGCGGAAGCCGTCCTTCGTGTAGCCGTACGCCGACCAGTTCGGCACGTCGTGATTCCAGGCATAGATGCTGCCCTCGAGGTCGACCGCGCCGACCGTGATCACGAACGGATCGTTGCCGGGGGCGTACGGGACGCCGCTCGGCCCGTCTGCCTTGCCGTAGTTGCCCGCCGCCGCGACGACCGTGACACCGCCGAACCACAGCTTCTCGACCGCCTTGTCCAGCGGGTCGTTGACGAAGTTGCTCGGCATCGTCGAGTGGAGCGAGAAGTTCGCCACCTTGATGTTCTTGGACGTACGGTTCTGGTAGATCCACTCGGCCGCGGCGATGACGTCGCTCGTCCGCGCCATCCCGCTGTCGTCCATCACGTCCAGCGAGATGAGATTGGCCTGCGGAGCTGCGCCGGCCTGATCGGTGGCACTGCCCGCAGCGATGCCCGCCACGAAGGTTCCGTGACCTCGGCCGTCGCCCTGAGAGTTGGGCTCGAGCCGAGTGATCACGACGTCGTCGGTGACGCGTGCACCCATGTCGAAGTCCGCCCTGTTCTTGTCGATCCCCGAGTCGACGATTGCGATCGCGGGCATCTTCTGACCCGTCGCGGGAAGCGCGTCCCACAGGGGCTTCACGCCCGACGCCGTGGTCCAGAGCTGCCTCGAGGTGTAGCCGCTGAGCTTCACACGGGCGTCGTAGGTCACCGTGAGACCAGGGATTCTGGCGAGGTGGAACATCTTCTTCGCCTTGAGCTCCACGGCGAGAGAGCCGACGAACCGGAGCTTCCGGGTGATCTGCTCGGCGTCGTCCTTGCCCTTCTGGCTTTCCTCGTTGTGATCGGCGTCCTCGAACGCGTCGCTCGCGCTGCCGATGCCCTGATCGCCCTGGATGATCACCGGCACGAGCTCGTTCGGCGTCGAGTTGGCCTTCGCCAGCAGGACCGGGTCGATGTACGTGTTCGCCGCAGGCCGAACCTGCCGCTGCGTTTTCCTTGCGCGCGCCGGCTGCGAGAGGGGCAGCGACGACCAACACCGCAACGAGTGCAGTGACGAGGCCGCGACCGCCCTTGCCCCAGAGCGCGTTCGACCGGGAGTCTCCACCCCGGTTTCCAGTCCCCCACAGCGCGGACGAGCGGTGCTCGCCGCGGGAGGACCCGCTCTTACCGTTCATTTGTCTCCCTTTTCCGCGTCTAGCGCGGGCCGCAGTTGCATGAGATTTCTCCTAGTCCGACCAGGACACCGAATGGGGTGAAAGGAGCTCGATGTAGTCCGGAGAACCGTCGGAGGCTGCAATCTGGGCGCCCGGCTGGCCCGGCCCGCCGCGATCCTTCGCGAGCGCGGCCGGCGAGGCCGCGAGACCCAGTGCTCCGACAACGAGAAGCGCCAGGACACCCCTGGCCTTCGCGCTCTTGCTGTGGTTCCGGTACATCCTTCTCCCTCCACGCGCCACCCAGCGCGGTCTGACGACTTGGATTTGTCAAGCCGTGCGAAGTGTGGATCTGCCCCCTTTTCAACTCATCACCCATTGGGGTGAGGCCCGGAAGTTCCCTCGATCGAGTGATCCAGCGGGCCCCGCTGGCCGGCCGGCCGTTCGGGTTACGCTCAGGAGCGATGCGCCCTCGCCTGCCGCTCGCAGCCGGTGTCGCCGCGGCGCGCGCGGCCGGACGCCTCTCCCGCCTCGCCGGCGCCGGCGGCGGAACGACAATCCCCGGAAAGCTGCTCAACGCCCTCGATCCGAGTGCGGTCGGCAGGCTCGCGTCGCGGCTGCCGCAAGGCTCGGCCATCGTCTCCGCAACGAACGGGAAGACGACAACCGCCGCGATGGTTGCGGAGATCCTCGCGCCGCAGGTGCGACTCGCGCACAACAGCGCCGGCGCAAACCTCCTCTCGGGAGTCGCCTCGACGCTGTTGTCGGCGAACGGCGCCGATCTGGGGCTTTTCGAGGTCGACGAGGCGGCGCTTCCCGACGTCGCCAGGCGGGTGCGGCCGCGTGCCCTCTGCCTCGGGAACCTCTTTCGGGACCAGCTCGACCGCTACGGCGAGCTCGAGCTGGTGGCCGAGCGCTGGCGCGGGCTGGTCGCCGAGCTCGATCCGGACACCTGGGTGGTCGCGAACGCGGACGATCCACAGGTCGGAGACCTCGCACGCGAGCGGCGCGGCGTCCTCTTCGGCGTGGACGACCCCCGGCACGGGTCATCCGGGCTCCAGCACGCGGCGGACTCCAAGTGGTGCGTCCGCTGCGGAACGCCGTACGAGTACGCGGCGGCCTACGTCGGGCATCTCGGGGACTACCGCTGTCCAGCCTGCGGGCATGGGCGGCCTCCGCTCGGTGTCGCCGCCCGCGCCATCGAGCTGGACGGTCTGGAATCGGTCTCGTTCGACCTGGAGGACGAGCAAGGCTCGATGCGCGTCCGTCTGCCGCTTCCCGGCCTCTACAACGTCTACAACGCGCTCGCGGCGGCGGCGCTTGCCGGCGTCCTCGGCGCTTCCCGCGAGGAGATCCGCTCGGGGCTCGAGCGGTTCAGCGCGGCGTTCGGACGCTTCGAGCGGATTCCTGTCGGGGAGCGCAGCTTGCTCCTGCTCCTGATCAAGAACCCGGCCGGGGCGAACGAGGTCGTTCGGACGCTCGTCGCCGGCGGGTCGCCGAGCCTGGCCGTGATCGCGCTCAACGACGCGATCGCGGATGGACGCGACGTCTCCTGGATCTGGGACGTCGACTTCGAGCCGCTTGCTCGAGCGGCTCGACCGGGTCGTTGCGACCGGCGAGCGGGCGGCAGAGCTCGCGCTGCGGTGCAAGTACGCCGGTTTCCCGGAGGAGCGCATCGAGGTCGTGTCGAGGCTCGACGACGCTCTCGACCGCGGGCTGGAGCTGACTCCGGCCGGCGGCGAGCTCTGCGTCCTCCCCACCTACACCGCGATGCTCCGGCTGCGCGGGATCGTGGCGGAGCGCGGGTACGTGAAACCGTACTGGGAGCGCGCGGCGTGAGGATCCGCGTCGGGCACCTGTACCCGGAGTACCTGAACATCTACGCCGACCGCGGCAACATCGCCGTGCTGTCGCGGCGGGCCGCGTGGCGGGGGCACGAGCTCGAGGTCCGAGCGATCGGAATGGGCGCCCCGGTCGTGCCGGGCGCCCACGATCTCCTGTACGTCGGCGGCGGACAGGACCGCGAGCAGGCGCTCGTCTCGCGGGACATCGCGGGGAAGGGCGGGGCGCTTCGGGAAGCCGTGGATGGCGGAGCGGCGGTGCTCGCGGTCTGCGGCGGCTACCAGCTCCTCGGGCACTTCTACCGCGACCGGTCGGGCGCCGAGCTGCCGGGTGCGGGGGTCCTGCCGCTCCATACCGTGGCCGGCGACCGGCGGATGATCGGCGACGTCCTCCTCGAGTGCGAGCTCGAGCCAGGCGACCGCAGGACGATCGCGGGGTTCGAGAACCACGCCGGACGGACGATTCTCGAGGACGGCGCCGAGCCGCTCGGCCGCGTGGTGGCGGGCTTCGGCAACGACGGTGAGAGTGGCTTCGAGGGCTGCCGCGCCGGGCGGGTCGTCGGGACGTATCTGCATGGGCCGCTGCTGCCGCGGAACCCGTGGCTCGCGGACTGGCTCTTGGCGCAGGCGATCGCGCACCGAACCGGCGAGCCGGCGGCCTTCGGGCCGCTCGACGACGCACTCGAGGACCAGGCCCATCGAGTCGCGGCCGCTCGGGCCAGGTCCCGCGGGGGCCGGGGCGCCAGGTAGCCCAACCTCCTCCCCACCGCAATCGTATTGCCGGTGGGCGCTCCTGTGGGTTACGTAGCCGTGCCGAAAGCGCGCCGACGTGTCACGGAACCCACAACGGGCCGAGGTACACGACCGGATCGCCCGGCCGCCAGCGCGTCAGGAAGCGCTGGATCGGTGGATGGAGCACGACTTCCTCCAGCTCGGTGACGGCGAAGAGCCTGTGGCCCCTCACGGCCGCGTCCTGCGACGTCACTGCCTCGAGCGACCGGTCGCCGAGATCGCCGGCGAAGATGATGTGCACGACGTGCTTCGCCGCGAAGCTTCTCCTGCGGCGCGATCGAGTCGACGATCGCGACGGGCCCCTCGACCGGAACGTCCTCCCCAAGGCCGATCTCTTCCTCGAGCTCGCGATGGAGAGCGTCGACGAGGCTCTCGCCGGAGTTGACGCCGCCCCCGGGAAGGAGCCAGTACTCCTTGCCGTGCTTCTCGTGCCGACAGAGCAGCAGCCGGTCGCTACGACGGAGGATCGCCGATACCCGGATCCGCGGCTCGGCGCCCACCGTCAGCCTCAGACCTTGGAGGAGCCGAAGCCGCGGGCTCCGCGCTCGCTGGCGGGCAGCTCCTCGAGCTCCACGAGCTCGACGGCGGGGACCGGGAGGACGACGAGCTGCGCAATGCGCATCCCGGGCTCGACGACGAACGGCGTCTCGGCATCCGTGTTCAGCATCACGACCTGCACCTCCCCGCGGTAGCCGGCGTCGATCAGCCCCGGCGCGTTGACGAGCGTGATGCCGTTCCGGGCCGCAAGCCCCGAGCGCGGCAGGACGAAGCCCGCCGTGGCCCTCGGGAATCGCGACGGAAAGGCCGGTCGGAATCACCGCGCGCTCGCCGGGACCAAGCTCGTGCCGCCCACAGGCGGACAGGTCGAGCCCGGCGTCGCCGGAGTAGGCCTGTGACGGGATGACGGCGTCCTCCCGGAGGCGGCGGACCGGGACCTCGATCACCGCGTCGCCCGGCTGGGCTCCTCCGCGTCGAGGATGAGATACGGCGCGAAGCGCTGCGTCTCGCGCCGCGGCAGCCGGGCTCGGATGAAGACGCCGTCCGGGCCGTCGACGCGCTCGTCGATCGGCGGCCCGAGCGAGTACAGCTCGGCGAGCTTGGCGCCGTCCTCGTACGGGACGAGCATGCGCACCAGCTCGAACCGCTCCGCGAAGCGCTCGGCGATCCTCGCCTTCAGCTCGTCCAGGCCCTCGCCGGTCTCGGCGGAGAGCTGCAGCGAGCCCGGGAAGCGGTTCGCGAGCCGCCGGCGGCCGAGCGGGTCGACCGTGTCGATCTTGTTCAGGACGAGCTCGACGGGGAGCTCGTCCGCGCCGATCTCCGCCAGCACCTCGTTCACCGCGGACGTCGTCTCGTCCAGCTCGTCGTCGGGCATCGAGCCGTCGACGACGTGGAGGATCAGATCGGCCTCGAGCGTCTCCTCGAGCGTGGCCGCGAAGCCCTCGACAAGCTCATGCGGAAGTCGGCGGATGAAGCCCACCGTGTCGGTGACGAGGTAGCGGCGGCCGTCCTCCTCGAAGGCCCTCGTCGTCGGGTCGAGTGTCTCGAAGAGGCGATCGTTGACGGAAACGCCGGCGCCGGTGAGGGCGTTGAGGAGCGTCGACTTGCCGGCATTCGTGTAGCCGGCGAGCGCGACCGTCGGCGTGTGGGAGCGGAGCCGCTCGCGTCTGCGCGTCTGGCGCTGCCTGCCGAGGCTCTGGAGGCGGCGTCGCAGGATGGCGACTCGTCGGCGCGCCAGTCGGCGGTCCGTCTCGAGCTGCGTCTCGCCCGGGCCTCTGGTCCCGACGCCCCCGTCCATCCGCCCGGCGCCGAGGCGCTCGAGGTGCTGCCACATGCCCCGCATGCGCGGGAGGTTGTACTCGAGCTGCGCCAGCTCGACCTGGAGCTTGCCCTCGGCGCTGTGCGCATGCTGCGCGAAGATGTCGAGGATCAGCTGGGTGCGGTCGACGACGCGCGCCTTCAGCTCGTCCTCGAGCTTTCGCTGCTGGGACGGGCTCAGCTCGTGGTCGACGAGCAGCGACTCCGCGCCCACGGTCTTGTACGCGTCCTTGAGCTCGTCGAGCTTGCCCTTGCCGACGAACGTCCGCGGGTCCGGCCTGGCCCGATGCTGGACCAGGGAAGCCACAGGCTCCACACCGGCGGTACGTGCGAGCTCTGCGATCTCGTCGAGCTCGCGGCTCTCGTCGGTCCCGGGAGCCAGCACTGACAGGATGAAGCCCCGCTCCGGCTCGACGCTGGAACGGGACTCGGGCCGGCGCGTCGTCACGCCTTGATTATGACTTTCTGCAGGGAGCTTTCGATCCGGCGCACGGCCTCTTCGAGCTCCTCGTCCGAAACGGTCATCGACAGCCGGACGAACCCCTCGCCGCTTGCGCCGTAGCCTGGCCCCGGCGAGACGACGACGTTCGCCTCCTCGAGCACGAGGGACGTGAACGAGGCCGAGTCGTGGCCTTCGGGGACCGGCACCCAGAGGTACGGCGTCGCTCTTGGAGGCTCGACGGAGACGCCGATCGCGGCGAGCGCCTCGACCAGGAGGTCGCGACGGCGGCGGTAGACCTCCGACATCTCGCGCGGAAACTCGCGCTCGTCGGTCAATGCCACTGTCGCAGCCCGCTGGAGCGCCTCGAACATCCCCGAGTCGAGGTTGGCCTTGAGCTGCCTGAAGCGCTCGACGACCTCGGCGTTGCCGGCGACGAACGCGCAGCGCCAGCCGGTCATGTTCCAGCCCTTCGACAGCGAGAAGATCTCGACGCCGACGTCCTTCGCGCCGGGCGTCTCGAGGAAGCTCGGCGCCTCGTAGCCGTCGAAGCAGACCTCGGAGTACGCGTTGTCGTGCACGAGGATGAGGTCGTTCGCCCGGGCGAACTCGACCGCTCGCTCGAACGCCCCGGGCGGGACGACCGCGCCGGTCGGGTTGTTCGGGTAGTTCAGGTACAGGAGGTTCGCCCGCTCGACCACGTCCGGCGGGATCGCGGCGAGATCCGGGAAGAACTCGTTCTCCGGCGTCAGTGGCAGATAGTGGACGTCGGCGCCCGAGAAGACCGGGCCCGACGTGTACGGCGGGTACCCCGGCTCGGGGCTCAGCGCCACGTCGCCCGCGTCGAGGCACGCCATCGCGATGTGGCCGACCGCCTCCTTGCCCCCCAGCGCCGGCACGACCTCGGTTGCAGGATCGAGCTCGACGCCGAAGCGGTCGCGGTAGAAGGACGCCGCGGCCTCACGCACCTCGTCGGTGCCGTGGTTCGACGGATACTGGTGGGTGGCGGGGTTTCTGAGCGCTTCGGCCGCAGCCTCGACGATCGCAGGCGGCGTCGGCAGGTCGGGATCGCCGATCGCGAGGCTGATGACGTCGATCCCCTGCCTTCGCTTCGACGCCATGAGCCGCTCGAGCTCGGCGAAGAGGTACGGCGGAACTGCGTCGAGCCGCTTCGCGAACCTCACAGTCCGAGCTCCTCGCTCGCCTCGCCGATGAAGATCTCCTGTGCGGGGCCGGTGAGCCGCGCCTGCATCGAGTCGTCGAGCTCCACGAGGAGGTCGCCGCCGGCGAGGTGGACCGTCACCGGGCTCTCGCACCATCCTCGCGCCACCGCGACGCCGGCTGTCGCCACCGCGCTCGTCCCGGAAGAGAGCGTCTCCCCCGCTCCGCGCTCCCAGACGCCGACCGTGATGTCGCCCGGCCCGTCCACGCGGACGAGCTGGACGTTCGTACGCTCGGGGAACCGCTCGTGGTTCTCGATGAGCGGGCCGAGCCGGAGCAGGTCCTCCCGCTCGGGCTCACGACGGATAACTGCATGAGGGTTTCCAACGGACGCAGGCGTGAACTCGAGCGTCTCGCCGCCCACGTCGAGTGTCTCCGGTTCCTGCACGTCCACGGCACCCATGTCCATTTCGACGTCCTGATCGCCTCGCATCCTCCCGACCACTTCGCGCGGGCCGACGCGAATCCTCACGGTGTCGGCGCCGCTGCGCCGGGCGAGCCAACGGGCGGCGATGCGTGTTCCGTTCCCCGAGAGTTCGGCCGTCGAGCCGTCGGGGTTCCAGATCACCACCTCGGCTTCGTCTCCGTCAGCCGAGACGACCTCGAGCACGCCGTCGGAGCCGACGCCGAAGTGGTAGTCGCAGAGCCGCCGCACCTGCTCCTCGGTCAGCGGCGTCCCGATCTCAGCCCGCTGGACCAGCAGGTAGTCGTTGCCGAGTCCGTGCCATTTCGAGAATCTCATCGGCCACCTCGCCAGCCGGGCGATCGGCAGGCACCGTAACAAGGCCGGGTATGCGTCGCATCCACTTGCGCTGGTAGGCCGCGTACCGTCTCGTCCGGCGGATCAGCGAATCGATCGCCTCGTCCCGCGGGAGCTCCGCGATGTCGCCGAGCCCGTGAACCGTGCGGGCAGTGGACGAGATCGGACGCTCGAGTGCGCGCCGTACCTCCTCCTCGACGCCGGACTCGAACATCCACTTCGTTCGCGTTGCGATCCGCTCGTCGAGGACGGCCTTCGGCACCTCGAGGCCGACGACGAGCGTCGGGTGGCGCATCTCCTCGCTCCACAGCCGCCCCTCGCTCGGCGCCAGCGAGGCGCCTGCCTCGGAGAGCTCCAGCGCCCGCACGACGCGTCGGCGGTCGTTTGCGTGCACGCGGGCCGCGGCCGCGGGATCGCGCTCCGCCAGCAGCTCGTGCGCCGCCTCCGCTCCGAGCCGGTCGTACTCCGACTCCCAGCGCTCTCGCGCCCTCGGCTCGGGCGCAGGCGGCAGATCGAGGTCGCCGAGCGCCGCCCTCAGGTAGAGACCGGTCCCGCCCACGACAACCGGCGTCCTTCCGCGTTCGAACGCCTCGTCGACAGCTGCGTGCGCGAGCTCGGCGTACTCGCCCACCGAGGCCTCGTGGTCGAGGTCCCAGATGGCGACGAGCTCGGTCGGGCGCTCCGACTGGTTTGTGAGGATGGGCAGGCCGCGGTAGACCTGCATCGCGTCGGCGGAGATCAGAGTGGCTGGTATGCGGTCGGCGAGCGCCTCGGCGACGTCGGACTTCCCGGACGCCGTCGGGCCGAAGACGGCGATGACGAGCTCAGTCACGGAGCCGGCGCCGGGCCCGCTCGAGCTCCTCGTCCGTCGCGCCGCCGGCCTTCAGGTAGCCGGCAATGCTGCCGTATCGTCGCTCGAGCTCCTCGAGCACCTGGACCATGGAGGAAGCGGGTGTCTTCGAGATCCGGTGGAGGCGCTCGAGCTCGGCCTCGTCGGCGGCCTGCGCGAACCATTTCTCGTGCCGAGTGCGGAGCCGCTCCTCGCTGAGCGAGTAGTCGCTCGCGATCTCCTCGATCGGAACGCCGGAGAGTCGCAGGAGGAATGCGCTGACGAGCCCGGTGCGGTCTTTGCCGCCGTGGCAGTGGACGACGACCCCGCCTTCAGGCGCGTTCGCAACCGCCCGGATCGCGGCGGCGACGTTCGACCGGAAATGCTCGAGGAAGATGAGATAGACCTCGCGCGTCGCCGCCGCATGGTCTTCGGCCGCTGCGCCGGCCTGCTCGACCTCTTCGAAGACGTCCGGTCGATTGTCGAAGAAGGAGACATGAACGGCGTCGACCGGCAGCTCGGCGGGAGGATCCTGGGCGAGCTCCTCGTCCGACCGCAGATCGACGATCGTCCGGACGCCGTAGTCGACGACCGCCTGCCAGCCCGCGTCCGTCAGCTCGCGGACGCTGTCCGCGCGTACGACCGAGCCCCAGCGTGTCTCGGCGCCGTCCTCCGTTGGATGGCCGCCGAGGTCGCGGGCGTTCAGCAGCCCATCCCAGTCGAGATTCCGGCTACGCGGCAACTGCTGCGAGCTGGGCGCCCTTGAGCGTCGTGGACGTCGCGGAGTCGATCTCGACATGCACGAGGTCTCCCGGCGCCGCCGTGCCGGCGAAGTTCACGGTCGTGTTGCGCCGAGTGCGTCCACGCAGCAGCGCCGGATCCGTCCGGCTGGGCCCCTCGACGAGCACCTCCTCGGTCCGCCCGACTCGCGCCTGGTTGCGCTCGTGCGCGACGCGCTGAACGGCGTCGATGAGCCGCTCGATCCGGTCGCGCTTGACCTCCTCCGGCACCTGGTTGCCCATCGTGGCCGCCTCGGTCCCGCTCCGCGGGGAGAAGACAAAGGTGAATGCGCTGTCGAAGCCGATCTCCTCGACCGCGGTGACCGTCTCCAGGAAGTCCTCCTCCGTCTCGCCGGGGAAGCCGACGATCAGGTCGGTGGAAAGCGCGAGATCCGGGATGGCTGCACGCATCTCGTCGACCAGCCGCAGGAAGCGCTCGCGGCTGTACGTGCGCCTCATCGCCTTCAGGATTCGCGTTGAGCCGGACTGGAGCGGTAGGTGCGCGTGCTCGCAGACCGAGCCGCACTCGGCCATTGCAGCGATCACCGGTGCGCGGAAGTCCTTCGGGTGCGGGCTCGTGAACCGGATCCGCTCGATCCCGTCGACGGCGTCGCAGGCGCGGAGCAGCTCGCCGAAGTCCGTCCGGATGTCCGGTAGGAGGTCACGCCCGTACGAGTTGACGTTCTGGCCGAGCAGCGTGATCTCGCGGACGCCTGCGCGGGCGAGCCCCTCGACCTCGGCGATCACCTCGCCGGGACGGCGGCTCTGCTCCCGTCCGCGAACCGAGGGGACGATGCAGTAGGCGCACTTGGAGTTGCAGCCCATCGAGACCTGGACCCAGCCCTGGAACCGGCGCTCGCGGTGCATCGGGAGCAGGCTGGCGAACGAGCGCTGCTCCAGACCGAAGCGGCCGCGCGAGACGCCCTCGCCGCCCGCGCCGAGCCACTCGCCGAGGTGCGGGATCGACCCGGGCCCGAAGGCGACGTCCACGTACGGGTAGAGCTCGAACAGGCGCTCGCGCTGTGCCTCGGCGTAGCACCCGCCCACAGCGATCACCTTCTCCGGATCGCGCTCCTTGAGCGCCCGCGCCTGCGCGAGGTGTGCGGCGAAGCGCTGATCGGGCTTTTCGCGGATCGTGCAGGTGTTGAAGACGAGGACGTCCGCGCTCTCTTGTTCGGCGCTCTCACCCAGGCCGAGCTCTTCGAGCATGCCCTTGATCCGCTCGGAATCGTGGGCGTTCATCTGGCATCCGAACGTGGTGATGTGGTAGCGCTTCACTGCGCGAACACTGTATCGGGGCGGTTTGCGGCGCTTTGGGTTTTCGGCGAGACAGGCTACTCTGGCCCCGTCCGTTTGAGTCAGCTTCCTGGGGAGAGGTCAATGCTTCGATTTGCGCTTCGAACGCGCCTGCTCGTGGGCGCCGCCCTTGCCGTTCTCGTCTCGACGCTCCTGGTGCAGTCGGCCGGGGCGGTCAGCGCCAATCTCGTCATCAGCCAGGTTTACGGCGGCGGCGGAAACACCGGCGCGACGTACACCCACGACTACATCGAGATCTTCAACCGCGGCTCGGGCACGGTTTCGCTCGACGGGATGTCGCTCCAGTACGCGAGCGCGGCCGGCGCGGGGAACTTCGGCGCCACCGCGGCCATGCTGACGGAGCTCAGCGGCTCGCTCGCGCCCGGCCAATACTTGCTCGTGCAGGAGTCTACGAATGCCGCCGTCGGGGCGCCTCTCCCCACACCGGACATCGTGGACGGCACACCGATCCTCATGGCTGCCGGGGCGGGGAAGGTCGCCCTGGTTACCGGACAGACCACGCTCGGCTGTAACGGCAGCTCGGGGCAGCCGTGCGACGCCGCAGCCCTGGCGCGCATCGTCGACCTGGTCGGCTACGGCAACGCGAACTTCTTCGAGGGCACCACCCCTGCGCCGACAATCTCGGCAACCCTGAGCGACTTCCGCAGCGAAGGCGGCTGCGTGGACACGGACAACAACTTCTCGGACTTCGCGGCTGCGACACCGAACGCCCGCAACACCGCCTCGGCGTTCCGCGATTGCTCGGGCGACGCGGCTCCGTTCATCGCCGCGACCACGCCGGCGGACGATGCGACAGGCGTCGCGCTCGACAGCAACGTCACGATCACGTTCAGCGAGCCCGTCAACACGACCGGCACCTGGTTTGCGATCACATGCCCTGACGGCGACCATCCGGCCACGGTCAGCGGCGGCCCCACGACCTTCACGCTCGACCCAACCACTGACTTCCCGGCTACGTCGACCTGCGGAGTCGTCGTCGCCGGTGGACAGGTGTCGGACCAGGACACCGTCGATCCGCCCAACACGGTCGTCGGCAACCCCTCGTGGAGCTTCGTAACCGCGTCACCACCGCCACCGACGGTCGCCATTCACACGATCCAGGGCTCGTCCCACAGCTCTCCGTTCGCCGGCGTGCCCGTCACGACCACCGGCATCGTCACGGCGAAGCGGACGAACAGCTTCTACATGCAGGACCCTGCCGCCGATGGCGATCCCTCGACCTCGGAGGGGCTCCTCGTCTTCACGTCGTCGGCACCAACGGTGAACGTGGGCGATTCCGTGCGCGTGTCCGGGCTCGTCACCGAGTTCCGCCCCGGCGGCTCGTCAAGCGCGAACCTGACCACCACCGAGATCACTGGGCCGGCGATCTCGGTGCTCTCGCTTGACAATCCGCTGCCGGCAGCGACCGTCCTCGGTATCGGCGGACGGACCTTGCCGACGGCGGTGATCGACGACGACAGCTTCGCTGCATTCGATCCGGCCAACGATGGCATCGACTTCTTCGAGACCGTCGAGGGCATGCGCGTGCAGGTGAACAACCCGGTCGTGGTCGGGCCGCGAAACAGCAACGGTGAGGTCTGGACACTCGCGGACGACGGCGCCGGTGCATCGGTGCGCACGAACCGCGGCGGCATCGTGATCCGCGACCTTGGCCCCGAGCCGGCCGGCGACTACGCGTCCGGCGACTTCAACCCAGAGCGGATCCAGCTCGACGACGCGACAGGCACGCCGACGCCGAACGTCCATGTCGGCGACCATTTGAGCGGCTCCGCGATCGGCGTGGTCGACTTCGACTTCGGCAACTACGAGGTGCACTTGACCTCGCCGCTCACGCGCGTCGACAGCGGGCTGATCCGCGAGACGACCGACGCGCCTGGGGCGAACGAGCTCTCCATGGCGACCTTCAACGTCGAGAACCTCGGCGGCAACGAGGGTCAGGCGAAGTACGACGCGCTTGCGGGGCAGATCGTGAACAACATGCGCTCGCCCGACGTCGTCTCGCTCGAGGAGATCCAGGACAACAACGGCGCGACGAACGATTCCGTCGTCGATGCGAGCGTCACGCTCGACAGGCTCGTCGCCGCAATCGCGGCGGCCGGTGGGCCGACGTACCAGTACCGCCAGATCAACCCGGTCGACGACCAGGACGGCGGCCAGCCCGGCGGCAACATCCGGGTCGGGTTCATCTTCCGTACCGATCGCGGCCTTGCGTTCGTCGACCGTCCTGGCGGCGACTCGACGACACCCACGACGGTCGTGGCCGGCCCCGGCGGCCCCCA
>CAVTCN010000035.1:0-18822 GCA_963733215.1 uncultured Actinomycetes bacterium
CGACTGTCGCCCAGGCCCAACCGACCAGCCGCCCCGCACTGGCCGCGCTTCGCCCTCGTGGTCGTCTGTGCCTTCGCGTTGGGCGCGCCGCTGACGGCGGGAGCGGATTCCGGCGCGCAGACGATCCTCTCGCCGGGCCTGCTCGACGCCGCCGCGGCAGAACCGGAGGAGACGTTCAGAGTCATCGTCGAAGGTGCCGGCGGCACGGACGCGGTGTCGAGTGAGGTCCGTGGCGTCACGGGTGACGGCGGCGCCGACCTTCGCAGCTTCCTGACCGTTCCGGCCATCGCCGGAACACTGACCGGTAGTCAGATCGTTGCGCTCGCGCAGGGCTCCGCACCGCTCGTGATCACGCGAGACTCTCCGGTCACCACTACCGAGGATCCCCGGCCGGAGGAGCCCACACCGCAGGGCGAGAAGCCCACGGTGACGGGAGACGCCGAGCCGGGCGTCTGGCTCACCGCGACGCCGGGGATCTGGAGTGGGCTCGGTGCCCCCGGCTACTCCTTCCAGTGGGAGCGTTGCGGCAGCGACCTACGCTCGGCAGCGGTGCTTGCCGGCGCACCGGTCGGCCACTGGGCGGGCGGCGAGTTGGCCGGAGACGTCCAGGTCCCCGGTCCTGTCAGCGGCGCTTTCGCTTCGGCATTCACGTTGGAGGCCTGGGTGAAGCCGGGCGAGGCTCAGGGCGATCGGATGCTGATCTCGCGCTCGCTCGAGCCCAGCGACGGCTTCACGGATTCGTGGGGGCCGGTCGGCGGGATCCAGCTGTACCTGGACGAGAACGGGCACTACGCCCTGACCGCCGGCGCCTACCGGCCGACTCACGTCCGTACCGCGATCGGGCCGGGCAGCGAACGGGAACACGTCGCCGGGACGTGGGACGGGTCCGTCCTGCGCCTCTACCGAGACGGCGTCCAGATCGGCTCGGAGGAGCTGGCCGGCCCGCTGAGCGATCCCCCGGTCGACCTGGTGGTCGGGAGCGAGGTCGACGAGCTCGCCGTCTACAGCCGGGCGCTCACGCCGAGCGAGCTGAGCGGGCACCTGGCGGGGTGTGTGGCGATTCCCGGCGCCGCTGAGCAGGCCTATCGCGTTGTCGCCGACGACCTGGGGCTGAGCCTCCGCGTCCTCGTGACAGGAACGGACGAGAGCCAGACGAGCGTCGATGCTTCGGAGCTCACACCGTCTGTTACGGCCAGGCCCCCGCTCGCAACCTCGCCGCCCGCGATCGTCGGGACGGGCGAGGAAGGCCAGACGCTCACCGCCGCCAATGGGACGTGGGACGGCACGGAGCCCTTCGAGTTCGCGCACCAGTGGCAGCGCTGCGACGCCCAGGGCGAGACCTGCGCGGACATCGCAGGCGCGACGGCGTCCAGTTACACCGTGGCTCCGGGCGACGTCGGGGCGACGGTTCGGCTCGCGGTCACTGCCAGCGGCCTCGGTGGAGAGCTGAGCTCCGTCTCCGAGCCCTCGGACGCCGTCCTCGCGATCCCCGAGCCGCACCCTCGCTTCAAGCAGCACTGGCCGTACGCCGCCGGCGTGGCAGCGCTCCTCTCGAGCTCGGAGGGTCAGGAGCTCGAGCCGGCGACGATCGCGATCGTCGACTCAGGCATCGATGCCGGACGTCCTGACTTCGGCGGACGCGTGATCGAGCAGGTGAACGTGAGCTCGCGTGAGGGGAATCAGCCGGGTGACGGCAACGGGCACGGAACCGCGGTGGCGAGTGTGGCGGCCGGGGAGGCCGAGGGGTACGCCGGCGCTGCCCCCGGGGCGAGGCTCGTCGCCGTCGAGGCGCTCGACGACGAGGGCGTCGCGTACCTGAGCGACGTGATCGCCGCTGCCGACTGGATCTACCTCCATCGAGAGCGGCTGAACATTCGCGTCGCCAACTTCTCCCTCCACGGCACGACCGTCGCGAGCCTCGTCTCGGATCCGCTCGACCGGGCCGTCGAGCGGCTCTGGCTGAGCGGCGTCGTGGTCGTCGCGGCGGCGGGCAACTACGCAGTCAACGGGGAAGAGAGTTTCGTGCCGTTCGCCCCCGGCAACGACCCGTTCGTGCTGACCGTCGGCGCGACGGACACCCGAGGGTCGTTCACGCAGCGGGACGACGTCGCCGCGCCGTGGTCGGCGTGGGGATACACCCGCGACGGGTTCGCCAAGCCCGAGCTCGGCGCTCCGGGTCGCTACATCGCCGCCGCCGTGTCCGCAGACACGAAGCTCGCACGTGAGCGGCCGGAACGGATCGTCGAGCCCGGCTACATGCAGCTCTCCGGAACCTCGCTCGCGGCGCCGGTGGTCGCCGGCACGGCTGCGAATCTCCTGGCGGCACACCCCGAGTGGACTCCGGATCAGGTGAAGGGTGCGCTCATGCTCACGGCGGAGCCGCTCGCACGCGCACGGCCGCGCTCCGCGGGCGTCGGCGCGCTGAGCGCGGCCCGGGCTGCGGCTGCGGTTGACCCGCCCAATCCGAATCTCGCGCTCCAGCGGTTCCTCGTCCCCGATCCCAGCGGCGGTTCGACGCCTGTCTTCGACGCGGCCGGCTGGACGACCGTCGCTCAGTCGGACCCGGCCTGGGCGAGCGTCGCCTGGGGCTCGGTGGCCTGGGGCTCCGCGGCGTGGTCGAGCGTGGCCTGGGGCTCCGTGGCGTGGGGCTCGGTGGCCTGGGGGTCGGTGGCCTGGGGCTCGGTTGCCTGGGGGTCGGTTGCGTGGGGGAGCAAGTCCGAGGACGACCTGCGACAGGAGGGCGGCTACTGGATTCGCAGGGACTGACCGCCTGAGGGGCGGTCAGTGGGGAGAGGGGCGGCGGAGAGCCATGTGGCGCTCTCCGCCGCCACCTCGGGGGAGAGCCCTGCTAGGAGTTGCGGCCACTCCGGCAGGGCTCTCGCTCACGCCGGAGACCAGAGGATCCGGCGGTAGTCCAAGCCCCGCCAATCTCCAGAGGCGCCTGTTCAGCGCGGCGGTGGTTGGGACGAGCCGGTCAGCCTGCCCGGTCACAGCGTCGCCCCGATGGTTGCCCGCCAGAACTCGTCGCTGGGGGCCTTGGTGAATTCGTCGTCGAGCAGGGTTCTGGGCGTCTCTCCCGTTTCCAGGGCGATGACGCCGACCAGCTGGCGAAGAGCGAGGATCGCCTCGGCGACCTCGATATCCCCCGGCTGGAGCTCGAGGGCGTGTTGAATCTCTTCCGCAGTCACGCCGTCATGTTCGCTTCGCCCCCCCATCAGCCGGTAAGCGCTGGGTAATTTCCCTCCAAGGAGCGAGATGGACTACCGCATCCTGGGCCCCCTCGAGATCCGTGCTGGAGATCGGCTGGTCCCGCTGCGCGGAGTCCGTCAGCGCGAGCTGATGGCGGTTCTCCTGCTGCGAGCGAACGAGATCGTCTCCAGCGACCGCTTGATCGACGAGCTCTGGGAGGGCGAACCGCCGCCGACAGCCGCGAAGATGATCCAGAACGGCGTGTCTCAGCTGCGCAAGCTGATGGAGCCGGACGTGCTGGTGACAAGAAGCCCCGGCTACCTGCTGGTCGTCCAGCCCGACGAGCTGGACGCGCACAGGTTCCAGCGCACGATCGAGGTGGCCAGGGCCGATCTCGGCGCAGGGGAGTCGGCACAAGCGGCGGCGGCGCTCCGCGAGGCGGACGGGCTGTGGCGCGGCCCAGCGCTTGCCGACTGCGCAGACATTCCCTTTGCGCGAGCGGAGGCAGCCAGGCTCGAGGAGCTGCGGTCTGCGGCAATCGAGGATCGGATCGAGGCCGAGCTCGAGCTCGGACGCCATGCCGATCTCGTCGCCGAGCTGGAGGCCCTGGTCGCCCGATACCCGCTGCGGGAACGCCTGCGTGCGCAGCTCATGGTCGCCCTGTACCGATCGGGCCGTCAGGCAGAGGCCCTTCGCGTCTACCACGAGACGCGCGAGATTCTGGTCGAGGAGCTCGGGCTCGAGCCGGGCCGGGCGCTGCAGCGGCTCGAGCGCGCGGTCCTGATTCATGATCCGGCGCTCGAGCTCCCTCGGGACGGAGCTCCGGAGCCGGCGCGAGACACCGTCTCACCTCGGGAGACCCGGAAGACCGTCTCCGTTGTCGCCGCCGACGTGCTCAGCCTCGGCGGCCCCCACGACCCGGAAGCCCTCCGCCGCCCGATGTCGCGCGCGGTCGAGACCGTGACCGGCGTGCTCGAGCGCCACGGCGCACGCACCGAGGCCTCAGCCGCCGGCGGCGTGATCGGGATCTTCGGCGTCCCGACCGTCCACGAGGACGACGCGCTGCGCGCCGTCAGAGCAGCAAGCGAGGCGCGTGATGCGCTCCTGGAGCTGAGACTCGAGCTCGAGCGCGACTGGGACATCGCCCTCGCGCTCCGGTCCGGAGTGAACACAGGGGACGTGGTGGCCGGCACGGCCGCGGCTCGAACGCTGGTCGCCGGAGACGCGGTCAACGTCGCCGCCCGGCTGCAGCAGGCCGCGGACCCCGGGGAGATCCTGCTCGACGAGCAGACCGAGCGGCTCGTGCGCGACGCCGTGCGAACCGAGCGGGTCGATCCGGATGCGCTCAAGGCAACGGGTCGCGAGTCGGCCTGGCGGCTACTCGAACTTGCGCCCGAGGCCCCCGGCTACCTCCGACGGCTCGAGACGCCGCTCGTCGGCCGGGTCGACGAGCTCGAGCAGCTTCAGCAGTGCTTCGAGCGGGCGGTGGAGCAGCGGGCGGCCAAGCTCTTCACCGTCCTTGGCCCCGCCGGCATCGGCAAGACCAGGCTCGCGAGGGAGCTCGTCCGCTCGATCGGCGAGCGGGCAACGGTGCTTCAGGGCCACTGTCCGTCCTACGGCGAGGGGATCACGTTCTGGCCTCTCCGTGAGATCGTCGAGCAGGTCGGCGACCTGTCGGTGGCGCTCGCCGGAGAGGGGGAAGCCGACGCGATCGCCGACCGAATCCTCGGAGCGGTCGGGCTCTCCGGGCAGCAGACCACCAACGAAGAGACGTTCTGGGCGGCACGGAAGCTCTTCGAGGCGCTGGGTCGGCGACGTCCGCTCGTCGTCCTCCTGGAGGACGCGCACTGGGCTGAGCCTGCGCTCCTGGATCTCGTCGAGCACATTGTCGAGTGGTCGAGCGACGCAGCGATCGTCTTTGTCCTGCTCGGGCGCTCCGAGCTTGTTGACGAGCGGCCGCGGTTGGCGGGCGGCCGAGCGAACGTCGCCTCGGTCGTCCTCGAGCCGCTCTCGGAGCAGGAGACCGACGAGTTGATCGACGCCCTCCGCGGCGACATCGAGCTTGCCCGCGAAACGCGTGCCCGGATCGCGGCCGCTGCGGAGGGCAATCCGCTCTTCATCGAGCAGATGCTCGCGATGGTGGCAGAGCAGGGTTCCGACGGAGGCGAGGTTCCGATCCCGCCGACGATCCACGCTCTGCTCGCGGCCCGGCTCGAGCGGCTGGGTGCGGGTGAGCGCTCGATCCTCGAGCGGGGCTCGGTGATGGGACGTGAGTTCAGCCGGAACGGGCTCGTCGAGCTCATTCCGAAGGACGAGTGGCCCGCGGTGGGCGGCGACCTGGAGGGCCTCGTGCGGCGTGAGCTGCTCCGGCCGGTGCAGGACGACACGTTTCGGTTCCGGCATCTCCTGCTGCTCGAGGTCGCCTACGAGTCCATCCCCAAGCTCGAGCGTGCAGACCTCCACGAGCGGCACGGAGAGTGGGTCGAGCAGAACGGCGGGGACGAGGAGATCGTCGGCTACCACTTGGAGCGGGCGCACGCGTATCGCGCCTCGTTGGGCCCCGTCGACGCCGAGGGCCGGGCTCTGGCCCGGCGCGCCGCAACTCGGCTCGGCGCCGCCGGGCGTCGAGCGTACGAGCGCGGCGACGTCCATGCGGCCGCGGGGCTGCTGTCGCGTGCGGCTGATCTGCTCGAGCCGGGTGCGGCCGGACGAGCGGAGCTGCTCGCCGATCTCGGTGAGGCGCTGCGCGAGACCGGTGAGTTCGACCGTGCCGAGTCCGTGCTCGAGGAGGTCATCCAGACAGCATCGGCCGCCGGGGACGACGTGTTGGAGGCGCGCGCGGTCGTCATTCGGCTCCGTCTGAGGCTGCTGACCGACCCGGAGGTGACGGAGGAGGTCGTGCGACAGGCGGAGCCGCTCATCGCGACCTTCGAGCAGGCCGGAGACGACCGCCTGCTGGCGAAGGCGTGGGAGCTGCTGGCCTGGGCGCCGTGGTTCCACTGTCGAGCCGCGGCGACCGTTGACGCACTGGAGCGCGCGATCGAGCACGCACGTCGCGCAGGCGACGCCCGCACGGAGGCACAGAGCCTCAACCTCTCCATCGGAGCGGCCTTCTTCGGCCCGATGCCGGCTGCGGACGCGATCCGGCTGTGCGAGGAGATCCTCGGGAACCCGCTGCAGCAGCAGCGAAACCGTGCGTCAGCGCTTCGTGCGCTCGCCGGCCTCAAGGCGATGGTGGGCGCGTTCGGCGAGGCGCGGGAGCTCGTGGAAGCGCACAAGGCGATCGTGCAGGAGCTTGGGCTTCGGGTGAACGCGGCGGCTGCCGCAGAGACCTACGGCATCGTCGAGATGCTCGCCGGCGACGCCGCTGCCGCGGAGCGCGAGCTCGCCACGGGCTACGCGCTCCTGGATGAGATCGGCGAGACCCAGAACTTCCCGGATCTCGCCGCCAAGCTCGCGGACGCGCTCTACGTCCAGGGGAGAGACGATCGAGCGCTCGACCTGAGCGAGGTCAGTGAGGCTGCGACTGCGCCGGACGATCGCTCTGCGGGCGTCCAGTGGCGGGCGGTGCGAGCGAAGCTTCTGGCGCGGCGCGGCGAGTTGGCGGCGGCCGAGGCGTTGGCGCGGGAGGCGGTGGCGCTCGCCGACGAGACGGATTTCACCGTGTTGCGCGGCGACGCCTTCATGGATCTCGCAGACGTGCTGCTGACGGCCGGGCGCGAGACCGAGTCCACGGCGTTCGCGAAGCAGGCTCTCAAGCTGTACGAGCAGAAGGGCAACGTGGTCGCGGCCGAGAGGGCGCGTCGTATACTGGACGCATAGTCGCTGCCTGACCACATCCGTTTCCTGGAGCGCCGCCGTAAGGTCGGCGTCGGCGAGTGATGGAATCTCTCTATAACCCCAAGGGCGTCGAGGAGCGCTGGCAGCAGGCCTGGGAGGCCGAGGGTCACTACAAGGCCGATCCTGAGGCGCCGGGTGAGCCGTTCTCGATCGCGCTCCCGCCGCCCAACGTGACCGGGAGCCTCCACATGGGTCACGCGCTGAACGCGTCCACGCAGGACGTGCTCATCCGCTGGCATCGCATGCGCGGCTTCAACGTGCTCTGGCAGCCGGGCTACGACCATGCGTCGATCTCGGTGCACGCCGTGATCGAGCGGCAGCTGATGGCCGAGGGAACGAACCGGTTCGAGCTCGGCCGTGAAGCCTTCGTCGAACGAACCTGGAAGTGGCTCGAGGAGTACGGCGGGATCATCATGGGGCAGCTGCGGAAGCTCGGTGCCTCGCTCGACTACTCGCGAGAGCGCTTCACGATGGACGACGCCTACATCCGGGCGGTCTATCGCTTCTTCGTCCACCTGTACGAGCGCGGGTGGGTCTACAAGGACAACCGGATCGTCAACTGGTGCCCGGGGTGCCAGACGTCGGTGTCGGACCTCGAGGTGGCGCATCGCGACGTGGACGACGCGCTGACGACGGTTCGCTACCCGCTCGCCGACGGCTCGGGGTCGATCTCGATCGCGACCGTGCGGCCGCCGACGATCCTCGGCGACGTCGCGGTCGCGGTTCACCCCGAGGACGAGCGGTACCGCGACCTCGTCGGCAAGGAGGCGGTCGTCCCGTACGTCGAGCGGCGGGTACCGATCGTCGCGGACGCGCGAGTGGATCCTGCGTTCGGGACCGGTGCGTTGAAGATCACACCAGGGCACGACGCGACCGACTTCGAGATCGGGCGCGACCACGGGCTGCCCGAGCTGACCGTCATCGGTCTCGATGGGCGAATGAACGAGCACGCCGGCGACCTCGCCGGTGCGACCCAGGAGGAGGCCGAGGCGCGGATTCTCGAGTGGGTGCGTGAGCGAGACCAGCTCGAAGCACGGGAGTCGTATCGCCACTCGGTCGGCCACTGCGACCGCTCCAAGGACCGGATCGAGCCCCTCATCACCGAGCAGTGGTACGTGGACATGAAGGAGCTCGCAGCTCCGGCAGCCGCGGCGATCCGCGAGGGCAGGGTGAGGTTCACGCCGGCGAACCAGGGCGGCGTTGCTCTCGACTGGCTGGAGAAGATCCGGCCCTGGAACGTCTCGCGGCAGCTCTGGTGGGGCCAGCGGATCCCTGCCTGGTACTGCCCGAACGGACACACCACGGTGGCCGAGAGCGAGCCGTCGGCCTGCGCCGAATGCGCGAGCGCCGAGCTTCGGCAGGACGAGGACGTGTTCGACACGTGGTTCTCGTCGGCGCTCTGGCCGTTTGCGACGCTCGGCTGGCCCGAGCAGACGCGCGAGCTCGAGGTCTACTACCCGACTGACGTCGACTCGACTGCCCGCGACATCATCTTCCTCTGGGTGGCTCGGATGATGATGGCGGGCCAGGAGCTGACCGGTGCCATGCCGTTCCACGACGTGATCATCCACTCGCTCGTGCTGGCGCCGGACGGACGGAGGATGTCGAAGAGCCTCGGCACCGGAATCGAGCCGGACGACGTCATCGAGCAGTACGGCGCCGATGCGACGCGGTATGGGCTGCTGAAGATGTCCTCGACCCAGGACGTGCGCTTCTCGCCGGGATTCATCGAGGAGGGCCGGAAGCTCGCCAACAAGCTCTGGAACGTGGCGCGGCTGATCCTCGCGAACGCGGAGGGAGTCACGCCGGACACGCGGCCGAAAGCGTTCGAGGAACAGTGGATGATCGCCCGGCTCGATGAGGCCCACGCGGAGGTCACGGACTCGATCGAGTCGTTCGAGTTCGCACGCCTGGCCGGCGTCTTGTACCGGACGACGTTCGACGACTTCTGCGACTGGTACGCGGAGGCGATCAAGCCGCGGCTGTACGACCGGGACCCGGACGCGCTCGCGACGGCCCTCGCGCTCCTCGAGCGCCTGCTTGCCTACCTCCACCCGGTGATGCCGCACGTGACCGAGGAGATCTGGACCGCGCTGCCTGACCGCGCAAACCGGCTGATGCGCGCGCCGTGGCCGGAGCCCGATGGCCGTTTCGGCGAGACGCAGCCGAGGTTCGAGGAGATCCGGAACGCCGCCGAGATCTTCCGCCGCAGCGGTGCGATCGTCGACCTCGACGAGGAGCAACGCCGGATCTTCGAGGCCGTCGTCAAGCCGGACCGCATCCGGGCTGACGGCGATCTCACCGTCGAGATCGAGCGGCTCCGCAAGGAGATCGCACGGTCGGAGGGGATGCTCGGTAACGAGCGCTTCGTGGCTCGGGCTCCCGAGGACGTCGTCGAGGCCGAGCGCGAGAAGCTCGCTCGCTACCGCCGTGAGCTCGAAGCTCTCGGCGGCTAGCGCCGACTCCGCGACCGACTGGGTCGCGTCGCTCAGCCCTTGGCCGGAAGCGTTCGGCCTCGACCGGATACGGGAGCTTCTGGACCGACTCGGCCATCCCGAGCGCCGGTACCCCGCGATTCATGTTGTCGGGACGAACGGCAAGTCGACCGCGACACGGACGATCGCCGCTCTGTTACACGCGGAGGGGAGGCGAGCGGGCGCTTATACGTCGCCGCACGTGAGCGGCTGGGCGGAGCGCATCTGGGTGAGCGGCGCGGAGGCGGACTTCGAGCGGGCCGTCGCCCGGGTCAGACCCGACGCGTCTGCCATCGGCGCGACGCAGTTCGAGGCGCTGACCGCCGCCGCACTCCTCGAGTTTGCCGACCGCCAGGTAGAGGTGGCTGTCGTCGAGGCGGGTCTGGGCGGGCGGCTCGACGCGACCAACGTCGTGAACGCCGAGATCGTGCTCCTGACCAACGTGTCGCTCGAGCACACCGAGGTGCTCGGCGACACGACGGAGCAGATCGCGAAGGAGAAGCTTGCCGTGGCTCATGCGGCCAGAATAGTTGTCCTGCCGGACAACCAGTACGCCGATCTGATACCGAAGAGCGCCGAAATCGTGACGGGAGACGCGCGAAAGGCGGCCGACATCTTCCTCGGGCGCAAGAGCGAAGCCCAGCCGCGCGTGGCCCTTCCAGGGCGCCTCGAGCGCCGTGGCCGCGAGCTCTGGGACGGCGCGCACACTCCGGCCGGCACGGCGTGGCTCCGTGAGCGCATCGGCGAGCCGGTCGAGGTGGTCGTCGCCTCGATCCTCGCCGACAAGGACACCGACGCCATGCTCGAGGACCTGGCTGCGCTTGCGCCGCGCCTCGTCGCGACCGCCTCCGACAATCCGCGCGCGCTGCCCGCCGAGCAGCTCGCGGCGCGAGCCGCGCCGCACTTCGCGCAGGTCGAGCTCGAGCCCGATCCTCACCGCGCACTCACGCATGCGCGACAATCCAGCACCGGGTTGATCCTCGTGACGGGCTCTTTGTATTTGCTCGCGAACCTGGCGAAATCGGAGGAACAGGGCGTACGATGACGAAGGTCGGTGAGCGGCTCAGCGTGTTCGCGGTCGCAGCCGCAGTCCTGCTGACGATCGTCGGGCTCGCGTTCGCCGCCGGATACGTCGTCGGGCAGCTGTTGTTGTGAGGTGAGCAAGTGAGCGAAGACAACTCGGACGACTTCTTCGGGAGGCTCCAGGACTTCTTCGGCTCCGGCGCCTGGGACGTCGCTCGCAACCTCGGGATCTTCTTCCTCGTCGTCTTCTGGCTGGCGGTTGCCTACTGGGTCTTCAAGGACGCGCGGCGCCGAATCGAGGATCCATGGCTGGTCGCGATGGCGACGATCCTCGGCCTGGTTCCGCCGTTCGTCGGCGCACTGATCTACATGCTCTTCCGGCCGCCGGAGTACCTCGAGGACGTGCGCGAACGGGAGCTCGAGATCAAGGCGATGGAGGAGCGCCTCGCGCGACGGGAGCTCCACTGTCCGGTCTGCCGGGCCCACGTCGAGGACTCGTACCTCGTCTGCCCTGTCTGCACGACCAAGCTGCGGCAGGCATGCGTGAACTGCAAGGCGCCGCTGGAGACGCTGTGGCAGGTCTGCCCCTACTGCGAGACGCCGGTCGAGACGCCGACCACGATCGAGTTCCCTCCCGCGCCGCGGCGGGAACGCCCGAGCGGCTAGCGACTAGTCTCCCGCTCCGTGGCCGCGGAGCGGACACTCGTGCTCGTGAAGCCGGACGCGGTGCGCCGTGCGCTGACCGGCGAGATCGTCTCGCGCTTCGAGCGCCGCGGCCTGGAGATCAAGGCGGCCCGCCTGCTCACCGTCGACCGGTCACTCGCGGAGGAGCACTACGCCGAGCACACGGAGAAGCCGTTCTTCGGCGAGCTCGTCGACTTCATCACGTCGGGCCCGACGCTGGCGCTCGTCCTCGAGGGAGAGGGTGCCATCAAGACGGTCCGGACGACGATGGGTGCGACCAACCCCGCCGACGCGGCGCCGGGAACGATCCGCGGCGACCTCTCGCTCTCGATGCCGGACAACCTCGTCCACGGTTCCGACTCGCCCGAGTCGGCGGAGCGCGAGATCGGCCTGTGGTTCCCTGATGAGCCACGCTGAGGACGTCGCTCGAAACCGCGAGGTCTGGACGAAGGCCAACGCGGAATACACAGACCGCAAGGCCCGCGAGTCGTGGGCTAAAGAAGAGATCGACTGGGGCATGTTCTCGGGCCTCGAGTCCGAGCTCCAGGCGCTGGGCGATGTAGCGGGCAAGGACGTCATCGAGCTCGGCTGTGGCACGGCGTACTTCGGCGCCTGGCTCGCCAGGCGGGGAGCACGGGTAACCGGCGTCGATCCGACCCCGGCGCAGCTCGACACCGCGCGGAGGATGAGCGAGGAGTTCGACCTCCCTATGGAGCTGATCGAGGCGAACGCCGAGGACGTTCCACTTCCGGATGAGAGCTTCGATCTCGCGGTCTCTGAGTACGGCGCCTCGATCTGGGCTGACCCCGAGCTCTGGATCGCGGAGGCTGCTCGACTGCTCCGGCCCGGGGGCCGGCTCGCCTTCCTCTGCAACTCGACGCTCTCGATTCTCTGTTCTCCGGACGAGGGAAAGCTCGAAGAGCGGCTCCTGCGGGGATACGCCGACCTCGGTCGCATCGAGTGGCCGGGAGAGGACGAGGGCGTGAACTACCACCTCCCGCACGGAGAGCTGATTCGGATTCTTCGCAAGAGCGGCTTCGAGCTCCTGGCGCTTCACGAGCGGCTCGCCCCGGAGTCGACGACGGAGCACGAGTACTACGACTTCGTGCCCGTTGCCTGGGCGCAGCGCTGGCCCGCCGAGGAGATCTGGGTTGCCCGAAAAGCCGTCTGACCAGGCGCAGACGAACCGGGCCTACTGGGACCGGACGAGCGACGAGTACCAGGAGCGGCACCGCGAGTTCATCGGCCGGCCGGAGCCGCGCTGGGGCGTCTGGCAGATCCGCGAGTCGGAGCTGGACGTGCTCGGCGAGGTCGACGGCAAGGACGTGCTCGAGCTGGGTTGCGGCGCCGCCCAATGGTCGATTCTCCTCGCGAAGCAGGGCGCGCGTCCGGTCGGCCTGGACAATTCCGAGCGCCAGCTCGAGCACGCGCGCGAGCGGCTGGCCGAGGCCGGCGTCGATTTCCCGCTCGTCCATGCGAGCGCGGAGGACATTCCACTTCCCGACCAGAGCTTCGACGTCGCGTTCTGCGACCACGGCGCCTTCACGTTCGCGGATCCGTACAAGGTCGTCCCCGAGGCGGCGCGGCTCCTCCGTCCGGGCGGGCTTCTCGCCTTCAGCCACTCGAGTCCGTTCGTCGCCGTCTGCGAGGGCGAGGACGAGCGCGTGCGCCCGGCGCTGACACGCGATTACTTCGGGTTGCACGAGCAGGACTACGGCGACGTCGTGACCTACGAGCTCCCCTACGGCGAGTGGATCCGGCTGTTCCGATCGAACAGCTTCGTCGTCGAGGACCTGATCGAGCCGCGGCCCGAGCCGGACGCGACGTCGACCTACTGGGACGACGAGGAGCGGGACTGGGCGAGACGTTGGCCGTCCGAGTCGATCTGGAAGGCCCGTAAAGCCGCGTGAGCATGCCGCCTGCGCCGCCGCTGATCCTGGCGTCGCGTAGCCCGCAGCGACATGCGATTCTGACGCAGCTCGGGGTTCCGCACGAGATCGTCCTCCCGGACTACGAAGAGCATGGCGACGATCCCGTCGAGCACGCCGCCGGCAAGGCGCGCTCGCTCGCCCGTCTGGCCGACGAGCGACCGGTGCTCGGGGTCGACACGGTCGTGCTCAGCGACGGAGAGGTCCTCGGCAAGCCGGCCGATGCGGCGGACGCCGAGCGAATGCTCGAGACGCTCGCCGGGACGACCCACGAGGTCGTCTCCGGGCTGTGTCTGCGGACTCCCGCGTGGGAGGAGCTCCATCGCGAGACGACGAGCGTCACGTTCCGCACACTCACGCCAGGGACATCGCCCATTACATCGCCGCGGAGGAGTGGCGAGAGCGTGCCGGCGCGTACGCGATCCAGGGCCTAGGCGCCTCGCTCGTCGAGCGGATCGAGGGCGACTACCTAAACGTCGTGGGGCTTCCGGCGGCGACTCCTTGTCGGACTCCTGACGAAGCGCTTCGCCGGGACATACGGCTTCGGCTGATCCAGGCGTGTCTTGGGGTCAGACCCCGGGACTGGTCCCGAACGGAGGCCCTCGTCGACGAACGCCTCGAAGCGGGTTCGCGCGAGTTCAGCATCGCGCCCGAACTGATCTTGCAGCCGTGGCGTCAAAGGCTCGGCGTAGCTGCTGAACGGCCACTCCCGAGGATGGCGGCAAAGCCCCGCACGAACCGGATTGAGAAGGACGTAGCGCGTCACTTCCAGGAAGTGGGCGTTACTCTCGATCACACCGGAGTAGAAGCGGCTCTCGAAGGCATGGCCTTTGTAGCCGTGCCGCCAGTTGAACCACTGTGCGTAGCGTGAGTTCATCCGCTGCATCCCGACCGAGAGGTTCGGCTGTGGCGTTTCCAGCACGAGGTGAAAGTGGTTGGGCATCTGGCAACGGACGTGGCAGGTCCAGCTGAGCTCCCTCGCGAGGTGCCTGAACAGGAGGAGGAACCTCTGGTAGTCGACCGTGTCTTCGTAGATGGGATGCCGGCGGACGCCGCGGGAGCCGATGTGATAGAGCCCGTTGGCCATGTTCGGACGTTGAGGTCTGGCCATGCTCTCACCGTACGCCGCGCCGAGGCGCGCGGTCCGTACCGGCGCAGATTCGCCACACTTGTTGTGCCTTTCGGGCGTGTCTGGGGGTCAGACCCCAGGACACGCCCCGCGCGGACGGTGGCGCCTAGCAGGGTCTTTCGGTAGGAACACGGAGACTCGACCGCTAGACTCGGCGCTCGGGAGATGGGGCTCTTCGGGTACCTCAACGGCTTCGGGGGCCGCGACATGGCGGTGGACCTGGGCACCGCGAACACGCTCGTGTACGTGCGCGGCCGCGGCATCGTGCTCAGCGAGCCGTCCGTGGTCGCGATCGACCAGCGCTCCGGCGAGGTCCATGCGGTCGGCGTCGAGGCGAAGCGGATGCTCGGCCGGACGCCCGGGACCATCTCCGCGATCCGCCCGCTGAAGGACGGCGTCATCGCCGACTTCGACGTGACCGAGCAGATGCTCCGTCACTTCATCCAGAAGGTCCATCAGCATCGGTTCGCCCACCCGCGGGTCGTCGTGTGCGTCCCGTCGGGCGTCACCGGCGTCGAGAAGCGAGCCGTCGAGGAAGCCACGCTCTCCGCCGGCGCACGAGAGGCCCACCTGATCGAGGAGCCGATGGCCGCCGCGATCGGCGCTGGCCTCCCAGTCTCCGAGCCGACCGGGAACATGATCGTCGACGTCGGCGGCGGGACGACCGAGGTCGCGGTCATCTCGCTGGGCGGGATCGTCGTCTCGCAGAGCCTCCGCGTCGGCGGCGACGAGATGGACGAGGCGATCATCAACCACACCAAGCGCGAGTACAAGCTGCTCATCGGCAACCAGACCGCCGAGGAGATCAAGCTCGAGATCGGCTCCGCCTTCCGGCTGAGGGACGAGGTTCAGGCCGAGGTTCGCGGCCGCGACATGCTCACCGGCCTCCCGAAGACGGTGATCATGAGCTCAGACGAGGTGCGGCACGCGATGGAGGAGCCCGTCAACCAGATCGTCGACGCGATCAAGTCGACGCTCGACAAGACGCCGCCCGAGCTGGCCGCCGACATCATGGATCGCGGGATCGTCCTCGCGGGCGGCGGGGCGCTGCTGAGCGGGCTCGACGAGCGCCTGCGGCACGAGACCCAGATGCCGGTGCAGCTGGCGGAATCGCCGCTAACCTGCGTCGCCGTCGGCTCCGGTCGCAGCCTCGAGCTGATCGAGGTCATGCAGCGGACGAGCAAGAGCGCCAGAAGCCGCAACGGCTACCGGCGCTAGAGCAACCATCAGCCTTCTCTCTTGGATGGCGTCTTCCTCCCTGTTTCCTAAACTGATCTTTCGTGCCACGTAACCGCTCACTGCGGCTGGCGGCACTGGGCTCGACGGTTCAGCGGGCCGCGTCCCCGCCGTATCCCTCGTCGCGAGCGGCGGGCGCGCTGCGCCGACGGCTCGTAGCCGCGGTGCTCGTCGTCGTCTCGATCGCGATGCTGACGCTCTACTTCCGCGAGGCGGACAGCGGCCCGATGCACAGCGTCCAGGGAGCGGTCGCCAGCGTCCTCCACCCGTTCCAGGTCGGCGCGGAGCGCGTCGCGCGGCCGTTCCGCGACGCCTACGGCTGGACGGCCGGCCTCGTCCACGCCCGCTCCGAGAACGAGGAGCTCCGCAAGGACATCCAGCTGCTGCGCCTCCAGGTGATCCAGAACCAGGCCGCAGCACGAGAGAACGTCGATCTCCGCCGGGCCCTCCGCTTCGTCAGCGGGCCCAGCTTCCCGCGGGACTATGACGGGATCGCGGCCAGCGTCACATCTCACGCGACGGGCGAGTGGGAGCAGTCGCTCGTGATCTCCGCAGGCCGGCGTAACGGGGTCCGGCTGGACGACCCGGTTGTCTCCAGCGAGGGCTACCTGGTCGGCCAGGTGACGAAGGTCACCCGCACCGGCTCGGAAGTCACGCTGCTCACGGACAGCACCAGCTCGGTCACAGCGCTCGACGTCGCCACCGACACCGTCGGCGTGCTCGAGATCGGCGAGGGGCCTGACCGGCCCTTCGAGCTCAACCGGGTGCTGAAGGAGAAGGTCGTCGAGCGGGGAGACACGATCTCGACCGCAGGGCGACGGTTCGGCCGGCTCGGCTCGATCTACCCCGCGGGCATTCCGATCGGCTCCGTAAAGCATGTCGGCCAGACCGACATCGAGAACTTCCAGCAGATCCAGGTGGATCCGTTCGTGGACTTCTCGTCGCTGGACCTGCTGGTCGTGCTGGTCCCGAAGGAGCAGCGGGCCGAGACGCCGTGACCGCGGACGTCTTCAAGACGGCGATTGCATTCTTCGTCGCCGTGGTCGTCCAGGCGACGATCGTGTCGTCGATCACGGTCGTCGGCGGCAGGGCGGATCTCGTCCTCGTGACGCTCGCGGCGGTCGCGCTCCTCCGCGGGTCGATCTTCGGGGCGATCGCCGGGTTCTACGCCGGCTTCCTGCTCGACGCTGCGAACCTCGACACGCTCGGCGTCAGCTCACTGCTGCTCTGCCTCGCCGGCTACTGGATCGGCCGCTACGGCGAGACCACCGGCCGGGACCGGGCGCACGCTCCGCTTGTCTCGATCGCAGTCGTCACCGTCCTCTACGCCTTCGGTGCGCTCGCCCTCCACGCGATGCTCGGCGAGTCGGTCTCCGTGCAGGCGGCGCTTCGGGCGCTGCCCGCGGCGATCCTGCTGAACCTCCTCTTGACCGTCCCGGTCTACGCGCTCGTTCGCCGCCTCTTCGCGCCGCGCGGCACCCGCCTCCCGATCAAGGACGTCGAGTTCGGCTGATGGCGAGCATCACCCGCATCCCGCCGCGGACCCGCTTCATGCCACGCGACCCACGAGTGGAGGAGCCGTACCGCATGACGCCGGCGATGGCGCTCCGGCTCGGCGTCCTCGCTGCGATCGTCCTCTTCGCATTCGCGGTGCTCTTCTTCCGCCTCTGGGCGCTCCAGGTGCTCGCGGGCGACCAGTACCTCGCGGCCGCGCAGGACAACCAGCTCCGCACGGTCCGGATCGACGCGGCGCGCGGGCCGATCCTCGACTACAAGGGCCGGCTGCTCGTCTCGAACCGGATCGGCACCGCCGCGCAGGTCTGGACGGCGTACATGCCGGTCCGCGGCCGCCAGCGGATGCTGCGCCGGCTCTCGGCGATCCTGATGGTCCCGGTGCCGGAGCTCCAGCGCCTGCTGCGCGAGCACAAGGGCGATCCCCTTACCCCGGTGACGCTGAAAGAGGATCTTGAGCCAGGAGGAGATCTTCTACCTCAAGGAGCACCGGAGGGACTTCCCGGGCCTCGAGCTGAACGACATCCACCTGCGCGACTACCGGTACGGCTCGCTCGCGCCGCAGATCCTGGGCCACGTGGGCGACGTGACGGAGGACCAGCTGAAGGCCGGCCGCTACCGCCACGGGGACACGGTCGGCCAGGCAGGGCTCGAGTTCTCCTATGACCGCTTCCTCCGCGGGACGGCGGGCCTGGCCGAGCTGCGCGTGGACTCGCTCGGCCGCCCGCGCTCGAAGCCGCTGCGGAGCGAGCAGCCGCAGCCGGGGCTCGCGTTGCGGACGACGCTCGACGCGAAGCTGCAGCGGGCCGCCGAGGACGCGCTCGAGTACGGCATCCAGGTCGCCCGCGAGAACAAGAGCTGGTACGCGAATGCGGGAGCCGCAGTCGCCATCGACCCGCGCACCGGAGCGATCCGCGCCATGGCGACCAACCCCACGTACGACCCGCGGGTCTACGTCGGCAAGCCGAAGCCGGGAGAGCTCCGGAAGCTGATCGACCCCAAGGCGGCCGAGGAGGCCAACTACCCGGGCCTCAACCGCGCGACATCGGGCTTCTATCCGCCGGGCTCGACCTTCAAGCCGGTCACCGCGCTCGCGGCGATGCGCGAGCAGCTGGTCGGGCCGTACGAGCCGCTCCCCTGCACGGGGAAGATGGAGATCGACGGCACGACGTTCCGGAACTGGAACCCGTACGTCAACGAGGCGATGGACCTGCCGACGGCGCTCGCGGCCTCGTGCGACACCTACTTCTACCAACTTGGCCTCGAGTTCTACGGCCTCCCGCCGGAGTACGGAAGCCCGCTCCAGAAGTGGGCCTCGGCGTTCGGGTTCGGGAAGGCGACAGGGCTGGACGTCGGCGGTGAGGCGACCGGCCTCCTGCCCACGCCGGAGTGGCGGCGCAAGACGTACACGAAGAAGCGGTATCCGCAGACCTGGGAGATCGACCGGCTGTGGAAGTCGGGCGAACTCGGTCCAGCTCGCGATCGGCCAGAAGGACCTGCTCGTCACGCCCCTCCAGATGGCGCGCTTCTACGCGCTGCTCGCGAACGGCGGGAAGCTCGTCACGCCGCACCTCGTCTCGAGCGTGGAACAGCCCAGTAACCCCGGCGCGATCAAGGCGGTCTTCTCGCCCGCGCCGAAGGACGTCAATGTCGACCCCGACGAGCTGAACGTGATCGAGGACGGGCTTTTCCGGGCGACGCACGCGTCGTACGGAACCTCGGCGGGCGTCTTCGGCGCCTTCCCGGTGGACTATCGCAGGCAAGACGGGGACCGCCGAGAAGGCAGTCGACGTCGACGGCGACGGGT
>CAVTCN010000036.1:0-48557 GCA_963733215.1 uncultured Actinomycetes bacterium
GTCAGGCGGGTCGAGGACCCGAGCCTGATCACCGGCGCGGCGAAGTACCTCGACGATCTCACGCTGCCGGGGATGGCGCATGTGTCGATCCTGCGGTCGCCGTACGCGCACGCACGGATCACCTCGATCGACACGACGAGGGCGGCTGCCGCTCCAGGCGTCGTCGCCGTCGTCACCGGCAAGGACTTCGAGGACCTCCCCGCCCTGCCGTGCGCGTGGCAGGCCGGTGGCGTCGAGAACCTCGTCAACACGCCGCGCGTGCTCGAGATCGACCGGGTCACGTTCACCGGAGCCGGCGTCGCCGCCGTCGTGGCGGAGAGCAAGTACGCGGCCGAGGACGCGCTCGCGCTGATCGAGGTCGAGTACGAGCCGCTCGACGTCGTCGTCGACGTCGAGGAGGCGGCGGCCGAAGGCGCACCCCAACTGCACGAGAACGCGCCCGGCAACATCGTCATGGACTGGTCCGTCGGCGACGCGGAGGGGACGGACAAGGCGCTGGCAGAGGCCGACGTCGTCGTCAAGGAGCGGCTCGTCAACCAGCGCCTGATCCCGAACCCGATGGAGGCACGAGGCGCGGCCGCGACGTACGAGCCGGCCACCGGCCAGTACACGGTCTGGATGACCTCGCAGGACCCGCACATCATGCGGCTGCTGATGACGGCCTTCGTGTTCGGGATCCCCGAGACGAAGATGCGCTGCATCGCGCTCCACGTCGGCGGCGGCTTCGGCACGAAGATCTTCCTCTACCACGAGTACGTGCTCATGGCCGCCCTGGCCCAGAAGCTCGGCCGGCCGGTCAAGTGGATGGAGACGCGGCGGGAGAACTACGTCGCGACCACGCACGGGCGCGACCACGTCGCCCACCTCGAGGTCGGGGCGAGCCGCGACGGGAAGATCACGGCGCTGAAGACGAAGACGTACGCGAACCTCGGCGGTGTCCTGTCCACGATCGCACCCGGAATCCCGACCACGCTCTACGGGCGGATGCTCTCCGGCGCCTATCGGATCCCGAACATCCACTGCCAGGTGCTCGGGGTCTACTCGAACACCGGCATGGTCGACGCCTACCGCGGGGCCGGCCGGCCGGAGGCGACGTACGTCGTCGAGCGCGCGGTCGACCTCGTCGCCCGAGAGCTGGACCTCGACCCGGTCGAGATTCGCCGCAAGAACTTCATCCCGTCCGACGCGTTCCCCTACGACCCCGTCGGGATCCTCAAGGGGCTGAAGTACGACACAGGCGACTACGAGAAGGCGCTCGACCGGGCGCTCGAGATCCTCGGCTACGAGGAGTTCCGCCGCGAGCAGGAGGAGGCCCGGAAGCAAGGCCGTTACCGCGGGATCGGGTTCTCGACCTACGTCGAGATCTGCGGGGCAGCGCCCTCTGCCTGGATCGGAACGGTCGGCGAGGGCTGGGGCGCCTCGATGTGGGAGAGCGCCAACATCCGAGTCCACCTGACCGGCAAGGTGGCGGTCACGATCGGGACGCAGCCGCAGGGCCAGGGACACGCGACCACGGTCTCGCAGGTGGTGGCGTCCGAGCTCGGGATCCCGATCGAGGACGTCACCGTCGAGATCGGCGACACGCTGAACACGCCGTTCGGCTACGGCACGTACGCCAGCCGCAGTGCCGCCGTCGGCGCGGTCGCCGTCTACAACAGCCTCCAGAAGATCAAGGCGAAGGCGCGCCGGATCGCCGCGCACATGCTCGAGGCGGATGCCGACGACATCGTCTTCGAGAACGGAAAGGCGTTCGTCAAGGGCGTTCCCGACAACGCGAAGACGATCCAGGAGATCGCCGGAGCGGCCGCGCTCGCCTACGACCTGCCCGAGAACGAGGAGCCGTTCCTCGACGACACGACCTACTACGACCCGCCGAACTGCACGTTCCCGTTCGGAACGCACATCGCCGTCGTGGACATAGACCCGGAGACCGGCGAGGTGACGCTCGAGCGCTATATCGCAGTCGACGACGTCGGCAAGGTGATCAACCCGATGATCGTCGACGGCCAGGTGCACGGCGGCATCGCCCAGGGCATCGCCCAGGCGCTGTGGGAGTACGGCGCCTACAACGAGAGCGGCCAGCTCGTGACGGGCTCGATGATGCACTACGCCGTCCCGAAGGCCGACTTCTTCCCCTCGTTCGAGGTCGAGCGCACCGAGACGCCGACCGACGTCAACCCGCTCGGCGTCAAGGGCGCCGGCGAGACGGGGACGATCGCGTCGACGCCTGCGGTCGCGAACGCGGTCATCGACGCGCTCGCGCCGCTCGGGATCCGGCACCTCGACATGCCGTTCACACCGGAACGGGTGTGGCGGGCGATGCGAGATGCAAACGGCGGGAGGGAGGCGTGATGTACACGATGCGTCCAGCCGAGTTCGAGTACCACCGGCCGACGAGCCTCGACGAGGCGATCTCCCTGCTCGGCGAGGTCGAGGGCTCACGGGCGATCGCCGGCGGCCACAGCCTGCTCCCGATGATGAAGCTGCGGCTGGCGAACCCGCCCGCACTCGTCGATCTGGGGGGCATCCCCGGCCTCGACGGCATCTCGGGGAACGGAGGCCTCACGATCGGCGCGCTCGCCACCCATGCGTCGGTGGCGGCGTCCGAGGTCGCGATCGGGATCGCGCCGGTCATCCCGGAAACAGCGGCGCTGATCGGGGACAGGCAGGTTCGGAACTGCGGCACCATGGGCGGAAGCGTCGCCCACGCGGATCCGGGCGCCGACTATCCGACCGTGCTCAAGGCGCTCGGCGCCACGATCACGGCGACCGGGCGCAACGGAGAGCGCGAGATCGCCGCCGACGACTTCTTCCGCGGCATGTTCGCGACGGCGCTCGAGCCCGGAGAGCTCGTGACGTCGGTGAAGGTGCCGGCCACGGCGGCCGGGACCGGAGCCGCGTACCTGAAGCACGCGCATCCCGCCTCGCGGTACGCGGTCGTCGGCGTCGCGGCCGTGGTGACCGTCGAGAACGGGAGCTGCACCAGCGCCCGCTTGACGGTCGGCGGGTTGACGGCGCCTCCGGTGGACGCGGCGGTCGAGTCGCTCGTCGGCGGCCCCGGCTCCGAGGAGGCGATCGCGGCAGCCGCCCAAAAGGTGCCGGAGTCGCTCCCGGACGCCGCGGGCGACACGTACGCGTCGGGCGAGTACCGGAAGCACCTCGCCACGGTGCTCGCGAAGCGTGCGCTCAGGGAGGCGTTCGAGCGGGCCGCGTGATCTAGGACAGATCCAGCCGTTCGAGCTCGGACCCGAGCTCTTCGAGGCTGGCCAGGTTGTGCCCGGCGGCGAAGAGGTCGACGTACGGCAGCGCCGCGTGCATGCCGCGCGCGAGCGGCTCGTACGCCTCGTCCCCCTTGAGCGGGTTCAGCCAGATCACGCGGTTGGCGAGGCGCTGAAGACGCGCCATCTGCTCGCCGAGGAGCTCGGGGTCGCCGATCTCGAGACCGTCCGAGCAGAGCACGACCACGGCGCCGCGAACGAGGCCCCGGTGCCCGTACTCGTCGAGCAGCCCCTTCACGGACTCGCCGATCCGCGTGCCGCCGTTCCAATCCACGACCTCGGCGGCGGCGCGATCGAGCGCGTCGTCCGGGCGCGCGACGGCGAGCGCGCGCGTCACGCGCGTCAGCCGCGTCCCGAAGCAAAACACCTCCCAGCGCCGGTCGGCCCGGAGCGCCGCATGCGCGAAGACGAGCAGTGCCCGCGAGTAGTCGGCCATCGACCCGGACACGTCGAGGACGAGGACGAGCCGCCTGGGACGACGGCGCCGCGCGCGGAAGCGGCGCTCGAGAGGCTCGCCGGCCGTCCGGAACGAGCGCCGCAGCGTCCGGCGAAGGTCCGGGACGCCCGAGCGCGACGGCGTGAAGCGACGGGTGCGGCGGCGTGGCACGGTCAGTCTCAGCTGCGCCAGGAGCTCGGCGAGCTGCTCGAGCTCCTCCCGCGAGCAGTGGGCGAAGCTCTTGTGCCGAAGCAGCTCGATCGGGCTCGCAAGCGCGAGCTCCTCCTCGATAACGACGGCGTCGGCGGAGTGGGGCGACGGAGCCGGAGCCTCTTCGACGCCGAAGAAGGTGCGGAAGACCCGGTCGTACACGGGGATCTGGTCGCGGCGGCCGACGAGCGTCGCGCGTCCGGCCCAGTAGAGGTCCTCCGGTGAGAGCAGCGCCGCCGCCCGGCAGAAGGACGCGATCCTCCCGGTGCCGACAGGTACTCCCTCGCGGCGGAGCGCCCGCCCGAAGGCGGTCAGGGCGCCGACCGCGTCAGTCACGGAGAAGCTCGGCGAGGACCGGCTCGACCCGTCCGAGATCCTCGCGGTTCTTGACCACCCAACCGAGCGTCTCGCGGCCGTGGTCGCCGTCCGCTGACTCGGCGCCCAGGTGGGAAAGCGCCTGCGCCCAGTCGATCGCCTCGGACGCACCGGGCCGCTTGACCAGGTCGAGCTCGCGCAACCGCGCCACTGCGTGCGCGACCGACCGCGCCAGCGGCTCCGAGACATCGGGCGCGCGGAGCCGGATGATCGCCACCTCGCGCTCCAGCTCCGGGAACTCGATCCAGTGGTAGAGGCACCGTCGCTTGAGCGCGTCGTGGAGCTCCCGCGTGCGGTTCGAGGTGATCACGACCGCCGGCGGCTCCGGCGCGGCGATCGTTCCGAGCTCGGGCACCGTGACGGAGAAGTCCGAGAGCACCTCCAGCAGGAATGCCTCGAACTCGTCGTCGGCCCGGTCGAGCTCGTCGATCAGCAGCACGGCCCCGGCGCCTGAGCGGATCGCCTTGAGCAGGGGCCGCTCGACGAGGAAGTCCGCCCCGTACAGCTCCTCGACCCGCTTGCCGGGCTCGACCTCGCCCACCTGAAGTGCCCGCGCGTAGAGGAGCTGCCGGGCGTAATCCCACTCGTAGAGCGCCTGCGAGGCGTCGATCCCTTCGTAGCACTGGAGCCGGATCAGCTCCGTGCGGAGGATGCGGGCGAGCGTCTTGCCAACCTCGGTCTTGCCGACGCCGGCCTCCCCCTCGAGCAGAAGCGGGCGCCGCATGGCGAGGGCGAGGAAGACCGCTGTCGCGAGCCCGCGGTCGGGAAGGTACGACTCCTCCGAGAGCGCACGTTCGACGTCCTCGACAGATGCGAACGACACGCCGGGATCGTATGGGAGAGGGCTAGGCTCCACCCGGTGCCGGAGCGAACACGCATCGCGCTCCTGGGCCTCGCGGTGGGGATCGTCCTCGCCGACTCGTCGGTCGTCACGATCGCCCTGCCGGAGATCCTCGCGCAGTACGACGTCGAGATCGAGACGCTCGCCTGGGCGCTGACCTCGTTCAACCTGGCGCTCGCGCTCTCGGCGCTGCCGGCGGCCTTCGTCGCACGTCGCCGCCCGACACCGGTCTTCGCGGCGGGAGCCGTGGTCTTCGCGGCCGCCTCGCTCACCTGCGCGTTCGCTCCTTCGTTCGGCGTGCTGGTCGCCGCCCGGACCGTCCAGGGAGTCGCGGGCGCCGCCGTTGTCTGCGCCGCGCTGGGGCTGCTGGCCGCTGCGATGGGAGCGGACGCGCCGGCGGCGCGGATCTGGGCTTTCGCCGGGATCCTCGGCGCAGCGTGTGGGCCCGCTGCAGGCGGAATCCTCACCCAGCTGTTCGGGTGGGAGTCGATCTTCGTCGTGCAGGTGCCCCTCCTCCTGCTGTCTCTGGCGGCGCTCTACGGAGTGCGCTTCACGCCCACGCTTCGGCCGCTGGAGCGGCCGCACCTCGGCGCGAACGCCGCCCTGATGCTCGTCTCCGGCGCGCTCGTCGCAGCGCTCTTCCTGCTGGTGATCCTGCTCATCAACGGCTGGCGGCTCGAGCCGCTCCAGGCCGGCGCCGTCGTGACAGTGATGCCGATCGCGGCGATCCTGGCCGCGCGCTTCGGCGGCTCGATCAGCCCGCTCTGGGCGCGTGCTGCGTCGGGCGTGATCCTGATCTCGGGAGGCCTTGCCGCGCTCGGCTGGCTCCCCGGAGCCGGCGCGGCGTGGACGGTTCCTCCGCAGCTCGCCATCGGTGCCGGCCTCGGCCTCGCCCTCTCGGCGCTCACGGAGCGCGCGCTCGCGGGCCGCGCGTCGCAGGTGCTTCACGGCGGCTGGACGCTCGCCGCGCGGCACGCCGGGGTCGTCCTCGGTCTTCTGTTGCTCACTCCGATCTTCACGGCCGACCTCGAGCGGAACGGCGACGAGGCGCTCGCCGCCGGGACCGCGTACGTGCTCGACAGTCGCATCCCCCCGCTCGAGAAGATCGGCGTCGCCCGCGAGATCCTCGCCGCGGTCGACGACGCCGAGGCCGAGGCTCGAGTCCCCGACGTCGGCCAGATCGTGACCGAGCGAGGCGACGAGCCCGTGTACACCGACCTGGCGGGCTCCCTGCAGGATCAGCTGGACCGGGCCGCGACGAATGCGTTCTCGCGCTCGTTCCTCGCGGCCGCCCTCCTCGGGCTCGCGGCGCTCGTGCCGATCCTCCTCGACCGCCGCGACGTGAGCCTCTGATGCGAGCCGTCGCAGCCGCCGCGGCAGTGAGCGTTGCGCTCGTCGCCGCTTATCTCGCGCTGGGAGGCGCGTCGTACGCACCGGCGAAGGTCGCGGACCCGTGCGCATCGCGTGACTGGCGAGACCCCAGCGGGCTCTCCGAGGTGGCCGAGCAGATCGTCCTCTCGGCGCTCGACGGCGCCGCCTGCGAGCTTGGGGCCTCGCGTGAAGACGTCGTCCTCGCCTTCGACAGCCGCGACGAGCTCGAGCGGTTCGCGCGGGAGCACGGAATCGACGACGAAGAGCTCGAGGAGGTCGTCCGCTCGGGGCTCCTGCGCGCAATCGACGACGCCGAGCAGGCGCAGGCGCTCAACACGGGGATCGCGGATCAGCTGCGCAACGTCGTCCGTCGCATCCCCGTCCGGAGCCTCCTCGGCCTGCTGCCGGCGCTCGAAAGGATCGTCCCTTCGTGACCGACATGTGGGCCGACTGGCTGCGCACTCGCCGCACCGGTGGCGATTCGGAGTTCGAACACCACATGCTCGAGCACCTTGCGACGGTGCGTGACCGGGTGCTCGATAACGCGCAGCTCGCTTCCGGCGAGACTCTGCTCGACGTCGGTTGCGGGAACGGCCTCATCGCCTTCGGTGCGCTGGAGCGCGGCGCGGACGTCGTGTTCGCAGACATCTCGCGCGCGCTGCTCGACGACTGCCGTCAGCTTGCCGCCGACGCGGGGATCTCCGATCGCTGCCGCTTCGTCGAGGCGACCGCGACCGAGCTCGACGAGCTCGAGGACGAGTCGATCGACGTCGTCACCACCCGAAGCGTCCTGATCTACGTCAAAGACAAGGAACGTGCCTTCGCAGAGTTCCATCGAGTGCTGCGGCCCGGCGGTCGCATCTCGCTGTTCGAGCCGATCAACCGGTTCGGGATCGCGGAGCGGCGCGAGACGTGGGGCTACGACGTCGACGGTGTGCGCGACCTGATGGACGAAGCTGAGGGAGGTCTACGCGAGCCGGCAGCCGGCGGACGATCCGATGCTCGACTTCGACGAGCGCGACCTCGTGTCGCTCGCGGAGGGCGCCGGCTTCTTCCCGATCCATCTGGAGTACCGCGCGGACATCGAGCCGCCGGAGGCGCGAAACTGGGAGTCGTTCGTGCACAGCTCAGGCAATCCGAAGATCCCGACCCTCGCCGAGGCGATGGACGAGGCGCTCACCGCCGAGGAGCGCGAGCGGCTCGTGGCGGCGCTTCGCCCGGCCGTGGAGGAGGGCAGCGGCGCGTGGCGGATGGGACACGCATACCTGTGGGCCGTCAAGCAGTAGCCGTCGTCGTTTCGGTCGCCGCGCTCGCCGGCTGCTCCTTCGGCAGCGACAGCGGCGACGCGGAGTTCATCAAGGAGGCGGACGCGATCTGCGCCCAGCACGAGCGCCAGATCTCGCTCATCCCTCCGCCGCAGACGTTCCTGCGCGACTTCGCAGTCTTCATGCAGCGCGCCGTTCCGATCGCGCGCGAGCAGAACGAGAAGCTCCGCGCGATCGAGGCGCCGGAGGACGACGCCGCAGACTTCCGGCGGATGGTCGGACTGATGGACCAGCAGCTCGACCTCTGGGAGCAGGCGGGCCGGCAGGCATTCGACGGAAACGAGGCGCAGGCGCGCGAGACGTTCGGCCAGTCGAGTGGCGCCGGCGAGGAGGCCCAGCGGATCTCCGCGGAGATCGGGTTCTTCTCGTGTGCGCGCCCCGAGGGCTAGGAGGGTTTGGCGGGATAGCGCTCGTTGCCAGGGTGCGATGCTCGTTCCCAGGCAAGGACGCAGGGAGCGTTCGTATCCTGCGATACGGGCGCGACTGAGGACGCAGTCCTGGGGGCGAGCAGCGCGGCCTGGCGACACAGCCGCTATTTCGCCAAACCCTCCTACCGGCCTTCGAACTTCGGGTCGCGCTTCTCGAGGAAGGCGTTCACGCCCTCCCGGAAGTCGTCCGTCTTCGTCGCCGCCGACTGGAGCTGCGCCTCCCACTCGAGCTGCTCCTCGAGCGTCGACTCGGCGGCGCGGTCGAAGAGCCGCTTGGTCATCCCGACCCCGCGGGTGGGCATCGCGGCGAGCTGCGCGGCCAGCTCGGCGGCGCGGGCCGGGAAGTCCTCTCCTCGAACGATCTCCGAGACGAGGCCCCAGTCGCGCGCTTCTTCGGCGGACAGCCGACGCCCTGACGTCATCCACTCGAAGGCGCGGGCCGGGCCGAGGAGGCGGGCGATGAAGTAGGAGCCGCCCGAGTCTGGGACGAGGCCGATGTTGATGAAGGCGGGCACGAAGGTCGCGGCGTCCGACGCGATGCGGATGTCGCAGGCGCAGGCGACGGAGAGCCCCGCGCCGGCGGCGGCGCCGTTGACCGCGGCGATCACGGGCTTCTCGAGCGCGCGAATCGCGAGCACGTTCGGGTGGTAGCTCTCGCGAAGCCGGTCGGCGATGTCGCCGGGCGCCTCGCGGAACTCGGTCAGGTCCTGCCCGACGCAGAAGCCACGGCCGGCGCCGGTCAGGACGACCGCGCGGATCTCCGGATCGCGGGCGTCCTTCAGCGCCGCCGCGAGCGCCTTGTGCATGTCGCGGTTGAACGCGTTGAGGACGTCGGGGCGGTTCAGCGTGATCGTGAGGACGGCGCCGTCCCGCGTTGTCTCGACCTCGGCCATTGGTGCAATCTTGGCGCATTCGCGCCACACATCCGCGCGCTGGTCGCCGCTAGCGTTTGCCGTGGGCTCTCTTCCCCGGGTGGGTGGGGCGTACTGCGACCGGTCGGCTCGGCCCTCGACGCAGCCCTTTGCGCCGGGGGTACCTTGGCCCGATGGCAGATCTCCAGCTCGTCCGCGCCGAGCGGCACGATTCCGGACAGCCGCCCGCGCCCACGCCGCTCCCCACCGACGACGAGGCGCTCGACGCCTACTCGCGTGTCGTCACGACGGTCGCCGAGCGCCTTGCGCCCTCGGTGGCCAACCTCCGCGTCTCGCGGCGCGTGCGCGGCGGCCGCCGGCTCGACGGAGCGGGCAGCGCCGTCGTCATCACGCCGGACGGCTTCACGCTCACGTCGGCCCACGTCGTCGAGCGCACGGACGGAACGGGGATCGCATCGTTCGTCGACGGCCGCGAGCTCGCCTTCGACATCGTCGGCGCCGACCCGCTCTCCGACCTCGCCGTCCTCCGCCTCGACAGCGACGCCGAGCCCGCCGAGCTGGGCGACGCCGAGAGCCTCCGTGTCGGGCAGCTCGTGGTCGCGATCGGCAACCCCCACGGCTTCGCCGGCTCCGTGACGGCAGGAGTCGTCTCGGCGCTCGGCCGATCGCTCCCGGTCCGCTCCCGGCGCGCGGCCCGGATCGTCGACAACGTGATCCAGACGGACGCCGCGCTCAATCCCGGCAACTCGGGCGGCGCGCTCGTCGACGGCAGCGGCCGGGTGGTCGGGATCAACACCGCCGTCGCCGGAGTCGGCCTCGGCCTCGCGGTGCCCATCAACGCCGCGACGCGCACGATCGTGGGCGCGCTGATGAGCGAGGGTCGCTTCAGGCGCGCCTACCTCGGAATCGCCCTCGGCCCGAGGCCGCTGCCTCCACGGCTGGGCCAGCAGCTCGGGCGCACCTCGGCGGTCGAGATCGTCGAGACCGTCGAGGGCAGCCCCGCCGACGCGGCCGGGCTCCGGCCGGAGGACCTCATCCTGGAGGTCGACGGCTCGCCCGTGGAGAGCGTCAACGACCTCCAGCGTCACATGGTCGGCGACGTGATCGGCCGCACGGTGCGCGTCACCGTCCACCGCAGCGGACAGACCTTCGACGCCGACCTCGTCCCGGTCGAGCTCGACGTCTGAGGCGCGCTACCTGCGGCGCAGCATGACGCCGCCGAGCAGCAGGGCGACGAGGCTGTAGAGCACGATTCGGGTGACGTCGACGGCCGGGACCCAGGTCACGTCCTGGCCGCGAATCACGTACGCGCCGACCGGTCGAGCCTTGAGCCCGAACCCAGCGCCGCCGTTGTTCGTGTCGTCTCCGCCACCTCCGCCGCCGCCACCGACGACCGCGGCCGGTATGACGGTGACACCTTCTTGCTCGATCGGGTCGCCGTAGACGCGCCCGACGGTCATCGCGTCGCGCGCCCCTTCCAGGATCTCCTCCACGTTCGGCATTGCTACCTCCCTTTGAAATCCGGCCGGCGCTTCTCCATGAACGCCGTCAGGCCCTCCTTCGAATCTTCGGACGCGAAGGCGAGAGCGAGCAGCCGCCGCTCGTACTCGAGGCCGAGCGAGAGCGGTCCTTCGTAGGCTCGGTCGACCGCCTCCTTCGCAAGCCGAGTCGCCACCGGGCCCTTCGCCGCGATGTCGCGCGCGACGCGCTTCGCCTCCTCGAGCCAGGCCTCCTTCGCGACGACACGGGCGACGAGCCCCGCGTCGAGCGCCTCCCTGGCGGACAGGAACCGCCCGCTGAGGATCACGTCCATCGCGGTCGCCTTGCCGACGGCCCGCGTCAGCCGCTGCGTGCCGCCGGCGCCGGGGATGATCCCGAGCCCGCTCTCCGGCTGGCCGAACCTCGCCGTCTCGGACGCGACGATCACGTCGCAGGCCATCGCGAGCTCGCAGCCGCCGCCGAGGCAGAACCCCGAGACGGCCGCGACGAGCGGCGTCCAGAGCTCGCGAATCGTGTCCCAGCGCTCGACCCGCCGCTGGTAGTAGAGCTCGATCGTCGAGGCCTCGGCGAGCTGGCCGATGTCCGCTCCGGCGGCGAAGGCGCGCTCGGACCCCGCGAGCACGATGCAGCGAATGCCGTCGTCGCGGTCCAGCTCCTGGAGGCGCTCGACGAGCTCCTGCATCAGGTCGTCGGAGAGCGCGTTCAGCTGCTTCGGCCGGTTGAGCTGGACGACGGCGACGGGCTCGTCGCGCTCGACCAGGACGAGCGACTCGCTCACTTCTTCAGGAACTTCTCGATCGCCGCCTTCGGCTCGTCGGTCGCCATCGAGAGCGCGAGCCAGTCGCGGGCGTGGTTGATCGTCTCGTGCCACGCGAGGTCGCGCCAGAAGTTCATGTGCTGCTTCGCGTAGCGCGTCGTCTGCGGGAGCTTGCGCGCGAGGTTCTCGACGACCTCGTCGGTCTTCGCGTCCAGCTCCGCGGCCGGAACCGCCCAGTTCACGAGCCCCCACTCCTCGGCCTGCTTCGCCGAGATCTCCTCGCACATGAAGACGATCTCGCGGGCGCGTCTGTCGCCGACCATGATCGCGAGCCACTGCGTCGCGCCCCCGGCCGGCACCGACCCGTGCTCCGGCCCGACATGGCGGATGAACGCGTCGTCCACCATCACCGCGAGGTCGCAGGCCATCTGCAGCTCGTTGCCGCCGCCGACCGCGATCCCGTTGATCCGGGCGAGCGTCGGCTTCCCGATCTCACGCAGCCGGTCGTGCGCGTCCTTGAACGCTCCGAACCACTTCCAGTACTCGGTCGGCTTGCCCACGTACTCCTCCGCCCAGTTGCGCAGGTCGGCGCCGACGCAGAACGCACGCCCTTCGCCGGTGAGGACGACGACGCGGATCTCGTCGTCCCACGATGCGTCCTCGCAGGCTCGCGCGAGCTCGCGCAGCATCTGGAAGTCGAACGCGTTGAGGACGTCCGGCCGGTTGAACGTGATCGTCGCCCGGGGCGGCGCTTTCTCGTAGACGATCTTCTCGAAGCCGAGCTCGTCGGGCGAGAGCGGTGCGGGGTAGGTCGGCTGGCTCACTCGACCTCGGCGAAGTGCACGTGGAAGCGCCCGCCCATCTCCATCGCGTCCTTGCCGGTGGCCATGAACTCGTCCGTGCGTGCGGCCGACTTGAAGGAGTCCATGTCGGCGAACTCCCACTCGGCGTAGTACGGGAACTTCGGCTCGCCCATCGGGGCACCGAAGACAGCGCCGTGCCTGAACGTCCCCCCGGGGACCCTCCGGCACAGCTCCGCGTGCTGCTCGTACCGGTCGGGATCCGGCTTCTCCTCGTACAGGACGAACACGCGAACCATGGCTCTCCTTCCGTCGTCGGCGACCGGGCGGGAGCGTATAGCTTCGCCCTCGATGTCGAGCGGAACGGCTCTCGCAGTCTCGATCTGCTTCACGGCCGGGATCGCTGGCGGCGTCCAGGCGGCGGTGATGGGAGAGCTCGGCGAACGCGTCGGGATCGTCCCGGCCGTCGCGTTCTCCGTGCTCGTTTCCTTCCTGTGCGCCGCCGCAGCTCTCCTCGTCTGGGAGCGGAGCTTCGCCGGTGTGCGCGCCGCCGCCCACGAGCCGGCGTGGCTCTGGGTCGGGGGGATCGCGAGCATCTACATCGTGCTCGCTGCGACCGTCGCCGTGCCGCGGATCGGCGTCGCAGCGACGATCGGCCTGGTCATCGCAGGGAACCTGATCATGGCGGCGCTGATCGACAAGTACGGCTGGCTCGAGCAGGATGCGATCCCGATCGACCGCTGGCGGATCCTGGGGCTCCTGCTCCTCGCCGCCGGTGCAGCGCTCACGCTCACACGGACCTAGGCATGCGCCCGTCCGGCCACGTCCTGGGGTCAGACCCGAAGACAGGTCCGTAGGATCCACGTTCCTGTGGCAGAGGTCTTCTTCGTGCTCGCCGCTTTCGCGCTGCCGATCCTCGCCGGGGCTGCGGCACGCCTGCTCCGGAGACCATGGTGGTGGGGCGCCATCGTCGCCGTGGTCGTCATGCTGGTGGCCGCGATCGCCCCGGAGCCGGAGGAGGGCGAATCGCGCCTCGTCGCCGGCGATCTCGTGTTCCTCCTGATCGTCGCCCTTTTCGTCGCCGGACTCGCGTGGCTCGGCGCACGCATGGCGGGCCGTTGGGCCAGGTCCGCCTAGCCCGGCGAGGACGTGTCCGGGGGTCAGACCCCAAGACACGGCCCTTAGAGGCAGATGTCGTCCGGCTTCACCGGCACGCGGTTGAGCTCTCGGCCCGTCGCCGCCCGCATCGCCGACATCACCGCCGCGGTCGAGACGACCGTCGGTGGCTCGCCGACGCCCTTCACCCCGTAGGGCGCATCCGGCTCAGGGTCCTCGACCAGCTCCGCGTCGACCGGCGGCATGTCGAGCGCCGTCGGGATCAGGTAGTCGGTGAAGCTCGCGTTCGTGATCAGGCCGTCGCGGGTCTGGATCTCCTCCATCAGCGCGAGACCGATCCCTTGCGCCGTCCCGCCCTCGATCTGGCCGTGGACGGCCTGCGGGTTGACGGCGCGCCCGACGTCCTGCGCCGTTCCGATCCAGACCACCCGGGTCAGCCCGAGCTCGACGTCCACCTCGACCACGACCCGCATCGCCGCGCACGCTAGGGCTACGTGGGCGCGGCCGTCCGTGATCTGTCCGGTCTCCGGCTCGAGCGGAAACGTGCGTGGATGGCGGTAGATCCGCTCGAGATCGATCTCCTCGCCGTCACCGAGCTTTCCGCCCCGCCGCTCCAGCTCGTCGCGAACCGCCCGGCACGCTGCCTGCACGGCGCCGGCCGCCATCCAGGTCATCCGCGACGCCGACGCCGAGCCCGCGGAGCCGACCGCCGCCGTCGTCCCCGGCGCAAGCATCACGTTCTCCAGCTCGAGCTCCGTCCGGGCCGTCTGGAGGATCACGTTCGTGACGCCCTGCCCGACCTCAGCCGCCGCGCAGTGCACCTCCGCGACGAGCTCGCCGACGGCGTCCGCAAAGAGCCGCACGCGCGCCGCCGTGTAGTCGTCGAACCCCTCGGAGTAGCCGATGTTCTTGAAGCCGACCGCGAACCCGACGCCGCGCCTGACGCCCTCGCCGCGCGTCGTGTTCCCGGCGCCGCCGGGAAGCCGGATCGGATCGCGCGGCAGCTCCTCCGCCTCCGGGACCGGGATCGCCGCCGCCTTCCGGATCACCTCGGCGACGGGCATCGACCCGGTGATCTTCTGCCCCGTCGGCAGCGCGTCGCCGGGCGCCATCGCGTTCCGCAGCCGCAGCTCCACCGGATCCATCTCGAGCGCGGCGGCGAGCTTGTCCATCTGCGCCTCGGCGGCAAAGCAGGTCTGGACGGCGCCGAACCCGCGCATGGCGCCGCACGGTGGGTTGTTGGTGTACACGCACGTCGACTCGATCAGCGCGTTCTCGATCGCGTAGGGCCCGACGGCGAACGACGCGGCGTTCGAGGTCACGGCCGTCGAGCTGGAGGCGTACGCGCCGCCGTCGAGCAGGATCCGCATGCGGACGTTGACGAGCTTCCCGTCCCGGTTCGCGCGATGCTCCGCCCAGATCCGCGCGGGATGCCGGTGCACGTGGCCGAAGAACGACTCCTCGCGCGTGTAGACCATCTTCACCGGCCGGTTCGTGTGCAGCGCGAGCATCGCGCCGTGGATCTGCATCGACAGGTCTTCCCGCCCGCCGAACGCGCCGCCGACGCCGGCGAGATGGATCCGAACCTGCTCCTTCGGCAGCCCCAGGCAGGGCGCGACCTGGTCGCGGTCGACATGCAGCCACTGCGTCGCGACGTAGATGTCGACGCCGCCCTCCCCGTCCGGAACGGCGAGGCCGGACTCGGGGCCGAGGAACGCCTGATCCTGGATCCCGAGCTCGTAGTAGCCCTCCACCGCGACCTCACCCCGGGCATCGGGGTCGCCGCGCGCGATCCGCATGTCCCGGACGACGTTCGGCCGCGGGTCGTCGCGGTAGCCGTGCCCCTCCGTCCACTTCTGCGGGTGGATCGCAGGCTGGTCGGCGGCCCGCTCGGGATCGACGACGAGCTCGAGCTGCTCGTACTCGACCTCGATCGCAGCTGCCGCCCTCCGCGCCTGCTCCGGATGCTCGGCGGCCACGAGCACGACAGGCTCGCCGAAGTAGCGCACCCGGTCGAACGCGAGCACCGGCTGGTCGGTGAACTCGAGCCCGTACCGCTTGTCGCCGGGGACGTCCTCGTGGGTCAGGACCGCATGGACGCCCGCCATGCCGACCGCCTTCGAGATGTCGATCGAGGCGATGGACGCATGGGCGTGAGGCGACCGCACCGTGTGCCCCCAGAGCATCCCGGCCGCGAAGAGGTCACTCGAGTAGGCGAACTCGCCGGTGACCTTCGGGATCCCGTCGACGCGCTTGACGGCCTCACCGACCCGGCCGAGCTCGAGCTTCCGCGTCGGTGCCGTGCTCATGCGAGGAGCCTCCGCACGTCCGTCTCGATCTGGGCGTAGACCTGCCGATAGACGTCGCGGCCGCGCCCGATCGGATCGTCGAGATCCGCCTCGCCGAGCAACCTGGCCGCTCCGCCGACAGCAGCGACGTGCGCAGCCGTCATCCCGACGACCACGTCCGAGCGCTCGAGCATCTCCTCGGTCAGAGGCCGTGCTCGGTGAGCCGAGAGGTCGTACCCCAGCTCGCGCGCAACGACGATCGCGTCCTCCGGCGGCTGGTCTCCCGCGTACGCGCTGAGCCCAGCGCTCTCGGCGTCGGCCTGTCCCTCGCGCCGGGCCACGGCCTCTGCGAAGGGGCTCCGGCAGGTATTGCCGGTGCAGACGAAGAGGATCCTCATGCCTGCGCGGCCGCCAGCCTCACGGCGTCGAAGATCTTCGCGTAGCCCGTGCAGCGGCAGAGGTTGCCGGACAGCGCCTCACGGATCTCGTCGTCGGTCGGATCCGGCCTGTGTCGGAGGAGATCCACTGTCGCCACGATCAGCCCGGGCGTGCAGAAGCCGCACTGCACGGCTCCGGTCTCGACGAACGCCTCCTGAACCCGATCGAGCTGCCCGTCCACCGCCACTCCCTCGACGGTCACGATCTCGTGCCCGTCCGCCTGGGCGGCCAGGACCAGGCAAGCGCAGACGAGCTTCCCGTCCAGGAGGACGGAGCAGGAGCCGCACTCGCCCTGCTCGCACGCGTTCTTCGACCCTGGCAAGCCCATGCGCTCACGGAGGGCGAACAGGAGGCTTTCCCCGGGCCAGATCTCGGCCTCTTGCCGCTCGCCGTTGACGGTGACCGAGATGTTCACGCGAGGACGCGGTCGAGCGCTCTCGCCGTCAGGACGCGGAGCGCGTGTCGCCGGTACTCCGCGGAGCCGCGCACGTCGTCTATCGGGCTCGCCGCGTCCGCGACCCGCTCGGGAAACGACTCCCGTTCTTCGAGCGGCGCGGTCACGAGCCCGGTCACGGGGCCGGCCGAGCCGAACGACGCCCGAAGCTCTCCGCGCTCCCGGTCGGCCGACAGCGCGAGCGAGCAGACCGCGATCACCATTGCGTTCCGCGGCCCGACCTTCATGAACGTCTGCGGCGCGCCGCTCGGCTCGACGAACACCGCCGTGATCAGCTCGTCCGCCTCGAGCGCGTTCTGCTTCGGGCCGAGGAGGAACTCGCGCACCGGCATCCGGCGAGCTCCCCGGAGACTGGCGAGCTCGACCTCCGCGTCCTCGATCAGCAGCGGGGGCAGCGCGTCGCCTGCGGGGGAGGCGGTCCCGAGATTCCCGCCGATCGTCCCTCGATTGCGGATCTGCGGCGAGCCAACGGTTCGCGAAGCCTCCGCAAGTGCAGGTAGCTGCTCGGCGAGCGGCGCCTCCATCGCCTCGTCGTAGGTCAGCGACGCCCCGAGCCGCAGCTTCCCGTTCTCCCGCGTCCACCCCTTCAGCTCCGTGACCTCGTTGAGGTTGAGAAGCGCCGGAGGACGGGCGCGGTCGAAGTTCAGCTCGACCATGACGTCGGTCCCGCCCTCGATCGGGACGGCGCCCGGCGTCTCGGACTTGAGCCGCAGCGCCTCCTCCAGCGTGCGAGGAGTCAAGACATCCACGGGGGCAGAGGGTGCTGAAGTACGTTCTGCCTGCAATGCCTGACCTTGCGCGACGCCTCGCAGTCGCACGCGGAGACGAGCCCGCCGACCTCGTGATCCGCGGAGCCAGGGTGTTCTCGGTCTTCACGCGGGAGTGGCTCGACGGCGACCTCGCGATCGCGGACGGCTTCGTGGCGGGGCTCGGCGACTACGACGGCACCGAGGTTCTCGAGCTCAGCGGCCGCTATCTCGTCCCGGGCTTCATCGACGCCCACATGCACCTGGAGTCCTCGAAGCTGCTCGTGGACGAGTTCGCGCGGCTCGTCCTCCCGCTCGGGACGACCGCAGTCGTCGCGGATCCGCACGAGATTGCCAACGTTCTCGGGACGGACGGTGTCCACTGGCTCGCGGACCTCTGCGACGACATCCCGCTGGACGTGTTCTTCATGGCCTCGTCCTGCGTCCCCGCTTCGGAGTTCGAGTCGCCGCGCCGTCCGCTCCTTCCCGGCGACCTCGAGGGGCTCCTGCGGCGCCGGCGCGTGATCGGCCTGGCGGAGATGATGAACTTTCCCGGCGTCGTCTCGGGCTCGGAGTCGGAGCTCGCGAAGCTCGCCCTTCCCGGCGCAACGCACGTCGACGGCCATGCGCCGTCCGTTCTCGGCAAGGCGCTGAACGCCTACGCGGCGGCGGGAATCCGCTCCGACCACGAGATGAGCACGATCGAGGAGGGCCGCGAGCGGCTGCGGGCCGGGATGTGGGTGCTGATCCGCGAGGCCTCCGGCGCCCGGAACCTCCATGCGCTGCTTCCGCTCGTCCACGAGTTCGGCCCGCACAGGCTCGCCTTCTGCACGGACGACCGCGAGCCGGAGCACATTGCCGAGGAGGGCCACATCAACTCGATGGTCCGCGCGGCGGTCGCCGGTGGCGTGTCTCCCGAGGACGCGCTCGTCATGGCCTCGTTCAACCCGGCGCAATGGCACGGCCTGCGCGACCTCGGCGCCCTCGCACCCGGCTATCAGGCGGACGTCCTCGTCCTCCCCGACCTGGAGCGGTTCGTGCCCGAGCTCGTGCTCAAGGCAGGCAGGCCCGTGGAGGAGGTTCGCAAGCTCGAGGTCCCCGAGTGGGTACGCCACACCGTCCGCATCCGCCCCCTTGCGACGAACGACTTCTCGGTGCCCTGGGAGGGCGACGGCGGCGCCCGCGTGATCGGGATCGTCCCCGACCAGATCGTCACCGAGTCGCTCGTGGACGAGCCGCGCGTCGAGGGCGCGAAGGCGCTGGCGGATCCCGAGCGCGACCTGCTGAAGATCGCGGTCGTCGAGCGGCACCTCGGCACGGGCCGCATCGGGCTCGGCTTCGTCCGCGGCTTCGGGCTGCGCAGCGGCGCGCTGGCCTCGACCGTCGCGCACGACGCCCACAACGTCGTCGTGGTCGGCGTGAAGGACGACGACATGCTGAGGGCGGTGCGGCGGCTCTCGGACACCGGCGGCGGGGTCGTTGTCGTCGACTCGGGGATCGTCAAGGCCGAGCTGAAGCTGCCGATCGCCGGGCTGCTCTCCGACGCTCCGCTCGACGAGGTCATCGCCGCCAGCAATGCCTGCCTCGCGGCGGCACGCGCGCTCGGGTGCGAGCTCCCGTCGCCCTTCCAGACCATGGCCTTCCTGGCCCTGTCCGTGATCCCGAGCCTGAAGATCACCGACCGCGGCCTCGTCGACGTCGACCGCTTCGAGCTCGTGCCGCTCCAGGTTTGACCACGCTCCTGCACAACGCCTACGTCGCCGTGCTGGACGAGGCGGGGACGGAGCACGAGGACGGCTGGGTCCTGGTGGCTGATGGCCGGATCGAACAGGTCGGTTCGGGACATCAGCCGGAGGCCGACGAGCGCGTCGACCTCAACGGCGCACTGCTGACGCCCGGGCTCGTCAACACGCACCACCACCTCTACCAGACCCTCACTCGGGCCCAGGCGCAGCAGGCCGACCTCTTCACCTGGCTGAAGACGCTCTACCCGATCTGGGCGCGGCTCGACGGGGAGGCCGAATACGCCGCGGCGCGAACGGGCCTCGCCGAGCTCCTGCTGGCCGGCTGTACGACGGTGTTCGACCACCATTACGTCTTCCCGCACGGCCAGCCCGACGTGATGGATGCGCTGCTGCGGGCGGCAGAGGAGGTCGGCGCCCACCTCGTCGTCGGGCGCGGCTCGATGGATCTCGGCGAGTCGCAGGGCGGCCTCCCGCCGGACTCCCTCGTCGAGGACCGCGACACGATCCTCACGGAGACGGAAGCGCTGATCGGGCGCGGCGTCGAGGTCGCGGTCTCGCCGTGCTCTCCGTTCTCGGTCACGAAGGAGCTGATGGTCGAGTCCGCCGAGCTGGCGCGAAAGCACGGAGTCCCGCTCCACACGCACCTGGCGGAGACCGTCGAGGAGGACGCGTACTGCCGCGAGCTCTACGGCTGTACGCCGGTCGAGTACCTGGAGGAGGTCGGCTGGATCGCGGACGACGTGTGGTGCGCGCACTGCGTCCACCTCTCGGACGACGACGTTCGGCTCTTCGGCGAGCGCGGGGTAGGAGTCGCTCACTGTCCGACGTCGAACCTCCGCCTGGGCGCCGGGATCGCGAAGGTGCGCGAGCTGCTGGACGCCGGTGCGCCCGTCGGGCTGGGAGTGGACGGGTCCGCCTCCAACGAGCGCAGCGACCTCTCGTTCGAGGTCAAGCAGGCCGTCCTCGTGGCACGCGCCCGCCAGGGGCCGCTCGCGATGACGACCCGCGAGGCGCTCGCCCTGGCGACGCGCGGCGGCGCCGCCGTCCTTCGCCGAGACGACATCGGGTCGCTCGAGCCCGGTAAGCGGGCGGACATCGCGGTCTGGCGCACCGACGGCCTCGAGCTCGCGGGCGCCGCGGATCCGGTCGCCGGATGGGTGCTGGCGGCCCCGCACCGGGTCGATCGCCTCTTCGTCGCCGGCGAGGAGGTTGTCCGCGAGGGCCGGCTCGTCCGGGCGGACGAGGAGGAGATCGCGCGGGAACAGCGGGCCCAGGCGCGAAGATTCCTTCCGTGAGCGTCTCGCTCTCGACCCACGTCCTCGACACGGGCCAGGGGAAGCCCGCGCGCGGTGTGCGCGTCGAGCTCCTTCGCGGCAGCGAGCCGGTCGGGAGCGGCGAGACGGACGACGACGGGCGGATCCCGGAGCTCGCCGCCGGGCTCGACGCCGGCGACTACCGCCTCGTCTTCCATCCACCCTCGCCGTTCTTCCGCCGGGTCGAGCTCGAGCTCTCGCTGGAGGACGGCCACTACCACGTCCCGCTCCTCGTCTCCCCGTACGGATGCGCGAGCTACCGCGGAAGCTGACGAGAGCCGAGCTCGAGGAGCTCTTCAGCGGCCCCTCTCAGCTCGTCGACCTACTCGCGGAGATCGAAGATCCGCTGGAGCGGGCCGAGGAGGTGGCGCTGTCGATCGACGACCGCGACAAGGCCGCGGCCCTGGCGCAGCACCCCCGCATCGGCGAGCCCTCGACCGAGCAGCGTGGTGGCGACCCGGCGGTCATCACCGAGCTCGCCTACCTGAACCAGGTCTACGAGGAGAAGTTCGGCTTCCGCTTCGTCGTCTTCGTCGACGGACGATCGCGTGCCGAGCTCCTGCCGGTGCTCAGCGAGCGCCTCGAGCGGACGCGGGAGGAGGAGCTGAAGACAGGGATCGGTGAGCTGGTCGCGATCGCGAAGGATCGATGGCAGCAGCGCTGATCGACCCGTACTGGAACGACTGGCTCGACCTGCTGATCCGGTGGCTCCACGTCATCGCCGGGATCGTCTGGATCGGGACCTCGTTCTACTTCGTCGCGCTCGACAACCACCTCGGGCGGCCAAGGGAACAGCGAGACGTCGACGACGGCGTCGGCGGCGAGTCGTGGGAGATCCACGGCGGCGGCTTCTACCGGATCTCGAAGTTCACGGTCGCCCCGCGCGAGCTCCCGGAGCCGCTGCACTGGTTCAAGTGGGAGGCGTACACGACGTGGCTCTCCGGGTTCGCACTGCTCGTCGTCCTCTACTACTTCGACGCGGAGACGTACCTGATCGACCCGTCCGTTCGGGACATCACCCCGGGGGCGGCGATCACGCTCAGCCTGCTCGGGCTCGGCGCCGCGTGGGTCCTCTACGACGTCGCCTGCCGCGTCATCCGGATCGAGGCGCTGATGGCCGTCTTCCTGTTCGGGCTCGTCGTGGCCTCGGCGTACGCCGCGAGCGAGGTCTTCTCCGGGCGGGCGGCCTACCTCCAGGTCGGCGCGATGCTCGGGACGATCATGGCGGCGAACGTCCTGTTCGTGATCATCCCAGCGCACTGGGAGCTGATCAGGGCGAAGGAGCGCGGCGAGGCGCCCGATCCAGCGCCCGCCCTCGAGGCGAAGCGCCGGTCGGTGCACAACAACTACCTGACGCTGCCGGTCGTTTTCACGATGATCTCGAACCACTTCCCGTTCACGTACGGGCACGACCACGCCTGGCTGGTGCTGGTCGCGCTCGTCGTGATCGGCGCGTGGGTGCGCCACTACTTCAACCTGCGCCACGCCGGGCGGAACGCGTGGTGGATCCCGGTGACGGCGGCCGCGGCGGTCGTGGCTCTGGCGATCGCGATCCGGCCGGACGAGGGCGGGGGAGCCGGATCGGCCGAACCCGTGGCCGCCGAGGAGGCCCAGGCGATCGTCCAGCAGCGCTGCGTCCCGTGTCACGCAGAGGAGCCGACCCAGGAAGGCTTCGAGACCGCGCCGAGCGGAGTCACGTTCGACACCGTCGAGGAGACCGAGTCGCAGGCGGAGGCGATCAAGGCGCAGGCGGTCGACTCGAACGCGATGCCGCTCGGAAACGTGACGGGGATGACGGACGAGGAGCGCGAGCAGCTCGGGGCCTGGATCGACTCGTTGGAGTAGGTTCACGCCGTGCTCGAGATCAAGGCCGGCCCGTTCTCGTTCGTCGCGCGTTTCGAGGAGGAGCTGGCGCCGAAGACCGTGGAGGCGTTCCGCGGGATCCTCCCGCTCGAGGACCGGATCATCCACTGCCGCTGGAGCGGCGAGTCGAACTGGATCCCCTGGGGCGACCGCGACCTCGGCATCGGGCCGGAGAACGCGACCAGCTATCCGCACCCGGGCGAGCTCGCGCTGTACCCCGGCGGCGAGAGCGAGACGGAGCTCCTCTTCCCGTACGGCTACTGCCACTTCAAGAGCAAGGCCGGAGAGCTGTGGGCGAACCACTTCGCGACACTCGTCGAGGGACAGGAGCAGTTGAAGGAGCTTGGGCGACTCACGCTGTGGGAGGGCGCCCAGCCGATCTCGTTCCGCGAGAGCTAGAGCCTCCATGAACGAGCACCTGATGCGCGCCGTCGTGCAGCTCGTCTGGTACGTCGACAGCCTCGAGTCGGAGGATCCCGACATCGTCCTCAAGGTGCTGGAGGGCGTCGTCGCCGAGCTCCGTCGTCTGAGCGACGAGGACCGGCAGGTGCGCTTCCTCGACTTCGTCCAGGCGGAAGCCGATGCAGCCGACGCCTCGCCGGCGGGGCGGGCCTATCGCGAGTTCCTCCTCGGCGATTTCCGAGACCTCGCCGGGCTCCGCGAGCCGCCCGAAAGCGGCAAGTAACAGTCTGTTACTTGGGGTTCGAGAGGCGGCGCAGGGTGGCGGTGAGCACCCCCAGCGCCAGCTCGATGTCCTCGGGGCTCGACAGCTCCTGCGGGGAGTGGCTCGCGCCGCCGTTCAGGCTGCGGACGAACAGCATCCCCGCCTCGACCCCTGCCGCGCCAAGCGGGGCTGCGTCGTGACCCGCGCCTGACGGGAGCTCCACGACCGGCGCTCCGGCCCGCTCGACCTCCTCGCGCAGCACGGCCCGCACCTGCTCGGACATCGCCACGGGCGGAATCCGGTAGTGCGCCTCCTCGAGGCCGAGCGCGGCAACGAGCCGGTCGACCCGCTCCTGGTCGGGCGCCCTTGCGTCGACCGTCACGCGGACCAACCCCGGGATCACGTTCGCCGCGCCCGGGTTGACCTCGATCTGGCCGACGGTCGCCACCGCGCCGTCGATCTCCGCGGCGCGGTCTCGCACCTCGAGGACGTATTCCGCCGCCGCCGTCAGCGCGTCCAGGCGGACATCCATCGGCGTCGTCCCGGCGTGGTCTGCCCGGCCGGAGAACTGACGAGTGCAGCGGACGATCCCGGCGATCGAGGACACGACGCCGAGCGGAGCAGCCCGCGTCCGCCAGCACCGGCCCCTGCTCGATGTGCAGCTCGAGGTACGACCCCGGCAGCGCCGCGTTCCGCACCCGCCACCTGCTCCCGTGGCAGCCGGTCTCCTCGTCTCGGAACACCGCAACGCCGAGCGTCCGCTCCGACTGCCCGATCGCCTCCACGGCGGCGAGCCCCGCGACCACGCCCAATGCGCCGTCGAGGCGGCCGCCCTCGGGCACCGAGTCGAGATGCGAGCCCGTCCAGACCTCGGGCAGCTCCGGCGAGAGGCCGCGCAGGCGTCCCACGACGTTCCCCCGCCCGTCCACCTCGACCTCGAGGCCCGGCCTCCTCGAACCACCCGACCGCCAGGGCACAGGCCTCGTCTTCCTCCGGCGTCCCGCCGACCCGGTTGGCGCCAACCCCGTTCCCGATGTGGAAAACGTCGTCCAGCCGCCGTTCTAGAGTCGCCCTCATCCTGCGGGAAGGAGGAGCAGCATGAGCGATTTCGCGGGGACCTTCGAGCGATCGGCGCTCGGTCGCCGATTCCGCTTCGACGAGCGAGGCACGAACCTCGCGCGCGACACCGTCGCAGGCATGACGACCTTCATCGTCATGTCCTACATCATCTTCGTGAACCCCGCGATTCTCGGGTTCGCGGGAGTCGAGGGGCTCCAGGAGCAGGGGCTTCCCTTCAACGCCGTCCTCACCTCGACCTGCCTGGTCGCCGGGGTGATGACGATCATCATGGGCCTCTACACGAACATGGCCTACGCCATCGCGCCGGGCCTCGGCCTGAACGCGGTCGTGGCGTTCACGCTCGTCGCTCAGGCCGGGTTGAGCTTCCCCGAGGCGATGGGGCTCGTCGTCGTGGAGGGCCTCGCAGTCCTGATCCTGGTGCTCGTCGGCCTGCGCGAGGCGATCATGAACGCGATCCCGATCGAGCTGAAGAAGGCGATCGCGATCGGGATCGGCCTCTTCATCGCGTTCATCGGCCTGACCAACTCGGGGCTCGTCGTGCGCGGCACGGGCACGCCCGTCGATCTCGCGCCGTTCACGACCTGGCCGGTGATCATCACGATCGTCGGGATCCTCATCACGATCGGCCTCCGAGCAGTCGGCCTCCCCGGCGATCTGTTCGTCGGGATCATCCTCACGACGGTCTTCGCCACGATCGTCAACTACGCGGCTGACGTGTACCCGGAGGCCTCCGGCTACGCGCGCTGGCCGGACGACATCTTCGAGTCGCCCGACTTCAGCCTCGTGGGCGAGTTCAACTTCGATGCGTTCTCGACGCTGCCGTTCATCGCGGCGCTCGCGTTCGCGTTCTCGCTCTTCCTCGCCGACTTCTTCGACACCATGGGGACGCTGGTCGGGGTCGGCCGGCAGGCGGGCTACGTGGACGCGCAAGGGGAGATGCCGGAGATCCGAAAGCCGCTGCTCGTGGACTCCCTCGCCGCGGCGGCGGGCGGTGCGGCCTCCGCGTCGTCGGCGACGACGTACATCGAGTCCTCCTCCGGCGTCGCCGTCGGCGGCAGGACCGGCTGGGTCAGCGTCGTCACCGGAGCGCTCTTCTTCCCATTCATGTTCATCGCGCCGCTGATCGGGATGGTGCCCCCGCAGGCGACCGCACCCGCGCTGTTGATCGTCGCCTGGCTGATGATCAGCGTGCTGACCGAGGTCGAGGAGGAGGCCGAGGCGGTCGAGACCGGCCGCGTCGACCCAGAAGAGGCGACGACCGCGCAGCCCACACGGACGACACGTCCCCGGCGCAAGCTCGCCGGCATCGACTTCCACGACCTCGCGCTCGGCCTCTCCGCCGCGATCGTGATCATGTTCATGCCGTTCTCGTTCTCGATCACGGACGGGATCGCAGCGGGGTTCATCGTCTACGTGTTCATCCGCGCCTTCCAGGGCGCCTGGAACACCGTGCATCCGCTGATGTGGGGTGCCGCAATCGCCTTCGCGATCTACTTCGCGATCCCGATCATGCAGCAGGAGTTCAGCTGGATTTGAGCCCTGCGTCTTCGAGGGCGGCTGCTACGAGCGCGTCGTAGCGGCCGTCCTCGAGGTCTCCGATCGGATCCTCCGTGTAGCGGAGCAGGTGTCCGTAGGGCAGCGAGAACGCGGCGCGCATCGCGAGGAGCCGGCGGCGCTCCGGGCTCGGCCCGTCGGCGAGGACGACGGCCGCCTCCTTCTGCTTGCGGATCTGTGCGGACCGGCCCGGCAGCCACTGCGAGAGCAGCAGGAGCGCGGGCAGCGCGAAGGTGACGAGGCCGAGGATGTCCGCGAGCTGATGGACGTTCTCCTCACCCTCTCGGCCGAGCTCGGCGACCTCGCCGCCGGAGCCCTCGCCGGCTCCACGCAGGCTGTCGGCGATGTCGTCACCGATCACGGGGGCGCCTTCGACGGCGTCGGCGGCGGACTCGAAGCCGCCCTGGACGGCGCCGCCGGTCGCCTGAACCCCCTCGCCGAGGACGGCGAGCTGGTCGACGGCGTCGTGGACCTGCACGCCGGCCCAGGCGAAGAGGACGAGCAGGATGATTGATGCGAGGTCTGCTACGAGCGCGCGGTACCGCGGCCCTGGGAGCTGTGGGTAGAGATGCATGCGAGGCTCATACCCGCTCGCGCAACCTCCCGAGCATCAGCCAGCCGGCCGCCGGCCCGACGGCCGAGAGCGCGAACGCCGTCCGCCACGAGGTCGCCTCGACCAGATTCGCGAAGAGCACGGGCACCATGACGCCGATCACGCCCAGCGTCGTCTGCTGGAACCCGATCGCCGCGCCGCTGCGCGCCCGCCCGGCCAGCTCGGCGGCCGCGGTCAGCGAGAGCCCGTTCCACGCCATCGAGACGGCTCCGGCCACGACGATGACGGTCACGACGAGCGAGATTCGGCTCTGGGCGAGCAGCGCCGTGGCGAGCAGGCCCGCAGCGCTGGCCAGCCCGATCCAGCGCAGCGGCCTGAGCCGGTTGCCGAGCTGGTCGGAGAGCCGGCCGGCGCCGATTCTCGTCAGCACCGCGCCGGCCTGGAAGATCGCCAGCACCACGCCGGCGCGCACAGGCGAGAGCCCGTGGACGTCGTGGAGGAAGAGCACGGCGAACGACATCAGCGGGATCTGCGCGCCGAGGTAGAGCCCGCTTCCGATCGACAGCGTCCAGAGACGCGAGTCCCGAAGCGTCCATGGGATCGCGTCTCCCTCGAGCTCTGCGTCGCGGACCGGCGCCTCGCGGATGACGGCGACGGCGACGAGCGCGGCGGCCACGCACAGCCCGCCGAGAAACGCGAAGGCCGCCTCGAGGCCGGCCGCCGACTCGACGGAGGGGAGAACGACCGCGCAGATCCCGACTCCGAGGGGAATTGCCGTCTGGCGGATTCCCAGCGCAAGCCCGCGCTCCTCCGGCCCGAACCACTGCATCACGGCCCGTCCACTGGCTGCGTTCACACTCGCACCGGCCGCGCTGGCGAGGAACAGCAGGCCGAGAAGCACCCAGAAGCTGCCGGCCCACCCGGCGGCGGTGGCAAGGAGGCCGCAGATTCCGAGCCCGGTTCCGAGCACGACGCGCTCGCCCAGGCGATCGGCGAGCAGGCCCCAGCCGAGCAGCGTCAGGATCGTCCCGACCCAGAGGCTCGCGAGGAGGACGCCGACCTGCGACAGGCTGGCGTCGAACTCCTCCCGGATCGCCGGCGCCAGCACGGCGGGCCCGATGAAGAGCGCGGAGCCCGCGGCCGCCGCGGCGGTCCCGGCGGCCAGTACGGCCCACCGGTACCTCATGCCGCTAGAGCTGGAACGGGTTGAACGGCTTGGCCGAGGTCGAGACGATCACGCTCTTCGTCTCGAGGTACAGCTCGAGCGTCTCGATCCCGAGCTCGCGGCCGAAGCCGGACTGCTTGTAGCCGCCGAACGGGATCCCGGGAAACGCGGTGAACGGCATGTTGATCCCGACGGTCCCGGCCTTGATCCGCCGCGCCAGCCGGTGGCCTTTCGCGGGGTCGCCGGTCCAGACGGTCGCCATCAGGCCGTACCGCGAGTCGTTCGCGAGCCGCGCCGCGTCCTTCTCGTCCTCGAACGGGGTCACCGTCACGACCGGGCCGAAGATCTCTTCCTGCGCGACCGTCATCGAGTTGTCCACCTTTGCCAGGACCGTCGGCGGGTAGAAGGCGCCGTTCCCGTCCACCGGCTCTCCTCCGGTGACGACCTCCGCGCCCTCTTCGACGCCCTTCTCGACGTATCCGTGGACCCTGGAGCGATGCTCCTGCGAGATGAGCGAGCCCATCTGCGTCTCGGCCTCGAGCGGGTCGCCGACCTTGAGCGCCTGCGCGCGGTCGGAGAAACGCTGCACGAACTCGTCGTAGACCGACTGCTCGACCAGCACGCGGGAGCGCGCTTCACAGCTCTGGCCGGCCGAGTAGTAGATCGACCAGACCGCGGCGGGCACCACGTCGTCGAGGTTCGCGTCGGCGAAGACGAGGTTCGGGCTCTTGCCCCCGAGCTCGAGCGTCAGCCGCTTGATCGAGTCCGAGCCGAGCCGCATGATCTCGGCGCCCGTCGCCGTCGAGCCCGTGAACGCGATCTTGTCCACGCCCGGGTGCTGGACGAGGTGCGCGCCGACCGTCTTTCCCTCGCCGGGAACGACGTTGAGCGCGCCGGGCGGAAAACCGACTTCCGTCGCCAGCTCGGCCATGCGCAGAGCGCTGAGCGGCGTCTGCGAGTCCGGCTTCAGCACGATGGAGCAGCCCGCCGCCAGCGCGGGCGCGAGCTTCCACGTCGTCATCGTCAGCGGGTAGTTCCACGGGACGATCTGCCCGGCCACGCCGACCGGCTCCTTCAGGGAGTAGAAGAGGAGCGAGCCCCCCATCGGGTTCGAGCGGCCGGCGATCGACGCGATTGCCGAGGCGTAGAAGCGGAAGTTCTCGACGCCCTGGTTGAGCTCCGCCTTGACGGACGAGATCGCCTTGCCGACGTTCCGGGCCTCGAGCTCCGCGAGCTCCTTCCGGTTCGCCTGGATCGCATCGGCAAGCGCGTGCAGGAGCCGCGAGCGCTCGGTGGGCGGCGTGCGGCCCCAATCGCCCTCGAGTGCGGCGCGCGCCGCGTCCACTGCGCGGTCGACGTCGTCCGTGGTGGCCATGGCCACCTTGGCGAGAGACTCGCCGGTCGCGGGCTCCGTCAGCTCGACGACGTCGCCGCCTGAAGGCTCGCTGGGCTCGCCGTTGATGAAGAGCCCGAATTCCCGCTCGGTTGCCACCGCCATCGCCGCGCGGACGATACCGGGCAGAATCCCGGCATGCAGGCGGTCGTCGACACGCTCGAGGAGCACGGGATCGAGTCCCTCGCGGTCGAGGAGGACGGCTACGTCCGCGTCGAGGTTCCGTGCAGCGAGGGAGACGAGCGCGACTGCCACGAGCTGATCGTCGACATCGAGTCCTGGCTGGCCGAGAAGGGCCTCCCGTTCGTCGCACAGGAGATCGACGGCAGGGTCGTGATCAGGCCTCCGGCTTCCTGAGGTCTGCCGGCGTCAGCTGCTCGGTGAGCAGCCGCTTGAACCGTGCCGGGTCGCCGTCGACCCAGGCCCTGCAGAGCTCGTAGCCGTCCTCGTAGGTCGTGACGTACGAGCGCCAGATCGGGTCGGCGATGAACTTCATCGCCTGGGTCGCCCGCCGCTCTGACATCAGCGCCCGGTCCTTCAGGTACTCCAGCGTCTCATCCTCGGTCGCGCCGTCCTCGTAGAGCATCATCGCGGCGTTGTCCGACACGCGACCGAGGGGCCGGCGCACCGCCTTCACCGCTCGCGCGACGTCGGCGTCGTAGTCGATTCCGTGCCGGCCGAGCACCTCGGCCGCGAAGGCGTCCTCGTCCGCCAGCACCATCTCGGCCGCGAGCCCCGCGATGCCCTCGGCGACCAGCGACTCGGGCGTTCCGATCATCAGGACCGACGACTCGGGCTGGTCGCCGTCCCGGTAAAGGAGCTGCTCCTTCCACGCGTGCTCGGTCTGGTGGCCCGGGTAGAGCTCGTGGGCCATCAGCTCGGTCAGGAAGTTCGTGGCCATCGGGAGGTCGGTGTTGACCGCGATCCGGCTTCGCAGGCCGCCCTCGTAGTAGTTGTACGCGGCCCACGGCTCGTCCGAGACGAGCTGGAGCTCGTACGACTCTCCCTCCGGGAGGCCCAGGAGCTCCCGCGTCCGTGCCCGCAGCTCCTCGACGATGTCGGACAGGATCGAGCCGAGCCGCTCCTTCGGGACCGTCTGCGCCTCGCGCCATTCGCGGTACCGCTCGGCGAGGGACGCGGTGCCGGGAAGCGCCGCGTCCAGGCCGGCGTGTGCGGAGTCGATCTCGTCCTCCGGCGTGCGGCGAGGCCTGACGCCGTAGCAGCGCTCGACCTCGTCGGCGAACGCGAACTTCTCGCCGGCGAGCTTGCGCGCGACCGTCTCGAGGCCGACGAGCTGGGCGTGGAGCCAGCGGCGCCGCTGTTCCTCCAGCCCGTCGAGCTCGGTCCGGAGCCGGGCAGCGTCCTCGGCAAGCGAGGCCGGGTCGCCGAGCGGCTCCGCGTCGATCCGCTCCTTGACGGCCGGCTCGCCGTAGTACGCGTCCACGAGCCCGTCGACGTGACGGCCGAGCCTCAGCGCAGAGCTCGACGTACCTCTCCGCGACGCTCACGTGAGATCGGCGGGGGTCAGCTGCTCGGTGAGCAGTCGCTTGAACCGCGCCAGGTCGCCGCCGACCCAGTCGCGGCACAGGTCGTACCCGTCCGTGTAGGTCGTGATGTACGCCCGGCCGATCGGATCCAGCACGAAGTCGACCATCTGCTGTGCCCGCGTTTCCGTGGCCAGCCACCAGCGCTTGACGTACGCCTTCGCGTCCTCCGGCGACGCGCCGTCCTCGTGGAGCAGGAGCGCGGCATTGTTCGGAACGCGCTCGAGCGGCTCTCTCGCTTTGCGAACTCTGGCTGCGGTGTCCGCGTCGTACTCGATTCCCCATTCACCGAGCACCTCGGCGACGAATGAATCCTCATCGTCCACGACCATCTCGATCGCGAGCTCGGCAACGCCCTCGGAGATGACCGACTGAGGCGTTCCGTAGATCACCATGGTCTCCTCGAGCAGCCCACGCTCCAGGTAGAGCAACTGCTCCTTCCACGCACGCTCGGTGTGGTGCCCGGGGTAGAGCTCGTGGGCCACGAGGCCACCGACGCCGACCGCGTTGACCGGGACGTCGGTGTTCACCGCAACCCTGCTCTTCAGCCCGCCGAGGTAGTAGTTGTAGGCGGTCCAGTGCTCGCCGGTGACGAGCTCGACCGCGGTCGACTCCCCCTCCGGCAGCCCGATGAGCTCCTTCGTCCGCTCCCGCAGCCGCTCGTTCAGCGCCTGAAGGACTGCCGGGACCTTGGCCTCCGGCACCACCCAGCTCTCGCGCCAGCGCGTGTGCCGCTCGGCGAGGGTGCCGCCCGGGGGCAGGATGGCGTCGAGCTCCCGATGGGCCTCCTCGAATCGCTCCTCCGGGACACGCTTCGGGCGTAATCCGTAACAGCCCTCTACCTCTTCGGCGTAACCGATCTCCTCGCCGCCGAGCTTGCGCGCGAGGATCTCGAGGCCGCGCGCCTGCGCGCTGATGTACGGGCTGTCCGCCTCCGCGAGACTCCGAGCCTCGGCCGCCAGCTTCTCCGGCTCCACGAGCGGTTCGGCCTCGATGCGCTGGGCGAGGTCCGTCGGGCCGAAGTACGCATCGACGAAGTCCTCGTCGTGGCGGCGGAGCCGCAGACAGAGCTCGAGGTAGCGCTCGGCGGCGCTCACCGCTCGAAGAGCGCGGCCTGGCCCTGGCCGACGCCGACGCAGAGAGTCGCCAGGCCGTAGCGGCCGTCGCGGCGCCGCAGCTCGTGCAGGAGGGTGACGACGAGGCGCGCGCCGCTCATCCCGAGCGGGTGTCCGATCGCGATCGCGCCGCCGTTGACGTTGACCTTCTCAGGGTCGAGCCCGAGCTCGCGGATCACGACCAGGCTCTGCGAGGCAAACGCCTCGTTCAGCTCGACCAGGTCGAGGTCGTCGACGGCGACCCCGGCGCGTTCGAGCAGCTTCCGCACCGCGGGGATCGGCCCGATGCCCATCACGCGCGGATCGACCCCGGCGACCGCGGAGCCCACGAAGGCGCCGAGCGGCTCGGCGCCGAGCTCTCGCGCCTTCTCCTCGGAGGCGATCGACGAGCGCCGCCGCGCCGTCGTTGACCCCGCTCGAGTTTCCGGCAGTGACCGTGCCGCCCTCGCGGAAGACCGGCCGGAGCGAGCCGAGCTTCTCCTGCGTCGTGTCGGGCCGGGGATGCTCGTCGCGCTCGACGCCGTTCACGGCGACCAGCTCGTCCGAGAAGTCCGCCGCGGCCCAGCGCTGCTGCGAGCGCAGCGCGAACGCGTCCTGTTCCTCGCGCGAGACGTCCCAGCGCTCGGCGACGTTCTCGCCCGTCTCGCCCATCGACTCGAGCGGGAACATCTCCTCCATCCGCGGGTTGGGGAAGCGCCAGCCGAGCGTCGTGTCCCAGACGGTCTGGTTCCCGCGCGCGAAGCCCTGCTCCGGCTTCGCCATCACGAGCGGCGCGCGGGTCATCGACTCCACTCCGCCTGCGACGAAGAGCTCGCCGTCGCCGGCCGCGACGGCGTGGCAGGCGGAGACCACGGCCGAGAGCCCCGAGGCGCAGAGCCGGTTCAGCGTGACGCCGGCGACGGACTCCGGGAGCCCGGCGAGGAGCGCGGCCATGCGTGCGACGTTGCGGTTGTCCTCCCCCGCCTGGTTCGCGGCGCCGAAGTAGACGTCCTCGATCTCACCCGGCTCGACGCCGGCCCGCTCGACGGCGGCGCCGATTGCCGCAGCCGCGAGATCGTCCGGCCGAACCTCGGCGAGCGCGCCGCCGTACCGGCCGACCGGTGTACGGACGGCCGAGAGGATGACCGGCCGGCTCATGACCCGACGAGGCGAATCAGCACTGCGAACGGACGCTATCTAGAATCGCCCGCGTGGGGCTTCGCGACTTCCTGCGAAACCCGTTCTCCTTTCTCGGCGCCCGCTCTTCAGGCGAGGACCGCATCGCGCAGTACGTGATCCGCGAGCACGAGCGCGGCCGGCCACTCTCCGAAATCCTCGACGACCCGTACATCCGGAACCGCACGACGGAGAACGAGCGCAAGCGTCTTCTCGACCGGCCGGAAGTCGTGCGCTCGCTCGGCCATGACGTCGTCGAGCGCGCCAAGACCGAGGTCTAGAGCTCCCGCCCGACTCCCCGCTCGCGCGCGCGCTCGAGAGCGAGTGCTCCGATCGCGACGTCCCAGGCCGCGAGGCCGTTCGACTTGAACAGCACGATGTCGTCGTCCGACTGGCGTCCCTGGAGCTCGCCGGCGACGACCTCCTGCAGCTCGTGCACCTCGAGCCAGTCGAGGATGCCCTGCTCGACGGGCTCGATCAGGTCGCCCGACTCGAGGCGCGACTGCTGCCGCGAGTCGCAGCAGACGAACGCAGCCCGCTCGAGGGCGACGTTGTCGAGCTCGCGTGAACGCCGGTCGTTGGCCCCGATCGCGCAGACGAGCGAGCCTTCCCGGAGCCACTCTCCGCGGAGAACCGGGTCGCGCGAGGTCGTGGCAGTGACGACGACGTCCTGGCCGCCGGCGTCGCGATGCGTCTCGCCCTCCTCGGCGCCCACCAGCTTGCAGAACTTCTCGAGCCGCTCCTCCGTCCGGCAGTAGGCGACGACGTGCTCGATCGTCGGCACGGCCTCCCGGATGCACTGCACCTGGCTCTCGGCCTGCCAACCGCAGCCGAGGACGCCGAGCGTCGCGGCGCCGGGCCGAGCGAGGAACTTCGCCGCGACGCCGCTCGCGGCGCCGGTCCTGAGCTGGCCCAACTTGTCCGCCTCGATCACGGCGGCAAGCTCGGCGCGCTCGAGGTCGAACAGACAGACGACGAACGGCGTTCCGCCGGCCAGCCACGCGTAGGACTTCAGGCCCGCGAAACCGAGGCCGCGGTCGACCGCCGACATGACGGCGAAGGCGCCGCCCTCCAGTCGGTGCCGGTGACGCGGCTGGTTGTCGACCTCGCCCGCGGCCATCCGGCGGAAGGAGCCTTCGACCGCCTCGAGCGCGTCGGCAGGCGTCAGGAGCTCGCGCGACCTCGGCCTCGGTGAGGTAGACGGGCATCTAGCGTGGCCGCCACGCCGGGTCGCGCTCGTCGAGCCTGGGCGTACGGGTGGCAAGCGTCGCGGCAACGAGCGAAGCGAGCCCGACGGGCAGGAGGCGCATCTCCCCGGAGTCTACGAACGCTTCGGAATGAAGCTGATCTGGCCGCTCGTCTCCAGGACGGCCCACTCGACGTCGCGGATGTGTGCGATCTGCGCGTTGAGCCTCGCCTGTGCCGCGAGCTCCTCGAGCGTGATGCGATTCCGTCGCAGGTTGCGCTCGATCGGCTCGCCGTGCTCGACCAGGATCACGGGATCGCCCTCCAGGATCTCACCCAGGCGTCGCGGGAAGCGGAACGCGACGTACGAGAAGAGCACGGTCATCGCCGCCATCGTCCCGCCCGCGAGGATCGCGCCGGTCACGGAGAAGTCGTTCTGCGTCACGCCCTGCTGGACCAGGTCGCCGAGGACGATCAGGAGGATGAGGTCGAACGGCTGAAAGGTCGACAGCTCCCGGCGACCGACCGCCCGGGTCACGAACCAGACGAAGACGAACAGGATCACTGCGCGGAGGACGATGTCCATGGCCCTACGGGAAGATCGTGATGCTCCGGTCGATGGTCGCCAGCAACTCCTCGCCGTCGTACAGGCGGACGTCCTGGGAGCGGTGGCCGACGTTGGTCGGATTGACCTGCAGGTGGAGGAAGAAGACGTGCTTCTGGCCGGGCGGAATCCGGCCCAGCTCGAAGGCGAGCTTGCCGTCGCGGCTCGCCTCGCCGAGCGGCGACGGCTCCACTGTGTTGATCGTGATGCCCTCGACCCAGCCGGGATCGAGGACGAGCGTCGCCTGCTCGACCTCGCTCCGTGCGGCGATGGTGAACCGCGCCTCGTAGAACAGCCCTCCTCGTACTCGTTCGGGCGCGTAGACCTCGAGCGTGGCGGCGTCAGCGTCGGCGACCGTTGTGGCCGGGCGCTGGCCGAAGACGTTGAGGAGCCCGAGCCCGAGGACGACCAGGAGCACCCCGAGCGCGACCCGCCGAAAGACCACGTCGCGCTTCCCTTCCCGGTCGCGGGCGACCCCGAGGACGAGCTGATCCGGTGCGTCCGCCACGCGAAGAGCTTCGCCCGGCGGCGGCAGGGTCCTGCGCTACAGCCGCTTCCGGAGCATGCCGAACATCCCGCGGATCACTTCGCGCTGGATCGCCTTCCCCTGCCGCGAGCCCAGGAAGTCCGTCAGCGGATCGCCGGTCTGCTTCGGCTCTGCGCGGCGCTTGCGCGGCACAGGTGCCGGCCTCCGGCTCCGGCTCTTCTGGCTCGGCCGACCGCTCCATCCGCTCGGCGAGCAGCTCCCGTGCGCTCTCGCGATCGGTCTTCGCCCCGTACTTGGCGAAGAGCGGCGAGGCCTTCGCGGCGCCGTCGACGTCGTCGGCCGGCTCCATGTGGGCGAGCGGGCCACGCAGCCGCGTGTGGACGACGGGAGTGGGGACACCCTTCTCGGACAGGATCGTCACCGCCGCCTCGCCGGTCCCGAGCTGGGTGAGCAGCTCCTCGAGGTCGTAGAACTCCGACGTCGGATAGGTCGAGACGCTCGCCTTCAGCGCCTTCGCGTCCTGCGGCGTGAACGCGCGGAGCGCGTGCTGAATCCGGTTGCCGAGCTGCGCCAGCACGTCGGCGGGAATGTCCTTCGGGGTCTGTGTGATGAAGAAGACGCCAACACCCTTCGAGCGGATGAGCCGGACGGTCTGCACGACCGAGTCGAGGAAGGCGTCGGTCGCGTCGGCGAAGAGCAGGTGCGCCTCGTCGAAGAAGAACACGAGCTTCGGCTTCGGAACGTCGCCGACCTCCGGCAGCTGCTCGAACAGCTCGGCGAGGAGCCACATGAGCACGGCCGAGAACAGCCTCGGCTTGTCCTGCACGGCCGGCAGCTCGAGACAGGAGATGATCCCGCGGCCGTCGGGGGCGACGCGCAGGAGGTCGGCGATGTCGAGCTGCGGCTCGCCGAAGAACTCCGTCCCACCGCCGTCCTCGAGCTGGACGAGCTTGCGCAGCAGGACGCCGATCGTGGCCGACGAGACACCGCCGATCCCTTTGAGCTCGGCCTTGCCTTCATCCGAGTCGAAGAACGCGAGCAGCGCCCGCAGGTCGGCGAGGTCGAGGATCGGCAGGCCCTTCTCGTCCGCGTAGCGGAAGACGAGGGAGAGGCTCTGCTCCTGGGTCTCGTTCGCCTCGAGAATCTTCGCGAGCAGCAGCGGGCCGAAGTCCGAGACCGTCGCGTGCACGGGCACGCCCGGTCCGATCCCGCCCAGGGAGAGAAACTCCGTCGGGAACCCCTGCGGCTCCCATGTCTGCCCGAGCTCGGCCGCCCGCTTCTCGGCGGGGCCGCCCGGTTGGCCCGGCTGGGAGATCCCGGAGAGGTCGCCCTTCATGTCGGCCGCAACGACGGGAACGCCGGCCGCCGAGAGCTGCTCGGCGAGGAGCTGGAGCGTCCGCGTCTTCCCGGTTCCGGTCGCTCCGGCGATCAGGCCGTGCCGGTTGGAGGTCGCGAGGGGGAGCCGGACGGCGGCCTCTTCGACCACCTTGCCCTCGTGGACGCCGCGGCCGAGATCGAGCCACTCGCCCTCGAAGGCGTAGGCCTCGGCAATCGTCTTCGCGAACTCCGCCATGCGGCGGGGAAGCTACATCGGGTCGCGGCTACACTGGGCGACCGGGCGCCCGTAGCTCAGGGGATAGAGCGCTGCCCTGCGGAGGCAGAGGTCGCACGTTCGAATCGTGCCGGGCGCATCCTTCGAACCTCTTGCAAAGCGGCAGCTCTAGGTGGCCCGGATCGTCTCGCCGAAGACGAAGCCGACGATCGACCACATCGCCACGTACGGGAGGGCGTACGCGACCGCACCGAGCAAGACGCGGCGCTTCCCGATCGGCTTGCCGCCGACGAACCGGGCGAGGGTGGCGACGAGGATCGGGTTGGCCACCGCGGCGGCGAGGGCGTACCAGCGGTCCGAGCCACGCTGGATCCATGCCACCGGATGCGCCATCAGGCGGCTCGCCCGCATCGTCTCGAGCCGCTTTTCGATCCGTGCGCCGTTCTTGCCCGCGAACCAGTCCTCCCAGCGCCGGTCGACCCACCGACAGCAGCCGATGACGACGAAGACGACGACGACCGTCGCGAGGACGTAGACAACCGACGGTCGGAACGAGCCCGCGAGCAGCGCGATCGGCGCCCCGATGAAGACGCCGTCGAAGAACGCGACGCCCGCAACGATCGTGCCGACGAAGCCGGAACGTGCGGCGCCTGCGACACGGTGCGTCGAGCTGGGTGGGGCGGCCATCCTCACACCTATCGGCAGCTGGAGGAAGGGCCAGAACGGCCGTTTGAGGGTATCGGCCCCCTCTCTAGACTTGAGCGCCACCGACACGTTGGAGGTGATCGCGATGGCCGCTGGAGCTTTCCAGGAAGTCGTCGAACCATCCGGGCGCGTAATGGTTGCGCTTCCGCCGTGCAAGAGCACGGGGGCTGTGAAGTTCGACCGCATCTTCCTGTCGCTGGCGAGTGATTTCGAGGGCGCCCGCGTACGGCTTGCCATCGGCAAGCCCGGAGCGTGGACGGTCGAAGACAACCTCGCCGTGCCGCCGGGCAGGAGCGTCGTCCGGGAGCTCAAGCCGGGCGACGAGGTGGCGTCGATCATCCATCAGCAGGGCCAACCGGTCGCAATCCTCGTCGAGTACCAAGGGCTCTAGGACGGGCAGGATCAGGCGGGCTCGGCTACCCAGCGCATCGGGTCGCCGGCCCCGAGGTCGGCGACGCCGGCGTCGATGAGCGCACCGCAGACGAGGGTCCGGCGGTGGGCCGCGAACGTGAGCACGTGGGCGATCATCCCGCCGTAGGTGAACACCTCGGGCGGATCGCAGATCGCATCGACGAAGGTCTCGTCGAGACGGCCCGCGTCGGCGATCTCGCGCACCTGGGTCAGGAACGCGGGACCTGACTCGGCGAGCCGTGCGCGCATGCTCGCGACGCTCTCGCCGTCCTCGACGCCGAAGTCGTACGGCCGGTCGTGGATGGCGGCGTCCCACATCGCCAGCTGCCCGACGAGGCGCGACAGCAGCGAGCGCAGCGTCGGATCGTCGTCGAGTCCCTCGACCGAGATCTCGACCGGGGCGTCAAGCACCTCGCCGGGGAGCCTCTCGGCTCGCGTGAGCATCTCGCCGACGAGCCAGACGTGGTGTTCGACCATGCGGGTCAGGAGCTCCATGGGTGTCACCTTTCCGTGAGCGGGGACGCGCAGGCCCCCTGGTGGGTTGAAGTGCACCTCGCTCGGCGCCTCGAGCTGGAAGCTCGTCGGCCGTCTGCGCCACTGTGACGGCGAGCGGCCGTAGGCACGTGCGAAGGCGCGAGTGAACGCCTCGTGCGAGGAGTAGCCCGCCTCGAGCGCGACCGACAGCACGTCCTCGTCCGAGCTGACGAGGCGGTAGGCGGCCCGCTCGAGCAGGATGCGGCGGCGAAAAGCCACCGGCGGCTCACCTGCCGCGGCGGAGACGAGCCGGTCGAAATGGAAGCGCGAGAGGTGCAGGCACGCCGCCAGCGCCTCGCCGGACGTCTCGTGGTCGTCCAGCGAGTCCGCGAGAACCTCCACGAAGCGGGCGAAGGTGTCGGTGCCGGTCGTCGTGCTCATGCGGTCGATCCTGCCACCAGGGCGGTCGGGCTCGCTTGATCGCGTTTGCTCCGTTCGCGGCGGTCTACCGGAGCGACGCCTTGGCGCCGTCCACCGTCAGCGCCGCGTCGTGCGGAACCGTCGTACGAACGTATGCGAGGGCGAGGCCCGGAACCGAGCTCGTGACCCGGCCGACCGCCTTCTCGCCGTGGAAGACCTCGGTCTCCGGCGCCGGAGCGCCCTCGACGTCGAGCACGCGCAACTCGCGGTTCGCCTTGCCACGGTAGTGGAGCCGCGCGACCGGCTCCTGTCCGGGATAGCACCCCTTCTCCGGCGCGAAGCTGATGTGGGTCTCGTCCAGACCTGCCTCCGCGGGGAGGATGCGGTCGTCGATCTCGCGGCCCCAGCGTGGGCGGCGCGCCAGGATGCGCATCCGCTCGAGCTCCTCGTCGGCGGCGACCTCGGACGGCGGATCGGTGTCGAGCACCTCGACCGCAGGAATGCCGTAGTCGTCGTTCGGGATCCCTTCACCGTCGCCGAAGACGACCAGCGAGGTGTGCTCCTCAGGCTCGATCTCGACCCTCGCCGCGAAACGGGCCCGAAGGAGTGCGGCTTGGAGGACGGCGCCGAGGCCGGGCTCGGTCAGGAGCAGGAAGTCGTCCTCGGCGCGCCGCACCACTGTCATCGGCGCGATCACGCGCGCCTTCGGCGTCAGCAGAAGCGCATCGCACGGCGCCTTCGCGACCTCGTTCGAGAGCATGCGGTCGAGGAAGTCCACAGCGTCCGGCCCTCGGACGGCAACGTACTCGCGCGGCCTGAGCGCAGCCGCCGGCGTCACGGTCTCCATGCGAACTAGTGTAGGAATCGATGTTCCGCTCGCGGGCGATGCGCAAGGTCGAGGAGGCCGGCTACGACCCGGATCGCCTCCCGCCCGGGCAGTACCTGACGGAGAAATGGCCGGTCCTGCACGCGGGAACCGTTCCGAACACGGATCTCGCGACGTGGGACTTCAGGGTCTTCGGGGAGGTCGAGAGCCCCGTGACGCTCTCCTGGGACGAGTTCACGGCGCTGCCCACGAGCGAGATCACAATCGACATCCACTGCGTCACGCGGTGGAGCCGCTTCGACACGAGCTTCAAGGGGGTTCACTGGAGCGAGCTCGCGAAGGTCGTGAAGCCGAAGCCGAGCGCCCGGTACCTCGTCGCGCATGCCGAGCAGGACTTCACCGCGAACGTCCCGCTCGCGGCGCTCGAGGACGAGGAGGCGCTCCTCGCGTACGAGGCCGACGGCGAGCCCCTCACGCCCGAGCACGGCTGGCCGCTCAGGCTCGTGATCCCGAAGCGCTACTTCTGGAAGAGCGCGAAGTGGCTGCGTGGGATCGAGCTGCTCGACCACGACGAGCCGGGCTTCTGGGAGCGCCTCGGATACCACAACGAGGCGGACTACTGGAAAGAGGAGCGCTACGGCTTCTGACGCAGAGAGGGCGCCCGAAGGCGCCCTCTCGAGTCCTGGGCCTCAGGCCCGGTAGTAGAGCCACGCGTCCTGCATTCGCTGGACCTGGCCCTTCGTGAACTGGTTGTAACAGGCGTCGTACGAGTAGTCCATGTAGTTGTGGATCGAGTCGATCCCGGGCTCGCGGCAGCTGTCCTGGCCGACCGGGCACCCGCTCGTTGCGACCCGCTGCGGCGGGGTGTCGTCGACGTAGTCGCCCTTGTCGTTGCACCCGCCGTTGAACACGTGGTGCAGGTTGATCCAGTGACCAACCTCGTGCGTCGCGGTGTGGCCGAGGTCGTAGCGACCGGCGAATCGCGCCGAAGCTCCCGGCATCGACTCCCAGTTGACGATGACGCCGTCGAGGTACTGGCGCGACTCCGAAAGGTCCGGGAAGTACGCCCACCCGAGGTACACGTCTGCACTGACGGCGTACAGGTTGAGCGCGTTCCAACCGCCCTGGTGGAGCGCCTTCTTCATCGCGCGCTCGGCGGGCGAGTTGATCCCGGCGAGGTGCCACTCGGCGTTGTTCGTCCGCGTGACGCCCGCGAGCCTGAACGAGAAGCCCGTGGCCGAGCCGCCGTAGAAGCCGGCGAAAGCGGCGTTGAGAACCTCCATCTGGTCGTCGATCACGCTCTGCGAGATGTTCCCCACTCCGTTCGCGTGGACGACGTGGAAATAGACCGGGACGGAGGCGCGGAACGCCTTGCTTCCCTTGCCCTTCGCGCTCGCCGGCAGGTCCTCGACGATCTGGTTCAACGCCGGTTCCCGCTGGATGTCGCCTCGGGCCGCCGACGCCTGCGAGCCCAGACCGCTCAGCCCGTCGAAGATGCCCACGTCGCAGGCCGATGCCGCCGTGTCCGTCCCCGCCGCAGCCGGCGTGACCGTTGCGGCGGCGTACACCCCGACGACGAGCGCGAGCAACGCGGCGAGCCGCCAAGGCGCAAGCCGCTGCCGTGCTTTCTCCATGTTTCCCCCCTAATCGGTATTGACCCCGTCGAGAAGAAAGGTAGCGCGGATCCGCCCGAACCGGACCCGCATGCCGCGATCCCTCTAAGGGGGCATGCGCGGCTACCACGCCGCGCCGATACCCGGGGCAACCCACCTCCCCCACCCCTCATGAGGCGACCTTCTCGGGTCGCTTCAACTGAGAGACTGAGACCGGCTCCCCAGCCGGTCTCTTTCTTTCTCCCGGAGGTTTCGCCATGACGGTGCGTCTGCTGCTCCGACTCGAAGGGCTGGCGATCGCGGCCGGCGCGGTGGTCCTGTACGCGGACGGCGACCACAGCTGGTGGCTGTTCGCGCTCCTGATCCTCGCGCCCGACCTGTCGTTCCTCGGATACCTGGCGGGACCGCGCCTCGGCGCCGCGGCGTACAACCTGCTCCACAATCTCGTCCTGCCAGTCGCCCTCGGGGCCGCCGCGGTGCTGGCGGACTCGGACGCCGCCCTCGCCGTAGCTCTGATCTGGCTGGCCCACATCGGCGTCGATCGGTTGGTCGGCTACGGCCTGAAGTACCCGACCGCCTTCAAGGACAGCCACCTCCAACGCGTCTGAGAACGACGGAGGCCGGCTTGCGCCGGCCTCCGTTGCAAGCGTGAGCCCGGAGGCTCGTTACATCATCCCGCCCATGTCGGGCATGCCCGCGCCGGCGCCGACCGGCTGCTTCTCGGGCGGCTCGGCCACGATGGCCTCGGTCATGAGGATGTTCTTCCCGATCGACGCGGCGTTCTGGAGCGCCGAGCGGGTGACCATGGTCGGGTCGATGATCCCGGCCTTGACGAGGTCCTCGACCTCGCCGGTGTCGACGTTCAGGCCGTGCCCGGCCGCAGCCGACCGGACCTGCGAGACGACGACCGAGCCCTCGAGGCCCGCGTTGGCCGCGAGCTGGCGGATCGGCTCCTCCAGTGCCCGCACGATGATGTTCGCACCGGTACGGTCGTCGCCCTCGAGCTTGTCGAGGTTGATCGACTCGGCGCCGTTCAGGAGCGCGACGCCGCCGCCCGGGACGATGCCCTCCTCGAGGGCGGCACGGGTTGCCTGCACGGCGTCCTCGACGCGGTGCTTCTTCTCCTTCATCTCGGTCTCGGTGGCAGCGCCGACCTTGATGACGGCAACGCCGCCGGCCAGCTTCGCGAGCCGCTCCTGGAGCTTCTCGCGGTCGAAGTCCGAGTCCGTGTTCTCGATCTCGGCCTTGAGCTGCTTGATCCGAGCCTTGATGCCGTCCGAGTCACCGGCTCCGTCGATGATCGTGGTCGAGTCCTTGTCGATCACGACACGGCGAGCCTTTCCGAGCTGCGAGATCTTCGTGTTCTCGAGCTTGAGGCCCATCTCCTCGGTGATCACCTCGGCACCCGAGAGGATCGCGATGTCCTCGAGCATCCGCTTGCGGCGATCGCCGAAGCCCGGCGCCTTGACCGCGACGGCCGTGAACGTGCCGCGCAGCTTGTTGACGACAATCGTGGCGAGCGACTCGCCCTCCACGTCCTCGGCAACGATCAGCAGCGGCCGACCCGCCTGGATCACCTGCTCGAGCACCGGGAGGATGTCCTTGACGGCGCCGATCTTCTGGTTCGCGACCAGGATGTACGGCTCGTCGAGCACGGCCTCCATGCGCTCGGGGTCGGTGACCATGTACGGCGAGAGGTAGCCCTTGTCGAACTGCATGCCCTCCGTGAACTCGAGCTCGAGGCCGAAGGTCTGGCCCTCCTCGACGTTCACGACGCCGTCCTTGCCGACCTTGTCGATCGCCTCGGCGATGACGTCGCCGATCTCGCGCTCGCGCGACGAGATGGAGGCGACCCGGGCGATGTCCTCCTTGCCCGAGATCTCCTTGGACTGCTTCTTCAGGTTCTCGACGACCGAGTCGACGGCCGTCTCGATGCCGCGCTTGATCCCCATCGGGTTCGAACCGGCGGCGACGTTCTTCAGGCCTTCGCGGACGATCGCCTGAGCCAGGATGGTCGCCGTGGTCGTCCCGTCGCCGGCGACGTCGTTCGTCGACGTCGCGACCTCGCGGACGAGCTGCGCGCCCTGGTTCTCGAAGACGTCCTCGACCTCGATCTCACGTGCGATCGTGACGCCGTCGTTCGTGATCGTCGGCGCGCCGAACTTCTTGTCCAGCACGACGTAGCGGCCCTTGGGGCCGAGCGTGACCTTGACTGCGTCGGCGAGGATGTTGACGCCGCGCTCGAGCGCGCGACGCGCTTCCTCGTTGAACTTCAGCTCCTTGTGTGCCATTCAGTTTCCTCCGTGTGTTCGGTGGGTCAGGCGCTTGCGCCCGCCATCTCCTTCTTCTTGCCGGCGGACTTCTTGCCGCCGCCTGCCACCTTCGCCAGGACGTCCGACTCGCGCAGGATCAGGTACTCGTCGCTCCCGACCTTGATCTCCGTCCCGCCGTACTTCGAGAAGACGATCTCGTCGCCCTCGGCGACTTCCATGCCGACGAACTCTCCGTCTTCGTCCCGCGTGCCCGGGCCTACCGCGAGGACTCGGCCGCGCTGCGGCTTCTCCTTCGCGGTGTCGGGCAGCACGATCCCGCTGACCGTCTGCTCCTCCTCGTCGAGGACCTCGACGATGAGGCGGTCACCAAGCGGCTGCAAATCCATCAACCGACCTCCTGTTGTTCGAGACTTTGTGACAGCTTCTGGCACTCGTGGGGGGAGAGTGCCGGGTCATTCTATCGGGCCTTCCGCGACTTGCGCAAGCCCGCGACACCCCACTTTGTTACAAAGCCTCGCCTATGGAGCGTGAGTTCTCGTCCGGCGGAGTCCTCGTCCGCCGCTTCCGCGGCAGATGGTGGCTGGCCGCGATCCGGCCAGGCGGGAAGCCGGACGGCATGTGGGCGCTCCCGAAAGGCAACATCGGCCGGGGAGAGGACCCCGAGGCGACCGCCGTGCGCGAGGTCGCGGAGGAAACCGGGGTCGAGGCGGTCTCGAGCGGGAAGCTCGGCGACGTCCGCTACGTCTACACGCGTGGCGGCAAGCGCATCTTCAAGATCGTGAGCTTCTATCTCCTCCACTACCGCCGCGGCCGGATCGACGACCTCCCGGCCGCGTTCCGCCACGAGGTCGTCGTCGCCCAGTGGCTGCCGCTCGAAGACGCGCCGCGGCTCCTCGCCTACAAGAGCGAGCGCGAGATGGCCGAAAAGGCGCTGGCCGCGCTCCAAGAGGAAGCCGTATGATCGTGCGACCTCGGTGCCCGAACCGATGTACGCCCTGAACTTCTACTCGCCGATCGTGGCCGACCAGCTGCGCACGCGCCGCAAGACGGCGACGATCCGCCTGGGCGACAAGTCGGCCAAGTACAAGAAAGGGATGATCGTGCAGGTGCTGGCCGGCGCCCGCTACAGCCCGCGCGACAAGATCTTCGACGCGGTCATCGACAAGGTCGAGGTGAAGACGATCGCCGAGCTCTCACCGCGCGAGATCGAGCACGACAACCCCGAGATCCGCCGCCCGGAGGAGATGCAGGACTTCCTCGGCCAGCTCTACAACCGGCCGATCGACGCCGACGCGACGGTGACGGTAATCCGGTTCTCGGAAATCCGGCGTTAGGAGGGTTCGGCGGAATATCGCTCGTTGCCAGGGTGCGATGCTCGTTCCCAGGCAAGGACGCAGGGAGCGTTCGTATCCTTCGATACGGGCGCGACTGAGGACGCAGTCCTGGGGGCGAGCAGCGCGGCCTGGCGACACAGCCGGTATTTCGCCGAACCCTCCTACTAACGGCCCGGTTTCCGGATCTGCGTGCCGAAGAGCTCGCGCGGGCGGATCTCCTCGCCGCACGCCTCGCACTCGACCGTGAACGCCGACGTGAAGCGGGCGTTGCAGGACGGACACCGCCAGCGCATCTCGCCCTCGCACTGCGGGCAGGCGGTGGGCAGGTCGGCCTCCCACTCCTCGAAGTAGCGCTGCGCGAAGCCGCAGCCGAGACAGACGGAGACCCAGTCGCCGAGGGTCTTCCGGCGCTCCTCCTTGAGCCAGTTGCTCGCCTTGCTCACTTCAGCCGACTCTAGCCGTGTACTTCGATCGTTAGAGTCTCGACGCGAATGGCGATCGCCCGGGAAGCCGAGCCCGTCTCCTCCCTGCACGAGATCCGCGAGGCGGGTCTCGACCGCGAGGACCTCTTCGGGATCTACCGCCACATGCTGCTCACGCGCGGGATCGAGGAGCGCGGGCACATCCTCTACAAGCAGGGGAAGATCCCGGGCTCCTTCTACACGGGCCGCGGCAACGAAGGGTCCTCCGTCGGCATCGCGACTGCGATGAGCGGCGAGGACGTCGGCACGCCGCTCCACCGCGACATGGGCGTCCACGTCACGCGCGGAGTCGAGCCCTGGCGGATCTTCGCGCAGTACATGGGCCGCGAGGACGGCCCGACGCGCGGCCGCGACGGCAACGTCCACATGGCCGACTCGCAGCTGGGCCTCCTCGCGATGGTCAGCCACCTGCCGGCGATGCTCCCGGTCGGGGTCGGCTGCGCGCTCGCCTTCCGGATCCGGGAGGAGCGGCGTGTCGCCGTCTCCTGGTTCGGCGAGGGAGCCTCGGCGCGCGGCGACGCCCACGAGGGGATGAACATGGCCGGTGTCCGACGTCTGCCGATCGTCTTTATCTGCGACAACAACCAATGGGCTTACTCGACGCCGACGAACCTCGAGTACGCGTGCGAGACCCTGGCCGATCGGGCCGCCGCGTACGGGTTCGACGGCGTGGTCGTGGACGGCACCGACGTGCTCGCGGTCTACCGCGAGGCCAAACGCGCGATCGAGAAGGCACGCGACGGCGGCGGGCCGACGCTGATCGAGTCGATGACGCTCCGCATGGAGGGCCACGCGGTTCACGACGATGCGTTCTACGTCCCGAAGGAGCTCTTCGAGGAGTGGGCCAAGCGCGATCCGATCGAGCGGTTCCGCAGCTGGCTCCGCGAGAACGCCGAGATGACCGACGAGGAGGAGGACGAGGTCGCCGCCGGCGTCAAGCGGACGCTGAACCAGGCGATCGAGCGGGCCGAGACCTCGCCGCTGCCGGATCCCTCCACGGTCACCGACAAGGTGTTCGCGCGGCCGGAGGACCTCGACACACCCCATCACAAATAAATGGCTGAACTGACCTATTTGCAGGCGATCTCCGACGGCCTCCGCCAGGAGATGCGGCGCGACAACCGGGTGTTCGTGATCGGCGAGGACGTCGGCGTCTACGGCGGCGCCTTCAAAGTGACGCTCGGCTTCCAGGAGGAGTTCGGGCCGTGGCGCGTGATCGACGCGCCGCTCTCCGAGACCGCGATCGTCGGCGGCTGCACGGGCGCCGCGATCATGGGAATGCGGCCGGTTGCGGAGATGCAGTTCGCGGACTTCATCTCCTGCGCTTGGGACCAGCTCGTGACCGTGGCGGCCAAGCAGTTCTACCGGGCCGGAACGCCGGTGCCGATCGTCGTCCGGCTTCCGTCGGGCGGCGGCTTCTCGGGCGGGCCGTTCCACTCGCAGAACCCGGAGAGCTCGTTCGCGCACATCGCCGGCCTCAAGGTCGTCTGCCCGGCGACGCCCGAGGACGCCAAGGGCCTCCTGATCAGCGCGATCGAGGACCCGAACCCCGTCCTCTACTTCGAGCACAAGCACCTCTACCGCCGGATCAAGGCGGAGGTGCCGGAGGAGCGCTATACGACGCCGTTCGGCAAGGCCCGGATCCACCGCGAGGGCGAGGACCTCACTGTCGTGACCTGGGGAGCCATGGTCTACACGGCCGCCGAGGCCGCGCAGCAGCTCGAGCAGGACGACGTCTCTGTCGAGATCCTCGACCTGCGGACGATCATCCCCTGGGACCGGAAGGCGGTGCTGGACAGCGCCCAGAAGACGTCGAAGGTACTCGTCCTGCACGAGGACACGCGTACGGGCGGCTTCGGGGGCGAGATCGCCGCGACGATCGCAGAGGAGGCGTTCGAGCACCTCGATGCGCCGATCAAGCGGATCGCCGCGCCCGACACGCCGGTGCCGTTCTCGCCGCCGCTCGAGAAGGCGTTCATCCCACAGGTCGACGACGTGGTCGCAGGACTGCGAGAACTGGCTGAGTACTAGGACCCGTGGCTACTCCCACTGCCGTCGACGTCGTGATGCCCCAGATGGGCGTGTCCGTCTCCGAGGGGACGATCACGAAGTGGCTCAAGCAGGAAGGCGAGGAGATCCAGGCGGACGAGCCGCTGCTCGAGATCTCGACCGACAAGGTCGACACTGAGGTTCCGAGCCCGGGGACCGGCGTCGTGCAGCAGATCCTCGTCCAGGAGGGCGAGACCGTCGACGTGGGCACCCGGCTCGCCGTGATCGGCGCACCCGGCGCGGCTCCGGCCGAGTCCAGTGACGGCGCGGCGCCCGCGGCCGAGGAGGCCCCGCCCGAGCCCGCTACTGCCCAGGCCGCTGCCGAGAGCGAGGCTGCGGCGAGTGCCGAGACCCCCACGCCGCAGGAGACCGAGGCGGCGCCCGCCGAACCACCCACCCCGGAACCAGCACCCGCACCCGCCGAGCCTGGCGCCAACGGCGACGGCAAGAGCTTCGTCTCCCCAGTGGTTGCGCGGATCGCGTCCGAGCACGGCGTCGACGTCTCCCAGGTGCCGGGCACGGGCCGCGGCGGCCGCGTGACCAAGAAGGACATCCTGGGCTTCGTCGAGTCCGGCGGCCAGGCCGCTCAGCCGGCTGCGGAGGCTCCACCTCAGCCCGAGGCGGCGGCGCCCGCTCCACCCGCCGAGGCGCCCGCCCAGCCCGCCCCACCGCCGGAAGCTCCCGCTCCTGCGCAGCCCGCCCAGCCGCCGCCGCCACCTGCACCTGCACCGGCACCAGCTGCTGCCGCACCCTCCGGTGAGCTCGAGGCCGGCGAGAACGAGGAGCCGATGACCGCGATGCGCAAGGGCATCGCCGAGCACATGCGCCGCTCGCTCGACACCTCGGCCCACGTGACGAGCGCGATCGAGGTCGACATGTCGCGCGTCGTGGACATCCGCAACAAGCTCAAGCCCGAGCTCCAGAAGAGCTACGGCGTCAACCCGACCTACTTGATCTTCGTGGCTCGTGCCGTCACCGACACGCTGCACGAGTACCCGTGGATCAACGGCGAGATCCGCGGCGACAAGATCATCACGCGGAACTTCGTCAACCTCGGCTTCGCGGTCGAGCTTGCTGACGGGAAGGGCCTGATCGTCCCGGTCGTCAAGCACGCGGAAGGCCTGAACCTCCTCGGCATGGCCCAGGCGGTCACGGACATCGCAGAACGCGCACGAAACAAGCAGCTCTCGCCGGACCAGGTGCAGGGCGGAACGTTCACGATCACCAACCCCGGCGGCTACGGCACGTTCCACGGAACGCCGGTGATCAGCCAGCCACAGGCCGCCATCCTCGGCACCTACGCCCTCGTCAAGCGGCCGTGCGTCGTCCAGGACGAGCTCGGCAAGGATGTGATCGCGATCCGGCCGATCATGAACCTGACCCTCACGTACGACCACCGGCTCGTCGACGGCGCCCTGGCCGGACGCTTCCTCCAGGCGCTCAAGCAGAAGCTCGAGAGCTGGGGCGAGTCGGACTACTAGGGTCATGGCCCAGACCGTCGTCCCGATGGTGGCCTACGAGGACGCGGCAGCCGCGATCGACTGGCTGACGAGAGCGTTCGGCTTCGAGGAGATCGCAGACGAGCGGTACACGGAGGACGGCCGCGTCACCCACGCGGAGCTGCGCGTCGGTGAGGACGCGTCGATCTTCGTCGCGAACCCGACGCCCGACTACGTCTCGCCGAAGCGCCATCGCGAGCAATGTGAGGCGGCGGCTCGCTGGTCGAGCGTCCCCTGGGTCGTCGACGGCCTGCTCGTCTACGT
>CAVTCN010000037.1:0-11787 GCA_963733215.1 uncultured Actinomycetes bacterium
CTGCAGCTAGTTAGAACCCTCGGCGCCGCCGCTGCGCTAACCGGAGACGAACCCACGCGGGACTGTGTGAACGCGGAGCGCTCGAAGCTCAATGGTCGATCCAACGCGGCCTACCAGCGGACCGTTCGACCGCTAGGCGACCCACGGCTTGCAGGTTCATACACCTTGTGCTTCTATGCATAGTAGTTCGAGTGTGAAGACCTCATGCACATCGACAAGGACCTAGTCGCGGCCGCGGCGACGCCGCTCGTGCTCGCAATTCTGGCGGAGGGTGAGAGCTACGGCTACGCAATCCTCAAGCGGGTACGTGCGCTCTCCGCGGGCGAGCTCGAGTGGACCGACGGGATGCTCTACCCGCTGCTCCACCGCCTCGATCGGCTCGGGCACGTGACGACGGAGTGGCGAACGTCACCTGAAGGGCGTCGCCGCAAGTACTACTCGGTCACCGACGCCGGGCGGAAGAGCACTTGCGGAGCAGCGACGGCAGTGGGAGACGATCACCCGCGCGCTGAATGACGTCTGGCCGGGCTCGGGTGTGCTCCTGACGGCTCTCGAGGAGGTGTGAGCATGGCGACCGTGGAGTCACAGATCGCAGAGTGGCGGGCCTACGTCGCGAGCGCCCCGGGCGTCAACGGCCGCGACGTCGACGAGCTCGAGGATCACCTTCGCGGCCAGATCGACGAGCTGCACACGGCCGGCCTCGCGGACGACGAGGCGTTCCTCATCGCCGTGAAGCGGATGGGAGATCTCGACGACCTCTCGCGGGAGTTCGCTCGCGAGCACAGCGGCCGGCTGTGGAAGCAGCTCATCGTGAGCGGCGAGGACGAGCAGGCTCGCTCAGCCGGCGGTTGGCTGGAGCCGCTCGTCTTCGCCGTGGCCGCTGCTGTCGCGATCCAGATCGCACGCCTCGTTGCGGACTTCCCTGACGAGGAGCCGACCTGGTTCGCACGGAACCTCAGCCTCTTCGTCCTGCCGTTCCTCGCCGGGTACTTCGCCCGCCGCCGGCAGCTCGACCTCCAGCAATGCCTGCTGGCGGCGGCGCCGTTCGCGGCCGCCGCGCTCGTGGCCAACCTCTACCCGTGGGACGCGGACTCGTCGACCGAGGAGCTCGTCGCGATCCACCTGCCCGTCGTGCTGTGGTTCGTCGTCGCCTACCCGTACATGGGCGGCACGCTCCGATCGCACGAGCGGCGCATGGACTTCGTCCGCTTCACGGGCGAGTGGTTCATCTACTACGTGCTGATCGCGCTCGGGGGCGGAGTGCTCATGGGGCTGACCGCTGCGATCCTCGAGCCCACGGGCGTCGACGTCGAGCGGGTCATCGAGTGGATCCTGCCCTCAGGGGCTGCGGGCGCCGTGATCGTTGCCGCGTGGCTCGTCGAGTCGAAGCAGCGCGTCGTGGAGAACATGGCGCCGGTGCTCACGATGCTCTTCACGCCGCTGTTCGCGGTGATGCTGGCCGTCTCCGCCGTCGTCTACGCAGTGACCGGTCTCGGAGACGCCTTCGACCGCGACCTCGTCAGCGTCTTCGACGCCCTGCTGGTGGTCGTCCTTGCGCTCGTCCTGTACGGGATGTCCGCGCGGGACCCCTCCGAGACGCCGGGCTGGATGGACCGGATCCAGTTGGTCGCCGTCGTCAGCGCCCTCGTCCTCGACGTGATGGTGCTCGGAGCGATGATCGCGCGAATCGGGGACCTCGGGTTCACGCCGAACCGAACGGCAGCGGTCGGCCTCAACCTCATCCTCCTCGTGAACCTGGCGGGCGCCGCCTGGCTCTCCGCCCGATTTCTCACTGGACGCACCAGGCTCCACCGGCTCGAGCGCTGGCAGACCAGCTACCTCCCGGTCTTCGCCCTGTGGGCCGCCGCGGTCGTGGTCGTCCTGCCGCTCCTCTTCACGTTCGACTGACCTTCCGAGCGACTATGTTCTCGCCCTGGCAAAGTGGCGCTAAACGGAGGTAATTCGATGAACGACAAGCCGAATTGGAAAGTCGCACGCCTCGACGACATCGAGCGGCGCGGCAGAGATATTCCGGTGCGCGAGCACCTCGGGATCCACGCATTCGGAATCAACGCCTACACGCCCGGCGAGGACGGCACGCTGATCAACGAGCACGACGAGGTCGGGACGGGCCAGGAGGAGCTGTACATCGTGCTCGACGGGAAGGCGACCTTCGAGGTCGACGGCGAGGCGGTCGAAGCTCCTCCAGGAACATTCGTGTTCGTCGGGCCGGAGTCGCGGCGGAAGGCGACCGGGGACGGAACCATCCTCGCCCTCGGCGCCACACCCGGCGAGGCGTACCAGGGAGTCGACTGGGGCGAGGCGTGGCCGTTCCACGAAGAGTCCATGAAGGCCTACGGCGAACAGCGCTACGCCGACGCGCTCGAAGCGGTCCGCGGTGGCCTCGAGCACATGCCGGACCACGCGGGCTTGAATTACAACTACGCGTGCTTCGCGACGCTCACTGGCGACACCGGCGACGAAACCTTCGCCCACCTCCGGCGGTCCGTCGAGCTGTTCCCGCGATTCCGCGAGGACGCGCCCAGAGACGACGACCTCGCCGCCGTACGCGACGACCCGCGGTTCGAGGAGGCGCTTCGCTGAGCGCGCCGGTCTCGACCTTCCCGACCTGTCAGTAGCGAGTTGGTCGGTGGCCGCCGCCCTAGACGAAGAGGTCGTCCCCGTTCTCCGTGTCGCGGACGCGACGGGCGCCGTTCAGTGGTACGAGCGGCTCGGGTTTCGAAAGGAATGGGAGCACCAGTTCGAGCCCGGGTTCCCTTGGTTCGTTTCGGTCGCGCGAGGCGACGTCCGCCTCTACCTGTCCGAGCACACGGGTGACGCGCCGCCGAGCAGCCTCGTGCATCTGTATGTGAGCGACATCGACGCCGTCGCCGCGGAGTTCGGTGTTCCGGTCGACGAGGAAGGTCTTGCCGGCCGCGAGTGCGACCTCGCAGACCCCGACGGGAACCGGCTGCGCGTCGCATCGCGACGGCGCTGATCGGGGCCCCGAGTCCACTCCGGGTGCGGCGCCTGCCAGTGCCAGAGCCCGGGCTGTAGCTCGCGCTCAGCGCCATGCTAGGGCTCCGCGAGGATCGGGTTCCCCGGGCAGCAATCCGCGCCCTTCTGCCAGTCGTATCCCCGGTGACCCTTTCAGCGCCTTGGGGAGGAGCCCCGATGTTGAGACGCATGGTCTTCGCCGTACTCGTCCTCGCCCTCGCTCTCGTCGCCGTCTCGGCGGCGCCTGCAAAGAGGCCCCCACCGCCCCCGGGTGGTGGCGGTGGTTCGAACGGCCCGACGAACCTGCGGATCACCGCGAGCTCCGATACCAGCATCTCGCTCGCCTGGAACGCCGCGAACGGCGGCTCGTCGACCTGGTGGTACTGCGTGGTGAGGAACGGCGAAGGCTGCCTCCGAGTCGACCCGCCGCGGACGACGCTTTCCCTCACGAAGCTCTGGCCCGGCCGCACGACGACGTACACCGTGGTCACGGTCAGCACAAACGGCCAGCGCTCGGCGCCCAGCAACAGCGTCACACACACGACGCCGCCGGACGTAACCCCGCCGAGCCCGGCGCCGGTCGTCTCGCTACAGAACGCCTGGCCGACCCGCATCACGGTTTCGTGGACCCTGGCGCGGGACGAGCTGACCCAGACCTGGCACGACCTCTACGTCGACGGCGTCCTCGCGTCCGCGGCGTTCCTCTCGTCGTGGACGACCTTCTACCTCGAGCCGGAGTCGACGCACACGTTCCAGGTCAAGGCGCGCGACTACTTCGGAAACACCGTGGAGAGCAACGTGCTGACGGTGACGACGCCGCCGAAGACGGACAACATCCCGCCGACGGCGCCGACCAACCTGCAGTTCACCTTCCAGACCGACCCGCCCGAGCTCTGGCTGACCTGGAACCAGTCGAGCGACGACACCGACCCGGCGTCGCTGATCCTCTACGAGACGTACCTGAACGGCGTCCTCGTGCCGGACGGCCTCGTCGGCGGCCTGAACACGATCGCCTACTGCCGTGAAATCGGCCCGACGACCGTCGCGCTGAGGGCGGTCGACACGTCCGGGAACCGGTCGGGACCGAGCAACGAGCTGAACATCAACTGCTGACGGCACACCGGAGCTGCGTCCCGGCTCACCGCGGCCGGGTCGGGACGCCGCTCCGGAAGGCTTCAACCCAAGCGGTGAGGCGAGACAAGCCATGAGCGGGTATGCGATCAAGCCACTCGGTGCGGCGACATGGGATGCCTTCATTACCTGGCTGAGAAGCCCAATGGCGTGGCGGCCTTCTCATCGCCAGCCGGCGACGGCGATGAGTTCGGCGTCGACACGCCGTCCTACTCCTAGACAGCCATGGCCAGCCTCGTCTACTCGACAATCGGATCGCTCGACGGCTACATCGCGGACGAAGACGGCAAGTTCGACTGGGCAGAGCCCGACGAGCAGGTCCACGCGCTCGTCAACGAACTCGCTCGGCCGATTGGCACGTATCTGCTCGGACGCCGGATGTACGAGGTCTTGGCGTACTGGGACGCTCCACCGGCCCTCCACGAGCAGCCGCGCTACGTGCAGGAGTTCACGGAGATCTGGCAGGCAGCGGACAAGGTCGTCTACTCGAGAACGCTCGAGGCACCGCGGACTGCCCGGACGCGGATCGAGCGCGACTTCGATCCGGAGGGCATCCGGCAGCTGAAAGCGCAATCAGACCGCGATCTCTACGTCGGCGGGCCCGAGCTCGCCGCCCAGGCGATCAGGGGCGGCCTGGTCGACGAGTTTCAGTTGTTCGTCGTGCCCGTGGTCGTTGGCGCGGGCAAGCGGGCCCTGCCGCCCGAAGGCCGCATCGAGCTCGAACTGCTGGACGAACGTCGGTTCCGCAACGGCACCGTGTTTCTTCGCTACCGGACCCGGACGTGATGGCCTAGATCAGGAGAGCGCGCGCTCGAGCGCTGCACGGTCTGTCGGTGCCCCGTGCGCCGGGAGCACGTGCTCGACAGGCAGCTCGAGCAGCGGACGCAAGCGTCCGACGACCTGCTCCAGCGTCGTGTCCGGACGCAGCCACTGGGGATTGACCTCGAGCCCGCGACCGAAGTCGACGAGCGTGTCGCCGGCGATGACCGCACGATGGCTCGCGATCCAGAGCACCAGGTCGTTCGGCTTTTGTCCGGGAAACGCCTCCACACCGACGTCCAGTCGGTCGCCCGCCGCGTACAGGTGTGCCTCGCCTTTCCCCTCCTTGAGCAGCCAGACGACGTCGGGGCTGCCGTCGCCCGCCTGCTCGGCGGTGATGCCGTACGTCTGCATGAGGTCTTCCGCGGTATCAGGGAGTGGCGTGTACACGGGCACACCAAGCCGCTCGACCAGGCCCTGCGCATCGCGCTCGTGCCACGGCGCGGTCAGCACGACCGCCGTCTCGCGCTCGGCCGCGAGCGTCTCGATCTCGCTCGGCGGGGCGATCGGGTCGAAGAGCAGCAGGCGCTCGCCGTCGTCGATTGCGTAGGAGGAGACGTTCCGATCCCACGGCTCGCTCGGCTCCCAGCCCGGGTGCGGCGCCTGCCAGTGCCAAAGTCCAGCCCGTAGTTCGCGCACGGCGCAACGCTAACGCGCGCCGCTAGTTCGCGGTGAGCCGTCGAAGAGCCGCGCGAACGGCGCCGGGCGCCTCGACCCAGATGAAGTGCCCGGCGCCCTCGACGACCTCGACCCAGGCGCCCGGAATCCGCTCCGCCCCGTCCGTCGAGGCGGCGAGCGGCATCGGGCTCTGCGAGCCGTGGACGAAGCCGACGGGGACGCGAATCCCGGGCAGCCCCGCCTCGAGCGCCGGCAGCTCGGCCTGGATCGACGGAACCATCTCGCCCGAGCGCTCACTGGCAAATTGGAAGTCGGGCATCGGCGGTGCCTGCTCGGGATCGGCGAAGTACGCGGGCCAGACGAGGCGCATCCCCTCGAGCGCCAGCTCGTCGTCGGCCTCGCCGGCCATCGAAAGCTCGTCGATCTCGCGCGCCCGCGCCCGCGTCGACTCCGGCGTCCGTCGGAAGATCTCCTCGTCGAACTCCGGCCAGCGTCCGTCGCCGACCGAGCCGAGCGGGTCGACGGCAAGCACGCCGAGAAGCCGCTCCGGCATCGCCTCGGCGACGTGGAGGGCGAGGTGCCCGCCCCACGAATGGCCGACGACGTACGCCCTCTGCCAGCCGAGCGCGTCGAGGACACGGCGGGCATCCTCGACATCCGCCGCCACCGTGTACGGCCCCTCGGCCGCCGACGGCTCCTGCCCGCGCTGCTGGTACCACGCGACGTCGTTCTCCTCCGCGAGCTCGTCGGCGAGGTCGCGCAGGTAGTCGAAGCCGAGCCCCGGCCCTCCGTGGAGCAGGAGAACCGGCGGCCCACTGCCGGCGCGACGACCGGCGATCAGAGGCCCGTCGTCGTGTGTGCTGAACTCAGTCCACGCCACCCCGACGCCGCGCGGCTAGTCCGTCATACGGAACGCGACGTCGTACTTCGTGACCGACGTGCGCTGGCCGGGGGTATCGCCCGCCGGCATCGCGTTCAAGGCCGCGTCGCCGCGCTGGTAGTCCTCTTCAGTATCGAAGAAGAGGATCACAACCGCCTTGTCGGCCTCGGCATCATGAAGAACGACGACCTCCTTGGCGGGCACGTCGTCCGGGCGCTCCCCTCCCTGCATCTCGCGCTGCATCTCCGCCATTCGGTCGCTGTTCACGCCATCGAACGACACGACTCGTGCGAGCGGCATCACTACCTCCTTGTCGGGACTTTGCATGACTCTAGACCCCCTCCGGGCGTCAGTCGATCGGCAGGCTTCCGCGGAGGCGATCCGACCTCCGGTCTTCGGAGAGAACCTGGGTAAGGTCGCGAGGGATGGCCGCGACGGCAGTCGAGCACGAGCACCGCGTCACGCCGCGAGAGCTCTTCTTCGACCTGGTCTTCGTCTTCGCGTTCACACAGGTCGCGACGCTGCTCTCCGACGATCCGACGTGGGCCGGGATCGGGCGCGGTGTGCTCGTGCTGGCGGCGTTGTGGTGGACGTGGTCGGCCTACGCCTGGCTGACGAACACCGTCGACCCCGAGGAGGAGGTCGTCGGCGCTGCGCTGCTGGTCGCGCTGATCGCGATGTTCGTCGCGGCGCTCGTGGTGCCTGGCGTGTTCGACGACGAGGGCGTGCTCTTCGGCGCCGCCTTTTTCGTCGTGTGGGCGATGCACACAGCGCTCTACGCCCTCGCCGGCCGCGGTAGCCGCGACCTCCTCGGCGCCGTGCTCCGGCTGGCGCCCTGGACGCTGCTCGGCGCGATCCTGATCCTGGTCGCAGGCTTCACGGACGGCGCTCGCGTCTGGCTCTGGCTCGCCGCCCTTGCGTGCGCCTACGTCGGCGGCGTGCTGAGTGGGTCGACGGGCTGGCGCGTGCACCCGTCGCACTTCGCGGAGCGTCATGGCCTCGTCCTGATCATCGCGCTCGGCGAGGCATTCATCTCGATCGGCATCGGCGCGACGGGGATCGGCATCGGGCCGGGCGAGGTCGCGGCCGCGATCCTCGGCCTCCTCGTCGCCACCTCGTTCTGGCTCGCCTACTTCGACTTCTTCTCGATCCGCGGCGAGCAGCTCCTCCACGAGCGCGAGGGCGCGGAGCGGGTTGCGCTGGCCCGGGACCTGTACGCGTACGGCCACTTCCCGCTGATCGTCGGCATCGTGCTCTTCGCGTTCGCCATGAAGACGATCGTCGGCGACGTCGGCGAGGAGCTCGACGCCGTCGCGGCCTTCGCGCTCTGCGGCGGGAGCGCGCTCTACCTGCTCACGTACTCGGCGATCCGAGTGCGGATCGTCCACCGGTTCAGCGTGAGGAGCGGCCGATTCGTGGCCGCGCTCGTGCTCGTACTCGTCCTCCCGCTCGCGACCGTGGTCCCGGCACTCGCCGCCCTGGCGCTCGTCACCGCCGTCTGGCTGGCGTTGCACACGTACGAGCTCGTGTGGTGGCGCGAGGCCCGCGCGGAGTCCCGCTCGCTGCTCGCCTCGTCCTAGATGATTTCGCTCCGCCCAATCGATTCGAGCAACTACCGAGAGGGCGAGATCCACGGCGGCGAGATCGTGATGGAACGCCAGATCTAGACTCGACGTCATGCCGCTGCGACTCCCGCGCGTCGTGCTGCGCGTCGGCCCCGGACCGACCTGGACGAGCGGCCTCCCGGAAGACCAGCCGGGCTGGGACGAGCACGCGGCGTTCATCAACGCTCAGATTGACGCCGGGCTCTTCATCATGGGTGGAACGTGGGCCGGAAGGCTCGGCTCGATGTCGATCTGGGAGGGCGTAAACGCGGACGAGGTCCGGGAGCTGATGCAGCAGGACCCGTTCATCCAGAACGGCGTCTTCGTGATCGAGGACCTCGCCGACTGGACCGTCTACGTCGACACGAGAATCGAGTGAGTCACGCGCGGACCGGGCTCGCGAGCCGGTAGGCCGCCTGCGTCCCATCGAAACCCTTGAGCTCCAGCTCCTCGGGCTCCGCTGTCAGACCGCGTTCGGATAGCCACGAGGACACCCGCCGGTAAGCCTCGTCGCTCGAGCAGGATGTCTCCCCCGCCCGCGGCCGTCTGCAGGCGCGCGGCAAGGTTCGTCGTCGAGCCGAGCACGCTCACGTTCCGCTCGTCGACCGACCGGCTGACCACGGCCGGGCCGACGGCGATCCCGATCCCGACGGGGAGATCCATCAGCGCGGCCTTGTCGCGGAGCGCGAGCGCCGCGTCGAGCGCGAGCATCGCGTGGTCGAGCCGCGCCCCGGTGACGTTGAAGGTCGCCATCACCGCGTCGCCGGCGAACTTGTCGACGATGCCCTGGCGCTTACCGACCTCCGCGGCGGCCCAGCGGTGGAGCGTCGTCATGCGGTCGGCGAGCTCCTCGGGCGCGCTCGCAGCCGCGATCGGCGTGTAGCCCCGAACGTCCGCGAACATCGAGGTCACCAGGCGCTCGCCGGCTGTGAGGACACCCGGCATGCCGACCTCGGCGTCCGGCTCGTCCTCGACTGGCGGCACCTCGAGACCGAAGCGCTCGGCTACCGCCAGAGCGGTGTCTCGTACCCGAACGGCGCCTGCACGGTGGGCGTCCCGGATGCACGACACGAGCAGCGAACGCGCTGCGTCGTCGTCTCCCGACTGAGCGGCCGCCTCACCCGCGAGCGCTCGCGGCGCGCCAGGCCCAGAGCCGGAGGCCGGATCCCTCGAAGGACGCGAGGGCGCGCTCCAGGAACGGCCGCGCTTCTGCTGCCCGTCCAGCTACAAGGAGAATCCGCCCGTCGGCAAAATCGAGCCCCGGCTGCCCCAGGTCGACCTGCGCGCGCTTGGCTCGGCGGACCACGGCTTCCGCCTCGTCCAGCATCCCGCCCGCCAGCAATCCCTCCACCGCGTGCACCACCGTCCCACGGATGCGGAGCAGCTCGTCGTTGCTCGACGCTCGCCGGCCGTGCTCTGCCGCTTCCTCGCGACGCTCGAGCGCGATCGCGACGCCGACTCGCGCCGGGGTGTCGTACACGATGTCCTGGAGATCGCTCCCAGGTGAAGGCGGCGGCAACGCCTCTGCCGCCTCCGAGCTCCTGCCGAGCTCGAGAAGCGCCTCCGCGGCAGCGAGGTGAGCACGCCACGCGAACTTGGGGTTGCCCAGGTTCTCGTGTCGCTCGACCGCGCGCTGTGCCTGCTCGAACGCGGTTCGCGGCTCACCCTGGGCCAGCTCGGCCCAACTCTCGGAGATCTCGACACCGAGCGTCCGTGCGAGGAAGGGCACCTGCTCATATCTCTCGGCTGCCGCGCGAGTCCCACCGGCAAGGGTGTGCACGCGGTCCCAGATCTCGTTGTGAACCGTGTTACCGGCGATGATCGAGTAGCCCTTCTCGATTGCCTCCTGGAAGATCTGGTCGAAAAGGACGAACTCGTGTGCCGTGCCGAAGTGGCCGAGCGCGACGAACGAAAGCGCCCACACGCGCTCGAAGTCGGCCGAGGCCTGTTCGGCGATCTCGGCGCCCCGCTCGGCCGCCTCGCGGCAATGGTCGTAGTCGAGCCGGAAGGCATGGAAACCGGCGATGCGGATATAGGCAAGCGCCAGCTCGGCCGACGGGCCTTCACGTTCCAGTGCCTTGCGGGCCAGTTCGACAGCCTGCATCGCCTCGTCGGGCCGCTCCAGCTCCCAGTAGCAGCGACTCAGGTGAACCCGCGCCTCCGCCGCCTCGGTGGCCAGCCCCAGCTCGTCCAGGCGCCGAACCGCATCGACCAGGAGCTGCTCTCCGGCCGCAGGCTCGCCGTCGAGCCAGCGAAGACGGCCCATCCTGTAGAGGAGCAGTGCACGGTCGTGCGGATCCGAGACATGGGGCAGGACCCGCTCGATCAGCCCGTTCGCCTCGTCGAACCCCGAGGCCCGCTCGGCCTCGTCGGCAGCTCGAAGGCACGCGTCCAGCGCCTCCGACGCACGTCCTGCTGCGATGAGGTGGCGTGCCACCTCCAGCGGGCTGCCTCCCGAGTCCAGCAGAGCGTCGGCCGCTCGCGAGTGCGCACGGAGCCGCTTCGGGAGCACCGTGTCGCCGGCGATCGCCTCCTGGGTCAGCGCGTGCCGCCACGTGTACCGATCGCCCGCGGGCGCCTCCTCGTCGAGGAGCTGCTGCGCAACCGCCTGCTCGAGCGCGGCCAGCACGGTCTGCTCGTCTGACTCCGCCACTTCGACGAGCAGCCGGTAGTCGAACGAGCGCCCGAGCACGGCGCCCGCCCGAAGAACGTCGACGTGCTCGTGGTCGAGCCGCCCGAGGCGTAGGAGCACGGTCTCACGCACGGTCTCCGGGAGCTGGAAAGCGTCGAGCGAGCGCCGGTCCCAGCCCGTGTCCGACTGAAAGACCTCGCCCCGGTCGATCGCCTCTCTCAGCATCTCCTCGAGGACGAACGGGTTTCCCTCCGTCCGCTCGTGGACGAACGAGGCGAGCTCCCGGCTCACGTCCTCTGCGCTCAGGATCGCCGCGATCATCTCCGCGACCTGCGTCGCCGTCATCGCCTCGACCGAGACCGTGTCGGCGAGCCCTCCACGCCTCCAGGTCTGGACGGCACGCGTCAGCGGGTGGAGCCGGTCGAGCTCGTCGCTCCGGTACGTCGCGAGCAGCATCACCCGGCTCTTCGCGAGACGCCGCGCTGCGTACTCGAGCAGCTCACGTGTCGAGCTGTCGGCCCAGTGGACGTCGTCGAGGACGACCAGCAGCGTGTTCGTTCCGGCCCAGAGGTCGAGCAGCGCGACGAACGACTCGAAGAGACGCAGCCTCGCCTGCGCCTGATCCCCGGTCTCCGGAGGGGACTGTCCGTCGCCGAGCTGCGGGAACACCTGGGCCAGCTCCGCCACCATCGGGCCGAGCTCGGCGCGCAGGGCGCCGAGGTCCTGCTCGTCGAGCTGGCTCCCGATCGCCTCGACGAACGGTAGGTAGGGCAGCGAGAGCTCGGCCTCCGAACAGCTTCCCCAGAGGACGTCGCACCCGAGCTTCTGCGCCCGCCGCGCGAGCTCACGCGAGAGCCGGGTCTTCCCGATCCCGGCTTCCCCCGCGAGCAGGACGAGGCGGCCGTCTCCCCGGTTCGCCGAGAGCAGCGCGTCCTCGAGCTCGGAGAGCTCGTGCTGTCGTCCGACAAGGACAGGCGAGAGGACTCGGCTGATCACTCCGCGATTCTGCCCAGCGGCCATCGGCCACGGCAGAGCGTCGGCTGAGCAGTCGTAAGGATTTCGTTATTAGCAGGAGCTTTTTGCCGTGACCGGGAACACCCTGTGAG
>CAVTCN010000038.1:0-43386 GCA_963733215.1 uncultured Actinomycetes bacterium
TAGGCGTGCCGCAGCTCCAGCGGCTCCCTCCCGGTGAGACCGTGCGCCCGTTCGACGTCAGCCCCGACCATCTCGGATTCGACGAGTACGACATCGCCGGGCAGGGGCTGATCTCCCATCACTACTCACTGGTGGACGGCGCGTGGGAGGCAGCGTCGACCCCGTTTCGCTACGTGTGGCCCGCGGAGCTCGACCTGATGGCCCGCCTCGCCGGGATGAGGCTGCGCAAGCGCTGGAGCGGCTGGCAGCGCGAGCCGTTCACCAGCGAGAGCAGGAAGCACGTCTCCGTTTGGGAGAGACCGTGATCACGATCGACGACGTGCGGGCGCTGACGGCCGGCCTGCCCAGGTCCTACGAAGCCCTGGTACGGGGCCGGGTCAAGTTTCGCGTCGGGCGGATCGTCTACCTGTCCTTCTCGCGCGACGAGACGGTGATGGGCTTCGCGTTCCCCAAGGAAGAGCGGGACGCGCTGGTCCAGACCTGGCCCGAGAAGTACATGCAGCCAGATCCGGGAGACCTCCGTTACAACTGGGTTCACGTCCGCCTGGACGCGATCGACGAGCAGGAGCTGCTCGAGCTCGTCTTCGACGCGTGGCGGATGGTGGTGCCGAAGCGGCTCGCCGCCGCCTCGGACGACGAGCTCCGGCTCGGCCGGGTAGCGGACCTGTCCTGAGGTTCGTGCAAGCAGCACGACGGGCCCGTTTCGTCGAGTAGCCGGAAGTACCGGGCCCTGATCCTGCGGCGCTCCCTCTCTGGACTCCAGTGAGAGCGCTCGGCGTGCATTTTGGTCAAACCATTGACGAAGTGGGGAATAGTGGTCTAAAGTGGTGGAAAGTGGGAGACTGCTGATGGCACGAACATGCTGCTTGGAGAGTACGAACACACCATCGACGACAAGAACCGGCTCACCCTTCCGGCCCGGTTCCGAGACACCATGTCCGGCGGCGTCGTCGTCACGCGTGGCATGGACGGCTGCCTGTATGCATACCCGCGGGCGGACTGGCAGGAGCGGTTCCAGTCGCGCGTCGCGGGTCTCGATCCGCTCAGCAGCGAGGGCCGCAAGCTGCAGCGCCATTTCTTCTCCGGCGCGGCCGAGGCGGAGCTGGACAAGCAGGGAAGGATCATGATTCCTGGAGCCCTGCTCCGCTACGCCGGCCTCGAGCGGGAAGTCGTTGTCGCCGGGATTCACGATCACCTCGAGATCTGGGATCGCGAAACCTGGCGGCGGGAGCTCAACGAGGTCGAAGGGAGTGCGGAGCATGTTGCCGAGCGTCTTGCAGCCAAACGCGACTGATCACGTCCCCGTCCTCGCCGAAGAGGTTCGGCGCCTGCTCGACGTGCAGCCGGGGGACACGGTGGTGGACGCCACCTTCGGGGCAGGCGGGCACGCCGTCGTGCTCGCCGAGGACCTGAAGGGCGAAGGCAAGTACGTCGCGATCGACAGGGACCCGAGCGTCAAGCCGTACTTCGAGTCGTTCCGACGGCGCGCCGGCGTGAAGACCCGGTTCCTGGCGGGGGACTTCGCCGACGTGCTGGAGCGCTTTGCGGACAACGGCCGCGGTGCGGACGCGGTCCTCTTCGACCTCGGCGTCTCGAGCATGCAGCTCGACCGGCCGGAGCGTGGGTTCTCCTACGCAGCCGACGCGCCGCTCGACATGAGGATGGATCCCACCGCGGACATTTCCGCGCGCGAGCTCGTCAACGAGGCGAGCGAGCGAGAGCTGACGGAGATCTTCCGCTCGTACGGCGAGGAGCGCTACGCCCGGCAGATCGCGAAGCGGATCGCGCGCGAGCGGCGGCAGCAGCCGTTCGAGACGACAGGCGAGCTGGTGGAGACGATCAAGGCTGCGATTCCGACGCCGGCACGGTTCGGCGAGGGACATCCGGCTCGGCGCGTCTTCCAGGCACTCCGGATCGCGGTCAACGACGAGCTCGGCGCGCTCGAGGCAGCACTACCGGCGGCACTGGAGATGCTTGCGCCGGGCGGCCGGATCGCCGTGATCAGCTTCCACTCACTCGAGGACCGGATCGTCAAGCGGTTCTTCCGGGCCGAGGCGCACGGCTGCACCTGCCCGCCGGACTTCCCGGTCTGCGTGTGCGGGAAGGAACCCTCGCTCCGGGTCCTGACTCGTAAGGCGGTCAGGCCGACCGCGCAGGAGATCGCCACGAATCCGCGCGCGGCGTCGGCGCGGCTGCGGGGAGCACTCAAGACCTGATGGCCGTCGCTGTCGCACGTACGCGCCCTGCGGCGCGGCCCAAGCGTCGCGCCAAGGCTCAGCGACGGACCGCCGGAGGCGCGGTCTGGATCGTCCTCATCGGCGTTCTGCTTGCCGGTGTCGTGGCCCTGAACGTCGCCGTGCTTCGGCTCAACCTCCAGTTCGACCAGCTGGCCCGTGACCGCGACAAGCTTCGTGCAGAGTCCGCCGAGCTCGCGTCCGAGCTCGCAACCCGTTCCGCCTCGGCGCGCACGAGCAGCCTTGCGCGCAACCGGCTGGGCTACCTTCCGGCAGATCCGGCCACGACGACGTACCTGGATCTCGGCGGGCGGTGAACCGGCGACTCCCGAACCGCCGGATCAGGCTCCTCCTGGTCCTGTTCACGCTCGCCTTCGCGGGCCTCTTCGGCCGAGCGGTCTGGCTGCAGGCCGTGCACGCTCGTGGGCTCGACCGGATCGCGCAGGGCCAACACCACGCGACCGTCGCCGTGCCGGCGCCGCGAGGCGCGATGGTCGACCGGAACGGCGTGCAGCTGGCCATCGGCCGGCGCGCGACGACGGTCTATGCCAACCCGAAGCACATCGCCGATCCGCGGGCCGCGGCGATCGCTGCCGGCAAGGCGCTCCGTCTCGACCCCGACAAGCTCTACGGCCCGCTGGCCGACCAGTCGCGCGGCTTCGTCTACGTCGCGCGCAAGGCCGACGCAAAGCAGGCCGACGCATTGCAGCGGAAGGGGATTCAGGGCCTCGGCTTCTATTCCGAGGAGCGGCGCGTGTATCCGCAGGGCTCCGTCGGCGCCCAGGTCCTCGGGTACGCGGGGGTGGACAACAAGGGCCTGTCGGGGCTGGAGCTGGCGCTGAACGAGACGCTCGCTGGGCGGCCCGGCCGCGAGACCGTCGTCCGCGACCCGTTCGGCCGCGCGCTCGACATCCTCAAGGCGACTCCGGCCGTGGAGGGCCGTGACGTCCGGCTGACGCTCGACGCGTCGCTGCAGGCGAACGCGGAGTCGATTCTGCGCTCGACGGTGCGCCGCTGGGGTGCGCTCGCCGCGACCGCCGTCGTCCTCGACCCGCACAGCGGCGAGGTGCTCGCACTGGCCGTCGAGCCTGGCTTCGACGCAAACCGCTTCCCGCAGACCTCTCGCGAGGTGCAGCGGAATCGCGCCGTCACGGACACGTACGAGCCGGGGTCGACCCTGAAGGTCGTGACCGTCGCGGGGGCACTGTCCGAGGGCCTCGTCAGCCCGACGACGCAGTTCACGCTCGCGCCGAAGATCCAGGTGGCCGACCGAGAGATCCACGAGGCGCACCGAACCCACACCGAGCGGATGACGGTCGCCTCGATCCTGGCGCAGTCCTCCAACATCGGGACGATCACGCTGGCCCAGCTCCTCGGCCGCGAGCGGCTGACCAGCTGGCTCGGCAAGTTCGGGTTCGGCCGGAAGACAGGCATCGACTTCCCCGGCGAGACGCAGGGGATCCTCCCGAATTACTGGTCCGGCTCCACGATCGGGACGCTGCCGATCGGCCACGGCATCGCCGTCACGCCCGTGCAGATGGCGGCCGCCTACGCGGCGGTGGCGAACGGGGGCGTCTGGAAGCAGCCGCACCTCGTCCTGTCGAGCCGCGTCAAGCAGCGCCGCGTCATCTCCCGAACGGTCTCCGAGCAGCTGATGTCGATGATGAGGGACGTCGTCCTCGAGGGCACCGGCACCGAGGCTGCGGTCGAGGGCTATCAGGTCGCCGGGAAGACCGGGACTGCCGCCAAGCCCGACCCGCGCGGCGGCTACTCGACCTCCCGCTACGTCGCTTCGTTCGTCGGCGCCGTGCCGGCGAGCGACCCGCAGCTCGTGATCCTCGTCACCGTGGACGAGCCGAGCACGATCTGGGGCGGCACGGTCGCGGCGCCCGCGTTCCAGCAGATCGCGCACTTCGCGCTCCAGTACCTCGAGATCCCTCCCGACGCCGCCTCCTGAGCTAGCCTCCAGCCGATCGATGGATCTCGAGCGGCTGATCAGCGCGCTCGGACCCCTGGAGGTCCGCGGGGGCGCTCCGACGGACATCACCGACCTCGCCTATGACACGCGCGAGGTTCGGCCGGGCGCGCTCTTCTTCTGCGCCCCCGGGGAGACGGTCGACCGCCACGACCTCGCAGGCGAGGCTGTCGAGCGCGGGGCGGTCGCGCTCGTCGTGGAGCGGCCGCTCGAGCTGGACGTGCCGCAGCTGCTCGTGGCTTCGGCTCGCGCGGCCATGCCGATCGCCGCGGACGAGTTCTTCGAGCGGCCCACGGAGGAGCTGCTCCTCGCCGGCGTGACCGGCACGAACGGGAAGACGACCACCGCCTACCTGCTCCACTCGATCTTCGACGCGGCCGGAATGCAGCCGGGCCTGATCGGGACGATCGAGTCGCGGATCGGCGGCGAGTCGCGCCCGGCCGTACGGACGACGCCGGAGTCGATCGACCTCCAGCGCACCTTCCGCGAGATGCTCGAGGCCGGCGACCGCAGCGCCGTCATGGAGGCGACGTCGCACGGCTCCGTCCTCGGTCGCCTCGACCGAGTCCGGTTCAAGGCGCTGGCGTTCACGAACCTGACACAGGACCACCTCGACTTCCACGGCTCGATGGACGACTACTACGAGGCGAAGCGGCGGCTCTTCACCGAGCACGAGCCGGCGCCGGCGGCGGCGATCAACGTGGGCGACGAGTGGGGGAGGCGGCTGGCGGAGGAGCTCCGCGCTCTCGACCGTGCGCCGCTCCTCACCTTCGGGCTCACCGGGGACGCCGAGGTCCGTGAGCCGCCCAAGAGCCGGCTTCAGGGCCGCTTCAACCAGGAGAACACACTTGCCGCCCTCGCCGTGTCCCGGCTCGTGGGAGTGCCGGAGGCGGCGATCGAGGAGGGACTGGCTGATGCGCCGAGCGTCCCGGGGCGATTCGAGTCGGTCGACGAGGGCCAGCCCTTCTCGGTGATCGTCGACTACGCCCACACGCCCGATTCGCTCGCGAACGTCCTTCGGACCGCCCGCGAGCTGACGACCGGCCGGCTCATCTGCGTCTTCGGCTGCGGCGGCGACCGGGACCGCGGCAAGCGGCCGGAGATGGGACGGATCGCCGCGGAGCTCTCGGACGTCCCGATCGTGACCTCGGACAACCCGCGGAGCGAGGACCCCCTCGCGATCATCCAGGAGATCCTGGCCGGGATGGACGGTGACCAGGAGGTGGAGCCCGACCGTCGAGCCGCGATCGCCAAGGCAGTCGGTCTCGCGCAAGAGGGCGATGTCGTCGTGATCGCCGGCAAGGGCCACGAGCAAGGGCAGGAGTTCGCCGACGGGAAGATCCCGTTCGACGACCGGGAGGTCGCCCGGGAGGCGCTTCGGCGGCTGGGAGCTCCGGCGTGATCCCGCTTCCCGTTCGAGAGCTCGAGGGGCTCGGCCGGCTCGAAGCGACGGCGGACGAGGTCACCGGCGTCCAGATCGACTCCCGCCGGATCGGGCCTGGCGATCTCTTCGTCGCGGTTCGCGGCGGTGTCGACTTCCTCGATCGGGCGCGCGACGCCGGCGCCGCAGCGACGCTCGTGCCGGACGACGACTTCGCCGCCATGGCCGCGATCGGTCGAGCCGTGCGCGACCGATCGAGCGCCCAGGTCGTCGGGATCACCGGCTCCACGGGCAAGACCTCGACGAAGGACATCCTCGCCGCGCTCGTCCGCCCGCACCGGAAGACGATCGCCGCCGAGGCCAGCTACAACGCCGAGCTCGGCGTCCCGCTGACCCTCGCTCGCCTGGAGCCCGACACCGAGGTCCTGATCGCCGAGCTCGCGATGCGCGGCTTCGGCCAGATCCGCGACCTCTGCGCGATCGCGCGGCCGACGCTCGGCGCGATCACCGCCGTCGGGCCCGTCCACCTCGAGTTCGTCGGCGACGTCGCCGGCGTCGCCCGGGCCAAGGCCGAGCTGCTCGAAGCGCTGCCGCCCGGCGCGACCGCCGTCGTCCCCGCCGGCGTCCGCGAGCTCGAGCCATACCTTCGAGGCGACCTGAACGACTGGTTCGCGTCGGTGAGGACGCCAGCCTCCGCTCGTGGACCGGCGGCCGCCTCGAGGCGGAGGTGCTCGGGGAGCCGGTGTCGCTCGGGCTCCCGTTCCGCGAACGCCACCAGGCCGAGAACGCGCTCGTCGCGCTCGCCGTCTACGCCGCGCTCGGCCTCCCGCTCGACAAGGCACACGAGGGCGCCGGCCGGATCGAGCTCTCGAGCCTCCGAGGCGAGGAGATCGCGCTCGCAAACGGCGGCGTCCTGATCAACGACTGCTGGAATGCCAACCCCGCGTCGATGCGCGCTGCCCTCGCCGAGCTCGCAAAGCGAAACGGCGGCCGCCGGATCGCCGTGGTCGGCGGGATGGCCGAGCTGGGCGCCGAGGGGTCGCGCTACCACCGCGAGATCGGCGAGCTGCTCGCTCCGATCGACCACGTGATCGCCGTCGGCGACCTGGCCCGCGGCTACGGCACGGGCGAGTGGGTCCCGGACGCCGACGGAGCCGCCGAGCTCCTCCGCCAGCTCCTCCAGCCTGGCGACGTGGTGCTCGTCAAGGGCTCGCGCTCGGTAGGCCTCGAGCGGGTCGCGCAGAAACTGCAGGACTAATGGAACGAGTCCTCGCCGCGGGCCTGCTCGCCATGCTCATCTCGATCGTCGCCGGACCGAAGTTCATCGAGTTCCTCCGCCGCAACGAGATGGGCCAGCACATCCGCGAGGAAGGTCCCGAAGGCCACCGGGTCAAGCAGGGGACGCCGACCATGGGCGGCCTGCTGCTGGTCTTCTCGGCGACCGTCGCGTTCCTGGCGCTGAGCCCCTACACGACCGAGGGACTGGCCGTCTTCGGTGTGATGCTCGGGTGCGCCGCGGTCGGCTTTGCGGACGACTACACCAAGCTCCGCCATCGCCGCTCACTCGGCCTCGCCGGCCGCTGGAAGCTCGTCCTCCTCGGGGCGATCACGGTCGGGCTCGCTCTCGCGGTCGAGGAAGTGAACGCGCCGAGTGAGCTCTACGTGCCGGTCCTCGACTGGCGTTTCGGACTGTCCCTCGGCTTCTACCTCCTGCTTTTCCTGATCGTCGCCGGCGCGGCGAACGGCGCGAACCTCACGGACGGGATCGACGGTCTCGCCGCCGGGATCGGAATCATCGCGCTCCTCACGCTCACGGCGATGAACGTCGTCGCCTACACGCGGTCGGGACAGTTCCAGGCCGAGCAGGACCTGGCCTCGCTGGACATGGCGATCCTTGGTGCCGCGCTGATCGGAGGAGCGATCGGATTCCTCTGGTACAACGCCTTCCCCGCCGAGGTGCAGATGGGGGACACCGGCTCCATGGCGATCGGCGGGGCGATCGGCGCGCTAGCGGTCATGAGCCGCAGCGAGCTGCTCCTGCTCCTCATCGGCGGGATCTTCGTGATCGAGGCACTGTCGGTGATCCTCCAGGTGGCGTCGTTCAAGTACTGGGGCCGCCGGATCTTCCTGATGGCGCCGATCCACCACCACTTCGAGATGAAGGCGTGGTCGGAGACGAAGATCATGGTGCGCTTCTGGATCGTCGCCGCGATCCTGTGCGGCGCCGCGTTCGCGCTCTACTACCGCTACTTCCCGGCCTTCCGCCCCGACCTCGTCGGATGACCTACCTCGTGGTCGGGCTGGCGCGGTCCGGCCGGGCGGCGGCCCTCGCGCTTGCGCGGCGTGGCGATCGCGTGGTGGCAGTGGACCGCTCCGCGGATGCCGATCCCGGCAGGCTCGCCGACGCCGGCGTCGAAGTCCATCTCGGAACCGAGGAGCTCACGTTGCTGGAGGGAGTCGACGTCCTGATCAAGAGCCCGGGGGTGCCGTCCGAGGCACCCCTCGTCGGCGCTGCCCGAGACCGCGGCATTCCGGTCTGGAGCGAGATCGAGCTCGGCGGCCGGCTGCTCTCGACGCCCATCCTCGGCGTCACCGGGACGAACGGCAAGACGACGACGACCGCGCTCCTCGGCGAGATGCTCGGCGCGCCGGTGGCGGGAAACATCGGCCGCGCGCTGACCGAGCTCGACGACGAGGGACGCTGGATCGTCTGCGAGCTGTCGAGCTTCCAGCTCGAGGACATCCACGAGTTCCGGCCACGCATCGCGGTGCTCCTGAACCTCGAGCCCGACCACCTCGACCGGCACGGCACGTGGGAGGCGTACCGGGACGCCAAGCTGCGCATCTTCGAGAACCAGGCGCCCGACGACGTGGCCGTCGTCCCGCGCGGATTCGGCGAGATCCCGGGCCGGGCGCGGCGTGTCGAGTTCTCCGCCGACGACGCCCTTCCGGCCGAGCCGCGGATCCCTGGAGAGCACAACCGCGAGAACGCCGCCGCCGCCGTGGTCGCTGCTCGAGAGGCCGGTGCAGGCGAGGAGCAGATCGCCGACGCGCTGCGCGAGTTCCCAGGAGTGCCGCACCGCCTCGAGGAGGTCGCGGACATCAACGGCGTGCGATTCGTCAACGACTCGAAGGCGACCAACGCTTCGGCTGCGCGGCGGGCGATCGCGTCGTTCGAGGAGCCGCTGCACGTGATCCTCGGCGGGCTCGGCAAGAACGAGAGCTACGCGGAGCTCGCGGCCGACCTGCGAGCTCGCGGGGCCAGGGCGTACCTGATCGGCGCTGCTGCCGGCGAGCTGGCTGCTGCAATCGATCAGTACGAGCTCTGCGGCGACCTCGCCACGGCCGTGCGCGCAGCTGCCGCAGCCGCCGAGCCGGGCGACGTCGTCCTCCTCTCGCCGGCGTGCGCCAGCTACGACCAGTTCGAGGACTTCGAGCAGCGAGGGGACGAGTTCCGCCGCCTCGTCGAGGAGCTCCGGTGAAGAAGGGCCAGTTCGAAGGGCAGCTCCTGCTGCTGATCACGCTCGCGCTCGTCGCGTTCGGGCTCGTGATGGTCTTCAGCGCCACCTCCGGCCAGGCGACGCTCGGGAACGGGGACGCCTCGTACTACCTCCGGAAGCAGGGCCTCTACGCGCTCGTCGGCGTCGTGCTGCTCGTCCTTCTTCGCCGGACGAGCTACCGAAGCCTGAGACCGCTCGCGCCGACGCTGCTCGTCGGCAGCCTCGGCCTCCTGCTCGCCGTCCTTGCGATCGGGACGACCGTCAACGGCGCCAAGCGCTGGCTCCAGGTCGGCCCCGCAGTCTTCCAGCCGTCCGAGCTCGCGAAGCTGGCCCTCGTCATCTGGCTCGCGGCGTACCTGTCCCGCCACCCGGCGCCCCGGACGCTCGGCGAGCTCTTCAAGCCGATCGGGCTCGTCGTCGGCGTCTTCTGCGCGCTCTTCCTCGCCGAGCCCGACCTCGGGACGGCGATCACGGTCGTCGTCATGCTCGGCGGCGTCCTCGTCGTCTCCGGCGCACCGGCGCGACTCCTCGCCAGCGCGGGGGCGCTCGCCGTCGGCCTCGTGTTGACGGCCGCCTGGTTCGAGCCGTACAGGCGTGCGCGCCTGTTGAGCTTCCTCAACCCGTGGGACGATCCGCAGGGCGCCGGCTACCAGACCGTGCAGGCGATGATCGGCCTCGGGTCGGGCGGGATCTTCGGCGTCGGGCTCGGCGAGGGGATCTCGAAGAACTTCTACCTCCCGGAGGCACACACGGACATGATCTTCGCGATCGTCGGCGAGGAGCTCGGGCTCGTCGGGACGACGGCGCTGATCGGCGCCTACGCGGCGTTCGGCTACGCAGGCTTCCGGCTGGCGCTCGGCTGCAGGGATCCGTTCGGAAAGCGGCTCGCCGCGGGGATCACGACGCTCGTCTGCGGCCAGGCACTGATCAACGTGGCGGCCGTCATGGGTGTCGCGCCGCTGACGGGGATCACCCTGCCGTTCGTGTCCTACGGCGGGTCGAGCCTCGTCGTCGGCCTCGCCGGCGTCGGCATCCTCCTTAACATCGCGGGCGACCATGGCCGAGCAACCAGGGCCCAGGTGCCTGATCGCAGCAGGAGGAACAGCCGGACACGTGCTGCCGGCGATCGCAGTCGGCGAGGCGCTTCGCGACCGCGGAGCCGACGTGACGTTCGCCGGGTCGCCGGATCGCGTTGAGGCGCGCCTCGTACCGGAGGCCGGCTTCGAGCTCGACTCCTTTCCGATCTCCGGGCTGCCGCGGCGGCCCGGCGTCGAGCTCGTGCGGTCGATCTTCCGCGCCGGTGGCGCGGTCCGCGAGAGCCGCAGGATCCTGAGGCGGCGGCGGCCGGACGTCGTTCTCGGCGCGGGGAGCTACGTCGCCGGGCCGATGGTGCTCGCTGCCGCGACGATGCGGATCCCCACGGCGCTGACCGAGGCGGACGCGCATCTCGGCCTTGCCAACCGGCTCGCGGCGCCGTTTGCCGAGCGGGTCTTCCTCTCGTACGAGCTCGACGGGCGCGGGCCGCCGAAGTACCTGGTCGTCGGGCGGCCGATTCCCGAGCGCTCGCGTCCGCTCCCCAGGGCGGAGGCGCGTCAGCTCCTCGGTCTGCCGCCGGAGGGGAAGATCCTCGGCGTGTTCGGCGCGCGCGCCGGCGCCAGGAGCCTCAACGAGTACGCGGTCGAGACCTGGGGCGGGACCGGGCCCGTCGTCCTCCACCTCTCCGGCGAGCGAGACCACGACGAGCTGCGTCCGCGCGTTGGCCGCGCTGACTACCACCTCCTGCCGACCGTGGAGGACTTCGGTGCAGCGCTCTCGGCCGTCGACCTCGCCCTGTCACGATCCGGCGGGACGGTCTGGGAGCTGGCGGCGGCCGGGCTGCCTGCCGTGCTCGTGCCGTACCCGCATGCGACGGCCGACCACCAGACGAAGAACGCTCGCTACTTCGAGCGCGGCGGCGGGGCCGTCGTCGTGCCGGAGACGCGGCTGAGCGAGGCAGTGGCGATCGTGGACTCGCTCCTGGCGGACGATGCACGACTCCGGGCGATGGGCGACGCGATGCGCGTCCTGGCCAGGGAGGACGCCGCCGACAGGATCGCCGAGGAGGTGCTCGAGCTTGCAGCTGCTCGCCGGTAGACGGCTTCACTTCGTAGGGATCGGCGGCGCCGGGCTGTCCGGCTACGCGCTCCTCGCGCACGCCTGGGGAGCAGAGGTGTCTGGCTGGGACCGCTACGAGACGCCGTACCTGGGCCATCTGCCGCCCGAGGTCGACGTCACCATCTCGGCCGATCCCGATCCGCCTGACGGCGTCGAGACGATCGTCTCCACGGCGTTCGCCGGCAGCGTCGAGGGCCGCTCGCGCGCCGAGTTCCTCGCCGAGCTGGTCTCGCTCCAGGACTCGATCGTCGTCGCGGGCGCGCACGGAAAAACGACGACCGCGGCGATGATCGCGTTCGTCCTCGACCGGCTCGGTCGCGATCCAGGGTTCCTGATCGGCGCGGAGGTGCCGCAGCTGGGCTCGAACGCCCGAGCCGGCTCCGGCTGGCTCGTCGTCGAGGGCGACGAGTCGGATCGGACGATCGAGCTCCTTCGGCCCAAGATCGCCGTCGTCACGAACGTCGACCTCGACCACCACACGGAGTTCGCGTCGAAGTCCGAGGTGGGGGAGCTGTTCGAGCGTTGGCTCGACGACGTTCCGCAGGCGGTTCGTGGCGATGCGCTCGAGCCGTACGACGGCGAGCTCACAATCCCCGGCCGGCACAACCGGCTCAACGCGTCCACGGCGCTCGCCGCACTCGAGCTCGCCGGCGTCGACGGGCGCGAGGCGTGGCCGGTGCTGCGCGAGTTTCGGGGCGCCGGTCGCCGCCTGGAGGAGGTCGGCGTCGCCGGCGACGTGCGGATCGTGGACGACTACGCGCACCATCCTGCCGAGATCCGTGTGACGCTCGCCGCGCTGCGCGAGCAGGGCATCGGCCGGATCCTGGCCCTCTTCCAGCCGCACCTCTACTCCCGAACCAGGCATCTCGCGCGCGAGACGGCTGCGGCGCTGGCCGACGCCGATGTCGTCGCGGTGACGGACGTCTACGCGGCCCGGGAGGAACCCGTCGCGGGCGTCAGCGGGAAGCTCGTCGTCGACGCGCTTGCCGAGCTCCGACCGGGGATGACGATCGGCTGGACGCCGTCCGTGGAGGACGGCGCGCGCTTCCTCGCGCGTCGCGCGCGGCCGGGTGACGTCGTTCTCACGATCGGAGCGGGCGACGTCGACCGCGGTGCCGACCTCGTCTTCCGGGAGCTCTCGTGACGATCGAGGAACGCGTGCCGCTTTCGCGGTTCACGACGCTCGGCACCGGCGGTCCTGCGCGCTGGTTCGCCAGGCCCGAGACGGCCGAGGACCTCAGCCAGGCGCTGGCGTGGGCCGCCGAGCGCGAGGCCGCCGTGTCCGTGGTGGGGCTGGGCTCGAACCTGCTCGTGGCGGACGAGGGCGTCGAAGCGCTCGTCCTGAAGCTGTCCGGAGAGCTTGCAGCGGCCGACGCGGAGGGCGAGGTCTTGCGCGCGGGCGGGGGAGCGACGCTCGCCGTCTGCCTCCACAGGGCGCGAGCCGCGTCGCTGGGAGGGTTCGAGTTCGCCTGCGCGATCCCCGGCACGGCGGGCGGCGGCGTCTGGATGAACGCGGGCGCCTACGGTGGAGACATCGCAGGCGTGCTCGAACGGGCACTCGTCGCGGATGCGTCCGGGTCCTCCTGGCGCACGCCGGAGGAGCTGGGTCTCGAGTACCGGCGCTCGGCGCTGCGTCCAGGCGAGGTCGTCGTGGCGACGGAGTTTCGCCTGCGGCCGAGGCCGGTCGAGGAGATCAAGGCGACGGTCGCCGAGATGCAGGCGGCGCGCAAGGCGGCGCAACCGACGAACAAGCGGACGTTCGGGAGTGTCTTCAAGAACCCCGAGCACGAGTTGTCGGCGGGGCGGATGCTCGAGGCCTGCGGGCTTCGCGGCCACCGGATCGGCGGCGCTCAGATCTCGCCGAGGCACGCGAACTTCATCGAGAACGCCGACGACGCCCGGTCGGCCGATGCGATCGAGCTCATGGCCGAGGCTCGCAGGCGAGCGCTGGAGGAGTTCGGCGTCGAGCTCGAGCACGAGGTTCGGCTGCTGGGCCCGATCGAGCTGCCAGCGAGCTCGTTCCAGCATGGAGGCTGAGCCGCCAGGCCGCGCTGGGCGGCGCCAGGCGTTGTCCTCGGCCACGTCCATATCACTGGATATGAACGCGGCCTGCGTCCAGGCCTGGCATCCACCCATCGCACCCTTGCGACGAGCCACATCCTGGAACGAGCTCGGGGCGGGAGAGCGGGTGTAGGAGCGACCCCAGCCACGGCGAAATTGGCGCCGTGGCGTATGTCTCGGCGTCCCCTGCCCTCAGGCTGGTCCCTTCCGGCCGCTCGCTCGCGATCGGCTTCGGGCTCCTCGCGGCCGCCTTCGGGCTCTTCTTCGCCGCACGCGAGACGGCCGTCTTCGCCGTTCACGACGTGCAGGTCGAGTCGATCCCGCGCGGGCAAACCCGTCTCGTCGGCCGGGCGCTGGAAGACCTTCACGGCACGAGCCTGCTCCGGGTCGACCAGAAGGAGATCCAGCGGCGCCTCGACGAGCTTCCGCACGTCCACCTCCTGGGCTACGACCGTGCCTTCCCGAACACCCTCCGCGTCAAGGTGAGCGTCGAGCGACCGGTAGCCGTGGTGCGGCGAGGCGACGAGAACTGGCTCGTGTCGGCGGAAGGACGCGTTCTCCGGCCGCTCGAGCGCCGCCTCCGTCGCCCCCTCCCGGTCGTCTGGATCGAGCGCACCGTCGATCCTCACGTCGGCTCGATACTCGGAGCGGCGGAGCCGGCGCGCGCCATCCGGACCGTCGCCGCGATTCGTGCAGCGGCGCCTGGGCTCTCGCCGCGCGTGTGGTACGTCAAGACGGGCGAGGACGGAGCCGCGACCGCCGTTCTCGACGACCGGTTCGAGATCCGGCTGGGGAAGACCGAGGATCTCCCGCTCAAGCTCGCCGTCTCGCGGCACGTCCTCGCAACCTTGCGCCGCGAGGGCGACGTAGCGGCGTACGTCGACGTCAGCGTTCCCGCACGACCCGTCGTCGGCGAAAGCCTCGAGTCTCAGGTTGAGCCTGAGACTATCGACCCGCAGAACGCGTTGACAGCGCAGTAGATCGCACCTAGTCTGGGGCGTTGCCGGTGACTCACGAAGCCGTGAGCTACAGTCGAGCTTGAGGTGGAGGGACGTTGAGCGTACGCGATCAGACAGGCAATTACCTGGCAGTCATCAAGGTCGTCGGGGTCGGCGGCGGCGGGTCGAACGCAGTCAGCCGTATGGTCGACGCGGGCCTGAGCGGCGTCGACTTCATCGCGGCGAACACGGACGCACAGGCGCTCCTCGTCGTCGACGCGGACATGAAGGTCCACATCGGCGCCGAGTCGACGCGCGGCCTGGGCGCAGGCGCGAACCCCGAGGTCGGAAAGGCCGCGGCGACCGAGAGCCGCGACGAGCTGAAGGACGCGCTCAAAGGCTCGGACATGGTGTTCGTCACGGCCGGCGAGGGCGGTGGCACAGGTACCGGCGGCGCACCGATCGTCGCCGAGATCGCGCGCGAGCTCGGAGCGCTCACGGTCGGCGTGGTCACAAGGCCGTTCGGCTTCGAGGGTCGCAAGCGCGCCGACCAGGCGATGATGGGAATCGAGGAGCTTCGCGACAACGTCGACACGCTGATCGTGATCGAGAACGACCGGCTTCTCCAGGTGGTCGAGAAGCGCACCTCGATCATCGACGCGTTCCGGCTGGCAGACGACATCCTCCGCCAGGGCGTGCAGGGGATCACCGACCTGATCACGGTTCCAGGGATCGTCAACCTGGACTTCGCGGACGTGCGGGCGATCATGTCCGACGCCGGCTCGGCACTGATGGGCATCGGCACCGCGTCGGGAGAGAACCGCGCGGCGGAGGCGGCGCACACCGCGGTCTCGTCGCCACTGCTCGAGTCGTCGATCGAAGGCGCGACGGGCATCCTGCTGAACATCAGCGGCCCGCCCGACATGGGGCTGTTCGAGGTGAACGAGGCGGCGGAGGTCGTCACCAGCGCCGCGGACCAGAACGCCAACGTGATCTTCGGCGCGGTCATCGACGACGCGCTCAAGGACGAGGTTCGAGTCACGGTGATCGCGACAGGCTTCGGCCCGCAGGCGCACCGGCGCCGCCGGCGCACGACGGTGCCCGAGGAGGAGCCGACGCCGACGAGGGCGCCCGAAGAGCGCGAGCGCTTCGAGGCGTCGGAGAGGAGTCCTCGAAGTGCCGTCCTTCCTCCGCGAGTAGCGCCCGGTCGCCAGAACCGACAGCGGTAGCATCCGGCGCGTCGTGCAGACGCTGCGCCGAACCCCGCTCCACGAGCGCCATGTCGCACTCGGCGCGCGTCTCGTTCCGTTCGCGGGTTGGGAGATGCCCGTGCAGTACGAGGGCGTCATTCCCGAGCACCGGGCCGTGCGCGCGGACGCCGGCGTCTTCGACGTCTCGCACATGGGCGAGCTCGAGGTCGAGGGGCCGAAGGCTCACGAGTTTCTCCAGGGCGTCCTTTCGAACGACCTCGACCGGATCGAGCCGGGCCAGGCCCAGTACACCCTGCTGACCAACGAGCGCGGCGGGATCGTCGACGACCTCATCGCCTACCGGCTCGAGGCCGGCCGCTACCTGCTGATCGTCAACGCATCGAACCGGGACACGGACTTCCAGTGGCTGAAGGAACGCGAAATCCCGGGCTCGGACGTCCGGGACATCTCCGACGAGTACGCCCTCCTCGCGGTCCAGGGGCCGCGGTCGCTCGAGCGCCTCGGCCTCGACGACGCGCCGGCATTCACGTTTTCGATGGACGACCTCGACGGGATCGAGGTGATGGTCAACCGCACGGGCTACACCGGAGAGAGGGGGGTGGAGCTCATGGTGCCGGCCGACGACGGCCCGGCGCTATGGGACGCAGTCGTGGGCCGCGAGATCAAGCCGGCCGGGCTCGGTGCCCGCGACACGCTGCGCTTGGAGGTCTGCTACCCGCTCCACGGGAACGACATCGGCCCCGAGACCGACGCAATCTCAGCGGGGCTCGGCTGGGTGTCGGTGCTCGACAAGGACTTCACCGGCGCCGACGAGCTCCGTCGGATCAAGGCCGAAGGCCCCGAGCGGAAGCTGACGGCGTTCGTGATGGAGGATTCCGGGATCCCGCGCCAGGGCATGCCGATCGACGGCGGCGGCGAGGTCACGTCCGGGACGCACTCGCCGATGCTCGACCAGGGCATCGGCATGGGCTACGTGGCCGCCGAGCAGGCAACCCCTGGTGAGGAGCTGACCATCGACGTCCGCGGCCGGCACCGGCGCGCACGCGTCGTCGAGAAACCGATCTACAAGCGCGAGGAGGATTGATGGCGGCAGCGGAGACCTACCCGGACGAGCTGGCCTACCACTCGGAGCACGACTGGGCGCGGGTCGAGGACGGCGATGCCGTGCTGGGGATCACCTGGTACGCGCAGGATGCGCTCGGCGAGCTCGTCCACTTCGAGCCGCCCGAGGTGGGCGCCACGATCGCGAAAGACGGCGTCTACGGCGAGGTCGAGTCGGTGAAGGCGGTCTCGGACGTCGTCTCGCCGCTCTCCGGCGAGGTGCTCGAGGTCAATCAGGCGGTTGTCGACGGCCCGGAGACGGTGAACGAGGATCCGTACGGAAACGGCTGGCTGATCAGGATCCGGCTCTCCGATGCGTCCGAGGCGGACAGCCTCATGGACGCCGACGCGTACAAGGCGCATCTAGCCGAGCAGTGACCTACGAGACACTGACCGGCGCCGATCGCGAGTCGATGCTGGAGGCGATCGGCGTCTCGAGCGTCGAGGAGCTCTTCCGGGACATCCCCGCCGGCGTTCGCTTCGACCGGCCGCTCGAGCTCGGCGACCCCCTCACGGAGCAGGAGATCGTCGAGCGCCTGGAGGAGCTCGCGGCGCGAAACGTCCACGCCGGCGAGGAGCTCTCGTTCGTCGGCGCCGGCGTCTACGACCACTACGTCCCGGCCGTCGTCGACTACATCCTCGGGCGCGGCGAGTTTCTGACCGCGTACACGCCCTACCAGCCGGAGATGAGCCAGGGCGTCCTCCAGGCGATCTTCGAGTACCAGACGGTGATCTGCGAGCTGACCGGCCTGGACGTGTCGAACGCGTCCGGCTACGACGGGACGACCGTCGCCGCAGACGCTTGCTACATCGCGAAGCACGCAACCGGCCGGTCGAAGATCGTCCTGGCCGAGACCGTCAACCCGCAGGTTCGCCAGGTCGTTCGCACGTACGCGCCGGGGTTCGGCATGGAGGTCGTGGACGTGCCGCACCGCGACGGCGTCACCGATCCCGAGGAGTTCCGTGCAGCAGCCAAGGACGCCGCCTGCGCGATCTTCCAGCAGCCGAACTTCTTCGGCTGCCTGGAGCCGGCGCCGGATTTGGCAGCGGCCGCGAACGACGCCGAGGCGCTGGCGGTCGCCCATGTCGACCCGATGTCGCTCGGCGTGCTCGAGGCTCCCGGCAACTACGGCTGCGCGATCGCGATCGGCGAGGGGCAGTCGGCCGGCAACCCGCTCTCCTACGGCGGGCCGCACTATGGCTTCGTCGCCGCGCGCGAGGAGTTCACGCGCCGGATGCCCGGCCGGATCGTCGGGGAGACGACCGACGTCGAGGGACGCCGAGGCTACGTCCTCACCCTCCAGACGCGCGAGCAGCACATCCGGCGCGAGAAGGCGACATCGAACATCACCACCAATCAGACCTTGCTGGCGCTGGGCGGCCTCATCTACTTGTGCTGGCTAGGGCCGGAAGGGCTGCGGGAGGTGGGCGAGACCTGTATGGCGCTCGCCGAGCACGCAAAGGAGCGGTTGGATCTGCCACTGCTGTTTCCGGAGCAGGCAACGTTCAAGGAGTTTGGCGTCCGCGTCGGACGGCAGGCGCAGGAGGCAATCCGCGAGGCGCGCACTCACGGCGTCAACCCCGGTTACCCGGTCGGGCGCGACTACCCCGGCATGGACGACGCGATCCTCGTCGCCGTCACGGAGCGGCGCACTCTCGACGACATCGACCGCCTGGTGGAGGCGCTGGCGGAATGAAGCTCGTCTTCGAGAAGTCGCGTCCGGGTCGCCGAGCCGGGCGAGTACCCCGGCCGGCCGAGCTGTCGACGCCGGCCGTGCCGGACGAGCTGCGCCGCGAGCGGCCGGCGCGCCTGCCGGAGATTCCCGAGATCGAGCTCGTTCGCCACTTCACGGAGCTGACGACCCGCAACTTCGGGATCGACACCGGCTTCTACCCGCTCGGCTCGTGCACGATGAAATACAACCCGCGCGTCAACGAGCGGGTCGCTGCGCTGCCCGGGTTCCGCGACCTTCATCCGCATCAGGACGAGGACGGCGCGCAGGGCGCACTCGAGCTGATGCACGACCTCCAGGAGATCCTCGCGGAGGTCACCGGGCTCGACGCGGTCTCGCTCCAGCCGGCCGCGGGCTCTCAGGGCGAGCTGACCGGCCTGATGCTGATGCGGGCCTACTTCGCCGACCGGGGCGAGGAGGAGCAGCGCCGGACGATCGTCGTGGCCGACACGGCGCACGGCACGAATCCGGCGAGTGTGACCATGGCCGGCTACGAGTTGCAGAAGGTCGCCACGGATGCGCGGGGGAACATCGACCTCGACGACCTCCGGAGCCGCGTCGACGAGTCGACGGCCGGCCTGATGCTCACGAACCCGTCGACGCTCGGCCTCTTCGACGAGCACATCGAGGAGGTCGCGAAGATCTTTCACGAAGTCGGCGCACTTCTGTACTACGACGGTGCCAATCTGAACGCCGTCTGCGGGATCTCGAGGCCGGGCGACATGGGCTTCGACATCGTCCACATCAACCTGCACAAGACGTTCTCGCAGCCGCACGGCGGCGGTGGGCCCGGGGGCGGGCCGATCGCGGTCCGTGACCGCCTCGAGCCCTTCCTGCCGGTGCCGGCCGTCGTCCGTGACGAAAACCGCTTCCGCCTCGACTACGACCGCCCGAAGTCGATCGGAAAGGTGCGCGCGTTCACCGGGCCGTTCGGGGTCTTCGTCCGCTCGTACGCGTTCATCCTCGCCTGGGGCAGGGAGCTGAGGACGATGTCGGAGGATGCGGTCCTGAACGCGAACTATCTGCTCGCGCGGCTGAAGGATGCGTACGACCTGCCCTTCGACCGGCTCTGCATGCACGAGTTCGTGCTGTCCGCGCGCAAGCTCAAGAAAGAGCACGGAATCACGGCACTCGATGTCGCGAAGCGGCTGATGGACTACGGCTTCCATCCGCCGACGATCTACTTCCCGCTGATCGTCCCCGAGGCGCTGATGGTCGAGCCGACCGAGACGGAGACCAAGGAGACGCTCGACGCCTTCGCCGACGCGATGCTCGCGATCGCCCGCGAGGCGGCCGAGGAGCCGGAGGAGATCAAGGCCGCGCCGCACGGCCGGCCGGTCGGCCGCCTGGACGAGGTGAAGGCGGCCAAGCGGGCGATCGTCCGGTACCGCTTCGAAGACCACCCGGACCTCTCGGGCGAGCCGACGACCGCCACCGAGGTCGAAGCGCCGAAAGGCGTCTAGCCGGCGGCGACCTGTTCTCTGGCAGCGCCCGGGGCCGGCCGCGGGCCTCCCTCCGGTTTCACGGTATCGCCGCAGGGCGCACGGGTGTGTGCCCGAGCCGAGCCGAATCGGTAACAACCTCCCGCGCGGCGCTTAGAGCCAGTCGTCGTCCGGGAGCTCCCCGCGGCGGCGCATGAGCACCCAGACGGTGCCGGCGACGGCGGGGATGAAGATCAGCATCCGGAGATCCGCCCAGGCGGCGGCGAGCCAGACGATGCCCAGCGAAATCCACGCGCCGCGGCGGACGAGGTGGTCGTCCCTGACGAGCTGCCACAGAGAAGCCGCTGTTTGATTCATGCCGCTTCTCCTTTCTTCCGTCTGAGGATCGGCCGCGTTTCGTGAACGCGCATCCCTCTTCCGGTGAAAATGGGCGCATGAGCGAGCTGCCGAGCCCGGAATCCGAGCTCCTCGAAGCGTTCTATCGCGGTGATCAGCGCCACGGTTGAGGCGAAACTCGCCGCAACACCCCGACCTGACGCTCTTCGAGGCGGCGGCGCTCGGAGATGCGTCCCGCGTGGCGGAGCTGCTGTCCCTCGATCCAGCCTCCGTCGACGGGTGGTCGCCCGACGGTTTCACGGCCCTCCACCTCGCGGCCTACTTCGGCCACGATGCCGTCGCCGCCGATCTCCTGCGACGCGGGGCCGACGTCGCCGCGGTCGCCCGGAACGTGATCCGAGTGCAGCCGCTCCACAGCGCGGCCGCCGGCGGGCACACCGCGTTGGCGCGCCTCCTGCTCGAACACGGCGCCGACCCGAATGCCCGGCAGGAGGGCGGCTTCGTCCCGCTGCACGCTGCAGCGCTGGCCGGGAACGACGAGCTGTACGAGCTGTTGGTCGCGAGCGGCGCGGATCAGGACGCAGCGACCGACGACGGCCGGACCGCGGCCGACTTCCGCGCCGACTCGTAGCGCGGAGCCAGCTCGCGGAGAATCTCCACCATCGCCGTGATCGCCGGGGGCTGCAGCGCGCCCGGGAGCGAGACCGCGAAGACGTCCCGCTGTGGGCCCGACGGCTTCAGCGGCCGGATCGCGATGTCCTTCCGCGCCTGCGGAACGGACAGGCTGGACACGAGCGTCACTCCGAGGCCGGCGGCGACGAGGCCCTGTGTGATCGGCGCGTGGTCGCTGAGGTGGACGATGCGCGGCTCGAACCCGGCGGCGAGACAGGCGCGGTAGGTGATGCCGGTCGGGCCGGCCTGCACTGCCTGGATCCAGCCCTCGTCCCTGAGGTCGCGCAGGCGAACGGCGTCCTTGGCCGCCAGCGGGTGGTCCTTTGCCAGCGCGACGTAGAGCGGGTCGACGAGCAGATGGACAGCGTGAAGGCCCTCCCAGGATCGCGGCGCCGGCCGGCCGCGCTCGCGGAAGGCGAGAGCAAGATCCACGTCGCCCGCCCGCAGCCGCTGGACGCTCGCCCGCGTGCCTGCCTCCAGAAATGAGAGCTCGACACCCGGGTGGCGGCGCCGGAACAGCTCGATCGCCTCGAGGGCGAGTGTCGACGCGACCGTCGGAAAGGCGCCCATCCGGAGCCGCCCCGCGCTCACCGATGCGATCGCCTCGAGCTCCGCCTCCGCGGCCGCGAGATGACCGGCGATCGCCTCCGCGCGGTCGAGGGCGACCCGGCCGGCGTCGGTGAGCCGGAGCCCGCCCGGCGTGCGTTCGAGGAGCCGCACCCCGACCTCGCGCTCCAGCTTCGCCACCTGCCGCGACACGGCGGGCTGGGTGAGGAAGAGAGCCTGGGCAGCTTTCGAGAACGAGCCGTGGCGGACGACCTCGCGGAGGAGCGCGAGGCGGCGTGGATCGAGCATTACCAGAGTGTATAGCTCTAGACAGAATCGGCATTGGCGCGCATGGCAGGCGATCGCCACAGTGGCTGGGTGCTCAGCTTCAGGCGGCTCTTCGGCGGCGAGGTCGACCCTGTTCTCCGCCCGGTGCTCGCGTCGGTCGGATTCGGGGCACTCGGCCAGTTCGCGTTCTTCGCGTTCTTCGCGATCTGGGCGCTGACCGAGCGAGATGCAGCGGCGACCCAGGTCGGGATCGCGTACACCTGCTCCGGGCTGGCGGCGGTCGCGGGCTCCCTGGTCGGCGGCCGCCTCTCGGATCGCATCGGCCGGCAGCCCGTCATCGTGGCCGCCTCGATCGTCCAGACCGCCACCCCGGCGATCCTGCTCGTCCCGGGCCTGCCGATCCTGGCGGCGTACGGGGTCCTCGTCGTCATGGGCTTCATCCAGCCCGTGCGTGGAACGTCGCAGCGCGCGCTTCTCGCCGATCTCATCGGCGAGGACGGACGCGAGGAGGCGTTCGGCGCCTTCCGCGTCGTCCTCAACGCCGGCGCGACGCTCGGGCCGCTGCTCGGCGCCGCGCTCGTCACCTGGCGCTGGGAGCCGCTGTTCGCGGGGATCGTCGTCGCCTACGCTCTCTCCCTCGTTGCAGCGCTTCGGCTCCACGAGAGCGCCCGCCGCGCGGACACCGGAGGCGCGGCGCCGTCGCTGCGGCCGCTCGCCCGCGATGCCGCGCTGCTCACCGTGTTCCTCGCCGCGATCGGCGGCTGGTGCTCCTACGCCGCCTTTGAGCTGCTGCTTCCGATCTCGCTGACGCAGACGCACGGTCTCGGGCCAGCCACATGGGGGCTGCTCTTCGCGCTCAACCCGATCGTGATCGTCCTGCTGCAGATGCGGATCACGCGCTGGACGACCGGGATCCCGCGCGGCGTGAAGCTCGCCGCCGGCGTGCTGCTGATGGCCTCGCCGTACCTCCTGCTCGAGGCGAGCGCCGTCCTGCCGGTCGTGATCGTCGTCCTCCTCGTGGTGGTGCTCGGCGAGATGCTGTGGGCGCCGGCATCGGAGGCCCTGATCGCGAACCTGGCGCCGCCGGGCCTCCGCGGGATGTACCTGGGCACCGCGAACGCGGCGAGCTGGCTCGGCCTCTCGCTCGCGCCGGCGATCGGCCTCCAGACGCGCGCTGCCTTCGGCGATGCCGCCATGTGGATCCTCATCGCCGCCGTCGGAGTGAGCGGCGCTGCCCTGTACCTCCTCGCCTGGCGGCAGGCAGAATCCCGCCGTGATCGATCTCCGGTCGGATACCCAGACGAAGCCGACCCCGGCGATGCGCGAGGCGATGGCGTCGGCCGAGGTCGGCGACGAGCAGAAGCGGGAAGACCCGACCGTCAACCTGCTCGAGCAGCGGGCGGCTGAGCTTCTCGGCCAGCCCGAGGCCGTCTACGTCCCGACGGCGACGATGGCGAACGAGATCGCGCTCCGGCTGCACGGCGAGCCGGGCGACGAGCTGCTCGCCGAGGAGCATTCCCACGTCCTGATCGCGGAGCTCGGCGGGCCGGCCGCATTCGCCGGCCTGGTGACGCGTCCGCTGGTCGGGGACAACGGCCGGATCGGCGCCGACCAGATCCGCTCGGCGGCGCGGCTGTACGACGACTTCCACACGCCGAAGACGCGGATCGTCTCGATCGAGAACACCCACAACAGCTCCGGCGGTCGCGTCTGGCCGCTCGAGGAGCTCGACGCGGTGGTGGACTGCTGCCGCGAGCTCGGCCTCCGGCTGCACCTCGACGGTGCGCGGCTCTTCAACGCGGCCGTCGCTCTCGGCGTTCCGGCCTCGCGCATGGCCGGGCGCGCCGACACGGTGACGATCTGCCTGTCGAAGGGGCTCGGCTGCCCGCTCGGCGCCGTTGTCGCCGGCTCCACCGAGCTGATGCTTCGGGCCCGCCGCTTCAAGCACATGTTCGGCGGCGCGATGCGCCAGGCAGGCATCGTCGCAGCGTCGGGCGTGTACGCGCTCGAGCACAACATCGACCGGCTCGCCGAGGATCACGCGCGCGCCCGCCGGCTCGGCGAGGGCCTCGCCGCGGCCGGGCTTCCGGTCGACCCCGAAGAGGTCGAGACGAACTTCGTCCAGATCGACCTCGAGCCGCTCGGCCTCTCACAGCCGGAGGCGCTCGAGCGGATTCACCAGGCGGGCGTCGGCATCTCGGCGACGATCCTTCCGACCCGGCTTCGCGCGGTGACGCACCTCGACGTCACGGACGAGGACATCGAGCAGGCGATCGAGATCATCCCCAAGGCATTGGGCGTCCTTGCCCGCGCCTGAGGGGCTTGCGGCCGAGCTCTCGGGAATCGTCCGGGAGGCTCAGGCCGAGAACAGGCTGCCCAGCGTCAGCGCCGCTGCGGTCCGTGAAGGCGAGATCGTCTGGAGCGAGGCGGTCGGTCTGGCGGACGTCGAAAGCGGGGAGGAGGCGACGCCGGACCACCAGTACCGCATCGCCTCGATCACGAAGACCGTGACGGCGGTCGGGATCATGCGGCTCCGCGACGAGGGAAGGCTGTCGCTCGATGACAGGCTCGACCAGCATCTCGACGGCGCCGAGCACGGACTGACGATCCGTGGGCTGCTCTCGCACCTCTCGGGCCTCCAGCGCGAGGTGCCGGGGAATGTCTGGGAGACGCTGGAGATGCCGACCCGCGAGGAGCTCCTGCCGCGACTTGCCGAGGCCGAGAAGCCGCTCGCGCAGGGTGCGTACTGGCACTACTCGAACCTCGCGTACTCGCTCCTGGGCGAGGTGGTCGCCCGGGTCAGCGGTGAGCCCGCGGAGGAGTACCTGACCCGGAATGTCCTCGGCCCGGTCGGCATGACCCGGACGACCTGGACGGCCGAAGAGCCCGCGGCGGCCGGGTACCTCGTCCACCCGTACACGGACGTGCCTCGCCGCGAGCCGGTGATCGAGGGTCGCGCGGTCGCGCCCGCCGCCGAGCTCTGGAGCACCGCCGAGGATCTCTGCCGCTGGGCGGCGTTCATCGCCGATCCCGACCCGGCCGTCCTCTCCAGGGAGACGGTCGAGGAGATGTCCGCCTTCCAGTCGATGGTCGACCTGACGAAGTGGCGGCTCGGCTACGGCCTCGGCTTCGCGCTGTACCGAAGCGGCGACGACCTCTTCGTCGGGCACGACGGTGCGCATGCCGGCTACCTTGGCCACGTCTCGGCGTTTCCCCCGAAGCGCACGGGCGCCGCGGTGCTCACGAACGACGGCGCCGGCGTGGCGATCTCCGTGCTCGGGATCGAGCTTTCACGAGCGGTCGCCGACGCCTACCGGCCCGTGAAGGCCGAGTGGCGGCCCGGCGAGGCGCCTCCCCCCGAGCTCGAAGGCATCCTTGGCCAGTGGTTCTCCGAGGGCCACCCGATCGTCTTCTCGTACCGCGGCGGCAAGCTCGAGTCCGTTTTCCCGGAAGCCCGGCTGGATCTCGGCCGGTCGGTGTACGAGCAGGAGGGCGAGGATCTCTACCGAGTCGTCCGGGGCTACGAGCGCGGCGAGCTCCTCCGGATCAGCAGGGACGCGGAAGGCGTCCCCGTCAAGCTCTACTTCGCGACCTACCCGGTCACGCGCGAGCCGTCCACCTTCGGCTAACGGTCGCCCGCGAAGAAGAACGCCACCGCGACGGCGACGTAGCCGGCGATCAGCACGACCCCTCGGGCCCGGCTCGATTGGCCCTGGACGAGCAGGGCGAACGTCAGCACGACGCCGAACGCGAGCGCCGCGATCTCGACCGGCCGGAACGACAGCGCGAGCGGATCGATCAGCAGCGCAAGCAGCGTGACGGCGGGAATCAGGAACACGGCCACCTGCGCGCTCGACGCGAGCGCGATCTCGGCGGCGAGCTTGATCTGGCCGCGGGCTGCGACGACGACGGCGCCGCCGTGCTCGGCCGCGTTGCCGACGATCGCGACGATGACGGCTGCGACGAAGAACTCCGTGAGCCCGACCTTGTCCGCGAAGGTCTCGATCGAGCCGACGACGATCTCCGCGATCAGTGCAGTTACGACGGTCGCGATGCCGAGCACGATCAGCGCCGTCCGGAAGGTCCAACCGACCATGTCGGCCGCCTCGTCGGAGACGTGCATGAGCCGGTGTCGCCGCAGCGAGATCCAGGTCGCAAGTACATAGACGATCAGCAGAGCGATCGAGATCGGGATCGAGACGTAGACGAGCGAGTCGCGCTCCGGATCGCCTTCCCAGCCCGGAATCGACGGGATCAGCAGGAGGACGACGGCGAGCGTCACCAGGCCGATCGAGAGCATGCTCGACTCCCTGTCGAGCGCGCCGCGGCCGCCGAAGAGCAGCGAGAACCCGAGGACGAGCAGGAGGTTGCCGACGACGCTTCCCGTCAGCGAGCCGCGCACGACCTCCGTGAGCCCCTCGTGGACTGCGAGCAGCGCGATGATCAGCTCCGGCGCGTTGCCGAATGTCGCATTGAGGAACCCGCCGATCCCCGGTCCGGTGTGGTGCGCGGCGTGCTCGGTCGCCTCGCCGATCAGCCACGCGAGCGGAATGAGCGCGGCGGCGGCCAGGATGAACTCGGCGGTGTCGCCGATGTCAGTTGCGTAGTGGAGGACGATCGTGACCGGGGCAAGGGCAAGCGAGCCCCACAAGATCCTCCTGGCCACCGGGCTAGCCTACCCGCGGTGCTGAGGGCGGTTCTCTTCGACTGGGGCGGGACGCTCATGCAGGACGAGTGGAGCGACGAGATCGCCCTCGAGGGCCACGCAGCCGGCCTTGCCGCGCTCGAACGGCAGGGTCTCCCGACGGCCGAGGCGTTCACCCGCTACGTCGCGGACAACGACGCTGAGCTGTTCCCGGGCGGCGAGGACGAGATCGACATCGCCGACGTGATGCGAAGGTCGTTCGCCGCTCAGGGCGTCGACCTCCAGGACGACGACCTGCGGCTCTTCATCCGCGCGGCGCACGACGTCTGGGCCTCGCACTACTCGCTCGCCGCCTCGTCTCACGCGCTGCTCGAGGCGCTGCGGGCGCGAGGACTGAGGCTCGCGCTGGTCTCCAACACCGCGAGCCCGGAGTGGCTGCTGCGGCCCGTGCTCGAGCGGCAGGGGCTCGTCGAGCGCGTCGACGCAGTCGTCCTCTCATCGGAGGTCGGCAAGCGCAAGCCGCACCCGGCGATCTTCGAGCGGGCGCTCGACGAGGTCGGGACGGGTCCGGACGAGGCGGTCTTCGTCGGCGACCGGTTGGACACGGACGTCGTCGGAGCCTCGCGCGCCGGGATGACGACGATCCAGGCGCTCTGGTTCCGTGCCGACGACGTCCCGGTCGACACCGAGCCGGACTTCCAGGCGTTCACCCAGATGGACGTCCTGAATGTGGTGGACCGCCTGCGCGCCTAGCGCGATCGAGTTTCGCTGTCAAGTCTTGCGCGGCCCCGGACTCGTGACCCAAAATCCAGCTATGGCGTCTCGGCCGACGACCAGTCCTCGGAGCCTCCCGCTCCGGCCCCAGGACGAGGTCGAGTGCCGCCGGTGCGGAGTGCACTGCGACAAGGTCGTCTACCCGGCCGCCTGTCTCGCGCGGTCATGTCCCTTCCTCTACGCCTTCGAGGAAGTGGGGCGTACCTACGTGGGGTGCATGCAGCGGATCTTCTCCGTCGAGATCGACCTCCAGCTCCTGGAGCAAGCCGAAGCCCGGGCCCCGGGCTTCGGTGCTGTTCGGGCCAGTCGCAAGCCGCTGCCGATGTGCCGGGCGGACGTGGAGAGCACGTACATCGGCCGAAGCGACGAGCTCGGTTGCGTCAATCCCGAGTTCCACGAGCTGCCTGTCGGCGAGCCGAGCTTCCGGGTCTTCGCGCAGGTCCGCCCGAGCGCCTAGTCCAGCGCCCGACTACGAGGAGCAGCTCGAGCAGGTCGTCGGCCTGATCGGCGACGTCCTGCAGGACGCCGTGCTCGGCGCGTACCTGTACGGCTCCGCGCTCGCGGGCGGGCTGCGTCCGAGGAGCGACCTCGATGTCCTCGTCCTCGCCGGCTCGGCCGACGACGACCGAGGCGAAGCGCCGACTCGCCGAGGGCCTGCTCGCGGTCTCAGGCCCGGGCCCGAGGCCGGTGGAGGTGACCGTCGTGGCCGAGCCCGACATCAAGCCGTGGCGGTATCCGCCGCGGTTCGACCTCCAGTTCGGCGAGTGGCACCGCGCCGCGCTCGAGCGCGGCGACACCGAGCCGCTGGCGGCCACCACGAATCCCGATGTCGCGCTGCTCCTCACGATGGTGCTCCAGTCGAGCCGCCCGCTGCTCGGGCCTCCGGCGCCCGAGCTGCTCGATCCCGTGCCGCCCGAGGATCTCACCCGCGCGATGCTGCACGGCGTCGAAGAGGTGATGCCCGGCCTCGTCGACGACACGCGGAACTCGGTGCTGACTCTTGCGCGGATCTGGTTCACGGTCGAGACGGGCGAGATCGGCCCCAAGGACCGCGCCGCGGACTGGGCGCTCGAGCGGCTTCCGCCGCAGCACCGCGAGGTGCTCGCGCGGGCCCGGGCGATCTATCTCGGCGAGGAGGACGAGCGCTGGGACGACCTCAGGCCGCGCGTCCGGCCTTACGCCGACCACGTCGCCGGCGAGATCCGGCGGCATGCAGCTCCCGCAGCTTCCTGATCTCGTGCTCGTCGGCGCCCTTGCCCTGCTGGCCCTCGGTCTCCACGATCGCCGGTAGGTCCTGCAGCCGCCGGTTTCCGAGAAACGTCGCAAGACCGTTGCCGATTACGCCCTCCTTGAGGTTCGCGTGGCGGTCGCGGTTCGAGCCGAGCGGCGTGACCGAGTCGTTGACGTGGAGTGCCCGTAGCCGATCGAGCCCGATCGACCTGTCGAACTCGTCGAGGAGCGCATCGAAAGCAGCCGCGTCGGTCACGTCGACGCCGGACGCCCACAGGTGGCAGGAATCGAGGCAGACGCCGAGCCGCGGGTGTCCGTCGAGTCGGTCTACGAGCTGCGCCAGCTCCTCGATGGAGCGGCCGATCGTTCCGCCGGTGCCGGCCGAGTTCTCGATCAAGAGCCACGTGGTGTCCGAGCAGCGCTCGAGCACCTGCTCGATCGCCGGGGCCGCCCGCTCGAGGCCCGCTTCGAACCCCGAGCCGAGGTGCGAGCCGACGTGGAAGACGACGCCGTCGGCCTCGATGGCGCAGGCTGCGTCCACCGTCGAGCAAAGCGTCGAGACCGACTTCTCGTAGAGCTCGTCGTCCGGGCTCGCGAGGTTGATGAGGTAGATCGCGTGGACGATCCACGCCTCCATTCCGGCGGCCTTCGCGCGCTCCGGAAACGACGCCAGAACCTCCGGGTCGTGGTTGGGGAAGCGCCACGCCCGCGGGCTCTGGACGAAGAGCTGGAGCGCGTCGGCGCCGATCGCCTCCGCGCGCTCCGGCGCGGCCTTCACACCGCCGCCAACATGGCCCCCGAACAGCACGCGCCTACGATAGTGACGTGAACCCGTCCATCCGAGTCCGCATGGCTCCGAGCCCGACCGGGCTCCTCCATATCGGGAGCGTTCGCACCTTCCTCTTCAACTGGCTGTTCGCGCGGCCGAAGGGCGGCGAGGTGCTCCTGCGGATCGAGAACACGGACACGAGCCGCGAGGTGGCGGAGGCGACCGACCAGATCCAGCGCTCGCTCGCCTGGCTCGGCATCGACTGGGACGGCCCGGTGCGCTTCCAGCTCGACCGGATGGAGGACGCCCAGCGGCTTGCCCGCCAGCTGGTCGACGACGGAAAGGCGTACGAGGACGAGGGCGCGATCCGCTTCCGGATGCCCGACGAGGGTGCTACCGGCTGGGTCGACATCATCCGCGGCGGTGTCGAGGTGCCGAACGAGAGCATCGAGGACCTGGTGATTCTCAGAAGCGACGGCCGTCCCACCTACAACTTCGCCAACCCGGTCGACGACATGCTCGACGGGATCACGCACGTGATCCGCGGCCAGGACCACATCTCGAACACTCCGAAGCAGCTCCAGATCCTCGCCGCTCTCGGCATCCCGCCGCCGATCTATGCCCACGCGCCGGACGTCCTCGGCACCGACGGCAAGAAGCTCTCGAAGCGCCACGGCGCGCAGTCGGTCGAGGACTTCCACCGTCAGGGGTACCTCCCAGAGGCGCTCGTCAACTTCCTCGCTCGGCTGGGCTGGGCCTACGACGACAAGAAGGAGGTCTTCTCGCGCGACGAGCTGCTCGAGCTCTTCTCGCTCGAGCGTGTGTCGCCGAGCCCCGCGGTGTTCGACTACCAGAAGCTCTCGTGGCTGAACGGCGTCCACCTGCGCGAGCTCTCCCCGGACGAGTACGCGAACCGGGTTGTCGAGTACGTCCGCGAGGCGGGCCTCGACTGGGACGAGGAGCTCGTGCGCCGTGCGGCGCCGCTGGTCCAGGAGAAGATCGAGAAGCTCGACCAGTTCCCGGACTACACGCGGTTCTTCTTCGAGGAGGTCAGCCCGGCGGTGCCGCTCGACGGCGCCGGCCCCGTGCTCGAGCAGGCCGAGCAGGTTCTCGCCGGCGTCGAGCCGTTCGAGGCCGAGGCGATCGAGCGGGAGCTGCGGTCGCTGGCCGAGCGGTTGGAGCTGAAGCCTCGCGACGCTTTTCAGCCGATTCGGATCGCCGTCACCGGGTCGAAGGTCTCACCAGGGCTCTTCGAGAGCTTGGAGCTGCTCGGCCGGGACGAGACGCTCAGGCGTCTCGCGATTGTTCGTGCCGGAGCGGTCTAGGCGGCGCCAGCGGGTCCAGCGCGCGCTGGAACTCCAGCCAGGAGCGGCGGCGAAAGCTCGCGGTGGGGCGGGGGAGCTCCCGCCGCAGCCCCTCCCGTGCGAGCGGCTGATCTGAGCGGGTCGGGTTTCCCACTTCAAAGGGGGAACGACCGAACCGGGGGAAGAGATACGCCGAGGCCCGTCGATACACTCACCGACAATGGGAGGGGAACCGGCGACTGTGCTGGTCGTCGACGACGATCCCTCGCTCAGGCTCCTCTGCCGGGTCAATCTGGAGCTCGAGGGATACAGGGTCGTCGAGGCCGAGAGTGTCGAGAGCGCGCGGGCCGCACTCGACACCGAAAGCATCGACGCGGTACTTCTCGACGTTCACCTCGGCAACGACGACGGGCTCGGGCTCCTGCCTGCAATCGAGCAGGACGGCCCCGCGGTCGCATTGCTGACGGGCAGTCCGGGCGTTCTCCTGCCGGACGGCGCGACGGTGATCGGCAAGCCGTTCTCGATCGACGAGCTCAGCGACACGGTTCGCGAGCTGGTCGGTCGCGAGGGCTCCTCGCTCGGGTAGATTCCCCATCCGATATGAGCGTCACCGCTGTCAGGACGCCCGCCGAGTTCGAGGCGGAGCTCCAGAGATACCTCTTCGAGCGCGCCGAGGAAGGGCGCGCCGTTCGTGTCGGCGAGAAGGAGGTCTCGGAGCGCGCCGAGATCGTCGCGCGCTACCGCGAGCTCTTCACGCGCGAGCAGCTGGACGCGCTCCACGAGGCCGAATCCGGCGCGGGCCCCGACGAGCGGGAGCGCCTCTACCGGCTGCGCAAGACGTGTGAATCCGGCCTCGTCGAGGTCGAGCTGAGCGCTCGCGAGGACGAGCTGGAGAATGCGATCCTCGCTGCGCGGGTCACGTATCGCGGCGAGGAGCTGCCGCTTCGCTCGGCCCAGGCGCAGCTCGCAGTCCTGCACGACTTTCAGGAGCGCGAGGAGCTCGGCGAGCTCCACGGCGACGCCTCCGCCGGGTTCAACGACCAGCGGATGGAGATGCTCCAGGCGCGAGAGGAGCTCGACGCGGAGCTCTCCGGTGAGAAGGACTCAGTGGCGCGGAACGAGGAGGAGAAGGGCATCTCGCTTCGCGAGCTCTCGCAGGTCCTGACCGACACGAGCCGCGCCGCAGACGACGTCTACGGCCGCCTGACGGGGAAGTGGTTCGACAAGCTGCTCGGCGACGGCCGGCCCGAGGTTCCGTCCTCGTACCACGTCGCCTGGCTCCGCCGGCTCTCGCCGCTCGAGTCCACGTACACGAAGGAGCGCGCGACCGAGGTCTGCCTCCAGACGCTCCGGCACCTCGGCTTCAACATGGACGAGGAGCCGAACATCCGGATGGATCTCGACGACCGGCCGCAGAAGTCACCCCGGGCGTGCGTGATCGCCGCAGACCCGCCGAAGGTCGTCCACCTGATCACCCGCGCGCAAGGCGGGCTCCACGACTACCAGGCGTTCCTCCACGAAGCCGGGCATGCGCTCCACTACGGCAACTGCGACCCGGACCTGCCGTACACCTTCCGGAACCTCTCGCGCGACCACGCGCTGACCGAGATCTACTCGTACATCTTCGAGGCCATCTCTCGCGAGCCGGCGTGGCACGTCGAGCATTTCGGGCTCTCGGAGGAGGAGGCGAAGGAGAACGCCGAGGCGACGATCTTCCTCGAGGCGCTCCTCTACCGGCGCTATACGGCGAAGCTTCAGTTCGAGCTCGAGTTCTGGGGTGGGTTCGGCAACGGAACCGCCGGCCCGGCCAGGTACCACGAGCTCCTGACGGCCGCGAGCGGCGTCTCGTACCGGCCGGACGCGTACCTCGCCGACATGGACGCGGGCTTTTACTCGGCGGACTACCTCCGGGCGTGGATCCGGTCGGCGCAGCTGCGGCAGTGGCTGACGAAGGAGGTCGGCGAGGACTGGTGGCGGAACCGCGCGACCGGAGATCATCTGCGCTCGCTCTTCGCGGAAGGGACGCGTCCCTCCAGCGAGGAGATCGCCGGCCGACTCGGCTTCGACCCTCACGACACCCAGCCGCTCTTGCACGAACTTGGCGCCTAGACCGGCTTTCGACCGGTTCTACGGGTACGACGAGCTAACGGGGATCCTTCAGGGCTGGGCCGACGAGCGGCCTGACCTGTTTGCCCTCGAGTCGATCGGCAAGAGCCACGAGGGTCGGTACATCTGGCTGGCCACGATCACGAACACCGAGACCGGGCCGGCACTCGAGAAGCCCGCGCTCCTGATCGAGGCCAACATCCACGCGGTCGAGGTGACGGGCGCGACCGCCGCGCTCTACCTGATCAATCGCCTGCTCTCGGAGTACGGCAACGACGAGCGCGTCACGCGCGTCGTCGACACGCGCGCCTTCTACGTCGTCCCGCGGCTGAACCCCGACGGCGCCGAGCTGGCGTTGGCCGAGCGGCCGCGCTTCATCCGGTCGAGCACCCGTCCATGGCCGCTCGTCGAGGAGCTCGACGGCCTCTACGAAGAGGATCTCGACGGCGACGGCCGGATCCTGATGATGCGGATCCGCGATCCCAACGGCTCCTGGAAGGCACATCCCGAGGAGCCGCGGCTGATGGTGCGCCGTGACGCCGACGAGGAGGGTGGCGAGTACTTCCGGATGCTCTCGGAGGGGCGGATCCGGAATTACGACGGTGTGACGATCAAGATCGCGCCGCCGCTCGAGGGCCTCGATCTGAACCGCAACTTCCCGATGGAGTGGGCGGTCGAAGCCGAGCAGCGTGGCGCCGGCCCGTACCCGACCTCCGAGCCGGAGATCCGTGCGATGGTGCAGGCGATCGTCGAGCGGCCGAACATCACCGGCCACTTCGCGTACCACACGTTCAGCGGCGTCCACCTGCGGCCGTACTCGAGCTACCCCGACGAGCACTACCCGACGAACGACCTGAGGACGTACCAGCTGCTCGGCGAGAAAGCGACCGAGATCACCGGCTATCCGGCGGTCTCGATCTTCCACGACTTCAAGTACGACCCGAAGCAGACGGTCAAGGGCGGTGCGAACGACTGGCTGTACGACCACCTCGGGATCTACTCGTGGACGACGGAGTTCTGGAGCCCGCAGCGCGAGGCCGGCATCGAGGGCTACCAGTACATCGAGTGGATGCGCGACCACCCGACCGAGGACGACCTGAAGCTGATCCGTTGGAGCGACGAGCAGCTGGACGGGAAGGGCTACGTGGACTGGTACGGGTTCGAGCACGACCAGCTCGGCGAGGTCGAGCTCGGCGGGTGGGACCTCATGAACGCGTGGGCGAACGTCCCGCCGCAGTTCCTCGAGCGCGAGATCGCGCCGCACTCCGAGCTCGCGATCTGGCAGCTGCTCGTGTCGCCGCGGCTCGAGATCCTGTCTCTGGAAGCCGAGGAGCTGGGGGAGGGGTCGTGGCTCGTCCGGCTCGTGGCGCACAACACGGGCTGGCTGCCGACGTCGGTGTCGGAGAAGGCGGTCGAGCGCAAGGCGGTGCGGCCGCTCGAGGCGGAGATCACGCTGCCCGAGGGCGCGCGGCTCCACGGCGGCGAGAAGAAGGTGGAGCTGGGCCAGCTGGACGGGCGGGTGCACCGCCGGTCGCTGCTCTGGTGGGCGTCCGATGATGCGACGAGCGACCGCGCGAAGGCGGAGTGGGTGGTAGAGGCGCCCGCAGGGTCGGTGGTTCAGGTCGAGGCGCGCCACCAGCGAGCCGGGATCGTCCGGCGCGACTTGACACTCGAGTAGATGCCAACCGGCGCGCCGAGTTCGACCCGGAGTCGCGCGTTGCAGGCGTGTTGCGGAAGAGTCGTCACACTCTCGGCACGATCGTTCCTTGACACGCTCCGGTGTCTGACACCGGAGTGGCTAGAGCGCGGCACCAGCCCGCCGGAACAGTCAGGGGAACGCTGACGTTGGAGTAAGCCGGATGGCCGCGGGGCGCGACAGCTTCAGGGCCGGGCTCCGCGCCGGTGCGGCGATCGCGCCGGCGGTCTTCGTGATCGCCATGTCCTTCGGCGTGCTCGCGCGGGACCTCGGTTGGGGCGTCTTGGCGCCGATCGTCTCGTCGGTGATCGTGTTCTCCGGGTCGGCGCAGTTCGCGCTCGCGGAGGTGCTGGAGGCAGGCGGCACGGCGCTGGCGGCAATCTTCGCCGCGATCCTCGTCAACGCGCGCTTCGCCGTGATGGGCGTGGCGGTCGCCTCGATCTTCCGCGGCGGACCGCTGCGGCGGGCCCTGGAGGCGCAGACGACCGTGGATGCGTCGTGGGCGCTCGCGAATCAGGGAGAAGGGCGGTTCGACAGGCGAGCTCCTCATGGGCGCAACGCTGCCTCAGTACGTCGCCTGGGTGGCAGGCACCGCCGTCGGCGTATTCGCCGGCAACGTCATCACCGATCCGGAGGCGCTCGGCCTCGACGTCGTCTTCCCGGCGTTCTTCCTGTACCTGCTCCTCGAGGAGCTGAGGCGGGGACCGGAGTACGTCGCCGCCGCGCTGATCGCAGCCGGGATCGCCCTCGCGCTCATTCCCGTGGCGCCGCCGGGCATTCCGATCATCGCGGCCTGTGCCGGGGCGCTGCTCGGCCTGCGGAGGCGCCCGGCATGACCGCCGTCTGGACCGCGATCCTGGTCGTGGCAGTCGCGAACTTCGCGATCAAGGCGGCCGGGCCTGTGCTGCTGGGCGGCCGCGAGCTTCCGCGGCCCGTCGTCGCCGTGATTGCCCTCCTCGGGCCGGCGCTCCTCACGGCCCTCGTCGTCGTCGGGACGTTCAGCGAGGGCAGCAGCCTCCGCGTCGACGCCCAGGCCGCCGGAGTTGCGGTCGCGGGCGGCGCGTTCCTGCTCCGGGTGCCGATGCTCGCGGCGATCGCGCTCGGCGCGCTCACCGCTGCACTCCTCAGACTGGCCGGGTAGGGCGGCCGAAGCCGCCCCACCCGCGCGGCGTCGGCACCGATCTCATCTACGTGCGCGGCCCGCATCCGGCGTTCGAGACCGACGTCTGGTGCGATCTGGCCACTGCGGCTCTCGGCATCAGCTAGCGAAGCGTTCTTCGGTCGTGGTGTTCGTGTCCTCTACGCACGTCGCCCGCCGGCGGTTTCCGGCACGCTGGGACTCATACTTCCGCCGATGAGCGACTACGACGCTGCCGCGTTTGACGCGTTCGAGGCGGCCGGGTGGGGAACGAAGGAGGCCGCCGGCTACGACGCGCTGGCCGGCCGGGTGACCTCGCGCCTGGCCGATCCGCTCCTCGATGCGGTTGGCGCCGGGCCTGGCAGGCGAGTGCTCGACATCGCCACAGGGCCTGGCTACGTCGCGGCCAGGGCGGCCGAGCGGGGCGCGGAGTCCGTCGGCGTCGACTTCTCCGAGACCATGATCGAATTTGCTCGCTCCCGCTCGCCGAACGCGGAGTTCGTGCGTGGCGACGCGACCGAGCTGCCGTTCCCGGACGGCTCGTTCGACGCGGCGACCTGCGCATTTCTGCTGCTGCATCTCGCTCGACCGGAGGCAGCCGCGGCCGAGACCGCCCGCGTGCTCGCGTCCGGAGGCCGCGCCGCGTTCAGCGTCTGGGACGAGCCGTCGCGGGGCCGCTGGCTCGGGGTGGTGTTCGACGCGTTCGCGGCCGCGGGGGCGTCTCCGCCGCCCGACGTGCCGGCCGGACCACCGATCTTCCGGTTCGCCGATGACGGCGAGTTCACCCGGCTATTGGCTGACGTGGGGCTCACCGAAGTGGCCATCGAGAGGGTCGAGTTCCACCTCCAGCTGGCGAGCGCTGACGAACTGTGGAGCGGGCTCGTCGACGGCACGGTGCGCGTCGCGCCGCTGATCCTCGGGCAGTCAGCTGAGACGCAGGCGGCGATCCGGATGCACTTCGACCAACTGCTCGACGAATACCGAACCGAGGACGGGTTTGCCGTTCCGGTCTCGGTCAAGCTCGCTTCTGCGCGAAAGTCTTGACGGTTCGCCGGGATTACAACGCGACGAGTACGCTGCGGGCTTGGCCGAGGAAGCACGCCTCGCCGACTCTGCCGAAGGACTCGTCCCGCAGGGCGACGGCTGGTTTGTGCTCAACGTCCGCGACGCCGCGTGGATGCGGAACGATGTCTTCGGCGCGCGTTGCCCCTTCGAGGCCGACGGCCGCATCGTCAAGGAGCGGCCGGAGCTCGAGGTGCAGCAGCACCCGCAGGTCGGCTTCAAGCTTCACGTCCTCCAGCCGGGCAAGCCCAGCACCATGTACCACCGCGAGTCCGATCAGGAGGACTTCCTCGTCTTGAGCGGCGAGTGCCTGTTGATCGTCGAAGGGGAGGAGCGGCGGCTGCACGAGTGGGATCTCTTCCACTGCGCGCCCAACACGACCCATTCGTTCGTCGGTGGCGGCGACGGTCCCTGCGTGATCCTGATGGTCGGCGCGCGCACCGAGCGCGGCACGATCCTTTACCCACGCGACGAGGTCGCGCTCGGGCACAGCGCCGGCGTCGAGGAGGACACGCCCTCGCCGCAGGAGGCGTATGCGCGCTTCCCACACCGGCGACTCGGTCGTCCCGACCGCTGGGACGAGCTGCCCTGGAACCGCTGAAGCGCGAGCGCATCCGGCGGCACGCAGCGGACGGCCGATCAGGGTCGGAGGCTCGGCTACTCGTCACGCAACTTCGTCGGCGGCCCGGGCGGCGCAGGAGTCTGGTAGGGGAATCGCCAATTACGGAGCCTGCGGGTTAAGTGGGGGGCTGCCTTCCCCCTGAGACCCGGGCGGCCCCTCACATCTTTGGCGTCTGGCCTCGACCGGTGACCACCAGACGGCACGACCGACCCGCCGCATCAGCCTAACCAAGCCAAGAAAGGAACGCCCGCTAGGCGCGCGGCGGCCGAAGGCGCATACGGGATTACGATTCGCAACGGCGCGGCTCAACGGCGACCGGCATCACGTTAGTTGCTGCCTGACTGGGCCAGCATCGCGACAAGCGCAAGACCACCGAAGATAGTCAGCAGCGCGACGTAGTAACCGATGACGACCAGCGCGGCGCGTGTTGACTCGCTCAGCTTCATGAGGCCAGCATCATGTTGACGACGTGGCCCGATGAGCGTCAAGCGCCGCGAGCCGACACGCCGCTAGCGACGCCGAAAAGCCGTCAGACGGGCTAATGCCCTGCCGACTTTCCTTCGCGGCGAGAGTAGCCGCCGGGGTTCCGGCTGGTCGGCGAGGGAGGGGGATGCCGGGGCCGTGCGACGCGTCGCGACCGTGCGTCGAGTCGCTAGCCGCTCGCGGTCACGAGCGCCAGTCGGTGCGCTTCCACTTGCGCGCGGCCGTCGAGTTCGGATGGACACGCTTCGGCTTCGCCGGCGTCGGCTCGCCGTGCGGGACGCCGAGCTTGCGCAGCCGGTCGGCCTCGGCGCGGTCGCGCTCGCGTTGCTTTCCGCGCTGCCAATCGAGGCGGCTCATCGGGGCGACTCTATGACGCGGCTCGGATGGTCGGCCGTTAGCCGAGTAGCGCGCCGACTTCGATGCCGGCCGGTGTCGCGACAAGACCGTTGCTCGTCTGGGTCGCGAAGCCGGCGCGAACGAGCCAGAGCGTGAGCCTGCAACCCGCTTCGCGTTGGTCTCGCTTTCGATGTGTCGGCGACGCGCAGCGGACGCCGCGGTCAGCTGATTCGTGCCGGAAGCTGATCGAGGGCCGTGCGGAGGAACGCGTCGCGGCGTTCGGTGACGGCCGCGGCGTCCAGCGGACTGCCGTCGTCGGCGAACCCCGGCCAGTCCTGCATCACGGTCGGCGTGTTGAGCGCGGCGACGGCATCCCAGTAGGGCACCGCGATTGCCGCCCGGCCGGCTTGTCGCTGCCAGCCCTCCAACACATGGGCCGGCGCGTCCTGGCCGTACTGAAGGGCCATCTGCATCCGCAGGCTGCCGAGATCGACTCCCGGATCACCAACGCCGGCCGTCTTCCAGTCGATCAGCGCGACGCAACGGTCGCCCTCCCACAGCATGTTGCCGCCCCAGATGTCGCCATGCACGAACACCGGCGCGGCCGCGGGCGCGCCGTGCGACCTGACCCGCTTGTCGGCCTGCCGCAGTAGGGGTGTGGTCGGCATCCAGCCCCGCCGGCGCTCGGCGGCGCGGTCGTCGACGGCGATCGGCCGGGGCCGGTGCGGCAGGTCGGCCTGTGACTCGAGGCTGAAGGCGTGGACCCGGGCAATGGCGGCTCCGGCTTCCCGGAGCCGGGCGACCGAGACCGTCGGCGGGAGATCGCTGCTGCCGGACAGGAAAGTCTCTAGGGTCGCCACGGTTCCGCTGGCCCTCCCGTCGAGATCGGCGGCGATCAGCCGCGGCGCGGCCAGGCCATGGGTCTCGGCCAGCCGAAGGGCTCTGGCGTTCGTGATCACCATGCCGTCGAGAATCCAGCGCGGGACGGGGACCTTCAAGATCACGTCCGTGGCCCGGGCCGCCGGTCCATCGATTCTCAGGCGGAACGTGCCACAAGGGCGGTGGTCGCTGCGGGAGAGGTTCTCTGCCGAACGGACGCGCGTCCCGCCGACCACCCCGGCCGCCCAGCGCAGCACCTGTTCACTCGGCATCGCTGCTGAGTTGTGGTCGCAAGGCACGCACGGCCTCGGCGACTTGCTTGTCGAGGTCGCCGACTGCCGGTGCCGGGTGCACGCGGCGAGTCTAAGACGCGTTGCCCTTGCTGGCGAGGTTTCCGTGGCAGCACCGGTGGCAGCACCGCATCGTTATCGGCCGCATCCCTCGCATGCCTCACCCCGCATCGTTGAGCGAAATCGGTGAGGCGAGGCGCAGTAGGAAGGCGCATACGGGATTCGAACCCTGAGACCCTGATCCGACACGATCCGACATCGCCGCCGTGAACCGTCGGAACCCTTGCGGCTACAGGGATTGCGCCGCTCCCACTGCGCGACAGGTACCGCCGCGCGACGACAGGAGGCGACGGTATCCGTGTGGCCGGTGGGCCTAAAGCGGGTCCAGAACCCGTCACGACCGGCTGCCAGACTCCGCGGCCTGACCGTGCTCGCCGGCGCCAACGTGGCGCTACGGCACGGCGCCGAGTTCGACGGGCTCCGCCTGCGCGAACGGATGCGCGCACGGGGAAGTGCCGTGCAGCTGAAGCGCCGATGGGACGGCTACCGTGCCCGCGTCGCGCATGCCACTCGTTCCGCCGGTCAGCGCTGATCCACACGTCGCCAGGCGAGCCGTCGCCGGGCTTCTCTCGATGATCGTCCCGGGCGCCGGGCAGGCGTTCGCAGGCGCCTGGCGGCGCGGCCTCGTCCTGTTCGCGCTCTTCGCGTTCGCGGCAGTGCCGGTCCTCGTCGCTGCCGCTGTGCCGGTCCGGGCGGCGGCTTGGCTCCTAGAGGGCCGGCTGCTCCCAGCAGCGCTTGCGGTCAACATTTTCCTACTCGCGCTGCGGCTCTTCGCGGCGCTCGACGCTTGGCGCATGGGCGTGCTCGCCAAGAGCGTGCCGGCACTCACGGCTGCCGGCGCGATCGCTGTGCTCGACCATGACACCGCACGTCGCGGCCGGCTATGTGACCGTGCGGAGCGAGGTCACGCTGCAGCGCGTGTTCGCGGACGATGAGCCGTCGGACGTCCTGCCAGCGCGCGGTGTGTTCCTGCGGAGGGTCGACCGCACCGCGCCCGATTTTGGCCCCCGCGAGCTGCCCCGATCCGCGCCGCTTCCGGCCGGGCGGCTCTTCGCGACGCGCGACGTTCTCGTTCAGACCTACGCGCCGCTCGAGCGGCCATGGGTAACGATCCTGCTGCTCGGAAGCGACGAGGGCCCGGGCCAGGCGGGCGACCGCACCGACACGATGATCCTCGCCGGGCTGGAGCGCGACACCGGCCGCGCGGTCGCGTTCGGTATTCCGCGCAACCTCGTCAACGTTCGGCTCGGCGGGCGCGCGGGGGAAGAGCTGCGCCGCTTCCCCGACCTCCTCAACGCGCTCTACCGCTTCGCGAACGAGGAGCGTCCCGACCTTTTTCCCGGCGGGCGAGATCCGGGCGCGACTGCGCTCAAGCAAACGATTTCGCTCCTGCTCGGCCTGCGCGTGGACTACCACGCGATGGTCGACCTGGACGGGTTCCGTGACCTCGTGGACGCGCTCGGCGGAGTGAAGATCCGGGTGCGCGAGCGCATCGCCGAGGAGGTGACGCGACCAGCGTGGGGCGAGACAAAGCCACGCATCAACGTGTACCCGGGCCGGACCTACCATTTCGACGGGCGCGCCGCGCTCGTGTACGTGCGCTCGCGCAAGGACTCGGACGACTACAGGCGGATGCACCGCCAGCGCTGCTTCCTGACTGCCATGGCGAACCAGCTCGACGTGGTCAGCGTGCTGCGCAACTTCGGCGCCTTGGCGTCGACGGTGGAATCGAGCGTGCGGACCGATATCCCGCGCGACCAGCTTCCCGACCTCATCCGCCTCGTCGGCCGGCTCGACCCGAAGCGGACTCTCACGGTCACGTTCGGCCGCCGCTACATCGCGCGCCGGCGCGCGCACGACCGCTTCCCGATCCCAAACGTCGGCGCGATGCGCACGACGGCGCGCGAGGCGATCCTGCAACTACGCCCGGACACCAGGCGCGACATCGAGACAGCCCGCCGGGCCTGCTGAGGGCGGCTCTCAGTCCGGCCATCACGGCACGTTTGGCACGCCTGTCGTGCTCAACCGTGCGGCTTCGGGGTAGCCACGCCGAGTAGAGAGGCGCATACGGGATTCGAACCCGTGCTACCGCCGTGAGAGGGCGGCGTCCTAGGCCACTAGACGAATGCGCCGGGAGGCTTGATTGTAGCGACGGGCGGGTAGAACCGAGGTCGTGCGGTGGCTTAGACGACTCCTCGGTGCCGACGATCACAATCAGACACGGCCGGACGACCCGCGCGGTGGAATGCAGTCGGACGAGTACCGCCATGCGGACCCTCGCGAGCTCGTCGAGGAGGGCGGAACCACCATGGCCGGGCCTGGCGGTGCGCCTCAGGAAGACCTCTCGCCGCAGGAGCGCCGCGAGCAGGATCGCGCCCCAGACTGACTCCCTCTAGAGTGGCGCGGTCATGGCGGCGCGCGCTGATCGCCAGGCCGACCGCCGCCGGCAGATTCTCGATGCCGCGGTCAAGGTCTTCGCGAGGAACGGCTTCCACAAGGCCCGCGTCGGTGACATCGCCGAGGAGGCCGGTGTCGCGTACGGCCTGGTCTACCACTACTTCAAGTCCAAGGATGAGCTTCTCGAGACGATCTTCCGAGACACCTGGACGCAGATGCTCGCCAGAGTCCGCGAAGTGGAGGGCTCGGGTGCGGACGCGAGCGAGCAAGTGCGACAGGTCACCGCGCTGCTACTACGCACCTGGCGGCGGGACCCGGACCTCGTCCGCGTCCTCGTCCGCGAGGTGACCCGGAGCCCGCACGTTCAGCAAGAGATCGAGGAGATCACGGAGGCGATGAGGGCCCTCGAGCGGATCATCGAGCGCGGGCAGACGACGGGCGAGTTCCGACCGCAGATCGATCCGCGCCTCGGGGCGGTCGTCTTCTACGGTGCGCTCGACGAGATCCTGACGGGGTGGGTGCTCGGCCAGTTGCCCGACACGGACGAGGACATCGCCCAGGCGGAAAACAACGTCGTCCAGCTGCTCGTCGAGGGAATGCGCGAACCGTAATCGGGAACACGCCTCCCAGGGCGGGGCGCGCCTCCCGGCGGGCTCCCGCGCTCCCCATGCGGTGTCTGTCTACGGAGCCAGTGGACTCTGAAGCCGGCGGAAGCGCACGCCGTGACCTTGACGCCAGAGCGGCCGCGTTCCGAACCAGACCACGCTCAGCAAGACCATGCCGACGATCCAGGTGACGATCGCGACTGTCGCCCCGCCGCTGCTCAGCAGCCAAACTGCCATCCCCGCGCTGAATGCCACGATCGCCCAGGTCATCTTGCGCCAGTGGATGAATCTCGTCATCTCCCACCATCCTTCGCTTGACGTGCGTCAGGCCCGGTGTGGGAGTCGAGAGAGGATTGCGTACGACCCTCGGCGGCTACCGCGCTAGGTCTCTAGGAGAGGTAGTCTAGCAGCGATCGTGACAACACGTACAAAGTCGATCTAGGAGAGCGCGGTGTCGCCAGGGCGAGGCTCGACGACGCCGGTCTCTGGCGGGCCCACGACCGGAGGTTGGAGCGGGCGGAGATAGAGCCACTCGTACGAGAGCGCTCCGAGGACGCCGCCGGCGAAGGGGCCGATGTACCAGATCCAGAAGTCGTCCCAGTCACCCGAGAGGAGCTCGGGCCCGAAAGCTCGCGCGGGGTTCATCGCGGCGCCGGTGATCGGACCCGCCATCAGGATGTCGAGCGTGATCGTGAGGCCGATTGCGAGACCGGCGATCGACTTGAAGGTTCCGCGTGGGTCGGCGGCCGTGGCGAAGACGACCCAGACGAGGAAGAAGGTGAGGATCGCCTCGATGATCAGGGCTGCTTCGGGCTCGAAGCCGGGCCCGACCGCCGGAGAGCCCAGATTTCCCTGGAGGTCGGTCGGGAAGATCCACTTCAGGAGCGCTGCGGCGATGACGGCGCCGCCGAACTGCACGATCCAGTACGCGCCGGCGACCACCGGGGACAGCCGTCCGGTGACCAGGAAGCCGAGCGTCACCGCCGGGTTGAAGTGACCTCCTGAGATGTGCCCCACCGCGGACACCATCACGGCGATCACGAGGCCGTGAGCGAACGCGACATCGATGTTCCCCGCTCCCGTGCTGGGCGCCACGATGAGGACGGCGCCCGCGCCGACAAAGATCAGCGCGAAGGTCCCTACGAACTCGGCAAAGGCCCGACGGAAGACGTCTTCCATACGCGCGTGGAGGCTAGAGAGCGGGTCGGACGACGCACAAAAAGGACCCGATTTGCGGCCCTTTTCTGAAGGCTGCGGGGCTAGGATTCGAACCTAGACTACTCGGTCCAGAGCCGAGCGTCCTACCATTAGACGACCCCGCAAGGGGCCTCGGATTGTAGCGAGCGGCTTCCTACGCCACGTCTGCGGCCCAGTCTCCGTAGAGCGCCGTGTACAGGCCTTTTCTGGCCATGAGCTCG
>CAVTCN010000039.1:0-77699 GCA_963733215.1 uncultured Actinomycetes bacterium
GCCTCATCCGACGGGAAGGCGATCGGTTCTCGATGCTCGGGACGATCCAGGAGTACGCGGCCGAGCGGCTCGGCCAGGTGGACGAAACCCGTCGCCGCCACGCCGAGTTCTTCACCGACCTGGCCGAGGCGACCCAGCGTGACCACCTCGGCCCAGAGCAGGTGCCGCTGCGGCGGCGCTTCAGAACCGAGTGGGACAACATCCGGGCGGCGCTCCAATGGACGATCGACTCAGGGGAGACCGAGCTCGGCCTCCGCCTCGCCGGCGCGCTCGCGACGATCTGGCTCGACCGCAACTTCGCGCTGGAGGGCCAGCAGTGGTTCGAGACGCTATTGGCGCGACCGGAGCCTGTCGCCGACGAGGTCCGGCGAAAGGGCTGGGGACGGCGGCGATGGTCGCCGGCGTGCGGAGCGACTTCGAGCGTGCGATGGCTTGGGGGCAAGAGGCGCTCGACCTCTACCGCACGCTCGGGTCCGAGGAGGGGATCGCGTGGTCGCTGACCACGGTCGCCCTCGGACCGATGGAGCAGGACCGCCCTGAGGAGGCGGGCGAGCTTCTGGTTGAGGCTGAGATCCTCCATCGGAAGCTCGGGCTACCCGGCGGTCTCCGGCGCGTTCTGCACCTGCAGGGCCAGCAGGCGGCCGCCGTCGGCGACCTCGACCGCGGCCGGCGCCTGCTGCGCGAGTCCGCCGATCTGTCGGTCGGCGCGCGACGATCATTTCAGCGCGGCGAGCTCGCTCCACGCCCTCGGTGACCTCGACCTGGACGCGGACGATCCGGAAGCCGCCGAGAGGGACTATCGCGACGCCCTGCGCATTGCCTGGGACTCGGGTGCCGATCGGCTCGTCTGCTACTCCCTTGCCGGGCTCGCCTCGAGGGCTGCCGAGAGCGGCGACCTCGAGCAGGCAGCGCTGCTGTGGGGCTTCGTCGAGGCCTACGAAGAGCGGCTCCGCTTCACGTTGCGCCGGCGGAGCCTTTACGAAGATCGGTGCCGGGCCTCGGCCGGTGCTCATCCCGAGCGGTACGACGAAGGCCGGCGCCTCGGCGTCGACGAGGCGGTGGAGATTGCACTCGCCTGACCGACCCTCGGCGCTTCCGGCCGGGATCGTCACCTTCCTCTTCACCGACATCGAGGGCTCGACGCGGCTGCTGGACGAGCTCGGAGACGACTACGCCGGGCTCCTCGCCGAGCACAACCGCGTGATGCGCTCGGCCGTCGCCGCACACCGTGGCATCGTGCTCGACACCGGCGGCGACTCGTTCTTCGTCGTCTTCGAGCGAGCGACTGACGCCGTCTCGGCCGCGGTCGACGCGCAGGGTGCGCTGGCCGAAATCGGTGTCCGTGTGCGGATGGGCATCCACAGCGGCGAGCCGAGCGTCTCTCATGACGAGTACGTCGGGATGGATGTCCACCGCGCCGCGCGAGTGATGGCCGCGGGGCATGGCGGCCAGGTGCTCGTGACGCAGCCGACGGCCGACCTGCTCGAAGACGGCTTCGAGCTTCGCGACCTCGGCGAGCACCGGCTCAAGGACCTCGCGGTCCCGCTCCGGCTCTTCCAGCTGGGCACCAGGGAGTTCCCGCCATTGCGAAGCCTCGACCAGGCGCGGCTGCCGATCGACCTGAACCCGCTGGTCGGGCGCAAGCGCGAGCTCGGCGATCTCGTGCGCCTGCTTGCGCGGGACCGGGCCCGGGTCGTGACGATCACGGGGCCCGGCGGCGTGGGCAAGACGCGCCTCGCGACCGCCGCGGCGCAGGAGCTCGTCGAGTCGTTCGACGACGGCGTCACGTTCGTCGACCTGGCGCCGATCCGCGATCCCGAGGTCGTCCTGCCGACGATCGCGGACGCCTTCGCGATCGAGGGCGACCTCGCGGCTCAAGCTCGGGACCGGTCAGCACCTGCTCGTGCTCGACAACGTCGAGCAGGTCGTGGACGCGGCTCCGGACATCGCCGGGCTCCTGGTCGCGGCTCCGGGTGTCGCCGTGCTGGCGACCAGCCGCGAGCCCATGCGGATCGCAGGCGAGCACGAGTTTCGGATCCGCCCGCTCCCCGAAGCGCCCGCCGTCGAGCTGTTCCGGCAGCGCGCGCAGGCCGCGAGGTACGACTTCGAGGGCGACTATCGCCAGCTCGCCGCGATCTGCGAGCGGCTGGACAATCTGCCGCTCGCGATCGAGCTCGCAGCGGCGCGCATGAAGGTCCTGTCGCCCGACGTCCTCCTCCAGCGGCTCGACCGCCGGCTCTCCGTGCTGGCGGCCGCGAATCGTGGGGTGCCGGCCCGGCAACAGACGCTGCGCGCGACGATCCAGTGGAGCTACGGGCTCCTGACGAGCGAGGAGCGGCACCTCTTCGACCGGCTGGCAGTCTTTCGCGGCGGGTGGACCGTCGACGCGGCCGAGGCCGTGTGCGACGCCGACCTGGACACCCTCACCTCACTGGTCGACAAGAACCTCGTGCGTGAGGACGGAGGGCGGTTTCGGATGCTCGAGACCGTTCAGGAGTACGCCGGCGAGCGGCTCGATCTACGCGGTGAGTCCGCGGACATGTGCCGGCGCCACGCAGAGTTCTACGCCCGGCTGGGGAACGTGGCGCAGCCGCACCTCCGTGGGCCCGGCCGTGAGTGGCTCGACCGCGTGGAGGCCGAGCACGACAACTTCAGGTCGGCGCTCTCATGGAGCCTCGAAGCGGACGTCGAGCTCGGCTTTCGGATCGCCGAGTCTCTGCTCTCCTTCTGGCACCTCCGGGCACACGAGGCCGAGGCGCGGCGCTGGGTCGAGCGGGCGCTCGAAGGGAACGACCGCCTTTCCCCGACGGCTCGTGCGGCAGGTCTCCATGTCCTCGGCGCGCTGCTGTTCTGGGAGGGAGCGTTCGAGCGCTCCGCTGGTGCGCTCGAGGAGAGCCTCGCGCTCTACCGGACTGCCGGCGACCGGCGACAGGTCGCTGAGATCGCCAACACGCTCGGCAACACGACCTGGGCCCTGGGTGACCGAAAGCGAACTCGAAAGCTGCGCGAGGAGGCGATCAGGCTCTGCTGGGAGCTCCGCGATCCGCGCGGCGTCGCGCGGACGCTGCACTACATCGGGGAGGAGTCCCGGGACACCGGCGACCGGGCCGGAGCCCGTCGTGCGTTCGAGGAGAGCCTCGACGTGATGCGCGAGCTCGGGGACAAGTCCTTCGTGATGGCCTCCCTGCACGGGCTGGGCGACCTGGAGCTGGACTCGGAGAACCTCTCGGCGGCCTCCGAGCGCTACCGCGAAAGCCTGGGGCTGGCGCTGGAGTTCGACACGCCGAACGTCGTCGTCCTCACCCTGGCCGGTCTCGCCTCGGTCGCGGCGGCTTCCGGTGACCTGGCTCGCGCAGGACATCTCTGGGCGACCGTGGAGGCCATGGAGGAACGGCGCGGCATTCGAATTCTTCCCTTCGAGCGTGAGCGGTACGAGCGAGCGCTCGACCCATATGTCTCGGACCCGGCCTTCGTCGCAGCGCTGGCCGAAGGGAAAGAGCTCACCCAAGCCGACGCCCTCCACGAGGCGCTCGCACCGGGCTGACCCTGCGCGAGAAGCGTCGAGATCGTCCGGTTGGGATGGCGAGGGACCGCCCGTGCGGCTGGGTAGCTTTCTCGTCCCCGACTCGCTCGTCCTCTTCGCGCTGTCCCGGGTCGGTCTGGCTCATCAGTCGCTGGCGCCACTACCGCGCGCAGGCGGATTGCGGGCGCCGTAGCCCTCGCCCTGGACTAGAACTCTCGGCCCCGAGACGCTTCACTTGGGCTGCTGTGCGGAAGCTGCCGACCGGAACCGTCACCTTCCTCTTCACCGACATCGAAGGCTCCACGCGGCTGCTCGACGAGTTGGGGGAAGGGTACGCCGAGGTCCTGGCCGACCACCACCGCGTCGTCCGCAAGGCGATCGAAGAGCACGGCGGCGTCGAGGTCGACACGCAGGGCGACGCCTTCTTCGTCTCGTTCGCCCGAGCCTCCGACGCAGTCGCCGCCGCCTCCTCCGCGCAGGAGGCACTTGCGGACACGGGGCTACGTGTGCGGATGGGGATCCACACGGGTGAGCCACTCCTGGCGGACACCGGCTACATCGGGATGGACGTGCATCGGGCGGCTCGGGTGATGTCCGCCGGGCACGGCGGGCAGGTCGTGCTCTCGCAGACGACGCGTGACCTCCTGGACGAGGCGTTCGAGCTGCAGGATCTCGGTGAGCATCGCCTCAAGGACCTCTCCGCGCCGCAGCGCCTGTTCCAACTCGGCTCGGGAGAGTTCCCGGCCCTCAAGACGCTTCACCAGACGAATCTGCCCGGTTCAGCCGACGCCGCTGGTCGGCAGGGACAGCGAGCTCGCCGGAGGCGGGCGCGCTACTTCGCGGGAACCGGCTCGTCACGCTCGTCGGCCCCGGCGGGTCGGGGAAGACGCGTCTCGCGCTCCAGCTCGCCGCCGAGGCAGTCGAGGACTTCGAGGGCGGTGTCTTCTGGGTCCCGCTCCAGGCCGTCGCCGATCCGCGACTCGTCGAGTCGACGATCGCGCAGAACGTCGGGGCCAGGGACGGGGTGGCCGAGTTCCTTCGCGGCCGCAAGGCCCTTCTGCTCCTCGACAACCTCGAGCAGGTCCTGGAGGCCGCGCCAGACCTCGCCGAGCTGCTTCGGGAGACGAGCGGCGTGAAGCTGCTCGCGACCAGCCGGGAGCCGCTCAACCTCGCCGGCGAGCAACGGTTTCCCGTCGACCCGCTGCCCGACGACGACGCGATCACGCTCTTCCTCGAGCGGGCTCGGGCGGTCGACCCCGGGTTCTCGGCGAGCCCGGCCGTGGGCGAGATCTGCCGTCGCCTCGACGGCCTTCCGCTCGCGCTCGAGCTCGCAGCTGCACGAGTGTCCGTCCTGTCGGCCGAAGACCTGGCCTCCCGCCTCGAGCGCTCGCTGCCCCTCCTGACCGGCGGCGCGCGGGATGTTCCGGAGCGGCAGCAGACGCTTCGCGCGACGATCGAGTGGAGCTACGAGCTCCTCGACGAAGATGAACGGCGCGTCTTCCGCTCGCTGTCGGTCTTCGCGGGCAGCTTCGACCTCGACTCTGCGCTGGCGGTCTGCGACGCCGACCTCGACGAGCTGCAGTCGCTGATCGACAAGAGCCTCGTTCGCCGCTGGGCCAGCGGCCGCTTCGGGATGCTCGAGACGATCCAGGAGTACGCGCGCGGGCGGTTGGACGAAGCGGGCGAGGCGGCCGAGACAGGGCGAAGGCACGCCGAGCACTTCCTCGCCGTCGCCCGATCGACGAACCTCGGCACCGAATCCGACGGCCCCGGCGATCCCGAGCTCGCCCGTCTCGAGCGGGCGAACTTCCGCGCGGCGCTCCAGTGGACCATCGATAACGACGAGACCGACGCTGGGGCTGCGGACTGGTCGTCGCACTCGTCGCACTTCTGGATCTCCGAGGCTCCGTTCGAAGGGGCTCGGTGGTACGAGACTCTCCTCGCCGGCAGCTGACGATGTGGATCCGGCCCTGCGCGCCGCGGCGCTGCGCGACTACGGCGGCGCCGTGTACATCGTCGGCGAGTTCGACCGCGGCATTGCACTCTACGAGGCAAGCCTCGCGCTCTACCGGGAGCTGGGGGACGAGTGGGGGGTTTCGCACATGCTCCACCGTCTCGCCGTCGAAGCCGCAGAGTGGGCGAATTCGACAAGGCGCGGGCGCTCACCGAGGAGGCCCGTTCGATGGCGCACCGGCTCGGGGATCGCAGGAACGAGTCCATCGCGCTCGCGACGCTCGCGGACGGTCGCACAGCACGAGGGGGACATCGACCGGGCGATCGAGCTCTACGCGCGAGAGCGCGGAGCTTGCCGGTGAGGCCGGGTTCGCCTGGTGGCAGGGCGGGAGGCTCCTCGACCTCGCCGAGATCGGTCTCGAGTTCGGCCGTCGGGAACAGGCCGAGCGCTGGATCCGAGACGGGCTCGCCGTCCTCCTGCCGCTCCGCGACCGGCAGCTCCTCGTGTACGGGCTCGCGCTGCTCGCCGCGCTCGCCGCCGAGCGCGGGGAGAAGGAGCGCGCGGAGAGCTTGTGCTGGGGCGCAATCGAGGCCGAGGAGCAGCGCGGCGCGATCGGACAATGGGAGAACGAGCGCGAGCAGTACGAGCGGATGGTTTTCGCGCACGCCGACGCCGAGCTCGAAGCGGGCCGCGAGGCCGGCCGGCGGCTCTCGCTGGAGGACGCCGTCGAGCGCGCGCTCTCCTCGTACTGAACTTGCAGCGATTGTTGCGTCGTTGACACCGTGAGGCACGCGCCGCTGTAATCCGTCTCGTAGACTCGCCGCGGACGAGAGCGAGGAGGGCTCGAACTGGATCCGCACGGCGGAGACAACAAGCCGCATCTGCCATCGCCGAGCATCTGGCCGGTCGGGTTCGCCGTCGGCATCGCCTGTGTTCTCGTCGGGCTCGTCGTCAGCAGGCCCGCCGTCATCGCCGGCGTGATCATCACGGTGATCTTCGGCTTCCTCTGGGCCCGCGACGTGATGGCGCCGGATCGCGAGCCGGCCCCCGAGCCCGAGCCCGAAGCTCCAGCCGTCGCCGACGGGCCGGAGCAGGAGAAATACCCGCGGAACGTCTTTCTCGAGCTGACGACGCTCGCGCTCGGCGGAGTGATCACCGGCGTCGTCGCGCTCCCGGTCATCGGCTTCGCCGTCCTGCCGGCCTTCGAGAAAGTGGATCTGGAGCCGGCCGACCTCGGGCCACTGGATCTCTACCCGGAGAACGAGTGGCGCGAGTCGACGTTCCTGCTCGACCCGGGCTCGGGCGAAGTCTCGAGGCGGACCGCGTTCGTCCGGTCCAACGGCGACGTGGACGGCACCCCCAACATGACCATCCTCTCCAACCGCTGCGTCCACCTCGGCTGCCCGGTCCAAGCCGGCGGCCCCCGCGAGGACGAGCAAGCCGAGACGGTCGAGTCCGAGGTCGAGGGAGGAGAATTGACGGTGACCCCGGTCCAGCCGGCGAACTTCAGCTGCCCCTGCCACGGCGGCGCGTACGACCTCGAGGGCAACCGGATCGCGGGGCCGCCCGTTCGCGCCCTCGACCGCTACACGTTCGAGATCTCCGGCGGCAATCTCAAGCTGCTCCTGCCGTACAGCGTCGGCGAGGTGGAGGGCCAGGGGGCGGACGCCAAGATCATCGCGTATCAGCAGCAGGGGCCGGGCGAGCACGTCGACGGCCTCTCCGCGTTCCTGTACCCCATCCAGCCCAAAGACCTGGAGTACTAACGACTCGTGGCCGTCGTCCCGCCTCCCAGCCGGCACCGCAAGCGGGGGATCTTGGCCACGGTCGGCCATATCGTGATGATCCCGCTCAATTGGCTGGAGGTGCGGTCGGGGATCGTCGGCGGCGTCAAGTACTTCCTGTTCAGGAAGGTCCCCGGGGACATCAACTGGTTCCAGACGCTCGGCTCGGCCACGCTGACCGCGTTTCTCGTCCAGCTGGGCACGGGCGTGATCCTGGCGATGTACTACAAGCCGACGCCCGACGAGGCCTACGAGTCGATCCGCCACATCACGCACGAAGTGACGCTGGGCTGGCTCGTTCGCGGGATGCACCGCTGGGGTGCCAGCGTCTTCATCATCCTGCTCTTCCTCCACATGGGCCGGGTCTTCCTCTTCGGCGCGTACAAGTATCCGAGGGAGTTGAACTGGCTGGTCGGCGTGCTCATCCTGCCGCTGGCGCTGCTCATGGGGTTCACGGGCTACCTGCTCCCATGGGATCAGACGGCGTACTGGGCGACCGTGGTCGGCATCAACCTGAACGGGACGGGGCCGTTCGTCGGCCCGTTCCTCGCACAGTTCTTACGCGGGGGTGACGAGATCGGCGGGAACACGCTGACGATCTTTTACGCCACGCACATGCTCCTTCTCCCCGGGGCGCTCATCGGCTTGATCTTCCTGCACCTCTACCTCGTCGTCCGGCTCGGCGTGGTCTCGCCGCCGTGGTCGGAGGAGGAGGCGGGCCGCGAGCGGACGGAGCCGCAGCCGACCGGCGACGGAGGGCTGCTCAGCCCCCGCCCGCGTGGGGGGAGGCCGCGAAGTGAGTAGCGCGCAGGACGAACGCCGCGCGCAGTTCAAGCGGTACAAGGAGGACGTCGAGACCCGCGGGAAGCCGTTCTTCCCGTACGCGATGTTCCACGACACGGTGATGAGCCTCGTCGTGGTCACGGTCATTGTCGGGCTCGCCTGCGTGTGGTACTTCACGGCCGAGGAGGCGACGGATCCGGAAGGTGCGTCGGGCTCGGGCCGGCTCGGCGTGCTCTACGAGGAGAAGGCCGACCCCGGCACCACGAGCTTCATCCCGCGGCCCGACTGGTACTTCTACTTCCTCTTCTACCTGCTCCGGATCTTCAAGTGGCCGGACTCGGTCGTGCTCGGCACGGTCGGGATTCCGACGATCGCGCTGATCCTGCTGCTGGCGCTCCCGTTCCTCGACAGGCGGCAGGAGCGACGGCTCTCCCGGCGGCCGGTGGCCATGATCGCGGCGCTCCTGACCATCGCGACGATGGGCGTCCTGACCTATAAGGGCGCGGTCGCGGAGGAGGGCACCGGCGCGACGGGCGACGTGGCCCGCTGGATCGAGGAGAACAACATCCCCGAGGGCGAGGCGCAGGAGGGTGCCCAGCTCTTCGCCGAGTCCGGCTGCACGAACTGCCACATCTACCTGGGCTCCGGCGTCGCGAACCTCGGCGCGCCCGACCTGTCCGCAGTCGGAAACGAGATGGACGCGGCGCGGCTGGAGGCGTACATCTCCAATCCGCGGGAGTTCGGCAACCAGGTGATGCCGGTCTACGGCGAGACGCTGAGCGAGGAGCAGCTGGGACAGATCGCGGCCTTCCTCGAGGCCTCCAAGGGCCCGTCCGGCGGATAGATCCGGTGACGGCGCGGACCGGTCACCTCCCGGCCGACGGCGTCCGGACGATGTTCGACCGGATCGCACCGGTCTACGACGCCATGAACCACGCGATGACGGCGGGTCTCGACCGACGGTGGCGGCGGCTTGCCGCCGACGCCGTGGTCGCCGAGGGGGACAGGGTGCTCGATGCGTGCTGCGGGACCGGCGACCTCGCGCTGGCGGCCAGCTCGGCGGGTGGGGTCGTGACCGGCCTCGACTTCTCCGAGGCAATGCTCGAGCGAGCTCGTCGCAAGTCATCGGAGATCGACTGGATCGACGGAGACCTGCTTCGCCTGCCCTTCGTGGACGGCTCCTTCGACACGGCGACAGTCGGGTTCGGGGTGCGAAACGTCGAGGATCTCGATCTGGCGCTGCGGGAGCTCAGGCGGGTCGTCAAGCCGGGCGGCAGGCTGGCGATCCTCGAGATCGTGCAGCCGAGAGGCCCGCTTGCTCTCTTCTACAAGGCGTGGTTCGACGGGCTCGTTCCGATCGTCGGCAAGGTGATCCCCGGCGGCGGCGCCTACAGCTACCTCCCGGCCAGCGTGCGACGGTTCCCCGGCCCGGCCGAGCTCGCCGATCGAGTGCGCGCTGCCGGCTTCCACCCGGTCGTACACCGCTTGCTCGGCGGCGGCATCGTCGTCCTTGTCGTCGGGGAAGCCAGGTGACCCGCCCGGCGCTCGCCGCCGTCGAGGAGGCTCCCGGGCTCGACGCCTTCATGGCCGCGCTGGAGGATCGCCTTCGCGAGTCTGTCGCGAGCCATCCAGGCACGGTCGCGGAGGCCGGCGCCCAGGCGCTCGCGGCCGGCGGGAAGCGGCTGCGGCCGCTGCTCGTCTTCCTTACCGCCCGCGACGGTCGCGACCCGCTGCCCGCCGGAGCCGCGGTCGAGCTCGTCCACATGGCGAGCCTCGTCCACGACGACATGATCGACCGGGCGGCGCTGCGCCGCGGTCACGAGACCGCGTGGCGCACGCACGGCTCGGTCGGTGCCCGCACCACGGGCGACTACCTCTATGCGCGGGCGTTCTCGGAGCTCTCTGCGACGGGCGACGCGGAGGGCGTCCAGCTGCTCGCCGCCGCCGCGCTCGCTCTCGTGCGGGGCGAGGCGATCCAGCACGGGCAGGCTCACAAGCCGGAGACAACCGACGAGGAGTACCTCCGGCGTTGCACGCTCAAGACGGCGGAGCTCTTCCGCGCCGCGTGCCTGCTCGGGAGCCGCGACGAGGCGATCGGCCGCTTCGGGCTCGCGCTCGGGATCGCGTTCCAGATCGCCGACGACATCCTCGACTGCACCGGCACCACGATCGAGACCGGGAAGCTCGCCGGGAACGACCTCCGGGAGGGCACGCCGACCCTGCCGTTGATCTTCGCCGCCCGTGAGGACACGGTCGTGCGCGAGGCGCTGGCCGGCGGCTCGCTCGAGGGCGCGCTCGTCCGTGTCGCGCAGACTGGCGCCCTGGAACGGGCCCGCGAGATCGCACTGCGCTACGCCGCGGAGGCGCGCTCGCATCTCGAACGGACCGCGCACCGTCCGGAGCTCGAGGCGCTGACGCACATCGTGGTCGAGAGGCGAAGCTAGGGATATATCGTCCAGCACGATGGGGATCCTTCCGGAACCGGTCGAAGCACTGCTCGAAACAGCGCTCGTGAGCGAGCTCACGGTCGTCGACCCCTCGGGTCGCCCGGTGACGCATCCGTTGATCCCGCTCTACGACGGGGAGTTGATCTACCTCACCTCGAGCATCCTCTTCTCGAAGAAGCTCGAGCACATCAAGGCCAATCCGAAGGTTTCGCTCTCGATCACCGACCCGGCTGCGCTCGAGCCCGGCCAGATCGCCCGGGCGACGATCCAGGGCGACGCCGAGGTCGACGACTCGAACCTCCACGCCGGCTGGGAGCGCGTGCTTCCCCTCTGGCGGAAGAAGGAGCCGGCCATCGACTTCTTCCTCGGCAAGCGCGTCGCGCTTCCGCTCTTCTTCGAGCGCTCGGTGATCGAGATCCGGCCCCGGAAGGCGTTCCTCTGGGAGGACGGACGAACCGACCGGCCGCCTCAGGTCTTCCACGTCGACCCGGTGCTCGCATGAAACCGACGCCGGAGCTGATCGCCAGGCTCGAGGAGCGTTTCGGCCACGCGGTGATCGCCTACGTCGACGCCGACGGCTATCCGATGTCGGTCGCGAGCGACTTCGAGGTCGACGAGACGCGCGGGATCGTCTCGCTGCGGGCCGTCGCCGGCGACGCACAACCGCCGCAGGGGGAGCGGGTCAACGTGGTCTTCAGCCATATCCGCCCCCAGCCGGGCGTCGGCTACGACGAGCGGCGCTACGTCTCGCTCTGGGGGCCGCTGAGGCGGACGGAGGGCGGGCTCGAGTTCTCGCCGGAGGACGTCCAGCACTGGGACGAGGATGAGATGTCGTTCTTCGAGTACTCCGAGCGCGGGGTCCCACAGGCGAAGCGTTATCTGGAGCGCGTTTCCGAGGAGACCGGTCGTGAGGTGAAGCCGAAGCTCGCGTTCGGCTGGCTCTTCCTCCGCGCGACTCGGTTGCCGTTCCTGACCGCTACCTTCGTGCCGATCCTCCTCGGCATCGCGGTCGCGGCCTGGACGAACGGGTTCAGCTGGTGGCTCGCGCTCCTGACGCTCGTGGGAGGCGCCTGCATCCACCTCGGCCTCAATGTCGCGAACGACATCTTCGACACGACTAGCGGTGCCGACGCAGCGAACGTCAATCCCACGCAGTTCAGCGGCGGATCGCGCGTCGTCCACTACGGCCTGCTGTCGCTGCGCGACATCACGCTGCTCGCGGCCGGGTTCTACGCGGTGGGGATCGGGATCGGGGTCTACCTCGCGGCGACGCGCGGTTGGGACCTGCTCTGGCTCGGCATCGCCGGTGCGCTCCTTAGCGTCTTCTACACAGCGCCGCCACTCAAGCTCGTTCACCGCGGGCTCGGCGAGATCGACGTCTTCCTCGGCTTCGGCCCGATCATGGCCTTGGGCGCCTACTACGTCCAGGCGCAGGAGTTCGATCTCGAGCCGCTGCTCGCCTCGATCCCGGTCGGGATCCTGATCGCCCTCGTGCTCTACGTGAACGAGGTGCCTGACCGCCCGGCCGACGCCGCGGCGGGGAAGCGCACGCTGCCGGTGCGGTTCTCGAAGGACGTCATCGTCACTGGGTACGCCGCCGCTGTCGCGCTGACCTTCGCACTGATCGTCGTGTTCGCCGTTGCAGGCTGGATCGTCCGACCGGCGATCATCGCCCTCGCGGCCGCGCCGCTCGCTCTCCCCGTCTACCGGGCGCTCAAGTCCTTCTACGACCAGCCGTACGCCCTGATGCCTGCGATGGGAAAGAACATCCAGCTCCATCTGGCGACCGGCGTCCTGCTGATCCTCGGCTACGTGATCGCGCTGATCGCGGACGGGGTCATGGACGACCCGCCGTCGTTCTTGACTTGAGCATCGAGTTCATCTCGGCGGTACCGATCATCCCGGCGCGCGACATCGAGGGGAGCGCGGCCTGGTATCGCGACCGGCTCGGCTTCACGATCTTCCACACCGAGAACGAGTACGGAATCGTCGGGCGCGGCGAGACCTGGATCCACTTCTGGGGACCGAGCGGGATCCCGCCCGAGAAGTCGGACACGATGATCCGCGTCGGTGTCCGGGGAATCGACGCGCTCTACGAGCAGTGCCAGGCCGAGGGGATCGTCCACCCGAACGCCTCGGCTCGAGGAGAAGCCGTGGGGCTTCCGCGAGTTCGCGGTCACCGACCACGACGGCAACCTCGTGACGTTCTTCGAGCCGCCGGCGGACTACGAGCCACAACCGGGGTGATCGAGCAACGGCCCTGGACGATCGGCCGTCGTTTCTGACCTAACGGCTCGCCCTCGTCTCCAGGTAGAGATCTCGGAGCTTCCTCTGGTCAGGGGTCAAACCCCGGGCTTCGAGTTCGGCCCATCCTCTGGCCTCCAGCTCCCGGAGGAGGCGGACTCGTGGGTGGTCCTCCGCCCTCCGGCGGATGCGGTCAAGCTCCGCCTTCGTCCTCTTCCGCCTCATCGTCCTCCAGTAACTCCTTGATCCTGCGCACCTCGACGACCAGGTCGGCCAGCGCACCGATGATACCCAGCACCTCGGTGCGGTAAATGACCGGCTCCGGCTCGGTCGCGCTCATGCGACCATCGTGTCCGTGGAGCAGAGCGCGCGCAAGATGGCCGGAACGACCACGCCTTGGTCCTGGTACCGCGATCCCGCGGTGCTCGAGCGCGAGGAGGAAGCGATCTTCGCGGCGGAGCTGGCAGTACGTCGGCCTCCTCGGGGAGCACAACGTCGTGCCCGGCTGGGCGGGTCGCGTTCCGGTCGTCGTCGTACGCGACGTGGACGGTGCCGAGCGCGCGTTCGTCAACGTCTGCCGGCACCGAGGCTCCGTCGTCGTGGAGGAGGCCGGGAACCGGAAGACGCTCCAGTGCGCGTACCACGCCTGGACGTACGGGCTCGACGGCTCGCTGCGGTCGGCGCCGCGGTCGGAGGAGCTCGGCGGCACTGACGACCTCGGCCTCGTCGAGATCCGCCTCGGGGCCTGGGGGCCGTTCCGGTTCGTCAACCTCGACGGCGAGGCGCCGCCGCTCGAGGAGGTGCTCGGTGAGGTTCCTGCGATGCTCGCCGAGGGTGGGATCGACGTCGACGCCGTCGCCTTTCACCACCGCGTCGACTGGGAGGTCGCGGCGAACTGGAAGATCGCGACCGAGAACTTCCTCGAGTGCTACCACTGCGCGGTCGCTCATCCGGGCTTCTCGGCGATGGTCGAGACCTCGCCCGGCGAGTACCGGCTCGAGCGGAGGCCCTGGCACCTGAGCCAGTTCGGGCGGCTGAAGGACCCGAGCGGCGCGCCGCTCCCCGAGGGCCAGTTCCACCTTCTCTGGCCGAACACCGGCATCAACGTCTTCCCGGGCAGGCCGAACCTCTCGATCGGCCCGATCCTGCCGCTCGCGCCCGACCGGACCCGCCGGATCCTCGACTACTTCTTCGCCCCGGACGAGGAGGACACGTGGATCGCAGAGTTCCTCGAGTTCGATGACCAGGTCGGGCGGGAGGACGTACGCCTCATCGAGTCGGTCCAGCGCGGCGCCGGCTCGGGCGCACTCCCCGCTGGACGGCTTCTACCCGAGAGCGAGCAGCTGGTCGCTGCGTTTCAGGCGCGTGTGTCCGACGCGCTCGAGGGCTCGGCGAGCCGCCGGGCGTAAACCACGCCCAGGACGGCAAGCGTGACTGCCACGACGAGCACGATCACCGTCCAGAAGATCACGAGAGCGCCGGCGACTGCGCCTACTCCAATGAGGATCGCGCCCCAGCGAGGAGAGCGGTCGATGATCCGGAGCCCGGCGAGCACCGCCACGCCGCCCCCGACGAGGAGGGCGCCCCACATGATCTGGTCGCCGGCGGCCGCGTCGTCCCAGTGTCCGGGCCACCAAGCTCCGAGCACGCCGATCACCAGGTAGGCGATGCCGGTGACCGTTCCGAGCCCGAACAGCACGGTGCGAACGTTCATGCAGCCACTGTAGGCCTAGCCGCCGCCCGCAGCCTCGGCCCGGCGGAGGCCGCGCAGCGCCCAGACGGAGAACAAGGCGATCAGCGCAAGGGCCGCGCCGTACGCGCCGACGATGTGCGCCGGCTGTCCGGCGATCAGGCTCCGGCCCGCCGCGAGCATCAGCGTCACGGGGTTCAGGTGCGCGATCGTCTGCAGCCAGCCCGCCAGGAGCTCGACCGGCACGAAGACCGGCGCGAAGAAGAGCGAGAGGAAAACCGGCAGCTGCATGAAGGGCGCGGCCTGCAGCGTCCGGAAGCGCATCGCCACTCCGGCGGACCACAGCAGCCCGATGACGTTGACGAGCGCGGCGAGCGTGTAGAGGGCGAACACGTCGACGCCGTTTCCGCCGACCTCCATCCCGGCGAGCATCGCGACCGAGGTCAGGACGAGCGCCGTCACCGCCCAGCGCCCGATCGCGCCGATCCCGTAGCCGAGCAGGATGCCCCGCCGGTCGGGCGCTGCCACCATGAGGCGCCTGGCGAACCCGGTCTCGAAGTCGCGCACGATTCCGAAGCCGGTGAAAACGCCTGCAAATGCCGCGGACTGGAGCAGCACGAAGACGAACTGGAACGCCGTGTAGCCGACCGGAAACTGGAAGCCCGGCACGTCGTTCACCCGCGAGAGCCCACCCGCGAACGCGACGAAGAAGAACATCGGGAACGCGATCCCGGGGATCAGCAGAGACGGGGTCGTGAAGTTGTTGTGCAGCATCCGCCAGCCGACGGCGAGCGCCACGCTGACGACGCTCCTCATGTCCGCGCCAGCCTCGTCCGCAGCGAGAGTGAGGAGAGCGTGAGCCCGACGATCGCAAGGCCGATCACGATCGCGAACCCGAGCGCCAGAGCCTCCTCGTTCCACCCCTCGATCACGAGGCTCCGGATCGCCTCGATCAGGTACGAGACCGGGTTCGCCGACGCCGCGACCTGGAACCACTCCGTCTCGATCAGGTTCCGCGGCAGGTTCATCGACGAGATGAACAGGAAGACGAAGAAGACCGGGAAGAGGCTGTGCACCGCCTCGGTCGAGCCGGTGCGGAGGGCGGCGAGCGCGCCGAACGAGCCGAAGGCGGTCACGATCAGCACAGCGAGCACGAAGATCACGAGCATTCCGAGCGGGCCGGTCTCGATCCGGACGCCGATCAGCAGCCCGACGCTCAGGTACCACGCAGCCTGCACGACGCCCATCACGATCACCCCGCCCAGGTGACCGACGAGCAGCGCGGTGCTCTGCATCGGTGTGAGCGCCAGCCGGTTCAGGAACCCGGTCTGGATGTCGCGCGCCAGGTCGACCCCCGCGTTCACGGTCGAGAAGAGCGCGCCCTGGATGAACGGAAAGGCGAGGAAGAACGCGACGTACGAGTCGGTCGGGAAGCCCGGCAGGCTCGTCGCCGCCTGGAGGCCGCCCGAGTTCACGGCCATCAGAGCGAGCGGGAAGATGAGCGGGGTAATCCAGTTGGCGGGCTGGCGGAGCGTCCGGATCACCGACCGGCGCGCCAAATGGAGAACCTGCGACGCGAGGCTCAAGCGGGAGCCGGGTCTCCTTCCAATGGCTCCTCTTCGCCCTCGAGCGAGCGGCCGGTCTTCGCCAGGAACACGTCGTCGAGCGTCGGTGCGTGCAGCTGGAGCGCGGTGACGGTCACGTTCGCCGAGTCGAGCGCGCGCACGACGTCGGCGAGCCCGCCCTTGCCGTCCAGGCGAACGGCCACGCCTGCGGTCGACGGCTGCAGCTCTCCGAAGCGCCCGAAGATCTCCTCGAGCCTGGCCGGCTCCGTCTCCTCGGTCGGGACCGCCTCGACCGTCGGCCGGCCGATCTCCGCCTTCAGCGCCGCCGGCGTCCCCTCGGCGACGATCTTGCCGTGGTCGATGATCCCGACCCGGTCGGCGAGCACGTCGGCCTCCTCGAGGTACTGCGTCGTCAGGAAGACCGTCACGCCCTCGTCCCGCTTGAGACGCACGACCTCGTCCCAGAGCGCGCTGCGGCTCTGCGGGTCGAGCCCGGTGGTCGGCTCGTCCAGGAACAGGATCCGCGGGTGGTGCGCGAGCGCGAGCGCGAGGTCGAGGCGCCGCTTCATCCCGCCCGAGTAGCCACCGATCTTCCGGTCGGCAGCCAGCCGCAGGCCGACGCGCTCGAGGAGCCGGTCCGTGCGGCGGTCCCGCTCGCCCCGCGGAACCCCGTGGAGCGCGAGCTGGAGCTTGAGATGCTCGCGGCCGGTCAGGAGCGGGTCGAGTGCCGCCTCCTGGAGCGCCGCGCCGATCGTCCTCCGCACGGCCGGCCCCTCCGCCACGATGTCGTGCCCTCCGACCTTCGCGGTTCCCGCCGTCGGCGGGAGCAGCGTCGTGAGCATGTGCACGGTCGTCGACTTGCCGGCGCCGTTCGGGCCGAGGAAGCCGTAGATCTCGCCCGGTGCGACGTCGAGGTCGATTCCTGCAACCGCATGAATTCCGCCCTTGAACTCGCGAACCAGGCCGCGAACTTCGATCGCCTGTTCCACCCCCGCACACTACCCGTGTACGAATGGTGTAAAGGCGGCCTTGCCATTCACCCTTCTTCGATAGCCTCAGCCGGGGTCCATGCTGAGGAAGGCGATTCTTTTCGGCCTGCTCGCAGGCATTTTTGCTTCTCCGGCGGCGGGGGCGCAGCAGCTGCTGATGCCCGGCGTCACCTACGAGAAGCGGCTCCAGTTCACCCGCTTCGGCCCGCAGGCCATGCACATCCTCACGGCGCCGAAGCCGGCCGGTGGGCTCTACGGGCTCAAGCCGGTGCTCTCGAACGGCGCGGCGCTCGGCCGCGAGCGCGTCACGTCGATGCAGCGGCGCGCCGAGGCGAGCGCGACGGTTGCGGGCGTCAACGGCGACCTCTTCACCTGGGCCGACGGCATCCCTTCGAGCGGGCTGATCCAGGACGGCGTCCTGCGCACGACGCCGCACCCGAAGCGATCGATGCTCGGCGTCGACGTTGCCGGGAACCTCCGCGTCGACCGGATCGCGATGCTGGGCACCTGGCAGGGCTCGGGCCCGCGCCGGCCGATCCAGCTCGTCAACCGGCCTCCGGGGGCCAACGGGACGACCCTCTACACGCCGTCCTACGGCTCCACGACGCCGTCGGGGAACGGGGTGTTCGAGGCAGTGCTGTCGCCGTTCCCGTCCGCGACGCCGAACGCCGACCTGGTCGGGTTCGTCTCCGAGAACCGGCGCGGCGGGACGGCGATCCCGCCCGGCGGCGCCGTGCTGGCGGCGCGAGGAACGCAGGCCCAGCGGATGGCCGTCGAAGCGGTGACCGCGGACACCGTCAGCGTCCGGCTCGTCCTTCGGCCGGAATGGCGGGACGTCCCCGAAGCGCTGGGCGGCGGCCCCGAGCTGATCCGCCAGGGCCGTCCGATCTTCCGGCCCGCCGAGGATTTCGGCACCTACCACCTCAACCGGCGTCACCCGCGGACAGCGGTGGGACAGCGGTCTGACGGGCGGATCGTGATGCTCGTGGTCGACGGACGCCGGCCCGGCTACTCCTCCGGGATGACGAACTTCGAGCTCGCGCAGACGATGGCTCGGCTTGGGGTGGTCACGGCCTCCGCGCTCGACGCGGGCGGCTCCTCGACGATGGCGTTCGGCGGCGAGCTCCTCAGCCGTCCGTCCGACAACGGCGGCGAGCGGCTCGTCTCGGAGGCGCTCCTGGTCATGTACTACGGCGTGCACGCGCCCGCGACGGAGCCGTCGTTCTCGCCGAACGGCGACGGCGCCGGCGACCGGCAGCGGCTCGAGTACAAGATCGTCAAGCCGTCGACGGTCACGGCGACCCTGACCGGGCCCGACGGCGTCGCCCGCACGATCGACTCGGGTGAGCGCAAGCCCGGCCTCTACAAGTTCGCGTTCGCCGGCGGCACCCGGTCGAACCGGGCCGGCGCCGCCGAGCCCGAGGGGCGCTACCGCTGGTCGATCACCGCCGTGGACGCCGAGGGGCGCCGCTCGAACGCCGAGCGCTCGTTCAGCCTCAACAACACGCTCGGGTTCATCTCCGTCCAGCCGTCCCGCCTGACCGTCGGACGGAAGCGCGGCGGCCGGCTCCTGATCGGCTTCACGCTCACCCGCCCGGCGCGCGTCAGCGTCACGATCACATCCAAGACGGGACAGCTCCTCCGCGTCGTGAGGAACTTCAACGCCCGCGCCGGCAAGACCGTCGTCCTCTGGAACGGCAAGTACCCGAACGGGAAGCCGGTTTTCTCGGGCACGTACGTGGCTCGCGTCGTGACGACGAACTCCGTGGGCCGCGCCGAGCTTGCGCGCTCGTTCCGAGTGAGACGCCGATAGCGCTCCTAGACTTCGGGGCCGTGCCGGCGGCCTCCATCCTCTCTTCGGTCACCGATGCGCTGACCGAGCTCATCGGCGACCACGGGATCTACGCCGTGTTCGTCTTGATGTTCGTTGACGCCGTGCTGCCAGCCGCCAGCGAGCTCGTGATGGTCTACGCCGGAGCGGTCGCGGCCGGTGCGTTCGCCGGGCAGAGCGTCGTGCTGTTCGGCGAGCCGATCGAGTCCGAGCTCTGGGCGTACGTCGCAATGGCCTCCGCCGGCGCGCTCGGCTACATCCTCGGCTCGATCGCCGGCTGGGCGATCGGGTACTACGGCGGACGGCCGTTCGTCGAGCGGCGCGGACGTTGGCTGCACGTCACGCCGCACACCCTGAATCGGGCCGAGGCGTGGTTCGACCGCTTCGGCGACTGGGCGGTCGCGGTCGGCCGGGTGACGCCGGTCGTGCGCTCGTTCATCGCGATCCCGGCAGGCGTCTTCCGCATGCCGCTCGGGCGCTACACGCTGCTGACGATCCCCGGCTCCGTCGTCTGGGCGTTCGCGTTCGCGGGCGCCGGCTGGGCTGCCGGCTCCCAGTGGGAGGACTTCCACCACAGCTTCCGGTACGCGGAATACGTCGTCGCCGGGGTGATTCTCCTGCTCGTCGCGGCCGGGATCTGGCGTCATAGGCGAGGGGCTAGGATTGACCGCCGTGCCGAAGATCCCGCTGGTTGACGTCCAGGCGCAGTACGCGCCGCTGACGGAGGAGCTGCGGAGCCGGTTCGAGGGGGTCCTCGAGTCCGCCCAGTTCATCCGCGGCCCGAACGTGAAGGCGTTCGAGGAGGAGGCGGCCGCCTACCTCGGGGTCAAGCGCGCAGTCGGGGTCGCGAACGGCACCGATGCGCTCGTGCTCGTGCTCGACGCGATGGGGATCGGGCCCGGCGACGAGGTGATCTGCCCGGCGTTCACGTTCTACGCCACCGCCGAGTCGATTGCCCGGCGCGGCGCCACGCCGGTCTTCGCGGACATCGACGCCGCGACGCTGAACCTCGACCCGGAGGACGTCTCCGGCCGGATCACCGACCGGACGAAGGCGATCATGCCCGTCCACCTGTTCGGCCGACCTGCGCCGATGGCCGAGCTCGCCTCGCTCGGCGTCCCGCTGATCGAGGACGCCGCCCAGGCCTTCGGCGCGCCCGGCATCGCGCAGAAGGGCATCGCCTCGACGTTCAGCTTCTACCCGACGAAGAACCTCTTCTGCCTCGGGGACGGAGGGTTGGTGACCGCCAACGACGAAGACCTCGCGGAGAGGATCCGCATGCTCGCCTTCCACGGCTCCCGCGACAAGATCACCTTCGACTTCGTCGGCTACAACTCGCGCCTCGACGAGCTCCAGGCTGCGTTCCTGCGCGTCTTCCTCGAGCATCTCGACGAGTGGACGCGCGGCCGGCGCGAGGCCGCCGCTCGGTATGCCGAGCTCGGCCTCGGCGACCTGGTCGAGCTGCCGGAGGACGAGCCCGGCCACGTCTACCACCTGATCGTCTCGCGTTCGCCCGAGCGGGATCGGATCCGCGATGCCCTGAGCGCCGCCGAGATCGCCTCCGCCACCTACTACGCCACGCCGCTCCATCTCCAGCCCGCGCTGCGCTTCCTCGGCTACGAGCCCGGATCGCTGCCGGAGACCGAGCGCGCCGCCGCCGAGAACTTCTCGGTGCCGCTGTGGCCGGGCATCGCGCCGCAGGTTCAGGAGCGCGTGGTCGAGACCGTCCGTTCGGCCGTCGGCGCGCCGGTCAGCTGATGCTGCCGGTCAACCGTCATAGGTTGTGGCAGATCGCGGCCGACGCGGGGCTGATCGCGCTCGCCTGGTGGCTCGCCTTCCAGCTGCGCTTCGACTTCGACGTCCCGGAGAACTTCCGCGACGGCCTCTGGACGACGGTCGCGATCGTCGTCGCGATCAAGCTCGCCGTCTTCATCGCCTTCGGGTTCTACAACCGCTGGTGGCGCTACGTGTCCACGAGGGACATGTGGCGGGCAGCCCTCGGCGTCGTCGTCGCCTCGGTGATCGCGGCGTACGCGATCTACTTCATCGATCCGTTCGAGCGCCGGCTGCCGCGAGGCGTCGCGCTGATGGACGGCGTGTTGCTCCTCGGCCTCGTCGCCGGGTCGCGCCTGCTCGCACGGAGCATCTTCGAGCGGCCCTCGGCGTCGCGGCTCGTCGCCCGCGGCAAGGAAGTGATCGTGGTCGGCGCCGGCGATGCAGGTCAGCTGGTGATCAAGGAGATGCAGCGGTCGCGCCAGCTCGGCTACACGCCGATCGGGATCGTCGACGACGACCCGCGCAAGAAGAACCTTCGCGTTCACGGTGTCCGCGTGCTCGGGACGTCGGACGAGCTGCCGCACGTGCTGCGAGACAACCGGCCGGACGAGCTCCTGATCGCGATCCCGTCGGCTTCGGGCGAGCAGCGGCAGCGCGTCGTCGAGGTCGCGCGCAAGGAAGGCGTGCCGGTGAAGACGCTCCCCGGCCTCTACGAGCTGATCGCCGACGAGGACAACCTCGCCGCCCAGATCCGGCCCGTGCAGGTTGAGGACGTCCTCGGACGCGAGCCCGTCGAGGTCGACCTCGAGGCGATCTCGTCCTACCTCCAGGGCGAGACCGTGCTGGTCACCGGCGCAGGCGGCTCGATCGGCTCCGAGCTCTGCCGGCAGATCTCGCGGGCGAACCCGGCGCGACTGATCCTCCTCGACCAGGGCGAGACGCCGCTCTTCGAGATCGAGCGCGAGCTCGTCGACGAGCGGCAGTTCACGGCCACCATCCCGGTCCTCGCCGACGTGTCCAACCGGAGAAAGCTGGCGCAGGTCTTCGAGCGCTACCGGCCCGGGGTCGTCTTCCACGCCGCGGCCTACAAGCACGTCCCGCTGATGGAGGCGAACCCGCTCGAGTCGATCCGCAACAACGTGCTGGGGACGAAGGTCGTCGCCGACACGGCTGTCCGGTTCGGCGCCAAGCGCTTCGTGCTCGTCTCGACCGACAAGGCGCTGAACCCGAAGGCCGTCTACGGCCAGTGCAAGGCGCTCGCCGAGTGGATCACCGAGGCGTACGGCTGCCGCGAGGACGTCGGGACGCGGTTCATGGCCGTCCGCTTCGGCAACGTGCTCGGCTCCGCCGGCAGCGTGATCACGATCTTCCGGCGCCAGATCGCGAACGGCGGCCCGGTGACGATCACGCACCCGGACATGACGCGCTACTTCATGACGATCCCGGAGGCGGCGTCGCTCGTCGTGCAGGCCGGATCGATCGGAGGCCGCGGGGAGATCTTCGTCCTGGACATGGGCGACCCGGTCGGGATCCTCGACCTGGCGCGCGACATGATCCGGCTCTCGGGCCGCGAGCCCGAACGCGACATCCCGATCGACTTCATCGGCGTGCGGGCAGGGGAGAAGCTGCACGAGGAGCTCTGGGGCCCGGACGAGGAGATCGCCCCGACCGCCCACGCGAAGATCTCACGCGCCCGCCGCGCCCCGATCGTCGCCGAGTGGCTCGACGAGGAGCTGGCCGAGCTGGAGCGCCTCGTCGAGGAGGGCGAGACACTCGAAGCCGTCTCGCGGCTCTCCACGATGGTGCGGGTGCCGAAACGGAAGCCGCTAGACCGGAAGCAGCAGCTCGAGCATCTCGGCGGGGTCGCGGCGGACCCGAGTCGCCGCACCTGATTCGCGCTTCGAGACGACGAGCGCGCGCGGGTCCGTGATCGGCACCAGGCGCTTCTGCCGGATCAGCTCCTCGTCGACGCCGCCCAGCCGGCCGCCGAACGTCGTATAGACCGGGACGCCGAGCGCCGCCGCCTCGCGGTTCATCGTCCCGCCGGCCGAGACGACGAGGTCGGAGAGGCCGATCAGGCTCTGAGCGTCCACTGCGCGTTCGGGGACGACGACTGCCGGGAGCTCGAGGCTCCGGACGTACGCGCCCTGCTCGGCGGTTCGCGGCAGGACGACGACCTGGACGCCCTCCTGGTGCCCGAGGTGGTCGAGCACCTGCGGGAAGAGCGGGTTCGAGGTGCGGTGGTAGAGCGAGACGTCGGGCGGCGTCCGGACGACCACGAGCGTCCGCTCGGCGTCGAGCCCGAGCTCGTCGAGCACGGAGCCGTTGGGCTCGAACTCGGAGAGGTAGTACTCCTCCTTCAGACCCGGATACCGGCGCAGCTTCGGTGCCCTGACGCCGTACCGCCGCAGCCGCTCGGGTGGAATCGCGTCGGGGACGACGACGAACGTCGCCGCCCTGAGGCCGAGCTGGTGCTGAAGCCAGGCGAACTCGTAGTCGAAGGTCGTCGAGCTGGGGATGCCGAGCCGCCGCGCGGTGATCGTCAGCTCGTGGGAGCCGTGGGCGAGGGCTGCGTCGAAGTCCCGGCCCTTCGCCCAGCCGCGAAGGCGGCCGAGCCTCGACGTGAGCGAACGGGCCTTGCCGAGCCGCGACCTGCCGCCGTGGCTGCCGAACACCTCCGCCTCGATCCCGTGAAGCTCGAGCAGCTGCAGCGTCTGCGCGTAGTCGCGGGCAGTGATCTCGACCTCGTCGCCTCGCTCGCGCAGGATCCGGATCAGCGGCCGGAACACGAGCACGTGGGCCGGCGCGGTCATGTCCATCCAGACCCGCATCAGTCTTCGTCCACGAGCCGGAAGCGGACGGCCTCGATACGCGTGTCGGGCTCGATCGTCTGCTCGAAGAAGCGCTCGTGGGCAATACGCCAGTCCTCGACCGTCTCGAAGCCCTCGCCTTCGTCGCGGGCGAACGGCTCGTCCACCTCCGAGGCGGGGATCACCCGCGCCTCGGTGACCTCCAAGACGGCGACCGGCTCGTCGTCGTAGCCGAGCAGCGCGTAGCGCTCGCCGGGCCGGTCCTCCGGCTCGTCCGACTCGGCGAGGCCTGCGGTCGCAGTCTTCCTGCCGGCGAGCACCGCCTCGACTAGCCTGCGGCGCAGCTCGGTTCGGGCGTACCCGAGCTCGAACGGCGGCAGGTCGCTCAAGCGACGGCTTCGGCGAGTCGCGGCTCGCGGAGCGGGCCGGGCGTGCGTTCGACGTGGTGCTCGTGCCAGAGGGTGAAGGCGAGCAGCCCCCAGAGCTGGCGCGAGAGATCCTCCTCGCCTGCGACGTGTCGGTCGATCAGCCGCGTGACCGGGTCGGGGCGGAAGTAGCCCTGGCGGCGCAGTGTGTCCGGGGCTAGCACGTCCCGCGCGAAGGGCTCGAGCTCGCCGCGGAGCCAGGCGCGCGGCGGGGATCGAGAATCCGCGCTTGCGCCCGTAGACGATCCGCCGGGGCAGCAGGGGCGCGGCGGCCTTTCTCAGCAGCACCTTCTTTCTGAGCCCGCGCACCTTGAGCCGCGTCGGCAGCGCGAGCGCGAGACCGGCAACCACGGGATCGAGATACGGCACGCGCGCCTCGAGCGAGTGCGCCATCGACGCCCGGTCCGTCTTCACGAGCAAGTCGTCGACGAGGTAGGTACCGAGGTCGACGTCCTGCAGGCGCGTGAGCAGCTCGGCGCCCTCGGTCTCGGCGAAGCGGTCGCGCAGGAGGTCGACAGGATCGAACCCGTTGCGCCTGCCGGTCAGCTCGGCGCGGAGATCAGGCGAGAAGATCTCCTTCCAGGCGTGGTGGCGCTCGAGCGGCGGCAGGCCGGCGCCCCGCACGAATCGCTTCGCCTTGTAGTCGAAGCTCGCCCGGCGGCTCGAGCTGGGCAGCCGCTCCACCAGGGGCCTCACCCCCGGGGCGAAGCGGCCGACGCGGAGCGCGAGGAGATCCGCGGCGTAGGTGTAGTAGCCGCCGAAGAGCTCGTCGCCGCCCTCTCCCGAGAGCGCGACCTTGACATGCCGCGCGGCCAGTTCGGAGACGAGGTAGGTCGGAAGCGCCGACGAGTCGGCGAACGGCTCGTCGAAGGTCTCCGCGAGCCGCGGCAGCAGGAGCGCAGCGTCGGGCCGGAGCGTCAGCTCCTCGTGGCGGGTCCCGTACATGGACGCGACCGAGCGGGCATCGTCGAGCTCGTCGAACGAGCGCTCCTCGAAGCCGATCGAGAACGTGTGCACCGCTTCGCCGCTCTCCTGTGCGGCCAGCGCCGCGAGCAGCGACGAGTCCACTCCGCCCGAAAGCAGCACGCCGACCGGGACGTCGGCGATCAGGTGCGCACGCACGGAATCCCGTAGGCGCGCGCGCAGCTCCTCGGCGAGCTCGGCGGGATCCTCGTCGCGCACCTCGGCCGGGGCCGGCCGTGCGTACCGCTCGACGCGCGTCTCGCCGTCCTGCCAGACCAGGAGGTGCCCCGCGGGGAGCTTCCTCGTCCCGCTGAAGATCGAGTACGGCGCCGGCACCGAGTTGAAGGCGAGAAACGCCTCGAGCGCGTCCGGGTCGACTTCGCCGCGGGGGAGCGCGCGTAGCTCGGACGCGAACGCGAGCTCACCGGCCTCGTCCCGGTAGTAGAGCGGCTTGATGCCGAACCGGTCGCGTGCGAGCACGAGCCGACGGCGCCGGGAGTCCCAGATCGCGACGGCGAACATGCCTCGAAGCCGCTCGGCGAAGCGCTCGCCGTGCTCCTCGTAGAGATGCACGAGCGCCTCGGTGTCGCAGCGGGTCGAGAACCGGTGCCCTGCCTGCTCGAGCTCTGCCCGCAGCTCGTTGTGGTTGTAGATCTCGCCGTTCTGGACGACGTGGACGGTGCCGTCCTCGTTCGCGATCGGCTGGTCGCCGCCCTCGAGGTCGATGATCGAGAGTCGGCGTGCAGCCAGCCCGACCGGCCCGTCGAGCAGCTCGCCGTCGGAATCGGGGCCGCGGTGGACGAGCGTCGCGCTCATCCCACGCAGCCGCTCGGGGTCGACCGCCCCGCCTTTAGTGGCGAGCCCGCAGATCCCACACATGGCGGGTCACTCTACGCGCGTCGGTCGGACCGCCCCGCGCAGCGACTGGCGCAGCACGCGCCAGCCCGTGGCGGCCAGCGTTCGCAGGTAGAGCCCGACGGAGCGGTCGGCGATCCACTCCATGTCGTGCGCCAGCTTCTCGGCCATCGACGTCTCGTAGCCGCGCCGCACCTGCGCGAACCCCGTCAGCCCCGGGCGCACGACGAGACGCTGCCAGTACGCCGGCAGGTCCGACGCGAGCTGCTCGAAGAAGATCGGCCGGATCGGCCGCGGCCCGACGAGGCTCATGTCGCCGCGGAGGACGTTGAGGAGCTGGGGGAGCTCGTCCAGCTGCGTCGCTCGCAGCCAGCGCCCGACCGTCGTTCGCTCCTCCTTCGTGCGGAAGACGAGCTCCTCGCCGAGGTGCGCGCCGAGGCGCTGCTCGGCGCCCGGCCGCAATGTCCGGAACTTGAGCATCGTGTAGAACTCGCCGCCCCGTCCGACCCGGGTGCCGCGGTAGAGGATCGGCCGGCCGCTCGACAGGACGATCGCGAGCGTGATCAGCGCCACCGGGATCAGCGCAATGGCGGAGAAGAGGAGCGAGAGGGCGATGTCGAGCCCTCGTAGGAGAGCGTCGACGCGGTCGCGCCGCGGGCTCTCGCGGGCCCGCCGGATGAAGCTCTCGGAGAGCGAGCTCTGCGATCGCGTCTGCACCGGCCGATGGTAGTTCCCCGGGAAGACCGAGGGCCGGCTTTGCGCCGGCCCTCCGAATCGTGCTCTGGCGGCCGGTTCTAGCGGCCGCGCTTCTTTCCGTGACCCTTGCCCTTGTCGTGGCCGTGGTGATGGCCGTTGTCTCCGGCGCCTGGAATGCGGAAGAGCAGGAGCTGGCCGCCCTCACGCTGGTAGGTGAGGCGGTTGTTCCCCTCCACGCGGACCTCTTCCTGGATGACCAAGGTGGGGGCCTGAATATCGACTAGGAACGCGCCCTTGCCGAAGAACTTCGACGCGTCGACGATGCCGCTCGACTCCCAGGCTCCCGCGAGCCCCCTCGTGGTGCTCGAGTCCTTGTCCGTTGGGCCCTCGTCCGCGGACTGGTTAACCCGAGCGACGACGAACGGCGCGCCGCCCCTCTTCAGGTCGTAGGCCCAGATCCGAGCCGTCGTGCCGGTCCCGAGCGGGTACTGGTTGTGGCTGCCCGGGTCCTCCTGGAACAACAGGAGGTCCTTCGTGGTCTCGACGTTGTCCGGCTGGTGGATGAGGTCGAGCGCCCCCGCGCCGGCAGCGCCGCGGGCGTCACCGTCGATCAGGATCGAGAGGCTCTTGACGACCTTCGGGTCCTCGCGGTCGAGGACCATCTTGAAGATCCGGCCGTTTGGGTACTGGCCCATCGGCGCCGGAGGAGTTCCGGTCCCGACGGCAGGCCCTCGGCGGAGCCGCCCGGTCGCTGGATCCGGAATTGCCCGAGGCTCGCCGGTGTCCGCGAAGTACACGACGTTTTTCTTGTGCCGGTCGTAGGCGATGTCCTCGACACGGATGAACTGGAAGACGTTGTTCGCGTTCGACCAGGTCTCCAATGCGTTCTGGTCGCCCTTCGCGACCTCCAGCGGTACGCGGATGAACTCACCGGCGACCGACTGCGAACCGCTCAGGTCGCCGTAGTCGTTGACCGCCGGGCTGGACGACTTGAACGCCCACAGTGTTCCCTGGTCGTTCCACACCGCGTCTGCGTTCTCTGCCAGGTACATGTACATCTGGGACGCCGGGGCGCTGAACGTGTCGTCGCCGGAGAGGACGACCGGGTGGCGGTAGCCCTCGAGCGCCACGCTGTTCTCGTGGTTGTGGCGGCCCATGCCGTAGATCGAGCGGTACTGCCCGCTCCTGACGTCGTACGCCACGACAACGCCGGCTTGCTCACCCGGAGTGCCCGGCCACGCGGTTCCCGTCCGGTTGACGAAGTCGGTCGCCTCTTCGTTGGTGAACAGCAGCGGCCGCTCGAAGCCGTGCTTCCGTGACGCCAGGAAGTTCGAGCAGAAGCGCTGGTAGTTCGCCTCGCTCGGGATGACGTAGCGGCCGGAGAGGATCCCCGCCCCGTGGCGGCTCAGCGTCAGCTTGCTGAGCAGTGCGTTGGTGAAATCGTTGAAGCCTGTGCCCTGAGCGGTCGGGGTTGGAGGCGTGAACGGGAACGGCACCGTTGAGGTCTCGTGGTTCACGTATGCCTCGACCTTCCACCCCTTGCCCTTTCGAAGAGCGATGCCGTCGGGAATCGACTCGAACATGTACGACGAGCCGGGCAGCGTCTCGCCGACGGTGATCAGCGGCGTCACTCTCGCGCCGGGCACGGCCGGATCGAGCATGGCCAACTGGGAGGTCTTGAAGCCCGCCTGATGCGGCTTCCCCTTGCCCTTGTGAGCCGCCGCCGGCATGGCAATGGTCGCGATGGCAAGCGCCAGCAGCCCAATCACGGCCACACCAGCCGTGCGCCGGCGCTTGCTCACGGATCTCGAGCTCTCCACGATGTATCCCCTTTCCCCTGATGAGAACGGCCGCATGTGTTCGTCGTACCTGATTCTCTCAGCCCCTAACCCTTATGGGTTTTGACCTACGTATCATGCTCGCTTATGGACACCCGCCAGCTCGCCGCCTTCTGCGCCGTCGTCGACCGCAAGAGCTTCTCGCTCGCGGCGGAACAGCTCGGCGTTACGCAGCCCGCGGTCAGCCTGCAGATCCGCTCACTCGAGAAGCGGCTCGGTGAGAAGCTCCTCGACCGGTCCGGACGGCGGGTCGAGCCGACCGAGGCGGGCCAGCGGCTGTACCGCAGCGCGCAACGCATGCTGACGCTCGAGCAGCAGCTGCTGGAGGAGGTCTCGGGCGAGAGCGACGAGCTCCGCGGGCGGCTGGAGATCGGCTGCTCGACCGGCCCCGGCGCCACCGTGCTTCCGCTCCTGCTCTGCGAGTTCCAGCGCGAGAACCCTGATGTCGCGATCTCACTCTCCGTCAACGACACGCTGCACGTGATCGACCTCGTGGCCGAGCGTCGGCTCGAGCTCGGCGTCGTCGGGGCGGCGCCGCGGCACCGGGCGGTGACCTTCGAGCCGTTCTTCCAGGATCAGATCGTGCTTGCGGTCCCGCCCGGGCACCGGCTCGCCGGGGCGACGGTGAAGCTCGACGACCTCCGCACCGAGGCGGTGATCCTCATGCAGGAAGGTGCCGGAGTCCGGCAGATGGTCGAGGACGAGCTGCGGGCCGGCGGCGTCCGGCTCCGCGACCTCGACGTGAAGCTCGAGCTCGGCCTCCAGGAGTCGGTGAAGGCGGCGGTGGCGGCGGGCCACGGCGTCACGTTCATCTCGAGGTCTTCCATCGAGCCCGAGCTGGCCGCCGGCAGCCTGGCGGCCGCGACGGTCGAGGGGCTCGCGCCGACGCGCGAGATCTCCCTCGTCCGCTCGACCGGCCGGACGCCGAGCAGGGTCGCGGAGGCGTTCGTCGCCTTCGCGCGGGAGCGAATCCCGTGATCGTCCGCTGGGGGCTGGAGGAGCTGCCGGGCGTTCTCCGAGAGCTCGGGACCGACCGTCCGTTCCTGGTTGCCAGCCCGCGATGGAACGAGCTCGATCTCCCTCCTGTCGAGGCGCGCTGGGAGGAGATCCCGTCGCACCGGATCGAGGTTCCCGAGGGCGTTGACGGAATCCTCGCGGTCGGCGGCGGCAGTGCGATCGACACGGCCAAGGCGGCCTCGTCCGAGACTGGCCTGCCGCTCGTCTCGGTCCCGACCACGTACTCCGGATCGGAGTGGACGACGTCCTACGGCATCCGCGATCCGAGCAAGCGGATGGTCGGCGGCGGGGGCGGTGCGAACCTGGCAGGGATCGTCTACGACTCTGCCCTCACGCTCGACCTGCCGCGCGAGGTGACCGCAGGAACCGCCCTCAACGCCCTCGCGCATTCGGCGGAGGCGCTCTACCACCCGGCGAGGAGTCCCGAGTCCGACCGAGCGGCGCACGAGGGCGCGGAGCTGATCAACGGCTCGCTTCCCGCGGTCCTCCAGGACCTGGGCGCAATCGGCCCGCGGACGACGCTGCTGAAGGGAGCCGCCCGGGCGGGCGAGGCGCTCGGGCTCTCCGGGCTGTGCCTCGGCCATGCGATGGCACAGGCGCTCGGCGGCCGGTATGGGCTCCCGCATGGCGCGATGAACGCCGTCTGCCTTCCACCGGCGCTCCGCTTCAACGAACCGGTTGCGACGGAGGCGATCGACGATTTCGGGAAGTCGCTCGGCGCGGACCACGCGGCGGATCGAATAGAGGAGCTGGCGCGGCTCGGGGGCTTCGAGCGACTGCGCGACTTCGGCGTCCCGGAGCAGGAGCTGGACGACGTCGCCGAGGCGACCGCCCAACGCGCGGGGGCGAAGGCGAACCCGAGGCCGGCGTCACCGGCCGAGATCGCAGAGCTGTTTCGAGAGATCTACTAGCGCGGGCAGGCGCCGGCGCGCGGCGTTCCGCTCGGGCCGGCGATGTGCTGGCCGCCGAACTCGATGCAGTACCGGAACTGGTCCGCCCAGACGAGCTTGACGGACTCGGTCTTCGCGCCGGCGTATGTGCCGGTCGTCCGGTGGCTGAACTCGAGAGCGGTGGCGGCCGCCTGGAGGATCGCAGCAGGTGCCTTCTCCGTCGTCTGGAAGTTCTGACGCGCCCAGGTCATTCCGAAGATTGCCGCAGCGCAAAGGATCCCGACGAGGCCGATCGTCTTGATCATGAGGTCTGTATCGGCTGCGGCCGGTCGAATAATGAGCGCTAATGCGTGCGATTAGCGTATGGGTGGTAGCATCGCACGCGTGGGCGGCAAGCTCTCTTTCGACGTGCTCGTGATCGGATCGGGGGCCTCCGGGCTCGCCGCCGCCGTCTCCGCGGAGAGGGCCGGCGCGCGCGTGGCACTCGCGACAAAGGGAGCGCTGCAGTCGTGCAACTCGGCCAAGGCGCAGGGCGGGATCCAGGCGGCTTTCGGCGACGACGACTCGCCCGAGATCCATGCCGAGGACGTGTGGAACAGCTCCCACGAGACCGCGGATCGCCGCCTCGTCGAGATCCTCACCTCGGAGGCGCCCTCCGCGATCCACTGGCTGGAGGAGCTCGGGGTCGAGTTCACGCGCGAGAACGGCGGCTACCGGCTGGCGCGCTGCGGCGGCGCGACGCGGAAGCGCCTCCTTCAGGTCGGCGACAGAACCGGCCTGGCGATCACGTCAGCGCTGCGGGACGCCTTCGAGTCGGGCTCGGGAACCTCGTTTCCGAAGTCGCCTCTCACCGAGCTGCGCGAGATCGAAAACGGCTGGCTCGCCCGGTGCGGGGAGCACCAGATCGAGGCCTCGACCGTCGTCCTCGCTGCGGGCGGCCGCTGCTTCCGGGAGGCGAAGGAGCGCGGCGAGCTCTCGACGAACCATCCGGGGGCGACCGGCGAGGTGACGCAGTTTGCGCTGGCCCTGGGAGCCGAGTCGCGCGACCTCGACGCGCTCCAGTACCACCCGAACGGGGGCGCCTGGCCCGAGACGATGCAGGGCTATTCGATCCCGGAGACGACGCGCGCCTACGGCGCCGTGCTCCTCAACGCCGACGGTGAGGAATTCACGGACTCGCTCGGGCCGCGCGACGAGGTCTCACAGGCGATCTTCGACGAGGTCGAGAAGGGCAAGGGCGTCGAGACCGAGGATGGGCGGCCGGCCGTCTACCTCGACACGACGCGGATCGCCGAGGCCGACGCCGAGGTCTCCTTGCCCTACATGCTCCGCCGTTACCGGGCCGGCGGCATCGACCCGCTCAGGGAGCGGATCCTCACGTACCCGGTGCTCCACTACCAGAACGGCGGGCTTGTGATCGACGAGCAGGGAGAGACGACGCTGGAGGGGGTGTACGCCGCCGGCGAGATCGCGGGCGGCACGCACGGAAGGAACCGGATGATGGGCAACTCGCTCCTCGAGTGCACGGTCTTCGGCCGGCGCGCCGGCAAATCTGCGGCGGACAAGGCGGCGGCGTGAACACGGTCGAGCTCGACATCCAGCAGGCCGTCGAGGACGCCGCGGCGCACCTCTACGTCTGGGCGCTGAAGGACATCCCGCAGGACCTGCGCGACGCCCTCGCGGAAGCATCCGGCAAGGAGACGTCCATTCCCGGGCAGCGCGTCCTCCAGACGATCCTCGAGAACGTTCAGGTGGCCGAGCGCGAGAACAACCTCGTCTGCCAGGACACGGGAATCGCCGTCTACTACTGCCGCGTCGGCGAGCACTTCCCGCTCCACCCGGCGCGGATCTACGAGGCGCTCTACGACGGGACGATGCGCGCGACGCTCGACCACCCGCTGCGCTCGAACACCGTCCACACGCTCACCCGCGAGAACACGGGGCCGAACGTCGGCTACCGCGTCCCGATCGTCCACTGGGACTTCGTCGCCGACTGGGACGGGCTCGACGTCAAGTGCGTCCCGAAGGGATCGGGCTCGGAGAACATGAGCTTCCTGAAGATGTGCGTCCCCGCTGACGGCGTGAAGGGGATCAAACAGTTCGTGCTGGAGTCGATTGTCGGCGCCGGAGGGAAGCCGTGCCCGCCCGGGATCGTCGGGGTCGGGATCGGCGGCTCGGCCGACTACGCGATGCATCTCGCCAAAGAGGCGATCGCGCGGCCGGTCGGCACCCGCAACCCCGATCCGCTGGTCGCGAAGCTCGAGGAGGAGCTCTTCGGGCTCCTGAACGAGACCGGGATCGGCCCGATGGGCCTTGGCGGCGACGTGACCGTCCTGCAGTGCCACATCGAGCACGCGGACACGCACATGACGCTCAACCCGGTCGCCGTGAACTACCAGTGCTGGGCGGCGCGCCGGGCGACCGCGCACATCACCGCCGACGGAACCACCGACTTCGACAGGGAAGCCTGATGGCAGAGCACCGGCTCACATTCCCCGCGTCCGAGGAGGACATCCGCAAGCTCCGAGCCGGCGACCTCGTCACCGTCGACGGCCACATCTTCGGCATCCGCGACCGGACGCAGATCCGGATCTTCGACCAGGGCGTCGAGCCGCCCGTCGACCTGAACGGCTCGTTCCTCCTGCACACGGCGCCGAACGTCCGCAAGCGCGACGACGGCGGCTACGACCCGCTCTGCATCGGCACGACCACGAGCGCGCGCATGGTGCGCTTCACCGAGCCGCTCGGCCGCGACTACGGAGTGCGCGCGATCTGCGGCAAGGGCGGGCTCCCGGACGAGGCGATCGAGCCGATGCGCGAGCACGGGATGGTCTATTTCGCGATCGTCGGCGGCGCCGCGGCGCTCGAGACGACCCAGATCGAGGAGATCGAGGAGGTCTACTGGGAGGAGCTCATGCCGGAGTGCCTCTGGAAGTTCCGCGTCAAGGACTTCGGGCCGCTCTGGGTCGGGATCGACTCGCACGGTGGCTCGCTCTTCCACGACGTGAACGAAGAGGCCAACAAGCGCCTGGAGAAGATCCTTGCTGAGCTTTGAGGCGCCCGAAGGCGGGCTGACGCATGTCCTGGACAAGGGCCTCGGGCCGCGTGCGTGGGAGGACGTGCTCGAGACGAGCGGGCTCTACATCGACGTGGTCAAGCTCGGCTGGGGCACGGCCTTCGTCACGGCGAACCTCCGGAAGAAGCTCGACGTGCTGCGCGAGAAGCGGGTCGTCGTGGGCGGGACGTTCTTCGAAGCCGTGTGGGCTACGGGCCAGCTCGACCGCTACAAGCAGTGGCTCGCCGACCTCGGGCTCGACCACGTCGAGATCTCCGACGGCGCCGTCGAGATCCCGCGCGAAGAGAAGCTCGCGCTGATCGCAGAGCTCGCGCGCGACTTCACCGTCCTCTCCGAGGTCGGCTCGAAGGACTCGTCAGTCGAGTTCTCCTCCAACGACTGGACACAGTGGCTCCGCGAGGAGCTCGACGCCGGCGCCTGGAAGGTGATCACCGAGGCGCGCGAGGGCGCGAGCTCCGGGATCTTCACCTCGGATGGCGCCATGCGCACCGAACTGGTCGAGGAGATCGGCTCCGCCGTCGACCTCGACGACGTCATCTTCGAGGCACCGACCAAGGCCGCTCAGGTCTGGTTCGTGAAGCGCTTCGGGCCGACGGTGAACCTCGGGAACATCCCGCCCGAGGAGGTCATCCCGCTGGAGACGCTCCGTCGCGGACTCCGTGCCGACACGCTGAAGGAGGTGCTGCTTGGCGACCGCGCCCCCGCTTCCTGAGCAGGACGTCGAAGCCATGTCCGCGGAGGACCTGCTCCGCTGGGCCCACGAGGAGTACGGCGACAAGCTCTGTCTGACGTGCTCCTGGCAGAAGCAGTCGTCGGTGCTCGTCCATATGGTCTCGGAGCTCGGCCTCGACGTCCCGATCGTCGAGCTGGACACCCATCTCTTCTTCCGCGAGACGTACGAGACACGCGACCGGCTGGTCGAGCGCTACGGCCTGAAGCTGCTCCCGCCGCCGCCCGTGATCACCGTCGCCGAGCAGCACAAGCAGGAAGGCCCGAACCTCTGGGAGCGCGATCCGGACCGCTGCTGCCACATCCGCAAGGTCGAGCCGCTACTCGACGCGCTGAAGCCGTACGACGCCTGGATCTCAGGAATCCGGCGCGACCAGTCCCCCAGCCGCGCTCAGACGCCCAAGCTCCAGTGGTCGGAGCGGTACGGCGTCTGGAAGGTCCACCCGCTGGCCGATTGGGACGAGCGCAAGGTGTGGCTCTACATCCACGTCAACGAGATTCCGTTCAACCCGCTCCACGACGCCGGCTACCGGTCGATCGGCTGCATGCCCTGCACCCGGCCGACCGCGCCCGACGAGGAGGAGCGGGCCGGACGCTGGGCCGGCTCGGACAAGCTCGAGTGCGGCATCCACCTGGACACCCCAATCGATGCGAAGGAGACCAATGCCTGACGGATTCACCCTCTGGTTTACCGGCCTTTCCGGCGCCGGGAAGACGACGATCGCGGAGATCGTCGGCCCCGAGCTCGAGCGCCGCGGCCACCTCGTCGAGTACCTCGACGGCGACGTCGTCCGCACGCACCTCTCGAAGGGCCTCGGGTTCTCGAAGGAGGACCGGGACACGAACATCGAGCGAATCGGTTGGGTCGCCTCGCGGCTGACCCGCCACGGCGCTGCGGTGCTCGTCTCGGCCATCTCTCCCTACGAGGAGACGCGCAGGCACGCCCGTGGGATGGTCGAGGAGCACGGCCGGTTCGTCGAGGTCTTCATCGCGACCTCGGTCGAGGAGTGCGCCCGCCGCGACGTCAAGGGTCTCTACGAGAAGGCGTTCAGCGGCGAGATCAAGGAGTTCACCGGGGTGTCGGATCCGTACGAGGTACCGAGCGACCCCGAGCTTCGGATCGACACCGAGGAGCACCCGCCGGAGGAGTCGGCGCGCATCGTCGTCGACAAGCTCGAGGAGCTGGGCCTCGTCCCGGCCGAGGTGGCCGCATGAGCCAGGTCTCGGTGCCAGGCACGAGGACAGGTCTGATCGAGCCACACGGCGGGGAGCTCGTCGACCGCACCGGAGACCGGCCGGGCGACGTCGAGCAGCTCGAAGTGGTCACGCTGACCTCCCGTGAGCTGTCCGACCTGGACATGCTCGCCTCGGGCGCTCTCAGCCCGCTGGAGGGCTTCATGGGCCGGGAGGACTACGAGCGCGTGGTCGAGGAGATGCGGCTCGCAAACGGGCTTCCATGGGCGCTTCCGGTCTGCCTCGCCGTGGACGCGGCTCCGCAGGGCGACCGCGTTGCGCTTGCCGACGATTCCGGCCGCCCGGTCGCCGTCCTCGAGGTCGAGGAGACGTACGAGTACGACAAGGAGCGCGAGGCGGAGCAATGCTTCCGCACGACCGACGACGCGCATCCCGGCGTCGCGAGGCTCTACGCGCAGAAGCCGCTCTACCTCGCCGGCCGCGTCACCGTCTTCGAGCGGGCGGAGCCGCCGTTTCCCGAGCTCGCCAAGGACCCCGCCGAGACCCGCGCGGAGTTCGAGAAGCGCGGCTGGAGGCGCATCGTCGGCTTCCAGACACGCAACCCGATCCACCGGGCGCACGAGTACCTGACGAAGACCGCGCTCGAGACCGTCGACGGCCTCCTGATTCACCCGCTCGTCGGCGACACGAAGCAGGACGACGTCCCGGCCAAGACGCGCGTCGAGTGCTACCGCGTGCTCGTCGACAACTACTACCCGGCCGACCGCGTCGTCGTCTCCGCCTTCCCGGCGGCGATGCGCTACGCAGGCCCCCGGGAGGCGATCTGGCACGCGATCTGCCGCAAGAACTACGGCTGCTCGCACTTCATCGTCGGCCGCGACCACGCCGGCGTCGGCGACTACTACGGCTCGTACGACGCGCAGCAGATCTTCGACGAGCTCGAGCCGCACGAGCTCGACATCGAGCCGATGTTCTTCGAGCACGCCGTCTACTGCAAGCGCTGCGAGGCGATGGTCTCGCCGAAGACCTGCCCGCACGGCGGCGACGACCACGTCTTCCTCTCGGGGACGAAGGTGAGGGAGATGCTCACGGCCGGCGAGATCCCGCCGGTCGAATTCTCGCGGCCCGAGGTCGCCGAGGTGCTGATCGAGGCCTACCGGAGCTGATGGGACTTGACACCGCAGGAGCCTCCCGGATAGAAACGCCTAATCCGTGAAATTAGCGTTGCCAATCTCAGGAGGCTCCATGCGTTCTCTCATTCTGGCACTCGCCGCCGTGCTCGTCACGGGGTTGCTCGCCGCGTGCGGCGGAACCTCGGAGGACTCTGCCGAGGCCGGCTCCGACGGCGCGAAGCTCACCCTCGTCGCCTACTCGACCCCGCGCGAGGTCTACGCGCAGCTGACGAAGGACTTCGCCGAAGACGGACGCCGGCAAGGGCGTCTCGCTTCGACGAGTCGTACGGCAGCTCGGGTGAGCAGAGCCGCGCCGTCGAGCAGGGCCTGCCTGCCGACGTCGTCGCGTTCTCGCTGGCGCCGGACGTCGATCGGCTCGTCGAGTCCGGCCAGGTCGCGAGACACCTGGGCCGACGACCCGTACAAGGGCATGGTCACGAACTCGGTCGTCGTCTTCGCGGTCAGGAAAGGGAACCCGAAGGGGATCAAGACCTGGGACGACCTGGTCGAAGGACGGCGTCGAGGTGATCGAGCCGAACCCGTTCACCTCCGGCGGCGCCCGCTGGAACGTCATGGCCGCCTACGGCGCCCAGAAGAAGCTCGGCAAGTCGCACGAACAGGCCGTCGAGTACCTGCGCGAGCTCTTCGAGCACGTTTCGGTGCAGGACAAGAGCGCCCGCGAGTCGCTCCAGACCTTCACCGGCGGGAAGGGCGACGTCCTGCTCGCGTACGAGAACGAGGCGATCCTCGCGCAGGAGAAGGGCGAGGACCTCGACTACGTCGTCCCCGACCAGACGATCCTGATCGAGAACCCGGTCGCGGTGACCAAGGACTCGCCCGCTCAGGCGGCGGCGTTCCTCGAGTACGTCCGGGGTGAGGAGGCGCAGCGCGTCTTCGGCAAGGCGGGCTACCGGCCGGTGAACGAGGCGGTCGCGGACGAGTTCCAGTTCCCGATGCCGCCGGCCCTGTTCACGATCGAGGACGTCGGAGGCTGGGACGAGGTGCAGAAGACGTTCTTCGACCGCGAGGACGGGATCATGGCGGGCATCCAGAGGGAGGTCGGCGCAGCCCTTGACTAGCGTCGCGCAACCCGTCGCGAAGCCGCTCCGACGGCGGCACGATGCGTCCCTCACCCTGGGGGTGACGACCGGGTACCTGAGCGTCATCGTCCTGATCCCGCTGGCGGCGCTCGTCCTCCGCTCGCTCGAGGGCGGCTTGGCGGCCTTCTGGGAGGCGGTCACCGATCCGCAGGCGGTCGCGGCGCTGAAGCTGACCTTCGCCGTTTCGCTCGGCGTCGTGCTGATCAACGCTGTGGCCGGAACGGTGGTCGCCTGGGTGCTCGTTCGCGACTCGTTCCGCGGGAAGAGCATCGTCAACGCGCTGATCGACCTCCCCTTCGCGCTGCCGACGATCGTCGCGGGGCTGACGCTGCTCGCGCTCTACGGCCCGCGAAGCCCGATCGGCGTCAACGTCGCCTACACGACGGCGGCGCTCGTGCTGGCGCTGCTGTTCGTCACCCTGCCCTTCGTGGTGCGCACCGTCCAGCCGGTGCTGCTCGAACTGGACCGTGACATGGAGGAGGCGGCCCACTCGCTGGGGGCGACGCCGTTCCAGACCTTCCGGCGGGTGGTCTTCCCGAACCTGTTTCCGGCGATCCTGTCGGGCACTGCGCTCGGCTTCGCTCGGTCGCTCGGCGAGTTCGGCGCCGTCGTCCTGATCTCGGGCAACCAGCCGTTCAAGACCGAGGTCGCGTCCGTCTACATCTTCGGACAGATCGAGAGCGACAACGTGACCGGCGCGGCGGCCGTTTCCGTAGTCCTGCTGGTTGCCTCCCTGGGTGTCCTGCTCGCGATCGGCGGCGTGCGCCGCTGGGCCACGAGGCATGACCTCTAGATACGTCCTCCGGTTCGTGGCGCTGGGCTACCTCGGCGCGCTGCTCGTGGTGCCGGTCGGCCTGGTCGTCTTCCGTGCGTTCGAGGACGGCATCGCCGAGTTCTTTGCGGCGATCACGACGCCGGAGGCGCTGCACGCGCTGTGGCTGACGATCGTGATCGCGCTGATCGCGGTCCCGCTGAACACCGTCTTCGGGATCATGTGCGCGCTCGCGATCGTCCGCCGGAAGTTCCGGGGCCACGGCCTCGTGAACTCGATCGTCGACCTGCCGCTGGCGCTTTCGCCCGTGGTCGTGGGCCTCGCGCTGGTTCTCGTCTACGGCCGCCAGGGCTGGTGGGGCGGCTGGCTGATCGACAACGGCTTCCAGGTGATCTTCGCGCTGCCCGGGATGGTGCTGGCGACCATCTTCGTCTCGCTGCCGTTCGTCGTCCGCGAGGTGGTTCCCGTGCTGCGGGAGATCGGCGACGAGCAGGAGGAGGCGTCAGCCACGCTGGGCGCCTCGTCGTGGCAGACCTTTTGGCGCGTGACCCTGCCGGCGATCCGCTGGGGCGTCGCCTACGGCGTCGTTCTGACGACTGCGCGCGCGCTGGGCGAGTTCGGCGCGGTCAGCGTCGTCTCCGGGCGGATCGCCGGCCGCACGGAGACGATGACGCTCCACGTCGAGGAGCGGTTCCAGGCGTTCGAGGTGCAGGACGCGTACGCGGCATCGGTCGTCCTCGCTATCCTCGCCGTCATGACCCTTCTGGCGATGACTCTGCTCCGGCGAGAGGAGGGCTGATGGCGATCGAGGTCCGCAACGTCTCGAAGTGCTTCGGCGACTTCACGGCAATCGACGACGTCTCCGTCGAGGTCGAGAGCGGCTCGCTGACCGCGCTCCTTGGTCCGAGCGGCAGCGGGAAGTCGACGCTGCTCCGCGTCATCGCCGGGCTCGAGCAGCCCGACGCCGGTGAGGTCTTCATCTCCGGCGAGGAGGCGACGACCGTCTCGCCGCAGAAGCGCGGCGTCGGCTTCGTCTTCCAGCACTACGCGGCTTTCAAGCACATGACGGTCTGGGACAACGTCGCGTTCGGCCTGACGATCAGGAAGCGGCCGAAAGCGGAGATCAAGGAGCGCGTCGGCGAGCTCCTGGACCTCGTCCAGCTGAGCGGCCTCGCGAAGCGCTACCCGGCGCAGCTCTCGGGCGGCCAGCGGCAGCGCATGGCGCTCGCCCGCGCGCTCGCCGTCGAGCCGAAGGTACTGCTTCTGGACGAGCCGTTCGGTGCGCTCGACGCGCGTGTCCGCAAGGAGCTCCGCGCCTGGCTCCGGCGCCTCCACGACGAGGTGCACGTCACGACCATCTTCGTCACGCACGACCAGGAGGAGGCGATGGAGATCGCCGACCAGATCGTCCTCATGAACGAGGGCCGGGTCGAGCAGATCGGGGGCGCCAGGGACCTCTACGAGCGGCCCGCGAACGAGTTCGTGATGACGTTCATCGGCCCGGTCTCGACGTTCGGCGAGGAGCTCGTCCGGCCGCACGACATCGAGGTCCGCCGCGAGCCGAACGGCTCGGCCGAGCGGGCAACCGTCGAGCGCATCGTCCACCTCGGCTTCGAGGTCCGCGCCGACCTGGCGCTGGAGGACGGCCGAGCCGTCTGGGTCCAGATGACGAAGTCAGAGGCGGAGGCGCTCGACCTCGATCAGGGCACCGAGGTCTTCGTCGCAGCCCGACAAACCTAGTAACAAGTTGTTACAAGGCGCCCCGGGCCGCACGGGCTGGCGGTCTGGCCAGGCTAGTAACAAGTTGTTACTTGGTTAGAGCGTCAGGAAGGGCAGGAACGTGGTCATGTCGACGACCGCCACTGCGGGCAACTGGTCGTCCGCGCAGCGCAGGTTCTTCAGCTGGTCGTTCAGCGGGCCGTTGAACCAGCGCTCGAAGAGCTGGCGGCGGGAGGTCTCGCGCAGGGCGGCGACGACGGAATTCCTGGCGATGCCGACGGGGAAGGCGCCGAGCGGCATCGTCTGGTCCTCCGCCTTCACCTCGTAGACGCCGTCCGCTGTGCGGATCCTCACCTTCTTGCCGGCCGGCAGGGCGAAAACCTGCGGCGGGGCGATCGAGCCGATCGCGAGCCCCCGACGCCGCTCGCCGAGCCACCAGGCCCGAGGCTTCACCTCAACCATCCGAGCCGGCTGGTGGGAGAAGTTCTCGTGGTACTCGGCGATCTGCTGGCCCGTCGGGTTGGGTGCCCGGAACCGCCGGCCCATCCGCTGCTGCCGGAGCTCGTCGGCGACGATGCCCCGCGCGAGGCCCTCCGTCGCGCCCATCCGGGCCAGCGCTCTCCGGTAGGCCGCTCTGCTGCCTCGGAACCGCGCCCGAATGATCCCACGGACGGCGGCGAGGACATCCGCGCGCGGGACCTCGACGAGACCGGCGAGCACCGCCTGCGAGTACGCGGCCGAGAAGGCAACCCCGCCGTCTCCGATCACGCGCGAGAGCCGGCGGACGCTGCTGTAGCTGATCGCGTTACCGCGCACCTCGCAGCGCACCCCGCGCGGCAGCGTGATCTGCCCCTGGGTCAGTGTCGCGTCGAAGTCGGGCCCTGCGGCCTCCGGCCCGGCGCACAGGCGCGGATCCCGCGTCCAGAGCCAGATGCAGGCGCCGACCTCCTTGTCAGGGTCGGCCTGGGCGGAGTTCCGCGCCTGCCAGCCCCACGACCAGACGGTGCCGATCCGTGCCTCGCGCGCCACCTGCTTCGCGGCCAGGGCCTGGAGCTTGACGTGCTGGAACCAGGCGATCGCCGGCAGGGTGCCGCGGTTCGACGCCTGGAAGCCGAGCATCAGCCCCACCCGGCGCGACGGGATCCCGATGTCCGTGAAGGTCCTGACCGCCTCCCGGAACCGGTTCCGGAGCGTGCGGCTCCCGGCGACCGTTCCCTGGCGGTGGATCAGCCGGCCCGCGAAGTAGACCTCCTGGACGAGATCGGCGTAGTGCGAGGCCTCGCGCCACCAGTTCCCGGCGTCGCCCTGTGTGTACGGCTTGCTCGAGATGAGGATGAACGGCCGGGCACCGAGCTCGCGAAGCGTCCTTGCGAACACGATGATGTTGTGCCGGTACTGCGCGTTGTTGGCCGTCCACGGGGTCGTCGTGTGCGCACCGAAGAGCTCGTTCAGCGCCATCCACGGCCGAGGACAATCCGCCGACGCGACGGCCCGGTAGAAGATCCGGTGCGCCCAGTCGACCGTCTCCTGCTCGGTCGTCGGCTTCGCCGGCGTCCCCGTGCGGCTGTTCATGTACAGGTCGAAGTAGACGGTCTTCGCGCCGGCAGTCCGGAGCTTGGGCGGGAAGATGAAGTTCGAGGCGGCGGCGATGACCCCTGGCCGCGCGAAGCGGTACCAGAAGGGTACGGAGCCGTCGGCGAAGTCGACCCACGCAGTGGCAGCGCCCCTCTTCGGCAGGCCGCACGCGTCGGCGGCTCGCGCATCCTGCGCGGTTCCGGCAAAGAACGCGAGCGCCGCGATTGCGGCGACGAGCAGCTTCCTCACGTGCGAGGATGGTAGCCAGCGCCGAGGCGGCGAACATCCCCCTGTAAAACCGGGCTTCTCGGAGCAATAATCGAGGTCCGAGATGTCCATCGGAGACCTCCTCGCTATTGAGGTCATTGCGGTGGTCGGCGTGCTGCTCTTGATCGGCACGATCATCCCCGGCGTTCGTCTCTACTGGCCGAGGCACAAGAACCCAGCCACTCGCTCCGACCTCGGCATTGCGCTCATGGGCGGCGCGCTTATCGCCTTCGCCGTGCTCGGGCTGCAGCTGATGATCCAGTTCCGCGCGGAGAGCGACAACCGCGAGCGACTTGAGCAGGCCAACAGCGACGCGCGCCAGCGCCAGGAGCAGGCAGACCGGCAGGCGCTGCTGCTCCTCCTCGGCCGCTCCGAGAATCTCTCGGGCGTCGACCTCCACGAGGAGGACCTCTCCCAGGCGTATCTCAATGCGAAGGAGCTCGGCGGAGCCAATCTGGCCGGGGCCAACATGGTGAACGCTTCGCTCTTGGAAGCGAAGCTGGTCGACGCCAACCTGGCCGGTGCCACGCTCGACGGCGCCCACCTCGACCGCGCCGATCTTCGTCATGCGGACCTGTCCGGGGCGAGCCTTGTCGGCGCGACCCTCACCGGCGCCAGCCTCGACGCAGCACGCCTCTCGCCTCGGAGGGAGGGCAACGGGCGGGTGCGCGTCGACCTCAGCGGCGCCGATCTGTCGAACGCGTGGGTGCGGGCCGACCTGCGAGGAGCCGATCTCTCCTACGCGATACTCGTGGGGACCCGCTTCGCCCCTGCGAATCTCCAGGGCGCGGAGTTCAACGGTGCCGACCTCGAATTCGCCGACCTCCGTGGCGCCGACCTTCGGGGAGCGAACCTGGACGGTGTCATCAACCTCGAGCAGGCGAAGGACCTCTCGTATGCCGAGTACGACGCGTTGACGATATGGCCGTTCGGGTTCACCTGGTACGACAGGAACGGGAACGACTGGAAGCCGACCTGCGCCAAGAGCAGCTGCACGCTCGTGAAGAGGCCATTTCCGGTGACCGACTTCCCGCCCCCGCTCGAGGAGATGCGAGCGAAGCTCGTCAGCGGCGACGAACAGTGGTCCCTGTCTCGCCGGGTGGCGGGTGGAGGACACGCCGCTCAGGATCGTGGCGCGCGCCCCGCGCAACGGTGTCGCGGATCAACATCCAGACCTGGACGGTCGACAGCGGGAGCAGCGCAGACGACTGGGCGCGACAGGCTTCTGGAGGACCAAGGAGAACGTTCGACCGATCACGGACGCGACCAGTGCGGATCGCGTGCTGACCGAGTACGCGGAGCGCTACGTCAGTCTCCAGGACGAGGAGTTCGGCCTCGAGGTGGTCGCCGTCTACTCGTGCGCGGGTCCGTCGGCTTCAAGATCTCGGGTGCGGCGCCTCCGACGCTCGTCGACGTCTATCAGCACGACTTCCTCAAGGTCTTTCGCGCGCTCGGCGTCCGCGCTAATGTGTTTCCGTCGCTCCGAGGTGGTGAGGACGGATGCGCAGTCTCGTAAAGCTCTTGCTTGGCGGCTCTCTTGGCCCTCGCTTGCTTCGGACGGCGTCCTCGAGCGCGCAGAATCCACCCGAGAGGCCGCAACCGCGGAACGTTGGCGGACGAGCGTGGTCAGCATCAAGATCTGCGTGCCCGGAAGCTATGGGGCGTATAAATGCTCGACCGCAACCACCAAACGCGAGTGGGGGGAAACGTCGCTGTGAAGTGGAGTGACCGAGCGAAGAAGGCCGGCGTCGTAAGCATCATCCGCCGGAACGTCCATTGTCAGGGCGAGCGCACGGTCGAGGCAAGGGGCACGGTTCAGCTCGACGCCCGCGCCAGCGACCGACCGGCGACGCGTACAGGTTCGACGGATGGAGAGGGTCAGTGTCGCGGCAAGCCAACGCCCTGCAGGTTCCAGGCACGGGGGAGGACGAGGCAGGTCGAGGCGCTCTTCTTCCCGCAGGCTGAGCGATCATTGCCACGGTCAGGGGCCGTAGAAGAGGTTGATCACCTCCTGGAACGAGCGCAGCGACGCCGGCGCTGGTGCTGGTTGCCGCGCGGAATCTCCAGATCGCGGGCACGACTGAGTGGTCGACGAGCGGCGTCTGGGGCCCGAAGTAGGTCTTCGCCTGGGTGGCCTGCGCCATCTCGTCGACGGCGCTCCAGGTCCTCTGGAACGAATCTGCAGTGATGGCCGCTTCGCAGGCGATGCCGGCGATCGTGGCGACCGCGACGGTCGTGAGCAGCTTCGATCGGGCTTCCAGCTTCTTGACACGCGCATCGAGCTTTTTGACCCGCGCATCCGTGCGCCTCAGCTTCCTCTCGAGCGACGCGATGCGTGGCGTCCGAGGCCTGCGGCTGCGCAGAGGGCCCAGCGGTCGAGACGGCGGCAGCCCCGAGCGCGAGCGATTGCGACGATGCCGAGCGACGGCGGTCTTCATGGGCATCCCTCCTTTTGGCAGCCCAAGTATCACTCGTAACGTCCAAGATCCCTAGCGCTCCGGGCGGGCCGCGCGGCGCCTCGGTCATTCACGAGGCCCGAACACGCCGTCTCTACACTCGGCGGGCGTGGCCCGGCACCTCCGAACGATCCTCGTTCTGCTCCTGCTTGCCGGGACGGCCGCCGCATTCGTCGTCACCGAGGAGCTGAAGCTGGAGCCCGATCCGATCGCGCGGCCGCGGATCACGCCGACCTTCTCGCCCACCTGCCGGTGCGAGACGCAGACAGCGCAGATCTCCTTCCGGCTTCGCCAGCCGGACCGACTGACGCTCACGATCCTGGACGAAGAGGGCCAGGTCGTCCGCACCCTGCTTCGGGACGCCAGCTTCGGTCGCGGCATCCACACGTTCGGCTGGGACGGCCGGAACGATTCCGGTCAGGTCGTTCCGCAGGGGAGCTACCGACCGCACATCGAGCTGGAGAAACTCGACCGCGCGATCGAGTTCCCGCGGCGGATCCGCGTCGACACCACGCCTGCCGAGCTCGAGATCACGCGGCTCACGCCGCGGAACATCTCACCCGACGGTGACGGGCGGGCCGACGAGGTCACGATCCGCTACCGGGCCTCGGAGCCGGTGAACGCGCTGCTCCTGGTCGGCGGGCGCCAGGAGATCAAGACGGCCCTGCGCCGGAGCGGGACGATCGTCTGGTACCCGAAAGGCCGGCGCCGCGGCCAGTACCAGCTCTCGGTTGCGGCGCTCGACCAGGCCGGGAACCGGACGCGGCCGACGGGGCCGTTCCCGGTCCGGATCCGGTACGTCGACATCGCAGCCGAGGTGATCCGCGCCCGGCCGCGGGCGGGGTTCTCGGTCCGGGTCTCGACGGACGCCCGGCGCTACTCGTGGCGGCTGGGCCGCCGCGTCGGGTCCGCCCGGGTCCGCATCCTGCGGCTTCGCGCGCCTTCGACTCCGGGCCGCTACGCCCTCGTGGTCGAGGTCTCCGGCCGGCGCGACGCCGCGCTCGTGGTGGTGCGCAGACCGTGAACGGCAACCGGATCTTCGCGATCGCCGTCATCGCGGTCGCCACCGCGGTCCCCGGCTTCCTCGCCGGCGTCTGGCTCCACGAGGAGTCGACGATCGAGTACAAGCGCGGCTCGTCGACCGTGGAGTTCGTGACGACGCAGAAGGCGAAAGCCCCCGAGGCTCCCCGTCCGCGCCGCGTCGTCCTCCGTCTCCCCTGGCCGACGTACGGCCTCCGCGTCCAGCGAACGCACACCTCGGAGGACTTCAAGCTCCGCCCGCCGTTTCGGCTGCGCTGGGCGTTCAAGGCGGGCCACGTGCTCGAGTTCCCGCCCTCGATCGGGTACGGCCGCCTGTACGTTCGCGCAGCAGCGCGGACGCTTCTATGCGTTCCACCACCGAACGGGCAAGATCGTCTGGCAGCGGCGGTTCAACCACTGCTCCGCAGCCTCGCCGACGGTCGCCTACCGCGTCGTCTACCACTCGTGGATGCAGCCGCTGCCCTGCAACCGGTTCCCGCGGAGCCAGCCCGGACAGGTGGTAGCGATGGCGGCCCGCACCGGGAAGATCGTCTGGCGGTACCGGGCGGGCGTGTTCGAGTCCTCGCCGCTGGTGGTCGGCAAGACGCTCTACGTCGGCTCGTGGGACCACAAGCTCCACGCGGTCAACATCTACACCGGCAAGGCCCGCTGGACCTTCACCGCCGACGCCGAGGTGAACAGCTCTCCCGCGTTCGCGAACGGGAAGGTCTACTTCGGAACCGACGGCGGCAGTCTCTACGCGCTGGACGCTCGAACCGGACGGCTGCGCTGGCGCTCGCAGGCGCTTGCGCGATTCGGGCGGCGCGAGTTCTTCTACGCCACGCCGACGATCGCCTACGGCCGCATCTTCGTCGGGAACACCGACGGCACGCTCTATGCCTTCGGCGCCTCGAGCGGCCGGCTGCTGTGGGCCCAGCGGGCCGGCAACTACATCTACACGGCGGCTGCGGTCTGGCGGCAGCGGGTGTACATCGGTACGTACGACGGTCAGTTCATGGCCTTCAACGCGGCGACCGGGGACCGGCTGTGGCGCTTCCAGGCCTCGTCCGCGATCCACGGTGCGCCGAGCGTCATCGACGGTCTCGTCTACTTCGCCGCCTGCCCGCGCTGTGGCCGAAACGCTTCCCGGTCGTCCAGGAGCGGCGACCGCGGCACCTACGCCCTGAACGCACTCACCGGGAAGCTCGTCTGGCGCTGGCCCGACGGTGTCTTCAGTCCCGCCATCGCCGACAGCCAGCACCTCTACATCGTTGGCCGCTCCCGCGTGTTCAGCTTTGCACCGAAGAATCGTCGCGCTCTGCGTAGGCAAGCAAGAAGGCAACGAGCACGGCGCTCAGAGGCCAGATCAAGTACGAGTTCTGGAAAACGCGGCCAAGGTAGAGCAGGCCGAAGATCGACGCCCCGAACGCCGCCGCGCCGATCCACAACCGGCGAGAGCGCCACTGCGTCCACAACAGCCACGCCGTAACCGGTAGCCACAGGACCGCGGCAAGCGGCACGAAGGGGTAGGGCCCGAACCGGTCGTCCAGCACACCGATCTCGAGCAGCACTCCGGCGAGCCCGTAGCCGATGATCCGGTAGGTCTGCGCGCCGTAGGCGATCGTGTCGTCCCAGAGCGCGCCTCCGTCCCAGATGGCGAACGGAAGGATCCCGACGGCGACGATCACTGCGAACACAGCCGCCGCCTGCCAGAGCACCCGTCTCGCCGCGCCCCGGGTGAGCATCATCACCACGAGGAACGGCAGGGCGATCAAAGCGAACTGCTTCAGCAGCACGGCGCCCGCGATGCATGCCGCGGCCGGCAGATAGCGGGCTCTCGCGACGAAGACGAACGCCAGAACGGTCAGCAACAGAGACGGCGCGTCCGCGGTCCCGAACCACGCCCCGGTCACCGCCAGCGGGTTGGCGGCGAGCGCCGCGCCGGCGGCGAGCCGCCAGTGGAACGGTGCGTCGAACAGCAGCGCGGCGCCGAAGAGGGCCAGCGTGCAGAGCAGGACGAGCAGCCGGTAGTCGTCGAACGGCTGGGGGAGCAATCGCCAGGCAGTCGCCGTCAGCGCTGTGCCGGGGAAGTACGCGAAGTGGTCGAGCGCGACCTGCGGGATCCTCGCCTCGGGCTGCGCGGCCGGGTACCAGCGCTCGAGCCCGGAGTCGCGGTAGTCGTGCCCGTACGGGTTCTCGCCGTCCAGGATCAGGTCGCCGGCGATCTCGATCTGGTACGTCGAGTCGTTGACGTGGTACCACGGCTCGGTCGAGTCGCGCAGGCCGATCTGGAGGAAGGTCGCCGGCAGGATCAGTAGCCCGACGACTGCGGCGCAGATCACGACGACGGCCGCGCGCGGGATGGTGCGGCGCGCAAGGACTACAGCGGTGCCGAGCGCGACCACGAGCCCCGCCACCAGAGCGCCGGCCCGCAGCAGCGCGATGTCGAAGTCCCGGTCGGCTGCCTTCACGAGCCAGCGGAACGGCCCCTGCGGATCCGTTCCGCCCGAGCGCACCTGGAACGGCCAGGCCTCCGACCCGAGCTCCGGCACCGTGATCGCAACGAGGATGCCCAGGACGCCGAGGACGGCGCCGGCCTCGCGCCGCGTCACTTGGACGGCACGGGTTGTGGGCTCGCGATCGTCCCGCTGTCGGCTGGGGCCGGCGCCGGCTCCCGGGCGCGCGCCGGGACGGCGAGATAGGCGGCGCCCACGCCGAGGGTGAGCCAGGTGATCGGATCCTCGAAGAAGCCGCTGTAGGCGAGTGAGTGCGTGAAGAGCGCGAGCAGCACGGCCCCGAGCGCGAGCGCCAGCGTCGGCAGGGTCTCGCGCAGAAGCGCGAGCATCCTGATCGCCGCCAGCAGCAGCACCACGTAGAGCGCGAAGCCGACGAGGCCGAGCTCGGCGGCGACGGTGAGCGGCGTCGTGTGCGACACGAACCTCGCCTCGCGGGCGTTCCGCCCCGCGCCGAGCTCGCGGCTGACCTTCGGCTGCGCGCCGAGCCCGACGCCGAGCAACGGCTGCTCGCGAACGACGTCGATCGTCAGCTCCGCCCGCTGCCAGCGACCGCTCGTCAGCGCGCGGATCGACTCGTCGCGCGCCTGCACGCCCACGAATCCCGCGGCGACGAGCACGGCGACCGCAGTGGCGACGAGCACGATGCGCCTCGCGAGGCGATCGCCTGCGACGAGCGTGACCGCCGCGGCGACGACGAAGAGCGCCGCCATGCTCGACTGCGAATAGGAGAAGTAGAGGCCGGCGAAGAGCAGCACCATCAGCGGTGCTGCGAGAGCGACCCCGATCTTGCCCGCCCAGAGCAGCACCAGGAGCACCGCGAACCCGAGCACGACGTGGCGGCCGTACAGGCTGGGATCGGTGAAGAGCGAGGTCACGCGGAAGAACGGCGAGTAGGCGTTGGCGACCTCGAGCTGCGGCTCGTAGAAGAGCAGCTCCTTCGTCGCCTGCTGCCAGAGGCCGAAGGCGGCGAAGACGGACGCCAGGCCGATCGCGATCACCGCCAGCGCCCGCGGTAGCCAGGGGGCCAGGTCGGCCCGCGCGACGATCGCGACGAGCGCGGCGAAGGGGAGGAGGAAGAACGCGAGCAGATTTGCTCCCGCTTCGATGTCGCGCGACCACAGCAGCGACAGCGCGGCGAACGCCAGGAACGCCGCGGTCGGCACGGCGATCAGCCGGGGTGGCGCGACGATCTCGTTGCGGCGCAGCGCCCGGTACAGAAACGCGGCCGCCGAGGCGGTCAGCACCGCGTAGAGGGGGATCAAACGTCCGAGCCGGCCTCCCTCGGCGAGCACGAAGAAGAACCGATACTCGCGGTCGAAGTCCAGCGGGGGGCGGAAAGGCGCCACCAGGACGAGCGCCGGGATCGTCAGCAGCGGAAACCGCACGAAGACCGCGGCGGCGGCGGCCACGACGACCAGTCCGCCGACCCCCGCGCCGACCGCGGCGGGCGACGCGACCTTGTCGAGCACGCCGGTTCCCGCGATCGAGACGGCGAGCAACGCCTCGGCGAGGGCGAGCAGCCCGAACCCCGCCAGGAGGGTGGCTCTCCGGCCGGCCAGGACGGCCAGCGCCGCGCCGCCGGCGCCGACGATCCCAGCGAGCTCCGCCAGTCCGGCTTCGTCCATCCCCGGGGCCGGATACTACGTCCCTCCGTCGAATGTCTCACTCGTGATCACAGCCTGGAAGCGCGTCCTCGTGCTCGCCCCGCACACGGACGACGGCGAGTTCGGGTGCGGCGCCACGCTCGCGCGCCTGGTGGACGGGGGGACGGACGTCCGTTACGTGGCCTTCTCGATCGCGACCCGCTCGCTGCCGGAGGGTTTTCCGCCGGACACGCTCGCGCGGGAGGTGCGCGAGGCGACCGCGGAGCTCGGGATCTCGGAGGAACGGCTCGACGTCCACGACTTCGAGGTGCGCACCTTCCCCGAGCACCGACAGCAGATCCTGGAGCTCCTGATCGGGCTCTGGGAGGAGTGGAAGCCCGACGCCGTGCTTCAGCCGAGCCTGCGCGACATCCACCAGGACCATCAGGTGATCGCCGCCGAGGGCCTGCGCGCCTTCAAGCGGACGACGATCCTCGGCTACGAGATTCCCTGGAACAACTTCAACTTCGACTACCAGGCCTACTTCGCGCTCGAGAAGGAGCACGTGGAACGGAAGGTGCGTGCGCTCGCGAAGTACGAATCGCAGCAGCACCGCCGGTACTCCGACCCCGAGTACATCTGGAACGTCGCCCGGACGCACGGGATCAACGTGAATCGCGAGTATGCGGAGGTGTTCGAGGTCTACCGAGTCGTGGCGTGAGCAGCGGCACCCCGGACGAGCCCCGCCGGAGCCGACCCGCGTTCGAGCCTGGCTACGGCATCTCCCAGGACGAGGAAGGGATGCTCGATTGGAGCTGGGCCGAGGAGCGGCTCGCGTCCTCGCGCAACTACTGGATCGTCACGACCGGTGGCGACGGAGCGCCGGCTGCCGCACCCGTTTGGGGCGTCTGGTCCGAAGGCACGCTGTACTTCGGGACGAACCCACAGTCGCTGAAGGGGCGAAACCTCTCCCGTGACCCACGCGTGGTGATCCATCTCGAGAGCGGAGACGAGGTCGTCATCCTCCGCGGCAGGATCGCCCGCGAGGACCTTCCGGAGAGCATCGTCGACGCGTACGAAGCGAAGTACGCCTACCGCCCGCCGGTCACCGAGGGATGGTTCGTGCTTCGTCCGCGGCGTGCCGTCGCCTGGGTCGAGCTCGACTACCCGAGGACTGCCACGCGATTCGATTTCGCATAATCCGTCCGTGGGGGAGCACCCGGTGCGGCTGACGGTCACCGACGATCTCCGACGGTCGCGTCTGACGGTCTTCTTCCGCCTCCTGCTGGGGATCCCACATTTCCTCTGGTGGACGCTGTGGACGATCGCGGCGCTGCTGGCGGCCGTGGCGAACTGGTTCGCGACGCTGGTGGCGGGGCGGCCGCCGGAGGCGCTCTACCGCTTCCTGAGCGCCTACGTCCGCTACTCGACGCATCTCTACGCGTACATGTTCCTCGCGGCAAACCCCTACCCCGCCTTCACCGGCGACCCGGGCTATCCGGTTGACGTCGAGCTCGGCGAGCGGGAGTCGCAACGGCGGTGGGTCACCGGTCTGCGGCTCTTCCTTCTGATCCCGGCCGCGCTCATCGCGACCGTCTTCGAAGGCTCGGGCTATGCGGTGTTTTTCGTCGAGGACGAATCCTCGGCCGCATGGAGGGGCGGGACGCTGCTCACGGTTGCCTTCTTCGGCTGGTTCGTCTGCGTGGTGCTCGGGCGGATGCCGCAGGGATTCCGCGATCTCCAGGCCTACGGGCTGCGCTATCTCGCACAGTTTGCGGCGTACGGCCTCGTGCTCACCGATCGGTATCCCAACGTTGACCCGGCCGAGCCGCCCGCATCCGGGCCCGACCACCCGGTCCGGCTGAACGTCGAGGACGATCTCCGGCGGTCCCGCCTGACCGTCTTCTTCCGGCTCCTGCTGGCACTGCCGCACTTCGTGTGGATCACCCTGTGGTGGGTCGCAGCGACCCTCGCTGTGATCGCCGCCTGGATCGTGGCGCTGATCATCGGGCGACCGCCCGCGGCCCTACATCGCTTCCTGTCCGCGTTCGTGCGCTACGCGTCCCACCTCACGGCCTATGCCGCGCTGACGGCGAATCCGTTCCCAGGCTTCACCGGCGCGGCCGGGTCGTACCCGGTCGACCCCGACCTCCCGCCGCCGGAGCGGCAGCGCCGGCTCGTCACGCTCTTCCGCCTGTTCCTGGCGTTCCCGGCGCTCGCCGTCTCAGGCGCGCTGGGCGTGATCCTCCTCTTCGGCGCCTTCCTCGGCTGGTTCGTCTCGCTGGCGCTCGGGCGGATGCCGCGATCGCTACGTGACGCGCAGGCGTACTCGCTCCGGTACTCGGCCCAAGTGTCGGCGTACCTCCTGCTCGTGACCGATCGCTACCCCTACAGCGGGCCGGCGCTCGGCGCGCCGGAGCCCGTGCCTGCACCCGTGCCTCCCGACGAGCCACCGCCGTCCGAGGCCCCGGCAGTCGCCTGACCGGCCGTCGGGCGAACCAGGTCTTCCTCCTCCTGCTGGGGATCGGCTGGCTCGTCGCCGCCACCCTCCTGTGGCGGACCGCGGTGCCCGACGATCTCGTTCTTCCCGAGATCGACGCCACTCGCGGCGTGAACGCGCATGCGCTCGACGAGGCCGAGGACCTCGGCCGTTACACGACGTGGAACTTCGTCGCGTCGCAATGTGTGCTCCTCGCCGTGCTCGTCGTCTATGCGTGGCGAGGCGCCCGCCTCACGCGCGAGTCGGCGGCCGGGCGCATCGGCACCGGGATGCTCCTCGGGATGCTGGGCCTCGCGCTCGTTTGGATCTCCCAGTTGCCCTTTCAGCTGGTCGACCTCTGGTTGCTGCGCCGCTACGGCCTCTGGGAGGCCGGATACCTCGACTGGTTCATCGAGAACTGGATCGTCCTCGCGGCTGAGTTCCTGTTCATCTGTCTGTGGCTCGTGATCACGATGGGGTTCGCGGCGATCCTCCCGAGGCGCTGGTGGATCGCCGCCACGCCGGTCTTCGTCGGGATCGCGCTGCTCTTCGCCTTCGTCTATCCCTACCTCGTCCCGAGCGAGACGGCCCCGGCCGACCTCGTGCGCGACGCGCGTGTCTACGCCGCGCGCCAGGGCACCGAGCCGATCAAGGTCGTCGTCGAGGAGGCGAGCGAGTACACGACGGTGCCGAATGCCTATGCGACCGGCCTCGGGCGGAGCCGGCGGATCTTTCTCTGGGACACGCTCCTGGACGGGCGCTTCGACGACGGGGAGGTGCGGGTCGTGCTCGCACACGAGATCGCGCACCACTCGCGCGAGCACATCTGGAAGGGGACACTCTGGTACGCACTGCTCCTGCTGCCGCTACTCGCCGGGGTCGCGTGGTTCACGCAGCGGCGGGGAGGCCTCTACGAGCCGAAAGCCGTCCCGCTGGCGCTGCTCGCGCTGGTCGTCGGCGGCCTGGCCTTGCAGCCGCTGGGAAACGCAGTCTCGCGCAAGCAGGAAGCCGAGGCCGACTGGATCGCCCTCGAGACCACGCGCGACCCCGCGGCGGCTCGAGCGCTGTTCCGAGGTTTCACCGAGGAGGCGCTCGAAGACCCGACCCCGCCGGCCTGGGCGCACCAGGCGTTCTCGACACATCCATCCGTGGAGGAGCGCATTGCGATGGCGACTGCCTGGGAGCAGAGGGACGCAGCGCACGACTGAATCGCTTATTATCCGAATCAGCATTCGGATTCGGAAGCAAGGAGGAGCGATGCTGAAGATCGTCGTGAACGAGTTCGGGCCGCCGGAGACGCTCGAGGTCGTCAAGGCGGACGCACCGGAGGCCGCCGATGCCCACGTCGTGATCAGAGCCGAGGCGATCGGCGTGAACTTCGCCGACGTCTGGACACGACTCGGCGCCGGTGGAGAGCCTCCGGTCACACCGGGGATCGAGGTGGCGGGCACCGTGGACGCATCGGGATCCGACAGGTTCGCTCCCGGAGACCGGGTCGTCGGCACGCCCTTCTACACACGCGGCGCCTATGCGCAGCTTGTGAGCGTCTCGGAGGAGCTCGTGTTCCCGGTGCCCGAGGACATCGACTTCACCCTCGCCGCCGCTCTGCCGCTGAACTACCTCACGGCGTACTCCGCGGTGCGTCAGACGGCGCGGGTTCGGGAGGGCGATCGCGTGCTCGTCACTTCCGCGGCGGGAGGCGTCGGCCTCGCAGCGGTGCAGCTCTCGCGTGATGCAGGCGCCGAGGTCTACGCCACGGCCTCGAAGCCGAAGCACGACTTCCTCGCCGGGCAGGGCGTGGTCGCAACGGTCGACTCACGCTCCCCGCAACTCGCCGACGAGGTCAAGTCGCTGACCGACGGCGGAGTCGACGTGGTCGTCGACGGTGTCGGCGACGGCGGCTTCCGGCCGAGCCTCGACTGCCTCCGGCACGGCGGACGGGTCGTCGCCTACGGCTTCACGGCCGGGATCCAGGGCAAGGACGAGCCGGTGGACGATCCGGAGGCCACGCTCGGTGCGATGAGCCTGCCCTTGCTCGACCTCTTCGACAACTCGCGCTCCTTCATGACCGCAGACGCCGGCGCCGAGCCGCCGATGCTCGCGTCGTGGCTCGACTGCCTCTACCAGGGCGTCCGGGACGGTGCCATCGCGCCGCACGTCGATCGGGTCTTCCCGCTCACCGAGGCGGCGGCCGCCCACCACTACGTCCAGGACCGGAAGAACGTCGGGAAGGTCCTGCTGGACCCGCATGCCTGAGCCCAAGCAGGCACGGAGCCGCGAGACGCAGGGCCGGATCGTTGCAGCCGCTCTCGAGCTCGTGGCCGAGCGCGGCCGGGAAGGGCCGTCCGTGCCCGAGATCGCGAAGCGCGCCGGCGTCTCGATCGGGGCGTTCTACGGGCGATTTCCGACGAAGGAAGCACTCTTCGAGCACGTCGACCGGCAGCTCTTCGAGGAGAGCGCGCGCTGCTGGGTCGCTTTCCTCGCGCCCGAGAACTGGCGCGGTCGCCACGCCGCGGAGATCGTGCACGAGGTCGTCCGCGGCTGGGTCGACGCGGTCGCCAAGCACCATCCGCTCAATCGCGCGCTGACCGAGCGCTGGCGCTCTGCGCCGCCCACGCCGGCGGTTCGAGCCGCTGCGACCGCGCACTACGAGGCGATCTTCGACGCGCTCGGGACGCTGCTCGAGGAGCGACGGGGCGAGGTGAGCCATCCCGATCCGCGGCTCGGGGCGAAGATGCTGATCGAGGTGATCGACGCGGTGCTTGTCGAGCGACTGACCTTCAGCGACACGTTCCTCGTGCCCCACAAGCTGTCCCGCGCCGCCCTCGTCGACGAGCTGACCGCGCTCGGAAGCGGCTACCTGGGGCTGGCCGTGGCCCGCACGCGGACGGCAACCATCCCGAGGCCGCCGCTCCGCGTGCCTGCGCTCAACCGTTGACCGCGGCCGCCTGGCGCTCATAGGCCGGCCCGAGCTCCACGAACCGCGCCGACCAGTCGGCCTCGCCGCCCGCGAGGTGCGCCCCGAGCGAGTCGAGGTGCGAGTGCCAGCCGGCGCCGTAACCCGCGATCACTGCCGGGGGAAGGCCGCGATGGTCGAGGACGAGGAGCGTTCCTTCTCCGTCGGGCCGAAGCTCGAAGCGGGCAACGCTGTCGGGCTCGCCGGGATATGTCCAGTCGAGCTCGAGCACACGGCCAGGCTCGACCGCGCGGACTCGTCCGTCCGTCCGCTGGTCGCCGTCGCCTTCCTTCCACACGAGCAGGAAGCGGCCGCCCTCGCGCAGGTCCAGCTCGACGACGTTCGCGAGCCAGCGTCCGAGCCGCTCGGGCTCGGTCAAGGCGGACCAGACCTCCTCCGGCGCGAAGTCGTACCGCCGTTCGAACCGCACTCCGGCCCGATCTCCCTCAGCTCTCAGCGTTCCCTCGGTCACGACGTCCTCTCCTCAATTCGGTTTCCAGTGCGTCCAGCCGGTTCGTCCAGAACCGCCGGATCCAGTCGTCGAGCTCCGCGAGGCCCCCGCTGTCGAGCGAGTAAATGCGACGCGTGCCGTCCGACCGCGAGCGGATCACGCCGTGCTCGCGCAGCACGCGGAGGTGCTTCGACACGCCCGGCCGCGAGATCGCGAACGCGGACGCGATCTCGCCGGCAGAGCGTTCGCCTTCGGAGACGAGCTCGACGATGCGTCGCCTCGTTGGATCCGCCAGAGCCTCGAATGCGCTCACGGCGAGAGAGTAACCAAGAGGTTACGTAACTGTCAAGTTACTTTCTCTAGGCTTGGCACATGCCGCGCGTGAACGAGCTCGGGGACCTGGAGATCACCGACTCCGGCAGCGATGCGGGCTCTCACGCACCCTGTCCGGATGACGATCCTCGAACGGCTCCAGCGGGACGGTCCGGCCACGGTCGGCGACCTTTCAACTGCCGTTGGCACGACTGCGTCGGCAGCCGGCCGACACCTGCGCCGGCTCGCGGACTTCGGACTGGTGACCAAGACCGGCGGCACCTGGAAGGCGCTCGGGACCGGCATCCGCTTCGAGCCGGCCGCCGACGACGAGAGCCAGACCGCCTACCGTGCGCTGGCCAACCAGCTGTTCCTGCGCACCGACGAGCTGCCGAGGCGCTGGCTAGCTGAGGACGAGCCTCGCCTCGACCGGGACTGGCGGCGGGTCTCCGGTCTCTCGAACGCGCGGATGCTGATGACGGTCGAGGAGGCCGAAGCTCTCGACTGGGAGATGGAGAAGCTGCTCGAGCCGTACGTCACGCGGTCGGAGTCCGACGTGCCGGACGGCGCGCGACGGGTGCGTTGGCTGCGGTATGTGATGCCCGCTAGCTGACGGCGATCCGGGCGGCCAGCTCGCGCGAGATCGCGTGGTCCGCGCCGGCGACACGGACAGTCAGCGGGCCCTCGAACGGCGCCGCCTCGCGCACCTCGATGCGTCTCCCCGGCGTCAGCTTCAGCTCCGACAGGTAGCGGAGAAGCTCGCCGTCTCCGTCCGGGACACGAGAGACGGTCGCCTTGGCCCCGGGCTCCAGCGCGGAGAGCGGCATTGCCTGGCTGACGACGAGCTTGAGATCGGGGCCGGGGATCGGATCGCCGTGGGGGTCGTGCGTCGGGTAGCCGAGAGTACGGTCGATGTGAGCCTCGAGCTCCTCCGAGAGTGCGTGCTCGAGCCGGTCGGCCTCGTCGTGCAGCGCGTCGATCGGCAGGCCGAGCGTCTGGGAGAGGTACTGCTCGAGCAGGCGATGGTGGCGGATCACCTCGAGGGCGACCTTCTCGCCCTTGGGCGTCAGCCGCGCGCCCCGGTACCGCTCGTACTCGACGAGGCCCAGCGAGGCGAGCTTCTTCACCATCGCGGTGGCCGACGGAGGAGAAACACCCAGCCGGCCCGCCAATGCGGAGGTCGTGACACGCGTGCCCGCGGCCTGGAGCTTGTAGATCTCCTTGACGTAGTCCTGGATCGCGTCCGTCAGTTCCATGAGGCTCAGTTATAGTTTAGACATGCCTAAGTTTACTCGGAAGGGTCTGATCGGTGGAGCCGCAGCGGCAGCTGCGGCCGCGCCCTTTGCAAAGGTCGCCTGGCCGTCGGAAGCACAGGCCGACCCGAGCGCCACGCATCTCGGCCACGACCACTCGCATGCCGAGATGGGCCATGCGGCGATGATCGGGCCCGACGTCCCGGCGCCGGGCGGCCCGCGCGCACTGGACAAGCTCCTCCTGCCGACGCCTGCGCTGCCGCACAAGCCGGGCCGCGTCCGCGATTACGAGCTCGTCGCACTCGACAGGACGATCGAGGTCGCGCAGGGCGTCGAGTTCAACGCCTGGACGTACAACGGCACAGTTCCGGGGCCGATCATTCGTGCCACCGAGGGCGACCTGCTCCGCGTCAAGTTCACGAACGGGGGCTCGCATCCCCACACGATCCACTTCCACGGGATCCACCCGGCGAACATGGACGGCGTCTTCGAGGTCGTCGAGCCGGGAGACGACTTCACCTACGAGTTCCCCGCCCGGCCGGCGGGCTTCCACCTTTACCACTGCCACGCCACACCGCTGAAGAAGCACATCCACAAGGGCCTCTACGGCGCCTTCATCATCGATCCCGTCAAGCCCCGTAAGCCCGCGCAGGAGCTCGTCATGGTGATGAACGGCTACGACACTGACGGGGACGGCGAGAACAACTTCTACACCGTCAACGGCAAGGCGTTCTACTACGCGAAGTACCCGATCAAGGTCAGTCGGTCGCAGACGGTCCGCATTTACCTCGCCAACCTGACCGAGTTCGACCTCATCAACTCGTTCCACCTCCACGGAGACTTCTTCCGCTACTACCCGACCGGGACGGGCGACCAGTTCGAGTACACGGACACCGTCGTCCAGACGCAGGGCCAGCGCGGGATCATCGAGATCGACTTCGCGAACAAGGGCCTGTTCATGTTCCACGCGCACCAGTCCGAGTTCGCCGAGCTCGGCTGGATGGGCTTCTTCAACGTGACCGATTGATGTCCGAGTCGGTCGCAGCGGTCAGGGCGGGTCGCAGCTGGCGGCTCTGGGCGTTCGTGCCGCTGATCCTGCTGACCGGCGTCGTGGCGCTCTTCACGGCCGGCGGTTCGTCGATCACCGGCCTGCTGGGCGAGAACCCGCCGCCGCCCGACGAGTTCGACATCCGCCGGGTCGAGTTCCATCCGGGTGAGATCCGGATCCGGGTCACGAACCCGCAGCGCGACGACCTGACGATCGCGGCCGTCGCGGTGGACGACGCGATCCTGCCGTTCGAGCTCGACGGGCCGCAGACGCTCGGGCGCCTCCGCTCGAGCGAGATCGTCGTCCAGTACGACTGGGTCGAGGATGAGCCGATCTCGGTGGGCGTGACGAGCTCGACGGGGATCCAGACAGTGGAGGAGATCCCCGCCGCCGTCGAGACGCCGACAGCCTCGGCGCGGAGCTTCTTCGGGTATGCGGTGATCGGGTTCCTCGTCGGGATCGTGCCCATCGCGCTGGGTCTGCTCTGGCTGCCGTCCCTCCGGCGCGCCTCGCCCGAGTGGCTGGCGGCGTTCATGGCGCTCACGGCGGGACTGCTGTCCTTCCTCGCCGTCGAGGCTCTCTCCGAAGCCCTCGAGCTCCAGGCCCGGCTGCCGAGCGCGCTCGGCGGCGCCGGGCTCGTCCTCCTCGGCGTGGCCTCGAGCTACCTGATCCTGACGGCGATCTCTTCGCGGCTCGGGCGTGGACGCGGCACCGGTGGGGCGGGGGTGGCGGGCCTCGCGCTGGCCACGCTCGTGGCGATCGGCATCGGGCTCCACAACCTCGGCGAGGGGCTCGCGATCGGCTCGTCGTTCGCGCTCGGCGAACTGGCGCTGGGGTCGTTCTTCATCGTCGGGTTCATGGTTCACAACGTCACGGAGGGGCTCGGCATCGCCGCGCCGCTCTCCGAGGGCAAATCGGTCTCGAAAGGCCGGCTCGCGCTGCTGACGCTCGTGGCAGGCGCTCCGGCGATCCTCGGCGCCTGGCTCGGCGGGTTCCTGACGAGCGACCTGCTCGGGGTCGTGTTCTTCGCGGCCGCGGCGGGGGCGGCGTTCGAGGTCGTGGTCGAGGTCGGCCGCTACGTTGCGCGGAAGGCGCCGGGCGGGCTGTCGTCGCCGCTACGTCCTGCTCGGCTTCCTCGCCGGTGTGGCGGTGATGTACGTCACAGGCCTGCTCGTCGCCTGATTCAATCGAGGCCTTGAAGAAGACCAATCTCAACTCGCTCGAGTTCGAGACCGACGACAGCGATCCCGAGGGCTACAAGGCGGCGATGGCCCGCTTCGGGCCGTCGATCGGCGCCGTCATGCTCGGCGCCAGCGTCTACCAGCTTCCCCCCGGACAGAGCGTCTGTCCCTACCACTACGAGTACGGGAACGAGGAGTGGGCCCTGATCCTGGAGGGGCGGCCGACACTCCGGCATCCGGGCGGGGAGGAGCAGGTCGAGCCGATGGACGTCATCTGCTTCCCCAACGGGCCGGACGGCGCGCACAAGTTCACGAACGAGACCGAGGAGCCCGTGCGGGTGATGCTGTTCTCCACGAAGGTCGATCCTTCGCTCGCGGTCTACCCGGACAGCGACAAGATCGGCGCCTGGCCGGGGCCCGAGTTCCGCGAGGACCACATCCTCGTGCGGCGCGAGAGCAACGTGGACTACTGGGATCGCGAGCCGTGAGCGACTTCGCTCCCGTCAAGGAGCTGATCAAAGAGCGTCCCGGGCTGGCTCTCCGACGAGGAGGGGGAGGCGCTCTACGAGCTCGCGAAGGACTGCACGGGCAGGGGCGTGATCGTCGAGATCGGGTCGTGGAAGGGCAAGTCGACGATCTGTCTCGGGCTCGGCTCGCGGGCGGGCGAGGGCGTCCGCATCTTCGCCGTCGACCCGCATGCGGACTACCGCCACGGCGAGTTCAAGGAGAACGTCGAGCGGGCCGGGATCGCCGATCTCGTGACGCCCGTGAAGGGGCTCTCCAAGGACGTCGTGGACGACTTCGATGAGCCGATCGAGCTGCTCTTCGTCGACGGCTCGCACGAGGAGGACGACGTGCGGCACGACTTCGAGACCTGGGTCCCGAAGGTCGTCGACGGCGGCACGGTCGCATTTCACGACACCACGTGGCACCCGGGTGTCCGGAAGGTCGTGGCGGAGAAGATCTACGCCTCGCGGACCTTCCGCGACGTTCGGTTCGTGATCGGCTCGACCACGATCGCGTCCAAGGTCGCGCACAACACGCCGTACGACCGGCTCCATGCGCGCCGTGTCCAGGCGACGAAGGCGATCTTCGGCTCGGTCTCGCGGGTGCTGAAGAAGCGCCGCGCGTGGCTCCCGGGCCCGGTCGAGCGGGCCGGCCGCCGGGTCTTCAAGCTCGTCGGCCGCTAAGCCCTAGCGGTACGTCCCGTTCAGGTACAGCTCGCGCTCGCGGCGGCGGCGGGGGATGATCTCGGGCGGGCGGCGCCAGAGGAGCATGGCGTCGGATGCACCGCCGAAGTCGCGGCTGTTCAGCCGCTTCACGACGGTTGACCCGCGGAACCCGCCGGCGCCGATGTTGAACGCCATCGAGACGAGCGCGTCGAACTGATGCTGCTTCAGCTGTGTCTTGACCGACTCGCGCACCGCCGGCTCGAAGCGGTCGGCGAGGTCCTCGCGCAGGACGCGGAGGACGAGCGCCCGAGGTTTCGGCTTTGCCTTCGTCCCCCACTTGGCGCGGTCGGCGGCGGTCACCGGTCCGCGATGGAGGAGATGCCCGACGCCGAACGTGGCATGTCCCTGTGAGTCGTTGTAGGCGTAGGGGATGAAGCCCTCCTGCGCGACGAGGAAGTCGAGCCCCTTGGCCGACATCGTCTTCGGGCTCTGCGCGCGCGCGATCTGCGCGTCGAGGCGCTGGCGGACCGCCTTGGCCGCCTTGTAGGCGGCGAGGGCCTCCTTGACCTGCGGGTCGTTCTTCGGGAGCCGCACGAGGGCCTTCTGCCAGGCGAGGCGAGCGCGGTGCTGTGCCCGCTTGGCCTCGGTGAGCGAGGCAAGGAGGGTCGCGACCTGCGGCGGCAACGTGCTCTCAGCCTACTCCGTGTCGAGAGCGTTCCAAAACTGTGTCGGCCACTGGTCGGATCGCCGCGGCGCATCTATCTCCAACGGGTCAAGCAACCCGAGGGAGGAACATGAAGACGATTCTGTTGGCCGTGCTCGCTGCGACGGTGTCTGTCGTCGCGGGCGTCGCGCTTGCCGCGAGCTCGGGCGCGTCCGAGACGATCTTCGCCTGCAAGCACCCGTCCGGCGGCTGGCTTCGCCAGGTGGCGGAGTCGGGGCAGTGCCGTCGCCGTGAGACGCCGGTGAGCTGGAATGTCGCAGGGCCGAAGGGCGACCAGGGAGAGCCTGGAGCGGCCGGCCCGAAGGGCGACAAAGGCGATCCGGGGACGGCGATCACCGGGCTGAAGACGCTCGAGGGCGTCCCATGCATCGCAGACGACTCCGCCGCCGGCGAGATCAAGGTGACGATCGGTTCGAGCGGCGACGTGACGCTCACTTGCGAGGCCGCTCCGGACGAGCCGCCGCCTCCGCCACCGCCGCCAGGCGGGAACGCGAAGCTCGTGATCAACGAGGTCGATTACGACCAGGTCGGCGCGGACGGAAACGGCTTCGTCGAGATTCACAACACCGGCGGTGCGGCAGCCGACCTCTCCAACGTCGACCTCGTCGCGGTCAACGGCGGCGACGGGACGGAGTACGACCGGGTCGCTCTGACCGGCTCGGTGGCCGCCGGCGGCTATCTCGCCGTCGCAATCGAGCTGCAGAACGGCGCGCCGGACGGGCTCGCCTTGCTGGACGGGACGACGCTCGTCGACGCGCTGTCGTACGAAGGCGCGATCACGGCGGCGACGATCGGCGGCCAGACGTACAACCTGGTCGAGGGCACCGCCCTCGCCGTGACCATCGAGGACTCGAACGCCGTGGCCGGGTCGCTGATCCGCAACCCGAACGGCAAGGACACGAACGACGCCGCGGCGGACTGGGCGTTCACCACGACGGTCACACGGGAGGCCGCGAACGTGCTGACGCCGTAGGACAGCCGGGAAGGGGCGGGCCGGGAGCTCGCCCCTTCCTCGCCCGAGCAGAATCCTTCCGTTTTCCTAGCACGTTGCTAACAGCACTTGGTTATACGAACTCGGGCAAATGAAGACGCGAAGTCCGAGCAAGCGACTCGGCGCAACCGCTCTTCTGGCCGGCCTCGTGCTTCTGACGACCGGTGCCGGGGTGGCCGCCGTACTCGCCGCGCCGACGGCGATCACCGGGCCGGTGAGCGCGGTGGGCCCGACTTCCGCGGCGGCGAGTGGAACGGTCAACCCCAACGGCCAGTCGACGACCTGGCACTTCGAGTACGGGACGAGCACGAGCTACGGGAGGAAGACCTCGTCCAGGAGCGCGGGCTCCGGCACTGCCAATGTCCAGGTCTCCGGGGCGCTCACGGGCCTCGCGGCGAGCACGACCTACCACTATCGGCTGGTCGCAACGAACGGCGGCGGCACGACGCGTGGTGGCGACGGGATCTTCACGACTCCATCGCCGCCGAGTGCGATCACCGGCTCTTCGACGAGCGTCACCGTCAGCTCGGCCACGCTCAACGGAACGGTCGACCCGAACGGCCGGGCGACGACCTGGTACTTCCAGTACGGCACGGGCACGGGGTACGGCTCGAGAACGCCTGCGCAGAGCGCCGGGTCGGGCACGACGGCGGCGGGCGTCGCGGCCGCGGTTTCGCGCCTGAGGCCGGGACGGCTCTACCACTACCGGCTCGTCGCGACGAGCGACGCAGGCACGAGCCGAGGCGCGGACCGCACGTTCTCGACCTTCGGTCCACCGACGGTGGTCACGGGACCCGGGTCATCGGTCACGCATGGCTCGGCGAGGCTCAACGGGAACGGTCACCGCCAACGGCCTGGCGACGACTTGGTACTTCGAGTACGGGACGACCACGCGCTACGGCAACAGGACCACGACTCGGAGCGCAGGCAAGGGCACGAGGCCCGTGAACGTCTCAGTCGCGCTCACGCGACTCCGGCCGGCAACCACCTACCACTACCGGCTCGTCGCGATGAACTCTGCGGGGACGAGGCGAGGGGCCGATGTGACGTTCGCGACGGCCGGGTTGACGCTTGCGGCGCAGGCACAGGGGGTCGTGTACGGCCGCGCCGTCATGCTCTCGGGCCGCGTGCCGAGCGGAAGGGCGGGCGAGTCGGTGGCCTTGTTCGCCGAGGTCTTCGGCAGGGGCTCGCCCAGGCAGGTTGCGACGCTCGTGACCGGCGCCGGCGGCGTGTGGCAGTACCTTGCGAGGCCGCCGATCCTCACGTCCTACCTCGCCAGCTGGAGCGGCTTGACGAGCCCCAGGGTCACGATAGGTGTGCGGCCGAGAGTGAGGTTCCGGCGGATCGGCAGGGCTCGGTTCTTCACGCGGGTAGTCGCGGCGAGGTCGTTCAGGGGCCGACTGGTTCGGCTCCAGCGCCGAACGGCGGCCGGCCGCTGGGTGACGGTGAAGCGCGTCCGGCTGAGGCGCAGCTCGGCTGCGACCTTCCGCGTGAGGCTCCGGCGGGGCAGGTCGACACTCCGCGTCGTGATGAGCGTGAACCAGGCCGGCCCCGGCTACCTTGCGGGATCAGCCGGACGATCGTCTACCGCCGCTAGGAGGTTTTGGCGGAATATCGCTCGTTGCAGGGTGCGATGTCGTTCCCAGGCAAGGACGCAGGGAGCGCCCGTATCCGGCGATACGGCGCGATGAGGACGCGGCCTGGGCGAGCAGCGCGGCCTGGCGGCAAGCGGTATTTCGCCAAAGCCTCCTACAGCGACCGGTAGATCTCGACCAGACGTTCGGCGCCTTTGTCTGCGTCGTGGATGTGCTCGACGTAGGTGCGGGACAGCGCGCCGATCCGCTGCCGCTCCTCAACGGACGCCGCCAGTTCCGCGATCCGGTCGCGCAGTGTCTCCTTCGTCACGCTGACGATCGGCACCTCGACGCCGAGCTCGCGCTCGGTCTCCTGGACGGCCTCTGGTCTCAGATAGCTCAAGACGGGCTTGCCGAGCGCCATCGCCTCGAGCGCGAAGATCCCGTACCACCCGGCGTTCAGCTGGTCGACGACGAGGTCGGCCCGCTCGTACCGCCGGCGTGCCTCGTCGTGGCGCAGCCCCTCCACGATGTCGAGCTCGACGTCGAGTCCCGCGCACGCCTCGACGACCTGCTCCGTGCCCTTCCGTCGGCGACTGGACGGAGCGTGGAGGACGACCGGGCGAGTGCGCTCCTCCGGCTCCGGCGGCGCGTACTGGCTGAGGTCGAGGCCCGGCGGGATCACCTCGGCGTCGGGCACCCAGCGGAGCGCGTCGTACGAGCCGACGATGCGCGCATCCGCGCCACGGGCGTACCCGAGCTCGTCCGGTGTCTTCCCGCGGATGTCCGAGCCGAGGAAGTGGAGCACCGACTTCCTGCGGGTCGCCTTCAGGATCGGCCAGGTCGCCTTCCGCGGCACGAGTGTCCAGCCGAAGTAGAAGTGGAACACGTCCGTCTTCGGCAGCAGCCGCAGGAACGCCGGCCACTGCACCGCCTGGCGTCCCCAGAACCCAGCGGGCCGGTCGAGCGATCGGTCGGCCTCCGGGTGCAGCTTCTGCCGCTCGACGACGACGAGCTGCGCGTCCACGCCCTTGCGGCGCAGCGCCTGCACGTTCGTCCACGGAATGCCCGCCACGTTCAGCGGGGTATGGACGACTCTCAGTCGTCCCACTCGACCTGGTCGAAGTAACGCAGCGCGCGCCGTGTTGGTCGGACGCGCGCCTGGTACTCGGCAAGCTCGTCGGCCGTGATCTCGCCGAGCGCGTGCTTGACGCCGAGCCAGGGGAGGTTGAGGTCCTCCTGGTAGACGATCGTCGAGATCCGCGGATTGACCTCGATCACCTTGTCGCCGACGAGCTGGATGTTGAAGAAGTGGTCGATGGCGAGCGCCTCGACGATCTTGGCCGAGATCTCCATCAGCCAGGGGTCGTCGAGGGTCGCGAAGTACATGGCGAGGCCGGCGCGCATCGACTCGCGCGTCTTCGGGATGGCCGAGCAGGATGCGGCCGCCTTCCGCGATCCCGTCGATCGTCCGCTCGAGCCCGGAAGCAAGCTCCATCACCAGGAGCGGCGTCTCGTCGTCTCCGAGCAGCTCGACCAGCTCCTCCAGCCGAAGCGCCTCGGCCACTCCAGGTCTGTTCTTCAGCAGCTGCTCGCGCCGGTCGGCGCCTGCGGACAGGATCCGGAACCCGCGCGAGCCGGACGAGAAGGCCGGCTTGATCGCGACGTCCTCGCCGGGATAGCCGAGCTCGCGGGCGGCCTCCGCCACCGCTTCGCCGCCGACGACGCGGCGCCAGCGCGGCCCGGGTACGCCGATCTCGTCGAGGAGGGCGTAGCTCTCCGCCTTGTCGTTCGAGCGGCGGATCGCCTCCGGCGAGGAAACCATCACCGCGGTGCCCTCGAACCGGTCCTTCGCCTCGGCGAGCCCGAGCAGGTCGAACGAGGACTGCGGCAGGATCGCGTCCACACTCTCCCGTTCGACGACGTCGAGCATCGCGTCGGCAAAGCCCGGATCCGACCCCGAAGGCACGAGGTGGAAGGCGTCGGTGATGTGGCGGCCCACAGATCGGTCGGCCATGTCCGTTCCGACCACGCGGACCTCGCGCTCGCCGTTCTCCCGCAGCGCGTGGACGAGCGCGGCGGTCCCGGGAGCCCCCGCCGCGGAAACCAGAACTGTGGTCACTTCACGATCAGCGACAGCTTCGGCCCGAGCGGCTGCGACCGGCGTCCGACTCGCTCCGTGAACTCGTCCCACGCCGGGTTGACGTTCACGTCGTCGGCGACCAGGGCGCCGCCGTCGCGCATCGCTTCCCACGCCTGCTCGAACTCGAACGACATGCAGTCGTACGAGTGCTCGCTGTCGTGCATGAAGAAATCGATCGAGCCAACCCGGTCGAGGAGCGGCGGCAGCGCGTCCTGGCTCCGGCCGAGCACCAGGTTCCAGCGCGCCCGGAGATCCTCGGGAACCATCCAGCCGGGATCGCGGCCGGGCGGGATGACGGCGCCGCCCTTCCCGTCCCAGAACGTCCCGGGCTCGTACTCCTCGCCGGCGACCTCGGGGAGGTCGATCGAGTGCAGCTCGCCGGTGCCGTTCCGCTCGAGCGCCAGGAGGAGGAACGCGGTCGAGACGCCGTTGCAGACCCCGGTCTCGACGGCGACCATCGGCTTCATCTCCCGTAGGAGCCGGTAAAGGCGGAGCCCCTCGTCGTAGCCGTCGCGACCGGTGACCCGGCCCGTGTTGTAGCGGTGGCCTCGCTGCGTCTCGCCCTGCACGACGTCCCAGAAATGGGCCGCCTGTTCCTCGAGGTGCTCGACCAGCCCGCTCTCGCGAACCTCCTCTTCGGTTGTCGTTGCCGCTTCCACGCCGCGGCGGATCGTACAAGTGGCCCTACTTCTTGGGCCGGCCCTCGTCGACGCCGGTGGGGAGATAGTTGGGCGGGATTCCTCCGCCCTCGCTCTGCGTCAGCGCCTGGCCTTCGCGGCTCGACGTCAGTTTGTCGATGCGCTGATCCTGGGTGTCGACCGTCCGGTCCTCGCCGCTGAAGATGCGCTTGATGCGCTCGAGGATGCTCATGCAGGGATCCTACGAAGCCGGAGCCGGCGCAGCTCCTCCGGCAGGAAGAAGCCGAGCGGCCAGAGCACGAGCGGGTAGACGGCGATGAGCGCGATCGCCGCGCCCAGCGGCAGGTCGAACGAGCGGCCGATGACGCACAATGCGATCGCGGTTCCGAAGGCCGTCGCGACCCGCCGCCACTGGTACGGGACCGGGAACACCTGCTGCGCCTTCCACGCCATGCCGAGGAAGAGCGTCGCGTAGGCGCCGACCGTGGCGGCGGCGGCGCCCATCATCCCGAACTCGGGGATCAGCGTCAGATTGAGCACGACGTTCAGGGCGGCGGCGACGCCCGTGATGATCCAGTTCGAGCGGGTGCGCCGCGCCCGACCGATCCCGATCACGACCACGATGTAGGCCCCGAACGCGGCGGCGGCGAAGGCGAGCGGGGCCACGACGCGCTCGGCCGAGTAGAACGCCTCCGTCGTCAGCAGCTGCACCAGCCAGGGCGCAAGCACGCCCAGGGCGAGCGCCATCCACGACGTGATCACCACGAGATACGTGAGGACGAACGCGTACGTCCGCGCCGCCTCGCGGTCGTCCTCGATCGAGTAGGCGAAAGCCGGCCATGCCGTGCGGAAGGCGGCGAGCAGCAGGATGATCGCGGACGCGATGCGGACGCCGATCGAGTAGAGGCCGACCTCGCGCGGGCCGTCCAGCCGGACGAGGAAGAACCGGTCGCTGAAGTTCAGCACCCAGAGGAACAGCGCGGACGGGACGAGCGGCATCCCGAACCGGTTCATCTCGCGCAGCAGCGGGCGGTCCCACTCGAAGCCGAGCTGCTCGCGCCGGTAGAGGAGCAGTCCGGCGTAGACGGCCAGCGTCCCGGTGAAGCTCCCGACGATGACGCCGATCGGGCCTTGCTCCCAGACGACGACGAGCATCAGCGTCGCAGCGACCGTCAATCCCAGGTTGATCAGCGTCGCAATCAGGTAGGCCGTCGAGCGCTGCTCGACGCGGAAGAGCGACGTCATCTGCTCGTAGTTGACGTGCGCCCAGAGCCCAACGAACGACGCCCGCACCAGATTGGCATGGTCGCCCGTGTCGAACAAGAACTCCGAGATCGGAGCCGCAAGGGCGAGCCCCGCAACGAGCCCCGCGGTGCCCATCGCCATCGTGAACCAGAACGACGTGCGGATCACGCGCCGCTTCCCGGCCTCGTCGGCCTCGTCGAAGTAGAAGCGGAAGAAGGCGCTCTTCACGCCGGCCGCGAGGAGCACGGTGAGCACCGCGGAGAGCGCGATCAGCGTCTCGATCAGCCCGTAGTCCGCAGGCGAGAGGTAGCGCGTGTAGAGCGGCAGGAGCAGGACGGCGATGAACCGCGAGACGAGCGATCCGAACCCGTACACCGCCGAATGGCGGGCGAGCTCGCCGAGCCGTCGGCCTAGTAACACTCTGTTACTTGCTCCTCGAAGCGCCGGGAACGCGCTCGGAGAGCCGAATCTCGGGGCGGCTCGGAGCTAGTAACAAGTTGTTACTTGGCATCGCGCGCTCACGAGAGGTCGATGCGGTCTTCCGCCAGCAGGGCGCGGCGCCGGTCTCGCTCCGCGTCGAGCATCGCCGCCATCGTCTCGCCCATCGTCTCGCCGGGGTAGACCCAGATCTCGGGGTGGATCAGGAGGTGGAGCCACTCGAACCGGCCCTGGCGGAGATCCTCGTGGGGGCACCCATGCCGCCAGTGCTGGTTGGAGTCCGAGCGGTAGTGGTCGGGGTCGAAGAACGGCCGCTGCATGACGTTGACCGCGCCGTCGACCGGCTCGGACATGTAGTCCGGGTCCGGGTTGTGCCAGGCGACCACCGCGTCGAAGCGGTCGTCGAGCTCGACGTTGGGCCAGACCGCGTGCAGCCCGACGCCGTGCTCGAGCTCGCGGAGCCGGTTCAGCGCCCGGCGTCCCTCCGACGAGCCGAGGTTGTAGAAGACCGACTGCGTCATCAGGAAGTACGTGGCCCGCGCGCCGAGCTCCGCCTCGAGCTCGGCCATCTCGAGCGCCGCGTCGAGCGAGAGGTCGACGTCGTGCCGCAGGAAGAGGTCGCCGGGCTCCGGCTCTTGGCCGAAGGCCGTCCAGCGGTAGCCGCTGTCGTTCGCCGCCACGAGCAGGTCCCGGTAGTGCCCGATGGAGAACGAGCAGCTCATGCCGCCTCCACCTCGACGTCGAGCAGCCGCGCCGCCGACTCGGCGCGCTCGACCGCCTCGAGGTTCGTTCCGCCCAGCGCGATCACGTAGCCGCGGCGGTCGCCGTCGAGCTGCACGGGCCGGATCGTCTCGCCGTCCTGGAAGTAGAGCTCCGCCTCCACGACGCCCGGGAACGCGCGCACCCGCTCGAGGCCGCTGAAGCGGACGAGCTTGCCCGTCGGGAGCGGCCCGGGCTCCGCGGTGAGGAACGAGATCGCCATCGGCTGCTCCATCTTCGCCGCGACCATCTCATCAGGCACCGGACGGCCAAGCGCCTGGAGCAGCGCGATGTCGATCAGGTCGACGCCCACGCCGTACCGCGCCACCGAGTCCATCTGGCCGGCCGGGATCCGGGCGGCGACCTCGATCAGCCGCGCGACGCCGTCCTCGCTCCAGAGCACCTGCGGGTAGGCGATCCCCTCGCGGAGCCCCAGCGCCTTGACCGTGTGCACGCCGGTGCGCCGGACTTCCTCGATCGCGTCTCCGAAAAGCGTCGACGGATAGACGTGGGCGATCGCGACGCCGAAGCCGCGCCCCGGCGGCCGGCGCCGGTCGGACAGCGTCACGACCGTGGGCTCGCCGTCGCGCAGGACGAGCAGGCCGTTCACCTCCTTGCCCTCGTGGTAGCTCTCGAGGATCGCCTCCTGCTCGGTCGACTGCACGAGCGAGGCGTGGAGGTGGCGCTCCACGTCGTCGAGCGACTCGCAGAGGAAAAGCCCGCGCTGTCCGGCCGAGTCCGCCGGCTTGAGCACGGCGGGAAACCCGACCGCTCCTGCGGCGGCACGTGCCTCCTGCAAGGTCCGGACAGCGGCGAAGCGCGGCTGCGGAACGCCGGCGTCGGCGAGCTGCCTCCGCATCGCGATCTTGTTCGTCATCAGATGTGCGGTCTCGGTCCCGATCCCCGGCAGGTCGAGCGCCTCGGCGACGGCAGCGACGACCGGTACCGCACGATCGGCCGCGTACGTCAGCACCCCGTCGACGCCGTGCCGACGCCCGGCCTCGACGACGGCAGGGATGTCGAGGACGTCCACGACCTCGCCGGTGTCGGCGATCGCGAGCCCCGGTGCGTCAGGGTTCCGGTCGACCGCGACGACCCGCACGCCCAGCTCGCGTAGGCGCACGAGCGCGCGGCGCTGGTGCCGGCCGGCACCGACAAAGAGGACGCTCGCGTCCTCGACGGGGTGATTAGCGCTCCTTATCACCTCCAACCCGGGCCTTCGCGCCGAGTCTCACCTGTTCGGAGAGAGATGTTCAGGTATCTCGTGAGACGGCTGCTCTGGGCCGGCGTGCTGTTCATCGCCGTGACCATGGTGTCGTACATCATCTTCTTCCTGGTGCCGGCCGAGCCGGCGCGCCTGATCTGCGGCGCGCAGTGCCCGCCCGACCAGGTCGAGCGGGTCCGGAAGGAAGTAGGGCTCGACCGTCCGGTGTACATCCAGTACGGCGACTTCCTCAAGAACATCGTGGTGCACCAGTCGCTCGGCCGGTCATACGCCTCGCGTCGACCGGTGACCGACATCATCAAGGAGGCCGCACCGGTCACGGCGAGCATCATCATCGGCGGCGTCTTCCTCTGGATGCTGGTCGCACTTCCGATCGGGATCCTCTCGGCGCTGAAACCACGCTCGTTGTTAGACCGGACCGCCATGGGGTTCGTGCTCCTCGGGATCTCGGCGCACCCGGTCTGGATCGGCCTGATCCTCATCTACTTCGTTGGCTACAAGGCCGGGTTGACGCCGCTCGGCGGCTATTGCGATTTCTTCGATCCGGCGACGGAGTGCGGAGGGCCGGTGGATTGGGCGCATTCGCTCGTCCTCCCCTGGGTGACGTTCGCCCTTCTCTACGCGGCCCTCTACACCCGCATGATCCGAGCGACGGTCCTCGAGACGATGAACGAGGACTACGTCCGGACGGCCCGGGCGAAGGGGGCGCCCGAGTGGCTCGTGATGCGGTCGCACATCCTCCGCAACGCCCTGCTGCCGATCGTGACGCTGCTGGGCCTCGACATCGGCCTCCTGCTCGGCGGCGCGATCTTCACGGAAACCGTCTTCGGGTTACCGGGGCTCGGCCGGAGCGCGATCCTGGCGCTGGACGGCTTCGACCTGCCGACGGTGATGGGGATCACGGTGTTCGCGACCATCGCGGTGATCATCTGCAACCTGATCGTCGACCTGCTGTACGCGGTCATCGATCCGAGGATCCGCCTGAACTAGGGGCTACGGGGAGGCTGGTTGCACCGGAAACAGGAACTGATGCCGGTCCCAGAGAGCGATCTCGCAGCCATCCGTCCTGGCGAACGTCGTGTCGACCTGCACACCCTTGAAGGTGCCGCGGATCTCGGCGAGTGCGGGGCCGCCGTAGATCTCGGTGCAGACGGCCTCGCCGCTCGGCCGGGCGAACGGACGCTCCATCTCGTCGAGCCGCCGGCAGGCCTCCTCAGGGCTCGCGAGGGATCCGCCGGGCGGCCCGCAGCGAAGGCTCGCTTCATCCTTATCGCCTGACCGGCCGCTCGCCCAGACGCTGATCTCGAGCTCGGTGGGGGGCTGATCAGGAGGGCCGTCGCCGCCTCCGCACCCTGCCAGCACTGCAAGAACCGTCACTAGACTCGCCGCGTGCCACTTCAAGGCAAGCGGATTCTTCTGACCGGCGGGGCGGGCTTCATCGGCACGACACTCAGCCGGCGCCTCATCGACGGCAACCAGATCGTCGTCTACGACAACCTCCACCGGGACGCGATGGGCGGCACGGAGCTCGCCGACCATCCGAACATGACGTTCGTCCAGGGCGACGTCCTGGACGCGGAGCTGATCGCGAAGACGGCAAAGGGCGCGACGCACATCGTCCACCTTGCCGCAATCGCCGGCGTCGACACCGTGCTGGAGAGCCCGGTGCGGACCATGCGCGTCAACCTGATCGGCACGTACAACGTGCTCGAGGCGGCGCAGGCGACGGCGGAGACGTTGGAACGGCTCGTGGACTTCTCGACGAGCGAGGTCTTCGGGCGACATGCCTACAAGGTGGAGGAGATCCACGAGACGGCGCAGGGCTCCGTGGGGGAGGCGCGGTGGACGTACGCGGTGTCGAAGCTGGCGGGAGAGCACCTTGCGCACTCCTACCACGACGAGTTCGGACTGCCGACGGTCTCCGTCCGGCCGTTCAATGTCTACGGGCCCGGCCAGATCGGCGGCGGCGCGATCCGCGCCTTCATCGAGACGGCCCTTGCGGGCGACGATCTCGTGATCCACGGCGACGGCTCCCAGATCCGAGCCTGGTGCTACGTGGACGACATGGTCGACGGTCTCATGCTCGTCCTGGAGCGGCCCGAGGCCGTGGGCCAGGTCTTCAACATCGGCAACGCTCGCTCCGTCGTGACCGTCTTCGACCTCGCCGTCCGCATCAGGCGCCTGATGGAGGCCGACGTCGACATCACTCACCGGCCGCTGCACTACACGGACGTCGAGATGCGGATCCCGAACATCGACAAGGCCCGAAAGCTGCTCGGGTGGGAGCCGAAGGTCGACCTCGACGAGGGCCTCGCCCGCACGATCGCGTGGTATCGAGAGCGCCAGCCGGCGCCGGCGTGATCCGGCTCGCCTGGCCGGATCTCGGCCCCGAGGAGCTGGCGGCGGTCGAGGAGGTCTTCAGGAGCGGCCAGCTGACCATGGGCCCCCGGGTCGAGGAGTTCGAGAGCGCGCTCGCCTCCGCGTGTGAGGTCGAGCACGCGATCGTCGTCTCCTCCGGCACGGCGGCACTGCACCTCGCGGTGCTGGCGCTCGGGATCGGGCCGGGCGACGAGGTGATCGTCCCCGCCTACACCTTCCCCGCGACCGCGAACGTCGTCGCGCTGGCGGGCGCCCGGCCGGTGCTCGTGGACGTCGACCCGGAGACGATGAACGTGACCGCCGAGACGGTCGCGGCCGCCCTCTCGCCGCGGACGAAGGCTGTCCTCGTCGTCCACCTCTTCGGCCGTCCTGCTCCGTGGGAGGAGCTCGAGGCCGCAGTCCCGGACGGTGTCGCGCTGCTCGAGGACGCTGCGGGCGCGCTCGGGGCGCGTCGGCAAGGCCGCGCGTGCGGGGGCCTCGGGCGGCTCGGCTGCCTCTCGTTCCACCCGCGCAAGATCGTCACCACGGGAGAAGGCGGTGCGGTCACCACGAACGATCCGGAGATCGCCGACGCGATCCGCCGCTTCCGCCACCACGGCATCGAGCCGCGCGGCGACTTCGAGATCCGCGCGGCCGGCCTGAACTACCGCCTGCCGGACATCCTCTGCGCGATCGGGACGACGCAGATGGCCCGGCTCGGGCAGCTGCTCGCCGAGCGCGAGCGCCTTGCGGCGGCCTACGCGGAGCGGCTCGGCTCGGCGGTCGGGCTCCCGTCCGCCGACGAAGGCGACCGGCACGGCTGGCAGGCGTACGTCGTACGTACGGACGGGCGGGACGAGGCGCTCGAGGCGCTTGCCGCGGCGGGGATCCAGGGGCAGATCGGCACCTATGCCCTGCACCGGCTCGGCGCGTACGCGGACCAGGGGCCCTTCCCCGGCGCGGACGAGGCGTTCGAGCGTGCGCTCGCGCTGCCCTTCCACGGCCGGCTGACGGAGGAGGATCTCGACCGGGTCGCCGAGGCCTTGACCAGCCTTGTAAGTGAGTGATAACTTACAAAGCCGTGGCGACCACCGCGACACGGCAGACGGCTGACGAGCGGCGCGCGTCGATCCTCGACGCCGCGACGGTCGAGTTCGCCGCGAAGGGTCTGCACGGCACGTCGACCGAAGACGTGGCCAAGCGGGCCGGCATCTCGCAGCCGTACGTCTTCCGCCTGTTCGGCACGAAGAAGCAGCTCTTCGCCGAGACCTGCCGCCAGTGCATGCGGGAGGTCCGTGAGGCGATGGCGAGCGCGGCCGCCGGCCTCGACGGGGAGCAGGCGTTCGAGGCCATGGGCCACGCCTACATGGAGCTTCTGGCGGCCGAGCCCCGGCGGCTGATGTTGCAGATGCAGATGTACGCCGCCTGCGCCGAGCCGGAGATCCGGCAGGTCGCACAGGACGGGTACGGCGAGCTCGTTCGGTTCGTCGAGACTCGCACCGGCGCTTCGCCCGGCCGCATCTCCCGGTTCTTCGGGAAAGGGATGCTCACGAACGTCCTCGCCGCAATGCAGGTGAAGGACGCCGGCTTCGACTGGGCCGATCGGCTCGTGCAGGGATGCAGGGATGACTCGTGAGCTCTTTTTTGGGCGCCGAGTAAGTGATGAGTCACTAGCAAGGAGGTAGACATGGACAGCCCGAGGACGCTCTGGACCTTCGTCATCACGTCACTGGCCCTGTTCATGGTCGTGCTCGACAACCTCGTCGTCTCGACCGCGCTGCCGGTGATCCGCACGGATCTCGACGCCTCGCTCGAGGAGCTGGAGTGGACGATCAACGCCTACACGCTGACGTTCGCCGTCCTGCTGCTCACCGGTGCCGCGCTCGGTGACCGCTTCGGCCGCCGGCGGGTCTTCGCCGCCGGGCTCACGCTCTTCACGGCTGCGTCCGCCGCCGCGGCCCTCGCGCCGAGCATGGACGCCCTGATCGCCGCCCGCGCCATCCAGGGAATCGGCGGCGCGATCGTCATGCCGCTGACACTGACGATCCTCAGTGACGCCTTTCCGAAGGAGAAGCGCGGGGTCGCGCTCGGCGCATGGTCGGGGATCGCCGGCCTCGCCGTCGCCTCCGGGCCGCTCGTGGGCGGTGCAGTCGTCGACGGGATCTCCTGGCAGTGGATCTTCTGGCTGAACGTCCCGATCGGGATCCTGCTCGTGCCGCTCGCCCGCCGCTTTCTCCGTGAGACGTACGGCCCGGACAGCGGCCTCGACCTGCCCGGCCTCGCGCTCGTGAGCGTCGGCCTGCTGGGGCTCGTGTGGGGCCTGATCCACGGCAACGGCGACGGCTGGACGAGCCCGCAGATCGTCGGCTCGCTCGCCGTCGGTGCGATCCTCACGGCCGCCTTCGTGGCCTGGGAGCTGCGCACGCCCGCCCCGATGCTCCCGATGCGCTTCTTCCGCGACCGGGCGTTCGCAGCCGCGAACGGCGCGTCGCTGCTCATGTACTTCGGGATGTTCGGGTCGATCTTCCTCCTGACCCAGTTCCTGCAGACCGTGCAGGGACACTCGCCGCTCGGCGCCGGGCTCCGCGTCCTGCCGTGGACGGCGATGCCGATGGTCGTCGCTCCGATCGCGGGTGCGCTCTCCGACCGGATCGGCGGCCGGCCGCTGATGGCCGTCGGGCTCTCGCTGCAGGCAATCGGCCTCGGGTGGCTCGCCGCGGTCTCGACACCGACCGTCCCCTACACGCAGCTCGTGATCCCGTTCATCCTGAGCGGGACCGGGATGGCGATGTTCTTCGCGCCGGTCGCGAACGTCGTGCTGTCGGCCGTGCGTCACGAGGAGGAAGGCAAGGCCTCGGGCACCAACAATGCGATCCGGGAGGTCGGAGGCGTCTTCGGCGTCGCCGTCCTCGCCGCGGTCTTCGCCTCGTACGGAGGCTACGGGACGCCGCAGTCGTTCGTTGACGGCCTCACGCCGGCGATCTGGGTCGGTGCGATCGTCGTCGGCGCCGGCGCGCTGATCTCGCTCTTGATCCCCGGCCGGGGGCGTCGGCAGGCGCAGCCTGCCGAGGAGCAGGGCGTGGTGCTCGAGGCGGCTTAGGCGCTACCTGTTCGCCGCGAGGGGTGCGATCAGCTCGTATCCCTCGCGGAGGAACGGGACGCGGTCTACGAGTGAGGCGACGTCATCCGGGGCGAACGCCCCCTCCTCGGTCACGACCTCGGTGATCAGGTCTGCGGGGATCAGCTCGAAGAGCTCCCGCTCGAAGTCGGCGAGATCCGGCGCCTGGGCGCCGGGCACCGGTGCCAGCTTGATCAGCTCGGCGGCGACGACGACAGGCACTCCGGCGTCTCTTGCCGCGCGAGCCAGTGGGATCGTCCCGATCTTGTTGCAGATCGTCCCGTCGCGGAAGACCGTGTCCGCGCCGAGGAGGGCGACGTCGACCTCGGCGGCCCTGGCCGGCGCGTCCGCGTCCTCGACCAGCTCGGCGTCGATCCCGGCATCGGTCAGCTCCGCAACGAGCATTCTGCCCTCCTCGACCGGGCTCGACACGGTGCAGAGCACCTTCTTCGGCTCGTTGTGTGAGAACGCCTCGCGAACCGTCGCGGAGTTGGAATGGGTGAGCACCGTCGCGCCGTCGATCCGCTCGCGCAGCTGGATCGCGATCGATGCCGGCGCGCGGATCCGTCCTTCGGTGAGCGCTTGCGCCTCCTCGCCGATCATCTGGCGCAGCGCGTCGGGCTCCAGGTGGCTCTCGTAGCGACCGGAGGCGAGCAGCCTCCCTACCGCTCCTGCAATCGCGCCGACCCCCGGTCTCGCGGCTGCGAGCCGCCTGCCCGCCTGTCGCAGCTCGTCGAGCAGCTCCTCGCTGGATCCGTCGTGTCTCTCGACCAGCTCGGTCAGCGCCTCGACGGCCTGGCGCGCCATCCAGCTGGCTCCGTGTGAGCGATCCTCGCGGAGCTCGGCGATCCGGTCTTCGAGTGAGGCGGCGGCCACCGGACAGCCAATTGTAGTGTCGAGCCCGTGCAGCCGGAGATCTCCGTCGTCGTCACGCTCCACAACGAGCGCCCGACGGTCGACGAGCTCGTGCGCCGGACGGCGGCGACGCTCGACGGCGAGGGCTACGAGCTGCTGCTCGTCGACGACGGCTCGACGGACGGAACGTGGGACGAGATCGAGCGCCTGCACGGCTCCGATGGACATGTCCGCGGTGTGCGGCTCAAGCGCAACTTCGGCCAGCATCCCGCGATGCATGCAGGCCTCGTGCGGGCCCGCGGCGACATCCTCGTGACGATGGACGGCGACCTCCAGAACTCGCCCGAGGACATCCCGAAGCTGCTCGCTGCGGTCCGAGACGGAACCGATGTGGCGAGCGGGCGGCGCGCCGCACGGCGCGACTCGTGGGGTCGCACGCTGCCCTCGCGCATGGTGAACGGGATGCTCCGCCGCTTCACCGGCGTCTCGATCGCCGACTTCGGCTGCGCGTTCAACGCCTACCGGCGGTCGGCGCTCGAGCCGATGCTCGGCGCGATCGGCCGGCAGAAGTTCACGAAGGCGCTCGTCCTTTCCGGTGGCGCCAGCGTCGTGGAGGTGGACGTCGCGCACGAGAAGCGGCGGGGCCCTTCCAGCTACTCGCCGCTTCGACTGACGCGCCTCGCGCTGCACGTCCTCGCCGGCTTCTGGCCGCAGCCGATCCAGTGGATCGGCGTCGCGCTCGGCACGCTCTGCACCCTCGCTGCCCTTGCGCTCGGGATCTACGGCGTCGCGTACTGGATCGTCGAGTCCGACTTCCCAGGGCCGCTCTTCGGCGGCGCGGCCGTCGTCTTCGTCCTCGGCGTGCAAGGGTTCATCCTCGCGCTGGTCGGGGAGTACCTGGCGCGCATCCAGCGAGACGTGGAGGGCAGGCCGCTGTACACGATCGACCGAGAGCTGTGAAACGAATCCTCGTCACCGGCGGGGCGGGCTTCATCTCGTCCGCATTCGTCCGCCACCTGCTGAGGGCGACGCCGTACGAGGTGGTCTCGCTCGACGCGCTGACCTACGCGGGGAACCTCGAGAACCTGCGCGACGTCCGTTCGCACGAGCGGCTCTCGTTCGTGCACGGCGACATCCGCGACGAGGCGCTCGTGCGGGAGGTCGTCGCCGGGGTGGACGTGATCGTGAACGCCGCGGCGGAGTCGCACGTGGAGAAATCGATCGCCGAGGGCGCATCCGAGTTCGTGGCGACGAACGTGGAGGGGACTCGCGTGTTGTTGGATGCGATCCGCGAGGAGCCGGTCGAGCGCTTCATCCTGATCTCGTCCAGCGAGGTGTACGGCACCGCGGAGGCGCTCCGATGGACGAGGAGCATCCGCTGAACCCGCGCAGCCCCTACGCGGCGACGAAGGCGGGGGCGGATCGGCTGGCGTTCTTGTACCGCGCGACGTACGACCTGCCGATCGTGATCGTGCGGCCGTTCAACAACTACGGGCCGCGTCAGCATCCGGAGAAGGTGA
>CAVTCN010000040.1:0-28378 GCA_963733215.1 uncultured Actinomycetes bacterium
GCTCTCCGGGGTGCATCGCGCCGGCCCCGTGCCGACCGGGGCGTAGTCCTCGAAATACGCCGTTCGGTCAATAGCCGTCTGAGTTGTGCGCTGTTAGCTTGGCGCGCATGCAGGAAGCGCTCACGAGGGTCCCGCCGAGCATCACACAGCGTCAGTTGCAGGTGATCGAGCTGATTGCGGCGGGTTGCTCGAACGAGGAGGTCGGCGAGCGGCTGGGCATCTCGCCGCGAACCGCCAAGGCACATTGCGACGTGCTCCGGCAGAAGCTCGGCGTCGCCCGGCGTCGGCAGATCCCAGTCGCTTACCGGCTGCTCACCGGCGAGGACCCGCTTTCGCGAAGCCTCGGGCCGGTCTCCATCGGCTCGGGGGACTGACGGCACCGCGCCTGCGTCCCGGGCGCAGGCGCGGCTTCCCCAAGAGATCGAGGTCAGCTTTGCTGAGCCGCGTCCCACGCGGCCCGGCGCGCGGCCGAGCCGAGCCAGCGCCCTTCGGGCGCCACGAGGTCGACCGAGACGATCGCCTCCGGCCGGAGGAACCGGCCGTCGAAGAACGGCCAGCCGCTCTGTGCCGAGATCTGGTCGACGACGACGCGCGCGTGCGCGGTCGCGTCCTCGCTCGAGCCGAAGGAGCCGACGTCGATGCGCTCGCCGTCGGCGAGTCGCAGGACGACGTACCAGGTCTCGGGCTGCTCGTCGGCCGCCGGCTGCTCCACGTCGGAAGCCTGCGTCTCTGCGACAGGCTCCGGCGTGAACACCGGCTCCGCCGCGACCACCGGCTCCGGAGCCACGGCGGGCTCGGGGGCAGGCGGCGGGGCGACGGGCTGAACGGGCTCGCTCACCACGACGGGCTCCGGCTGGAAGACCGGCTCGGGCTGGACGACCGGCTCGGGCTGGACGACCGGCTCGGGCTGGACGACCGGCTCGGTCTGGACGACTGCGGGCTGGACGACCGGTGTCTCGACGACCGGCTCCGCCGCGAGCCAGACACCCTCGCCGCTCACCGGCGCGGGCTGGACGACGGGCGCCTGCGGAGCGAGAGGCTCGGTGACCGGCGCGACCGCGACGGGCTCGACGGCCAGCGGCTCCACGGCCAGCGGCTCGAGGGCCAGCGGCTCGACGGCGACCGGCGCCGCGGGCTGGCTCACCACCGGGGCCACGTGCTCGGCCACGGCGGTCGACGGTGCGGGCTGAGGCTCGGAAACGACGGGCGAAGCGGTTGCGTACGCCTGCTCGATCTGGCGGTTGAGCGCCTCGCGACCGGCGACGACCAGCCGCGGCTCGCAGTTGAGCGCGCGGCGCACGTTCTCGATCACCAGGTCGTTCGAAGGATCGGCGACCGCGACGACCGGCAGGCCCTCCTGAAAGCCGATGGGAAGAACGGTGTGCAGGCGCGCCTTCTCGACCGAGAGCAGCTGCACCGCCGCTGGATCGATCGTGGCCGCGTCAAGCTGCACGAACTGCAGGCCCTTCTGGCCCGCGAGCAGCCGGCCGAGATCGTTCTCCGAGACGAGCCCGCGCTCGAGCAGCACCTCGCCGAGGCGCTTGCCGCGCTGCATGCCGTCCTGGAGCGCCTCCTCGAGCTGCTCCTCGGTGAGCAGGCCCTCGCGAAAGATCAGCGTGCCGAGCGGCACGTCCCGCATGTCGGCGACCGGGATCGGCGCTGTTTGCGCCTCCACCGGAGGCGCGACTGCAGGCTGAGCCGGCTGCTCGACCGGAGCGGGCGGCGTGAGCGTCAGTGGGGCGAGGGCATCCGGTGCAGGCGCAGGCGCCTGGCCGAGACTGAGATCTCCGAACTCCGCAGTAGACATGTCTTCCTCTCGTTGAAGCCGTTGTTGGCCGACCGGGTCGGTATCGGCGGCCCAGTTGGGCGCGCCGTCACTCGAATGAGGGATGCCCTCGCTAGACGAGGACACGGCTCAGCTCCTCGAGCGAGGTGATGCCGGCCGCGACCTTTGCGAGCCCGTCGTCCCAGAGCGTGCGCATCCCGCCGTCCATCGCCGCCCGCTCGATGTCCTCACGACTCGCGCGGGAAACGGCAAGCGATTCGAGGTCCTCGGTCATCGCGAGCAGCTGGTAGACGCCGATCCGGCCGCGATAGCCGGTGTGGCCGCACCGCGGGCAGCCGCGCTTACGGTAGAAGGCAGCGCCGTCCGAGGCCGCGGCGACCTCCGGCGAGACGCGGTTGCGGAGCAGCTCGTCGATCGAGGGGCTGTACATCTCGCAACAGTGCGGGCAGAGCTTCCGCGCGAGTCGCTGAGCGAGGACCGCGGAGACGGCCGAGCCGGTCAGGAAGGGCTCGACGCCCATCTCGTTCAGGCGCGTGAGCGCGCCGGGCGCGTCGTTCGTGTGCAGCGACGAGAGCACGAAGTGGCCGGTGAGCGCCGCCTCGATCGAGATCTTGGCGGTCTCGGCGTCGCGGATCTCGCCGACCATCACGACATCGGGGTCGGCGCGCAGGATCGAGCGAAGCGCCGACGCGAAGGTCAGACCCGCCTTGACGTTGATCTGGATCTGGCTGACGCCGGGGAGGCGGTACTCGACGGGATCCTCGACGGTCACGATGTTGATCTCGGGCCGGTGGATCTCGGTCAGCGCCGAGTAGAGCGTCGTCGACTTTCCCGACCCGGTCGGGCCCGTGACGAGCAGTGCGCCGCCCGGCTTGTTGATGATCTCGGAGAGGGTGTTCCGCATGCTCTCCTCGAGGCCGAGCTCCTCGAGCGTCGGCGCGGTCTTGGACTTGTCCAGGAGGCGCATGGCGATCTTCTCGCCGTCCACCGTCGGCAAGGTGGCGACGCGGATGTCGAGCAGCCGGCCTGCCGCGGCGGCGCTCAACGAGATGCGGCCGTCCTGCGGCTTCCGGCGCTCGGCGATGTCGAGCTTCGCGAGCACCTTGAGCCGCGTGATGACGCCGGCCGTCATCCGCTTGGGCACCCGCTGCACCTCGTGCATGACGCCGTCCGTGCGGAACCTGACGACGAGCGAGTCGGCCTGCGGCTCGAAGTGGACGTCGGAGGCGCCCTCCTCGGCGGCCTGGAAGATGATCGAGTTCACGAGCCGGACGAGCGGCGCGTCGGAGATTCCGTCCTCGGCCTCGAGGTCGTCGCCCGCTTCGGCGTCTTCCTCGGCGGCCAGCTCCTCCTCTTCGGCCTCGAGCATGGCGCGCGCGCCGAACGCCTCCGCGGCGCGTGCAAGCCGCTTGACCTCGTGGACGATGTCCTCCTTCGAGGCCACGCCGAGCTCGATCGGGAGACGCGTCGCGAGCTTGAGCTCATCGATGGCGTTGACGTTCTGCGGGTCTGCGATCGCCACACGAAGGACGCCGCCTTCGATGGCGTAGGGGATCGCGACCAGCCGCTCGAGGACGTGGAGCGGGATTTCCTGGGCGGCGTCGGCCGAGACACCGATGTCGACGAGATCGACGACCGGCATGGCGAAGCGCGCCGAGAGCGCGTTGGCGACCCGTTCCGGCGCCGCGAGTCCCTCGTCGACGAGCGCCTGCGCGAAGGAACTGGTCTTCGCAGCCGAGCGGGCGAGCGTCACGTCCGCGGGAGACAGCAGACCCGTCTGCTCGACGACGTCGGCGACGAGCTCGGAGACGGCGTTGACGGGGAAGGCAGGCCGAAGCGGGCCTGCACCGGAGGCCCCGTTCTCCTCCGCCGCAGGAGTCCGCAGTTGAGCTGGCCGTTCCAACTCCATAACCCAAACGAGGTAGTCGGCATCCGGCGCGCCTTCCTTGAACGCGCTGCTATGGGGAACAGTCCTTCTCAATGCTGCCGCTGTGGAGGAACGGGGCAGAGCCCGTTCCTCCGCGAAGCTGACTAGGGTCGGACTGTGGCGTGGTCGCGTGGTGACGTCATCGTCCGACGGGACGTCTGGCGGGGTCACCCGTGGGTCGCCAGCGCCGCGATCGTTGTTCGTGACGATCCCGAGCTGCTCGCGCTTTACGTCGCAGAGGGCGCTGAGATCGGGGTGGCGACAGGCGCCGAGTTTCCAATCGTCCACCCGTGGTTCGGCCGCGGCAACTGGGAAGGGCACGGGGTGGTGGCACTCCACCGCCCGGGCGATGCGTATTCCATCTGGGTCTTCTGGGAGGGCGAAGAGAAGCGCCACTTCGCAGGCTGGTACGTCAATCTCGAGGCGCCATTCGTCCGTACGGAGCTCGGGATCGACACGCGCGACTACGAGCTAGACCTCTGGAGCGAGGACGGCCGGAGCTGGCAGTTCAAAGACGCCGAGCTGATGGAGCAACGAGTACGCGAGGGCATGTTCACGGCTGAGGAGGCCCGGATGATCGAAGCGGAAGGCGCGCGGGTCCACGCCGAATTCTCGAGCGGCGGCGCCTGGTGGGACGACGTGTGGGCGGAGTGGACACCTCCGCCTGAATGGGATGCGCCGCGGCTCCCTGCTGACTGGACCCGCTAGCCGAGCCTCCGGTGTCGGACCCCGCGAGCTGTCAAGAGCAAAGCGTTCCGAAAGTGTGACGAATGCTCCCCCGCGCTACGTGAGCAGCGAGAGGTACGCGTCCAGCAGCGCGTCGCCCCAGAAGAGCGCGACGATCGAGCCTAGGGCCAGGAACGGGCCGAAGGGGATTCCCATCTTTCGCGCCTTCGAGCCGTGCCGGGCGAACAGGATGACCGCCGGGACGAGGGCGGCGAACATGCCGAACATCAGCGCGACGGCGACGGTCTTGCCGAGCGCGGCGCCCATGAGGAGGGCGAGCTTGACGTCTCCCATGCCCATTCCGGCCGGGTAGGCCAGCACCGCGAGAAAGAGGAAGCCGGACGCGCCGAGCGCCGCGAGAGCCCACTCCGGGCTCGGCTCGAGAAGCGTCTGCGCAACGAGCACGATGACGAAGGCGGGCAGGACGATCCGGTTCGGGATGATCCGGTGCGTCAGGTCGATCGCCGAGACCGTCACGAGCACGGCGCAGAAGAACGCCGAGACCACCATCTGCCCTGTCAGGCCGAACGTGAGGACACACGCGGCGACGAGCACCGCAGTCGCGATCTCGACGGCCGGGTAGAGCGGGCTGATGCGCACGCCGCACGAGCGGCAGCGCCCCCGGAGCAGGAACCACGACAGCACCGGGACGTTGTCCCGCATCGCGATCGGCGTCCCACAGCCCATGCAGGCCGAGGCCGGCGTCACGATCGACGTCCGTCGCGGCACGCGGGCCGCGACGACGTTCAGAAAGCTGCCGAGCGCAAGCCCGGGCGCCAGTGCTACGAGAGCGAGCTCCATCCCCGCCTCCCTATCGGCCCGATCAGCGCTGCGCCTTAGCGGTTAGCCGGCGAACAGCTGCGGCGGGTTCGGCTGGGCGTAGACGATCGGGTTCCCCGGCATGCCGGCCGGGACCGACGTGATCGTCGGGAACTGGTCGTTCTGCACGTTGTTCGCCAGCTTCACGGTCCGGCCGACGATCGGGCCGTCCGAGCGCGCGTTGTTGACGAACTGCACGTCGTACGCCCCGAACAAGCCGCCCTGGAACTGGGCGTTGTTGTCGATGAGGATCCCGTTCCCGGTGCCTGCCATTCCGCCCGAGCCGTTCGTCACGACGGTCAGCAGCTCGTTGTTCGGGTTCCAGGCGGCGAACGCGCATTCCGAGCCCGAGACGCCGCCGCAGAGCTTCGACGAGTTGTTGATGTAGAAGACGCCCGAGAGATAGAGCGTGGACTGGCCGTCGTACTTGTTGAGCGTGCCGTTGGTGATGCTCGCGCTCCCGTCGATGAAGATCGTTCCCTTCAAGGTCAGCGTCTTGGTCGTCGCGTTCCACAGGATCAGCCCGATGTTGTTCGAGTCGTCCCAGGTGACCGTCTGGCTCGTCACGTGAGACGCCGCGGTCGTCCCGTTGGCACCTCGGGTGACGGTCCAGGTGTTCGTCCCGTAACCGCCGGTGACGTTCATCACCTCGTCGTCGATCCTGATCCGGAACGCGGTGCTCGGGAAGCCGGAGGGCGAGGCGACCGACAACGTGGTCTGGCTCGCGTTCATGGCGCCGGAGAGCGTCGTGTTCGCTCCGGGGCCGACCCGGCACATGTACGAGGTCGCCGGGGTCAGCTCGAACGTGCCGAGGCTGTTGTTCCGGTTCGGATAGTTGTTGTCGAACGTGGGTGGCGTCCCGCTCGAGGCCGTGCAGCTCTGGGCGGGGCCAGGCGCGGCGTCCTCGTACCAGACGGCGAGGTCAGCGGTGGGCTCCGGAATGACGGGTGCCGTGTGGTTGACCCCGACGCTTCCGCCCGGCATCAGCTTCGAGAAGATGTGGCGACTGTCCTGGTCCCCCGTGCACGTCGCCCACGAGCCGCCGCCGTAGCGGCAGTTCCCGCCGACGTACGCCTCGACTCGGGTGCCGCTGGTGCCAATATCGGCGTTGTTCGAGAGATCGACGTTTCCCTGGACGATGAGTGACTCGGACGTGATGTCCACGTTGTTGTCGAGACAGAGGTTGCCGGCGACATAGAAACGGGACTGCCCGCTGAGGTTGTTGTTCAGCGTGACGTCGCACGTGCTTCCGGTCGCCCTGGCATAGATGTAGTTCCAGGCGGGGTTGTTGTTCGTCTGGGTGTTCGTCGGGATGACCGGCACCTTGGCGACGAGCTTTCGCCGAACCTGCGCCAGGCCAATCCCGGTGGGATTGTCGTAGAGGCCGAGCGAGGTGATCGTCCACATCGCGGCTGCCCGGTCGAGCGTGCCGTACCACTTCGAGGTGCCGCCCTCATAGGCCGCCGACGACGCGGTCGCCTCCGTGGAGGGCAGGAGCGTCGATTCGAGCGCGTTGTTCGTCGGGAGCGAGAGGACGGCCATCGCGTTGTTGAGGCCCGCCTCTGCGAGTGAGAAGGCGCGCTCGTTGTCCTTGCTGAGGACGCCGGAACGCGCGTTGGAGGTCGTGTAGACGAGCGTCGTCGTCCCGACGATCGAGAGCACGGCGATCATGCCCACCGACATCACGAGGGCGATTCCGGACTGATCCTTCAGTAGACGTTTCATGACCGCAGCGGCACGCCGCATCGAGCGGGCGCGCTTACGCTCATTTCGCCTGGAAAGACGCCGTCGTGTCTCCCCAAAAGGGGTGATCCTGGTCAGAGCCGCGTCGTGTTTCGGAGAACGATGTCGGCCTCGAGCCGCCACACGTGCTTCTTCGCCGCGCCCGTGTCGATGGGCAACACGACCCGCAGCGTCCCCAGCTTCCCGGCGGCAGGCGCCGTGTAGTCGAAGACCGTTCCGGTCGTGATGTAGTCGGCGACCATCACACCCTCCCGTCGGAGGCGGTAGCGGCTCGCCGAGACGAGAGCCGTGTCGTAGACGACGTTCACCTGCGACCCGCCGGACGTCGGGCACTGCGCGGGCAGCGTCACCGTGATCGACGCCGCCGAGCCGGTCGGCGTGATCGCACTGGCGCAGTGGAGCTCGCGGCGCATCCGGTCGACGGCGAGGCGCGCGGACTGCTGCGCCTGGAAGCGTTCGTTCATCTGGAACTCGGCGTTCGTCGCCTGGACGAAGAGGACGGTGAGGCCCGTGAGGACGACGCTCAGGATCGCCGCGACCTGGACGAGCTCGATCAGGGTGTACCCGCGCTCGCACGTCGCGAGGCGGCGGAGGATCCTCATCGCGACTGCGCGCGCACGGCGGCGAGCGCGCGCCTCGCGGCGGCTTCGCTCTTGGCACCGATCTTCCACCGGCGCTGCACCTGCTCGTCCACCCGGATCAGGGTCTCGAGGGCCCGGGCGCCGCGCCACCAGCCGAAGCGCGCACCGGTCACGATCCACTCGTGCTGGTAGAGCCAGTGATTGACGTTCGCAGTGGTCGGCTTGCGGTGCGTCGCAAGCCAGCGCTCGAGGCTCCTCGCGCGGGTCGTCAGCGGCGCCTCGTCGAGCGGTTCGGCGGGCGCGCCGGCGACCTGGAAGGCCTCCGGGCGGACGGCGGGCTTGGAGCTGGGCTTCGGCTTGGCCGCGGGCTTGGGCTTCGCCGCGGGCTTGGGCTTCGGCTTGGGCTTGGCGACCGGCTTCGGCCTGGGCTTCGGCTTCGCGGCGGGCTTCGGCCGGCCGGGAAGCTTGATCGCCGTTCCGTCGTAGGGCGACGTGTTCTCCGGGCGCGCCCTCCTCCGCATAGCTCCCGTTGCGGGCAAGCCCGAGCTGGATGGTCGGCATGCCGGTGTCGACCACGCGGGTCCCGGCGGCGGGCACCTGCGAGACGACGGTGTTGGCCGGGTACCCCTGGACCGCGCCGGCGACGCGCCATGCGAAGCCGCCCTCCTCGAGCGTCCCCTTCGCGAACACGTAGGCCTGGCCGCGAACGTCCGGAATCGTCACGAGCTGAGGCGGCGCGACGGTGACCTCGTTGGGGGTCGTCGCAGCGCCGAACTGGCTGTCGGCGGCGAACGAGATCGTCGCCGAGCCCAGCACGAGAATCGCCGTCAGGGCAACGATGCGCGCAAAGACAGATGGAAGCCGGGCCGCCACGACTACTCCCTTGTCGGCAGAACCCTCGCGAGACTCAAGAGGCGAGGGAGAACTCGATGACTTCGTCGTCGGCGACGACCTCGAAGACCGGCTGGTCGACCACGGCGAAGACGGGCGCGGCCGAAGCCGGCGCGACCGGGTGCGGCTGCGTCTCGACCGATCCCTGCCACGCGAACGCGGTGCCGGCGAAGGAGCGGAACCACGCTTCCTGCTGCGGGTAGGTCAGCTCCGGCCCGGTCTGGAGGTGCAGGTGCGGACCGGTCGAGTGGCCCGTGGAGCCGACGAGGCCGACCGGTGCTCCCGCCGCGAGCGATGCGCCCGGCTGGACGGCAGGCTCGAGGAACGAGAGGTGGCAGTACGTCCAGCTGCGGCCGTCCGCGGTGCCGAGGACGAAACCGATGCCGCAGTTCCCCGAGCCGAGCGGCCAGGCGTCCTCCACGACGCCGTCGGCGAGGGCGTAGAGCGGAGTCCCCATCGGCGCCGCGATGTCGGCCGCCGGGTAGTCGTGGTGGAGCTCGCTGACCGAGACGACGGACGGGCCGCCGCCGACAGGGAAGACGTAGCCCCCGGCGTACGACGCGGTTCCGAAGAGCGCTCCGGCCGGCGGTGCGAACGAGGCCGGCGAGGCTCCTGCGCGTGCCGCGTCGAGCGCCGCCTTGGCGTCGTCGAGGAGCTCGCGCCGTTCGACGACGGCCTCCCCTGCTGCCTCCGCCCGGATGCCGGCCTGCACGGCCCGCCGATCGAGCTCGAGCTTCCGCGAGAGCAGCTTGGCCCTTCCGGCGCTGGCCAGCAGCGACCGCTCGACCCGGCGTAGCGCCCTCGCCGCCCGTACGGCCTCGACGTGTCTCCGATTCGCCTTCGAGACCTGCTTCCGCGCCTCGTCGAGCTTCACCTGGAGCCGGTCGAGCGTGAACGTCAGCACGCCGCCGCCGTTGTCGTAGAGCGCCGCCAGCTCGAGGACGTCACGCACGTACCAGTCGGCGTGGTTGTACGCGAAGACGCCTCGGTAGAGATCGTTGCGCCCGCCGGCGGCCGCCAGGTACCGGGCCGCCGAGAAGATCGCGTCCTCGGGCGCCCAGGGATCCGCAACTCCGTCGCCGTTCGCGTCCGTTCCCCAGCGGAGCCAGGTCGAGGGCATGAACTGCATCCAGCCGACGGCGCCGGCGGAGCTCGGCCCCATGTTGCGGCCGAAGTTCGACTCGATCTTGTTGATCGCGGCCAGCACCTGCCACGGAATCCCGTAGGCGGCGCCGGCCCGGTGCCAGAGCGCGCTCAGCTCCGCGAAAGAGAGCGGGCGAGACGTGAGCGTCGAGACGGTCCAGCCGGGTGGAAGGAGCAGGGAGCCTTCGGCGTTCGGTGTCTCGGCGCTCGGCAGGGCCGGCTGCGCCGGTGTCTCACCGACGATCGTGAAGACGGGCTTGGAGGCCCCGGATGCGCTTGCTGCACCGACGAGTGCAAGCGCGAACGCGATCACAGCCGCAGCGCGCTTCACGGCCTACGTCGGCTCGGGATGGACGACGCGGATCCCGGGAATCGTCTCGCCGACCGGAACCTCGGCGCCGCGCAGTGGCCCGCCGACCGGATTTGGGGGCGGCTCGGCGGCTGCGCGCTCGTCGGCGGCCTGCTGCTTGAGGGCGCGCTCGAGCGCGACCAGGAAGTCGTGACGATTCGTGGACGCGTTCGCGGCGATCTCCTGGTCGACCTGCCCGGCGACCACGAGGTCGATCAGCGCTCTGCTGAAGGTCTGCATCTCGAAGAACTCGCCCTCGTCGATCGCGTCGTGGATCTCGTCGGGCCGCGCGTCGCGGATCAGGTCGGCGATGCGCGCGTTGTTGACCATTACCTCGACCGCCGCGACTCTGCCGCCGTCGACCTTCGGGAGCAGCCGCTGGCTGATCACTCCGCGCAGGACGCCGGCGAGAATCGAGCGGATCATCTGTTGCTTGACGGCCGGGAAGAACTCCGTCATCCGGCCGAGCGTCTCGGCTGCGTCGATGGTGTGCATGGTCGAGAAGACGAGGTGGCCGGACTCGGCAGCCTGGAGCGCCGTCTCGGCCGTCTCGGCATCGCGGAGCTCGCCGATGAGGATGACGTCCGGGTCCTGCCGCAGCGCGCGCCGGAGGGCCTGGCCGAACGACTGCGTGTCCAGACCGACCTCGCGCTGGTTGACGATGCACGCGAGGTCCTCGTGCAGGAACTCGATCGGGTCCTCGATCGTGACGATGTGCTGTCGCCTCGTCCGGTTGATGTGGTTCAGCATCGACGCGAGCGTCGTCGTCTTGCCCGAGCCGGTCGCGCCCGTGACGAGGACGAGCCCGCGGTGCTCCTCCGCCAGCCGGCGGACACCGTTCGGGAGCTTGAGCGTGTCGAAGCTCGGAACCTCGCGCGGGATCACGCGGAACGCGAACGAGATCGCGCCGCGCTGCATGAACCCGTTCACCCGGAAGCGGGTGAGGTCGTTCGACGTGTACGAGATGTCGAGCTCGCCCGTCGCGCGGAAGTCCGCATCCTTCTGGCGGTTGACCGCCGTGACCGCCGCGAGCACCGTCTCCAGGTCCTGCGCGGTCAGCGCGTTGATCCCCTCGAGCGAGAGAACCTGCCCGTCCTGCCGGATCGCCGGCGGGCGTCCGAACTTCAGATGGAGGTCGGTGGCGCCGCTCTGGACGGCGCGCGTGAGGAGCTGGTCCAGGTCCATGCCGCGACCTGGCCTGCATCGGCACGCCACGTGTGTCGCTTTAGGTGGGACAGCCGCGCGAGGGTCTCGGCGATGCGCAGGGCGGCCCCACCCGGGCCGCCGATCTCCGCAGGCTCCTCCGCGTCCGCCCGGAGCAGGGACTCGATCCCCCGCCATGCAAGTGGCGCCCGCAGCAGCGCGAACGTGGTCCTCGGGAAGCGGTCGAGCGCCGTCTTCGCCCGCCAGGAAGCGGCGGCCTGCACCGCGAGCCGTCGTCGTAATTTCCCCGCATACGGGGTGAAATCCGCTTCACGTCCGGCGAGGATGTCGAGCGCGTTCGCCGCCGCGAGCCGGGCGCTCAGCACCGCCTCGTAGATCCCGTCTCCGGAGACCGGGTCGACGAGGCCCGCCGCGTCTCCGACGAGGGCGAGGCGTCCTCGCGCCGCGGTCGAGCCGGGACGCCGGAGCGGCAGCCGGTGGCCGCGCACGTCCGTGAGCGACGACTCGGTGATCTCGTGCGCGCGGCAGAGCCGCGCGAGGTGCGCCCGGAGCCTCAGGCCCTTCCTCGTGCCAGCCTCCCACTCCGACGTTGACGTGGTCGCCCTTCGGGAAGACCCAGCCGTACCCGCCTGGGACGACGCCGAACTCGATCCAGGCCCGCCCGGCGAACCGTTCGAGGTCGACCGCTGCCTTTCCCTCGAGGGCGACCGTCCGGAGGTGGCCGTCGAGGCCGGCCTCGCGTCCCGTCGTCCCGTTCGCGCCGTCGGCGCCGATCACGACCTCCGCGTCGATCGTGTCGTCCCGTTTGAAGCCGTCGCGGAACTCCGCGCCCGCCTCCCGCGCCTGCTCGACCAGGAACGCGTCCAGCCTGCGTCGCTGCGTCATCCGGATCAGCGGTTCGCGCGTCCTGCGCCGGAAGTGCCGGCCATAGCCCAGGCGGAGCTCGAAGACGTCGACGGCGTCCTCGACGACGGGATCGATCGAGAACGGGAGCTGGCGCTCGGCACGCACGGTGATCCCACCGCCGCAGGGCTTGTCCCGCGGGAAGCGAGCCTTGTCCGTCAGCAGCACGCGGGCGCCGCCGCGCGCGAGGTGGAAGGCGGCCAGCGACCCGGCCGGCCCGGCTCCGACGACGAGGGCGTCGTAGCGCTCCATCGCTACAATCCGCGCTCCCTGGGGGTGTTCCCGAGTGGCCAAAGGGGACGGGCTGTAAACCCGTTGGCTCCGCCTTCGGAGGTTCGAATCCTCCCGCCCCCACTCTTTCGAGAGCCCTCGTTCACGGGCTCCATCCTTGTCACTCCGCGGCCCTGCTCGTGACCGGCAACGGCGGTGCTTCGGGCGCGCCCGGACCCGGCTCCCTCAGCCGGTAGATCCAGAAGACCGGCAGGAGGACGAGCGCCGCGGCGCCAAACGCGAGCGCCGTCACACCGAGCACGTCGAGCACGACGCCGCCGAGCAGTGCCAGGCCGGCGCCGAGGAGCGAGGCGCAGAGGTCGTTGGTGCCGAGCAGCTTGCCGCGCTCGGCCGGGGACGACCGGTCGGCGAGCTGCGCGGTGGCCGCGACGAACGAGACGTTCCAGCCCAGTCCGAGCCCGAAGAGCAGGACGCCGGTCATCCAGACACCCTCGAAGACCTGGATCGCCGCACACGAGACGGCCATGACGATGAGCCCGGCCGCGAGCGCGCGCGTGTGGCCGACGCGGTCGATCACGGGTCCGATCACGAGCACGAGCGCGTACATGCCGAGCACGTGCGCCCCGATGATCGGGAAGATCAGATGCTGGGCGTGATCGCGGTGCTCGACGACGACGTAGCCGGTCAGGTTCATGACGGAGACCATCACGGCCATGGACGCGAAGCCCGCGAGGAGCGCCGGGATCACGCCCGGACGGCGGACGATCTCGCTTAGCGGCGCGGCAGGCTGTGGGGGGCCTTCCTCGGGCGGCGCGATCAGCTCGGCGATGCGCTTCGGGTCGGGCCGAACGTTCAGGGCGAGCACGAGGGCGACCAGCGACAGCACACCTGCACCCAGCCACGGAAGCGTCAGGACGCTCGGCTCGAGCTCGTCCTTGCCGGAGAAGATCGGGCTGAAGACGGCAGGGCCGAGGATCGCGCCGAGGACGGCGCCGCTCAGCACGTACGCGATTCCGCGCGCACGCCGGTTGGGGGGATACATGTCTCCGGCGGCGGTGCGGATGAGGAGCGAGACGCCGCCCGACGATCCGATCAAGGCGAACCCGACGATCACCGGCACCGCCTGCTCCGTCGCCGTTCCGAGCGCGGTCAGCCCGCAGCCCATGGCTCCGAGCACGAACCCGACCACGATCACTGGGACGCGACCGAAACGGTCCATCGACCACCCGGCCGGGAAGGCGGTCAGGGCCGACGCGGTGAGGAAGATCGCCGGCCCCAGCCCGAGCAGCGCCTCGAATCCGGTCACGAGGACGAAGGTGAGCGACGAGACGGCGGCGACTAGCTGGAGCACCGCCGAGTTGACCGCCATGATCGCTCCGAGCAGGATCGTGTTGCGGCGGATCGGGAGATCGGCGGCTACGGCCTCCGCGGGCATCGGTAGATGATCGCAGCCGCGTGTCCGGCCGGCCCGGCGAGCCTAGCTAATCGTCGTCGTCTCATCGCCGTGGTGGCGGCGGTGGCCGCGGCCCTTGTCCTTGTCGTGGCCCTTCCCCTTGCCCTTGGCATGGCCGTGGCCCCTGCCTCGATGGCGGTCGCCGCGATCGTCGTCGTCATCGTCGTTCTCGCCCTGATCGTCGTCGTCATCGTCCTCCTCGTCGTGCGGAGGCGGCGGTGGAGGCGGAGGGGGCGGCGCGGGCGGAGGTGGCACCGGGCCTGGCGGTGGAGGCGGCGGCTTCGGAGTTTTCGGCTTTGGTTTCGGTTTCGGCTTGGGCCGCTGCTTCGACTTCGCCTTGGGCTTGGCGGCGCGGCGCGTCACGGGGTCTTGCGGCGCAGCGTTCGCCGTCTCCGTCGCAGGCTCACTCGCGGCAGCCGACGCGCTCGCCGGGGGCGTGCGCGTGGCGATCAGGCGCGCCCGCACGGCCGCCGTGCGAGCAGCCGACCGACGCTGAGCAGCCCTCCGAACAGCGCTCCGCTGGTTCGCTCGGTCGGGGCGGAGAGCCGCGGGAGTAAAGGGCACGCCCACCTCGCTCACGACCGCCGGAAGGGCAGGGACGGCCTGCGGTTGGACGATCGGCTCGCTCGCCTTCGCCCAGAGATAGGCCGAGCCGCTGAGCGAGAAGGCCGCCACGCAGACGTTCGCCGCAACCGCAACGACGACGCCCCATCCGGGCCTCATCGGGGCTCGACCGGCGTCAGTGTGCGGAACGAGAGAGCCGGCCGGCGAAGCGCGGCCCGGCCCTCGGCGTCGAGGAGCGCGCACTCGGAGCTGTCGTACGCTCCGCGACTACCCATCACGACGACCTGGAAGCGGCGAACGTCGAACTCCTTCCCGCAGTACCGGCAGCGTGCGACGCTAACGGAGTCGCCGGACGTCACTGGGCCCTCGCGGCGAGTCGCTGGGAGACCCTGACCGCATTCTTACCGGCGGTCTTGGCACGGTAGAGCGCGCGATCGGCCGCGCGGAGGAGCGCGGCGGCAGTCGGTTCCTCCGGGAAGCTCGCGACCCCGAAGCTCGACGTGACCTGGACCTCGCGGCCGTTGCCGGCGTCCACCACCAGCTCCGCTGCAGCGACCCTCAGCCGCTCGGCGAGCTGCCGGCCGCCCTCCGAGTCGGTGGAGGGAAGGAGGACCGTGAACTCCTCTCCGCCGTAGCGTGCGGGCAGGTCGATATCGCGGACGTTGGCACGGATCGACGAGGCGAACGCTCGCAGGACGAGGTCGCCGACGTCATGGCCGAAGCGGTCGTTGACCGTCTTGAAGTTGTCCAGGTCGGCCACGACGATCGCAACGTGGTCACGGAAGCGCTCGGCCCGGGCGACCTCGGCGCCGAGGGCCTCGTCGAACTGCCGGCGGTTCGCGAGTTGGGTCAACTCATCCGTCGATGCGAGCTGGCGTGTGACCCGGTGGAGGTGGGCGTTCTGGAGCGCGATCGAGGCGCGGCCCGCGAGCCATTCTGCGAGCTGGACATCGTCGTCGTCGAAGCCGCTGGGCGGCGGGTAGAGGACGAGGAGCCCGCCGTTCATCGCGCCGCCCGAGAGTGCGATCGAAAGCGGCGGCCCGCTGCCGTTCATCGAGCCGGTCTTCGCCAGCACCTCCCCGTCGGCCACGAGGCGCGCACCGACCGCGCCCGTGACGGCGACGGCGCTCTCGAGGATCACCGGCGGCAGCGCGTCGACGTCGTGGCCGGCCGCGAGGACGTTGCCGACGAGCGTCGCGGCCTCGCGCGTGCGCCGTGCGCCGCGCGGGGTGGGCGGCTCGTCGGTCGTCCGGCGAAATCTCTGCGCGGAGGGCCGCGACAGCCTCGCGGCGAGAAATGCGAGGAAGACGACGGAAGCGAGTGAGGCGAGGACGGCAAGGAGGACGCGCCGCCGGCGCTCGCTGACGGCAGCGGCGATCGGGCCGTACGGTGCGAGCGCGGTGAGCCGTGCCGGGCCACCGCTGGTCGAGAGCGCGCGGTACCGCCGTCCATCGAGCTCGAGCGTGCGCGGCGCCGGCGCGAGGGCCGCGTCGCCGGCGACGAGCCGGTCGCCGGGCGCGAGCGCAGTCCGCGCCTCCACCGCGGCGATCGGTACCTCGACGAGGACTCGGCCGAGCTCGCGCGCGCCGCTGACGACGGCCGCGGAGGCGGCAAGTGCGCCTTCGCCTCGGCTTCCCGCGAGCTGGCGTTCGCCGCGCGCGAAGCCCACACCCTGCGATGCGGCTGCGATCCGGCGCAGCCGGTCGACGTCGTTGCGGGCGAACGCACGCTGTACCTGCAGGCTCGCCGCGAGGCGAACGGCCCGGGCGCGGGACGCCTCCCCCAGGCCCTCGACCGCGCGAACTGCGCCGGCCAGCTCGGCGGCGAGCCGCGCGTCGGCCCGGTCGTACTCCGACTGCTGGACGCTCCGCGAGAGCGCGACCGCCACAACGGCCGCGAGCAGCGCGGAGGCGACGAGAACCGTGACGAAGATCCGGTGCCGCAGAGCCACCGGGGCCGCCTATCTCCGTGCAGGCATGACGAGTCCGCTCACGCGCGTGAGCAGCGCTGCCGCAGACGCTGCCCACCCTTCCGCAGGGTGTGGCACGGGGGAACAATCACCCACGCGTCGGACGCCGTGCCGCATGGAAAGACCCTAGAGAAGCCGCGGCTACAATCGCCTCCGCGCCCTCTTAGCTCAGTTGGTAGAGCACCTCCATGGTAAGGAGGGGGTCTCCGGTTCGAGTCCGGAAGAGGGCTTACGGAAAGCCCTGTAAATCAGCCCTTTTCTCTTGGGAATGGATTCTGGGTCTGGCCGGACCGATGAGTTCTCGGTGGTTTGTCGGTCTCCATTGGGCGTGTGTCCGCAGCAGGGTGAGATGCGGCCGGAGCAGGCGGCCGAGAAAGGAGTCGTGAGATGACGCGGTATCTGATCTCGTTCGATGACGGCGCAATGACGTTTCCCGAGGAGGATCTCCCCGACGTGGCCGAGGCAGCGCACGCGGTGGTGCAAGAGGCAAAGGACGCCGGCGTTTGGGTGTTCGGCGGCGGGCTGCATTCCCACGAAGAGGTGAGCGTGGTGGCCACCGACGGGACGGTCACCGACGGCCCATACCCTGAGAGCAAGGCGTACATCGGCGGATTCTCGGTTGTCGACGTTCCCTCACGCGAGGAGGCGCTGGAGTGGGCTGGCAGGATCGCCGTCGCCTGCCGTTGTGCGCAGGAGGTTCGCGAGTTCGGGCCCGGCTCTACGCCCTGATGCCCCAGCGTTACGAAGGGCCGCACGATCGAGCGAAGCGCCGGGTGCGCACGCTGCTCTCGCGAGTCCCGCGCGTCCGCCGCAAGGTGGTCTCGAGGACCGCGCTCCGGCTCGCGTCGTCCTAGTTCGGGCGGGGAACTTTCGGCCCACCTTCCGCGTGCGTGAGCCACGTTGGAGCGGTTAGGGCGAGCACGCGCCGCTGTCCCTCGGTCGCGCCGCTCCCGAGTTCGTCGTACGTGTACGCGACGTCGCCGCCGATGACGACGAGCCCGTCGGGCGTGTCGACAAGGACGCTCTGGTGGCCGTTTGTGTGGCCGGGCGTCGGCAGCAGCCGGATGCCGGGGAGCACCTCCGCCTCGCCGTCGTGCTCGACGTAGGTCGCACCCGGGAAGTCGACCCATTCGGGCGGGTCATAAGGCGCTTGCAGCTCGAGCCGCTGAACGTGGATCGGCACGCCGGGAAACAGGCGGTTGCCGCCGCAGTGGTCGAAGTGAAGGTGGGTGTTGATGACGCACACGACGTCTCGGGGGATGTTCTCCGGCATCGGCACCGGCGCGCCTTCCTCGTCCAGCTCCGGCGTCGAGTCGAGCATGCCGGTGTCGACGAGGACGACGCCGTCGGCGTGCTCGATCGTGTGCACGTAGACGGGTAGGCCCGCGAAGGTAGCCGCGAGGTGAGCCGTAATCGCGTTGGCGGAGAGCTTGGGAACGCCAGTGTCCCCCTGGTTGGGCAATTGGTCCTCCAGATCGCTGGTTGTGGATCGGCCTTCGGTGTTGAGACTGCGATCGGGGACGGAACTCATCTGTCGACGAGCCGCTCGACTGGCGGTCAGGGATGGAAATCGCCGCCTTCACTCAGCAAGGATCGCCGTCGGCGCACCGAGTAAGCCTCGGCTTGAGCTCACCCGCAAAAGCCGTCTCGCGGCCGCCTGCTCGTGTCTCCGGAATCCGTTTTCGTCCGGCGCGCGTACACGTGGCAAAACATGGAATCGAGCTTGTACGACCGGCTGGGTGGCGCGTTCGCCATCGCAGCTGTGGTCGATCACTTCAGCGACGCGATCGTGCGCAACCCGGTGGTCGGCCAGGCATCGCAGAACCCCGCCCTGCGTGAATGGCACACCAACAATCTGGGCAGGCTTCCAGGCCTCAAGTTCATGCGCACGCTCTGGGTCTGCGAGATCGCCGGCGGACCGCAGAAATATGCAGCCACAAAGGCAGGCAGCACTCCTCTCGGCTTGGAAGAAGCCCATCGCGAGCTGAAGATCTCCCCCGCCGAGTTCGACGAAGTCGCGGCTGAGCTCGCGAGAGCGCTTGACCACTTCAGCGTGCCCGCGCAGGAAAAAGAGGAAGTGCTGGCCGCATTCGCCGCGCACAAGGACGAAGTGACCGCCGGATACTCCGAATAGCCGGCCCGGGGTTCGGCAGCTCGCAGGGCTACGCCCGGACGAAGTCGACGCCGCTCCGCGCGATGAGTTTTCGACGCGGGAGCGGTCGTACTGTCATGACGACTACGCACATGCTCGAAACCGCAGGGGCCGAGATCGCCTATGACGTCCGCGGCCCGCTGCCCACCGCCGACGGACGCCCACCGCTCCTCATGATCGGCCAGCCGATGGAGGCCAGCGGCTTCGCCACGTTGGCGTCGCACTTCCCGGACCGGACCGTGGTCACCTATGACCCGCGCGGCCTCGGCCGCAGCGTCCGCAAGGACGGCCGGGTCGACCATGCGCCCACGGTCCAGGCGGACGACGTCCACGCCGTCCTCGAGGCGCTCGGGGCCCGCCCCGTCGAGATGTTCGCGAGCAGTGGCGGCGCGGTGGCCGCGCTCGCGCTCGTGGCGGCCTATCCCGACGACGTGACAACCCTGGTGGCCCACGAGCCGCCGCTGATCCCGGTGCTTCCCGACGCCGCGGCGGCCGAGCGCGCCCGCGCAGCCGTTCGCGACGCGTACGAGGCCAAGGGTTCGGGCGCGGGCATGGCGGCCTTCATCGCGATGACGTCGTGGCGAGGCGAGTTCACCGACGAGTACTTCGCGCAAGCTGCGCCGGACCCCGCCAACTTCGGGATGCCGGCCGAGGACGACGGCTCCCGCGACGACCCGCTGCTATCCGACCGGTCCTGGGCAGTCAGCAGCTATCGCCCCGAGGTCGCCGCGCTGACCGCGGCGCTGACGCGCATCGTGATCGCCGTAGGTGAGGAGTCGCTGGACACGTTCACCGGACGCACGGCGGTGGCGACCGCCGAGCTGCTGGGCCAGCAGGCGACCGTGTTCCCGAGCCACCACGGCGGCTTCCTCGGCGGCGAGTTCGGATACGCCGGCCAACCCGAGGCCTTCGCGAGCAAGCTGCGCGAGGTGCTTGACGACAACTAACCGCCGGCGGACTCCGGGAGGCACCAACTGGCATCCCTGTGCGGCGATGTCAATCGACGCATAGGGCGGCCGGCGACCGGCGAGCGCGCGGCCGTCCTCTCCAGCCCGGCCGCGCAAGTGCATCCTTGACGCCGGACGCGAGTGCGCGTCTTACCGGACGTCTGAGAGGAGCTTTACGAGCATGGAAAGAACGACCGAGATGCGTTTTGCGTTCCAAAGCGAAGGCGAGAATTTGTTGGGCAACCTGTTCCTGCCGGAGGGGGCAGAGCCGGCCGGCGTCGTGGTCGCAGTCGGCCCGCTCACCTCGGTGAAGGAGCAGGCGCCCGGTACCTACGCCCAGGCGATGGCCGAGCGAGGGTACGCAGCCCTCGCATTCGACTACCGGTACTTCGGCGAGAGCGGGGGGCTGCCGCGGCAGTTCGAGAACCCGGAGGCCAACATCGAGGACATCAAGCACGCAGTCACCGCGCTCCTCGCCGACGACCGGCTGTCGGGCCTCCCGGTCTTCGGCCTTGGCATCTGCTTCGGCGCCGGGCCGATGGTGCGTTCGGTCGCCGAGGACTCGCGCTTCCGTGCCTTCGCGGGTGTGGCCGGTGTGTTCACCGACCACGCGAAGACCGTTGCGAGAATGGGAGAGGAGTACCAAGCGCGAATCGATCGCGGCCGGGCTGCCGAACGAACGTGGCGCGAGACCGGCGAGGCGGAGACCATCCCGGCGGTCGCGCCTGACGGCGGCGACGTCGCCATGCCGCTGGAGGAGGCGTATGAGTTCTACGGAACTCCGCGCGGCGGAGTGTCCAGCTACGTGAACGGCTACGCAGTCCAGTCGCTGGCCTACAGCCTGCCGTTCGACGCACGCGGCGCAGCCGACACCCTCGAGGTGCCGGTGCTGATCGTTCATTCAGAGCAGGCGCTGACTCCCGATCTTGCCCACGCCTTCTACTCAGGTGTGAAGTCGCCCAAGCATGAGCTTTGGCTCGAGTCGCAGGGTCAAATCGATTTCTACGACGATCCTAAGCTCGTCAACGCCGCAGCCGACGCCGTCGCCGCCTTCCTGCGCTGAGCGCTCTCAGCGCAAGCGCGGACGCGCAAGGTCCCGCGAAGCTGCTTGCAGGCGTTCCGCGTGTGGGGCTGCATCGAGCTGCTCGTAGGTGGCGAGCGCCTCCCGGCGGAGTCGAGTCGCTTGACCGTTCGGCAAGATCGCTGCGAGCTGCTCCTTCGTCAGGGCGGCGTCGAAGACGACGCCCAGCTCCTCGAAGCGCTTCAACGCAAGGGTGAGGCGCTCCTCGGCCGTTGCCGGGTCGCCGGCCGCGGCGCTGACGATTCCCGCGGCCCGGTCGCTCGCCGGCTCGACGAGCGAGAGCGCATCGGAGAACGCGCGGGCGCGGGGCAGGTACGCGTTGAGTGCGTCCCAATCCTCGAGCGCGACGAGCGCATCGAGCATGGCGAGGAACTCGTACGCGTTTTCCTCGGCATAGACCGGGCGGCCGACGATCTCCTCCGCAAGGTCCCGTCCGGCCACGGCGTCGCCCCGGGCGACGAGGTACCGTGCCAGCAACGCCTCCGGGAGGCCGGGTTTCTCGAGGTTGGGCGCGAACGTGGCCGCCAGCTCGGCAGCGCGATCGAGACGGCCCTGATGCGCGAGTCCGAGTGCCGCGAACAGCTGCCCGGCGCGCGCGTAGGGACAGCCGATACCAGGCTCGCGCTCGAGCGCGGCGACGTGCTCGGTGGCGAGGGCGTCGAGCTCCGACCAGCTGCCGAGGTGGTAACGCGCATGCATGACCGTGTACGTGCCGTGCATGCGCTCGTGGGGTGTCAGCGTGCGTGCGAGCTCGAGCGAGCGTTCGGCGTATTCCGCGCTCTCCCGAAACTCGCCCGCGATCTCCATGAAGAAGAGCGCGTCCCAGAAGAGCGCGAACGCTTGCTCGGCGGGGTCGAGCCGATCGACGAGCCGAATGTCTCGTCGTGCCAGCTCGAGTGTTCGGTCCCAGTCGCCCACGAGGGACAGCAGCAGGCCGGAGGTGCGGTAGGACTGGCTGAGGACTGCGGGCCGGTCGAGCCGCTCGGCGGCATCGACGCCCGCTTCGGCGAACTGGAGACGTTCGTCGAGCGACAGTGGGTCGTCGACCTTCAGCCTCATCCGACGAACGCCGATGTTGCCTTTCAGCACAGTCAGCCAGGCGTGGGTCTCGTCGTCCCTGGCGGCTGCAAGTCCTTCGTCGACCAGGCTGTCCCATAGCTCCGGCGTCGGCTTCGAGCGGAAGCCGCCCCACTTCACCGCAGCCATACGGCTGGCCATGAGGCAGATGTGCGCGCGCAGAGAGTCCGCGCCCGGCTCTCCCCGTAGCAGCTCGAGCGCCGGGAGATACGCCTCGAACGCTTCGTCTCCGTGATAGGCAGCCTCGTGGTCGTCGCCCAGGGCGGCGAGCGCGCGGCCGCGTTCGAGCGCGTTTCCCGCGGCGAGACTGAGCGCCTGCTCGTGGAGCTCGAGCGCCCGGGCGACGGCGAAGCGCCGGCGGGCGGCGTCGCCGGCTGCGAGCAGGGCCTCGAAGCCACGAGTGCGCGCCGTCTGCCAGCCGGCGGAGTCGTCGGTCCAGGCGAGGTCGGCGTCCTCGCCCGCCAGCGCCGACGTGTAGTGCGCCGCGATCAGCTCGGCTAGCTCCTCGCGCCGGTCGCCCGCCAGCTCCTCGAGCCAGACGGCGTGCTCGGCGTGCGCCCGGGCACGACGCGCCTTCGGCAGCCCGGAATAGGCGACGTCGCGCACCAGCGCGTGCTTGAACTGGTACTCGGCCTGGCCGCTGAGCGACGAGGTCGGCCGAGCCACGACGAGCCCTCGCTCCTCGAGCCGGAGCAGCGCGGTCGTCACCGCCGCCTCAGTGAGGACGCGGGAGAGCGGCTCCTGCCAGAAGCGACGCCCGACGACGGCTGCCTCCTGCAGCACGCGCTTGTCGTCGCCGTCTAGGGCATCGATGCGAGCGGCAATGACGCCGTGGACGGTGTCGGGAAGCGTGATCGCGGCGTCGTCGACCGATGCTCGCCATCGATCTCCCTCCCGGACGATCACACCTGTGTCGATCATCTGGAGGACGATCTCCTCGAGGAAGAATGGATTGCCGTCGGCCGTGCGCACGATCTCGCGCCGTAACTCGTCGGGAAGCTCGACCGATTGGAGCAGGCCCTCGACGAGCGCCGTCCCCTCCGCCTCGGTCAAAGACTGGAGCGAAATCGCCGTCGCACCCTCACGGCCCGCCACGAAGCTCGGCCGCGTGGCGGCGAACTCCGGACGAGCCGTCGCGACGATGAGGAGCGACCCGTCGGAGCGGCCGATCAGGCGCGCGAGCATCTCGAGGAGCGGGTCACCGGCCCAGTGGAGATCCTCGACGACGAGGATCGTCGGCCGGTTTCTCGCGAGCGCGGTGGCGAAGCGCGGCCAGGCGCGCGCCAGCTCATCCACGACAAGACGCGGCTCGAGCTCGCTAAGAGGGTCGTCCGGCAGCGGGATGCCGGCGGTCGTTGCGAGCGCGGATACGGTTCGCGCGAGCTCTTGCTCGGGCAGCTCGAGCCCCGCGAGCGCTCCGCGGGCGCCGCGAAGCATGTTCTCGGCGGCCACGTCCGCCGAGTCGTCGAGCGCGATCCCGAAGGCCTGCCGAAGAATCTCCGCCAGGGCCCAGTACGTGATCCCGCGACCGGTCGCTCGGCAACGGCCGGTGAGCACGTTGAGCTCGCTCCGCCCGCGAGCGGCGGCGAGGAACTCGACGATCAGGCGGCTCTTGCCGATTCCCGCGGGTCCGTAGACGAGCACGAAGTGGGGCGTCGCTGTTTCCAGCGTCTCGTCCAGCAGCCCGTTGAGCTGGTTCAGCTCGCGCGCGCGCCCGACCAGCGGCGACCGTAGCGGCGCCATGCGCGCCTCGCCGCCCGCAGAGAGGCCCTCGACACGGTAGACGATCAGCGGATCCGTCTTGCCTTTCACCTCGAGCGCCATCGGCTGCCCGAAGCGAACGAGACGTCGCGCCGTCAGTTGCGTCCGCTCTCCAACCAGCACCGCTCCCGGCTCGGCTGACTGCTCGAGCCGCGCGGCAACGTTCACTGCATCGCCGGCGACGAGCTGATCGCCTGCTCCGCCGGCCGAGGCAATCACGTCGCCGGTGTTGATGCCGATCCGGATCGCGAGCGTGATGCCGTGGCGCTGCTGGAAGCTGCGGTTGAGCTGGTCGAGACGCTCGAGCATCTCGACTGCGGCGCGGATCGCGCGGACGGGATCGTCCTCGTGCGCGGTCGGCACCCCGAAGACGGCGACGATCGCGTCGCCGATGTACTTCTCGAGCGTGCCGCCCCATGAGGCAATCACCTCGGACATTGCCTCGAAGTACGTGCGCAGCAGCGTACGAAGCCGCTCGGGATCGAGCCGCTCACCGAGCTCAGTGGAGCCGATCACGTCGGCGAAGAGGATCGTTGCGACCTTGCGCTCCTCCTCCAGCTCTGGCCTTCCCAGCGCGCGGCCAAGTTCGGTCGACGGGGTCGTCGGCGATTCCTCGACCGGCGTCGGCGACGGCGCTTCGGCTGCAAGCTGCAGCGACGGGTCCTGATTCAGTATTTGGCGCTCGAGCTGCTGGAGCGCCGGGCCTGGCTCGATCCCGACCTCCTCGACGAGCGCCTTCCGCCCGCTCTGGAAGACCTGCAGCGCGTCCGTCTGCCGTCCGCAGCGATAGAGGGCGAGCATCAGCTGGGCGCGGGAACGCTCACGGAACGGCGCAGCGGCGACGAGGGGCTCAAGCTCGGCGACGAGCTCGTGGTGGCGGCCGAGCGCCAGATCGGCGTCGAACCGATCGTCGAGCGCACCTAGGCGCAGCTCTTCGATCCGGGAGATCTCGCTTTGAGCGAAGGCCTCGTAGCGGAGGTCGGACAATGGCTCCCCGCGCCAAAGCGCAAGCGCCTCGCGCAGGCGACTCGAGCGCTCCTCGGGATCGGGTCGCTGCCGCGCCTCCGCGATCAGCGTCTCGAACCGGGCCAGATCGACCGCGTCCGCGGGGACCTGCAGCAGATAGCCGGGCGGTCGCGTCCGGATCACATCTGCGCCGAGGAGCTTGCGCAGGGCCGAGATGTGCCCGTGCAAGGCGGTCTGCGCCGTCCCCGGAGGCTCCTCCCCCCAAACCGCGTCGATCAGCTGCGCGCCCGGAACGACCTCCTCGCGATGGAGGAGCAGCATCGCGAGCAGCGCGCGTTGCTTCGGACGCGCCGGCGTGAGGTCGCGATCACCATCGACGACCCTGAGCGGACCGAGGATCTGGAACTCCACGTCCGGCCGATTCTCGCACGCGTTTGCCGCGAGTCTCGCCCGCGTTAGCCCCGAGTTAGTCCCGCGTTACAGGCGCGTAAGCCCTCTCCCCGACTCTCTCGGCGAGCCATGACCGCGCAGGTTCAACTCTACGACACCGCCTATCGACGCTTCGCGCTGAGCGCGCGACGCCGGGTCAGAGAGGAGACCTACGGCGAGGACATCGGTCAGAACAGCTGGCTGACGAAGGACGAGTGGGACTCCGCGCTCGACTGGCTCGTGCCGATCCCGGGGGCGCACGTGCTCGACGTCGCCTGTGGCTCGGGCGGGCCCGACCTCCATCTCGCCCGCACGCGCGGGGCGCGCGTCGTGGGCGTGGACGTCAACGCGCACGCGATCGAGACAGCGAACAAAGCGGCTCGCCGCGAGGGCCTCGCCTCGCTCGCCCGTTTCGTGCAAGCCGACGCGGGGCTCCCGCTCCCGTTCGCGGACGCGTCGTTCGACGCCGTGGTCTGCATCGACGCGATCAACCACCTGCCCGACCGGCTCGGCGTGCTCCGCGACTGGCACCGCGTCCTCAAACCAGGCGGCAGGATCATGTTCACCGACCCGATCGTGGTGACCGGCCTACTCTCCAGCGAGGAGGTCGCGCGTCGCGCCTCGATCGGGTACTTCGTCTTCGCGCTCCGCGACGAGGACGAGCGACTCGTCGCGGAGGCGGGCTTCGATCTCGTCCGCTGCGACGACACGACCGCGAACGTCGTTCGCGTGGCGTCACGCTGGCAGGAGGCCCGCGCTCGACTGCGCGCCGAGCTGATCGCGGACGAGGGCGAGGAGACGTTCGAGGACTTGCAGGCATTCCTCGCGATCGTCCACGCGCTCGCCTCGGAGCGCCGTTTGTCCCGTTACACGCTCTTCGCCACTCGAGGATCGACCTGAAAGGAGCTCTCATGGAGCATCAGCACCACAAGCCCGAGTCGTTGCACGCCTCGCCGCGGGAGGCGATGCAGGCGCCGCAGGAGGAGTTCCTCTACCTCGCCTGCCTGCACGAGGGAACAGGCGTGGAGAAGCCCGACTTCCTCGCCGTCGTCGACGCCGAGCGGGGCGAGATCGTCCACGAGCTGCCGATGCCGAACGTCGGCGACGAGCTCCACCACTTCGGCTGGAACCGCTGCTCGTCGGCGTGCCACGGCCCCGACCGCTCGCACCTGATCGTGCCCGGCTTCCGATCGTCGCGCATCCACATCGTGAACGTGGCCGACGACCCGCGGAAGCCGTGGATCGAGAAGGTGATCGAGCCCGAGGAGGTCGTCGCCAAGACCGGCTACACGCGGCCGCACACCGTCCACTGCATGCCCGGCGACAACATCGTCGTCTCCATGCTGGGCGACGCCGACGGCAACGGCGCCGGCGGGTTCGCCGTCCTCGACGCGCAGACGTTCGAGGTCAAGGGCCGCTGGGAGAACGGCGGCGAGACGCCGCGGTTCAACTACGACTTCTGGTACCAGCCGCGCAAGAACCTCCTCGTCTCCTCGGAGTTCGGCGAGCCGAACGCCTACGAGAACGGCTTCGACCTCGACGACGTGACCGCTGGTCGCTACGGGAGCCGACTCCACTTCTGGAACCTGGAGAAGCGGACGCTCGAGCAGACGGTCGACCTGGGCGAGACCGGCCTCGTCCCGCTCGAGGTCCGCTGGCTCCACGATCCCGACGCCGAGCAGGGCTTCGCCGGTGCAGCGCTCTCGAGCACGATGTGGCGCCTCCGCGGCGACAACGGCGGCTGGGCCGCCGATCAGGTGATCGCCGTCGAGAGCGTCGAGCAGGAAGGCTGGCCGTTCCCCGTGCCGGGGCTGATCACCGACCTCGTCCTCTCGATGGACGACCGCTGGCTCTACTTCGCGAACTGGCTGCACGGCGACGTTCGCCGGTACGACGTCTCCAACCCGGCGGAGCCGAAGCTCACCGGCCAGGTCTGGCTCGGCGGGGCGATCGGCAAGCCCAGCGACGGCCCGCGCGACCTGAGCGGCGGCCCGAACATGCTCCAGCTCTCCTTCGACGGCCGGCGCCTCTATGTCTCCAACAGCCTCTATTCGACCTGGGACAACCAGTTCTACCCCGACATGCGCTCGTGGCTGCTGCGGATCGACTGCGACCCCGACGGCGGCATGGAGCTGGACCCGGACTTCTTCGTCGACTTCCACGACCGCCCCGACGGCCCCGCACGAGCGCACGAAGTGCGCCTGCAGGGCGGCGACTGCACGACGGAGATCTTCCAGTGATCGTCGGGCACGTCATGGGAATCCCCGTCGAGGAGGGCGTCCTCCAACTCGCGCCGGTCGGCGCGACCGTGATCACTGCGTTCGCGATCGCCGGACGGGCAACGTTCGGCCGGCTACGCCAGCGGTTGCTCGGGGAGGATCGCTAGCTGGTCAGAGACCTCGAGACTTGCCGCTAGTCCCCTTCGTCAAGAGGGGGGGAGCGACGGGGCTGAGCGCGCAGCTGGGGCGCAGCGGTCGTAGAGCCGGCACATGTCGTCGACTGCATCGCCAACGTCGTGCCTGCTCATTGTGGCTTGGGGTGATGACAACCTCGCGGGCGCGGACTGTGGTCGTGGCCGGCGGTCGGCTAGTCCGCGGCCTCGAGCTCATCGATCACGAACCATCGCGCTGGAATCGATGCCCTCGTCGAGCGAGCTCCTGCTGAATCGTCCTCGCGGGGCCCGAGGACGAGAAGCGCGAGAGCGCCGTCGGGAGACCAAGGGACCGAGCGCCTCGCAGTGCGGTAGGACACCCGCAGAGCGGAAGAACAGCTGGCCGGCGAACTCGCTGCTCGCGTCGTCGGTGGTAGGGCTTGCCATTATTGGCACGACGCTAGGAAAGCTCGCACGGGAGGGAACGATGAGCGCAAAGAAGGCCACGCAGAAGTCCGCCAAGAGCACCGCCGCCAAGAAGTCCAAGGGATTCACGCCCGAGGAACGAGCCGCGATGAAGGAGCGCGCCCAGGAGCTGAAGGCGGAAGCGGCCAAGGCGGACGGCGAGAGCGCCCTGCTCGCGAAGGTCGCCGAGATGAAGGGAACGGATCGAGCCATGGCCAAGCGGCTCCACGCGATCATCAAGGACAGCGCACCGGGCCTCTCGCCGAAAACCTGGTACGGGATGCCCGCCTATGCCAAGGACGGCAAGGTCCTCTGTTTCTTCCAAAGCGCGGAGAAGTTCAACTCGAGGTACGCGACGTTCGGCTTCAGCGACGAGGCGAACCTCGACCAAGGCGCCATGTGGCCGACCTCGTTCGCGCTCAAGGAGTTGACCGCCGCCGATGAGAAGAAGATCGCCGCACTCGTGAAGAAGGCGGTGCGCTGAGGACGCGCGACACCAGCGGAACGGCCGAGGGCCCCGCGATACGGGGCCCTCGGTTCGTTCGCGGCGGGCGGCCGCCGGCTCAGGCCGGCGGCGGCCGGTAGGTGATCGTGTTGACTGCCGGCTCGACGCCGAGCGCGGCCTGGTTGAACGAGAACCGCAGCGCGACGTCTCCGGCCGCGTTCTCGATGCCGAGCGTGGCCGAGTTACCTCGTTCGCGCCCGTCGTTGGCGAGGTTGCGTGTCTGCGTCAGGATCCGACCGCTCTCCTCCAGGACGAGGTTGACGTCGATCCTGCGCGTCGTGTCGCCGAAGTAGCGCACGTTGCGGTACTCGATCACGAAGCGCCTGTTGGGGGCCGTCCCCTTCTCCTGCGTCCGGATTGACGCGTCGGCGTCGA
>CAVTCN010000041.1:0-19201 GCA_963733215.1 uncultured Actinomycetes bacterium
ACGGGGCCTGGGTGGCAGCCGACGAAGGCGACCCGACGCAGGTCAAGACGATCGAGGATCTCGCCCTGTACGCGCACGGCACGGGCGCCCTGCCGCCGGGAGTCGAGGGCGGGCTGGACGCCCAGACCGTCTACCGCGACTAGCGCGTCAGCGGGATCTGGTTCTTCCAGACCCGGTCGTTCACGACCCCCCAGTCCAGGTTGGCGAAGAACGCGTCGATGTAGGCCGCCACGGTCGGTCTCGAAATCGAGGATGTACGCGTGCTCGTACACGTCGAGCGCGACGAGCGGCGTCGCGTTCCAGACCGGGAACGTGTTCTGCGCGTCGCCGACGTAGTTGAAGAGCCGGCCCTCGTCCCAGTCGTAGGCCGTCCACGCCCAGCCTCGGCCGCCCATCCCGCTCGCCTTGAGGTCGGCGCGCCACGCCTCGGCCGATCCGAAGTCGCGCTCGATCAACCGCCGGATCGGGCCGGCCGGCTTGCCGCCCTCGCCCGCCGAGGTGCTCGAAGTAGAGCTCGTGGTTCTTGATCCCGCCGATCGCGAACGAGAGATCGACCTTCAGCGCCCGGAGCTCCGAGTCGCCTGCCGCGAGCTTCTGGAGGATCTCGTTCCGCTTGCTCACGTAGCCCTCGTAGAGCTTGTAGTGGGCGAACACCGTCAGGCGCGAGATCCCCTCGAGCTCGAGCAGCGCAGGCTTCAGCTCGCGCGGCGCGAGCTCCTCGTAGGTCGCCGCCTCGGACGGGAGGGTGGCGTCGATCCCGACCTCCACGTCGTCGGCGACCTTCAGGGCTCCGAACAGCCCCGTGTAGGGCGTCATCCCCCAGTTGGTCTGCGTCACGACGACGCTGCCGCTGAGCCTGCCGCCGTCGGCGACGGCGAGGTCGAACGCGATGGGGCGGGTCTCACCGGCGAGCGTCAGCTCGCCCTCGACGCTGAGCCGGCCGCCGTCGGCCTGCACCGAGGTCGAGCGGAACGCGATCTCCCTCCGCAGCAGGACCTCGTCGTCGATCGTCTGCTCGATGCTCGCCTTGTCCTCGTACCCGAGCGGCTGCATCCCGCCGGTGCCGTCACGGACACGCAGCGAGGTGGGGTCGACCTCGAGCACGATGCTGGGGTCGTCGCCGACCTCGAGCGTCGCCTCCCAGCCGATGACGTGGATCAGCAGGTCGTGACCGGCCTTGGCCGCGGCGCCCGTGCGCCCGGTCCGCACCGACAGGGTCCCGTCCTTGGGCCCGAGCTTGTACGTGCCTGGCTGGATCGAGATGCGCTGAGCCTAGATGACCCTCGGTTAGGGTCTTGGCCGTGGCAGTCGAGCTCGAGCACTCCTTCTCCACCGCCAAGCCGGTCGACGAGAGCTTCGCGACCATCACCGACCTCGAGCGAGTGGTGCCCTGCGTCGAGGGAGGCAGCGTGCTCGAGAAGACGGGGCCGGAATCCGTCAAGGCCGAGATCCACATCAAGATGGGGGCGATGTCGCTGAAGTTCCAAGGCACCGTCGAGATCGTCGAGCAGGATGCCGAGGCTCACCGCGTGGTGATGAAGGTCAAGTCCAAGGAGGTCGGCGGCCAGGGGTACGCGAACGCCGACGTCGTCTTCGCGCTCGCGGAGGGCGGCGGGACGATCAACACCAGGGCGCAGATCACCGGCACCGCCGCGTCGATGGGGGAGGGTGTCGTCTCGGGCGTCCTGGACGCGCTGATCACGGACTTCAGCGGCAAGCTCGCCGCGCTCTGAGCGTCGTGGCGACGATCCCGATGCGCGAGGTCCGCGAGGGCGAGGTGCCCCTCGACGGCGGGACCGCGATCCAGGAGGACGCGGACCGGCCGGTCTTCCGCGGAAACGGCCCGGACGACTACGTCTGCGTGGAGTGCGGCAACCTCCTCGCCGAGGCCATGCAGCCCGTGCAGATGACGAAGAAGGTTCGGGTCCGCTGCGGGAGGTGCTCGACGGTCAACGTCTCGGTGATCGACGGGTACGAAGGGCCCGACCGAACCTAGGAAAGGAGCGTTCGGAGCGAGTCTCGGTGGCGTCTGTACGCCGCGGCGCCGTCTTCGTCGACTGCCGCGATCCGGACCACCGGCGGGTGGCCCATCGCCGGCGTGGCGAGGTCGAGCAGCGCATCGTGGTACGCGCGCTCCCGCTGCACGCCGCCGAACCCGAAGCCCTTCGCCGCCAGGCCGCGGTCGAGGCCGTCGGTGCGCGCGCACCAGGCACGGCACAGCTCCTTGTGCTCCTCGAGGTCGAAGGCGACCGGGGCGTCGGCGCGGTAGAGGTCGAGGGCCGCCAGGCGGAACGAGGTGAAGTGAGGCGGCTCGTCGACCTCGACCACGGTGCCGGTCGGCTCGTGCACCAGCTCGACGGGCAGCAGCAGGTTCTCCCGCGCCGCGTGGAGAACCGAGACGTCTCCCTTGAGGCGGGCGTAGATCGCGTCCAGCTGCTCGACCGCCGCCGTCACCGGCGCCACGAGCGCCGGGTCGCGCCGGGCCTTCGCGACGCGCTCGAGCCCGACGTGGCCCTGCTCCGAGAGCCAGTCGAAGGATCGACTCTCCAGCACGATCCCGTCGTCGGCCGCCGCCTGCGCGAAAGCCAGCTGCACGTCGCCGGGCGCCACCTGACGGACCCTACTTTCGGCCGCCTGTTCTCAATGCGAACAACGGCCCGGTTTGCGCACATGGCTCCGGGAAACGTGTTAGGACTACCCCGTGTCTACTGCGGACGTCGCGTCGGCACGCTCGGTCTCGGGGACTCGAGTGACCCTGAGCCAGGTGTTCGCGCGCTTGACGCCGGTCTTCCTCGGCGCCGTGTCGATCGCCGCGTTCCTCGCGCTGTGGCAGTACGCCTCGACGTCAGGACTGATCTCCGAGCAGGACCTCCCGGCGATGACGACGACGTTCCAGGAGCTCTGGTCGATGATGCACACGCGGGCGTTCTGGACCGCGTTCGGCCAGACCGTGAGGGGGTGGGCTCTCGGTCTCGGCATCGCGATCGCGCTTGCGGTTCCGCTCGGGATCGTCCTCGGATCGAGCCAGTTCGCCCTCCGGGCCGTCCGGGTCCCGGTCGAGTTCCTGCGCCCGATTCCGTCGGCTGCGCTGATCCCGCTGCTCTTCCTGACCCTCGGGACGACGCTGAAGAGTGAGATCTTCCTGGCCGCCTTCGGAGCATTCTGGCCTCTGCTCATCCAGACGATCTACGGGGTCCGGGACGTCGACCCGGTCACGCTCGACACCGCGCGGTCGTTCGGGATGGGCCGCTTCGAGCGTCTCTATCGCATCAAGCTGCCGAGCGCCGTGCCGTACATCGCCACGGGGCTGCGCATCTCGTCGTCGGTCGCCTTGATCCTCGCGTTCACCGCGGAGCTGTTCATGGGCATCCCGGGCCTCGGCGCGCTCATGAACGTCGCCGAGTCGTTCGGGCAAACCGTCCAGGTGTACGCGCTGGCGCTCGCCACCGGCTTCCTCGGTCTCGCGATCTACGTCGTCTTCGGGGCGATCGAGCGGTGGGCCCTGCGCTGGCATCCGTCCCAGCGGGCGGCGAGCACATGACGGGCAGGCGGCTCTACCACGCCTCCGCGATCGCGGCGGAGATCGCGGTGCCGATCGCGATCCTGGCGGCATGGCAGGTGTGGACGACCCGCGCCAACGATCCGATGTTCCCGCGCCTGTCGACCATCCTCACCGAGTTCCGCGAGATGTGGCTCTTCTCCCAGGTGGAGCTGCACCTCGTGCCGAGCCTGACGAGGATCGTGCTCGGGTTCCTGATCGCGCTCGCCGTGGGAGTCCTGCTCGGCATCCCGCTCGGCCTGTCGCGCCGGGGGCGAATGCTGGCGATGCCCCACATCGAGTGGTGGCGGGCCATGCCACCGCCTGCCCTGATCCCGATCTCGATCGTGCTCCTCCACTCGATCGGGAACCGCCAGAAGGTCGCGTTCATCGCGTTCGTCTGCCTGTTCCCGATCCTGCTGAACACGATCGACGGCGTTCGCGGCATCGACCCGACCCTGATCGACACGGCCCGCTCCTACGGAGTGGGGCGTCTGGAGCGGATCCGCAGCATCGTGGTGCCGGCCGCCCTCCCGCAGATCTTCGCGGGGATGCGCACCAGCCTCCCCCTCGCGGTGATCATGATGGTGCTGACCGAGTACTTCTCGAGCACGAGTGGGGTGGGGTACGTCTTGCTGATCTCGAAGAACACCTTCCAGCTCGTTCCCATGTGGGCCACGATCCTCCTGATCGGGTTGCTCGGGTATCTCCTGAACCTGCTGCTCCTGCTGATCGAGCGGCGCGTGCTGCGCTGGCACCGGGGCTGGCGGGAGGTGGCCGTTCAGTGAGCCGGCACGGCGCCCCCGTGCTCGAGATCAGGCAGGTCGCCAAGACCTACGGCGCCGGCGCCAAGGCGACGAGGGCGATCGACGAGGTCTCCTTCTCGGTCGCGGACCGCGAGCTCGTCTGCGTCGTCGGCCCGTCCGGCTGCGGCAAGACCACGCTGCTGAAGTGCGTCGGCGGGCTCCTGCGCCCGAGCAGCGGCGAGGTGCTCCTCCGCGGGAAGCGTGTGACCGGGCCTCCGGAGGAGATGGGCTTCGTCTTCCAGGAGTACGGGCGGTCGCTCATGCCGTGGCTGTCGGTCCGGAAGAACGTGCTCCTGCCGCTGCGCCACAAGTCCCTCGGCCGAAGCCAGCGGAAGGCGCTCGTCGAGGAGGCGCTCGAGGCCGTCGGCCTGACGGGGTTCATCGACCACTATCCGTGGCAACTCTCAGGCGGCATGCAGCAGCGAGTCGCGATCGCGAGGGCGCTCGCGTACCAGCCGTCGATCCTGCTGATGGACGAGCCGTTCGCCTCGGTCGACGCCCAGACCCGCGGCGATCTCGAAGACCTCGTCCTGCGCGTGCGGGAGGAGTTCGCAGTCACGATCGTGTTCGTCACACACGACATCGACGAGTCCGTGTACCTGTCGGATCGCGTCGTGGTTCTCACCCATGCACCAACCGAAGTGAAGGAGATCATCGGCGTCGACCTGCCCTTTCCGCGGGACCAGATCAGGACGAAGGAGCTTCCGGAGTTCACGCACCTTCGCGGCCGCGTCTACCGCCTGATCAAGCGGGAGCAGGGGGACGAAACTGAAGCGGACGAGCCGGTGCTCGAGGCCGTTCGAGAAGGGGGTTAGCACGTGGGAGCTGTTCTTTCGAAAGGGAGGTCGAGCATGAGCACAGCGGCACGCGTCCGTCGTGCACGCGTCCTGTTCCTCGTGTCGGTCGCGGCTGCGATCGGCGCGTTGGCGGTGTTCGGGGGTACCGCCGCGAGCGCACCGGTTCAGACGACGGAGGTCAGGGTCGTGACCCTGCCGATCGCCAACGGGTTCCCGCTGGACATCGGCATCCGGAGGGGGTTCTTCGCGCAGCAGGGGATCGAGATCAAGAAGACGACCCTGCAGAGCGGAAACGACGTCGTGCTCGCGATGGCGAACAACAATGGCGACATCGGCTATCTCGGCTTCGTGCCGATGTTCATCGCCGTCACGAACAACATCCAGATGACGCTCGTCGCGGCGAGCGAGGTGGAAGGGGTCGGGCAGGCCGACAACTGGCAGAACATCCTGGTCAAGGGCAACAGCTCGATCCGTACCTCGCGCGACCTGGCCGGGAAGACCATCGCCGTCAACGCCCTGAAAGGCGTGGGCGAGGTGATGATCAAGGCCGCCCTCGAGAAGCAGGGTGTGCGGCCGAACTCGTTCCGGCTGACCGCGATCCCGTTCCCGCAGATGCGGTCGGCGCTCAACAACGGCCAGGTCGATGCGATCTGGGTCCCGGAGCCGTTCCTCTCGCAGGGGCTGAACATCGACAACGCCCGGATCGTCATGGCCCCGGGCCCGGTGCTCGGTCGTTACTGGCCGATCGGCGGATACGCGGCGCGCCAGAGCTGGCGCTCGCGCAATCCGGCGCTCGCCGAGCGGTTCCGCAAGGCGATCAACCGGTCGCTCACCTACGCCCAGTCGCATCCGGACGAGGTGCGGGCGATGCTCCCGGCGAACGCGCAGAACTCCCGGCTTCCGATCTGGAGCCCGGTGATCGACCGGGGCAAGCTGAGCCAGCTCGCCTCGTATGCGAGGAAGTACGACGTCATCACGCGTGCGCCGAACCTCCGGCAGCTCGTGCCGAACAGCATCGCGAGCGGGCTGGTGCTCCAGGGCACCGTGCAGCCCAGGCGTGTGCTGTTGCGCCACGAGGGCAGGTCGGTCACGCGGCTGACCGCCGGCCCGTACACGTTCGTCGTGACGGACAACCTGCGGAACCGGGACTTCGTCCTCAAGGGGTCGGGCGTCAACAGGCGCACGAGCCTCCGCGGGCGCGGCCGCTCCACGTGGACGGTCAACCTGCGGCGAGGGACCTACCGGTACTGGTCGTCCTCGAGCCCGGGCGCGAAGAAGAGCTTCCGCGTCACGTAGCGCAGAAAGGGGGAGGGCGCCTTCGCGGCGCCCTCCCCGCCTCACGGCGCGAACGTCTCCGTCGGCGCGATCACGACGTCGAGGAGCAGCGGCTCCTCGCGTCGCGCGAGCGTCGGGATGACCTCGTCGAGTGCCTCGAGCAGCTCGCCGTGCTCCGTGATCCGCCGCGACTCACAGCCCTGCGCCCGCGCGAGCCCCGCGATGTCGACGTCGATGGCCGGCCAGGCACCCTGCCCGCCTTGGCGCTCCGCGAGCCGATCCATGATCGCGTACCCGCCGTTCGACAGGATCACGAACAGCGGCCCGACCCCGTAGTGGGCAGCGCTCCACAGGGCCTGGATGCCGTAGAGGGCCGAGCCGTCGCCGACGACGGCGACGACGGGCCTGTCCGGAAGCGCCATCCGGACGCCCGTCGCCCCCGGGAGTGCGAAGCCGAGGCCTCCCATTGCGGCGCTCAGGAACCCGAGCGGCCGGCGTGCGAGCAGGCGGTCGTGGAGCTCCGGGCGGTCCACCGGCGCTTCCTCGACGACGACTGCGTCGTCGGGAAGCCGCTCCGCGAGCGCGGCGAGCACGTGGCCGGCCCGGAGTGGCTCGCCCGCGGGAGGAGGATCGGGCGGCGGTGGAGGACGGTAGGGCTCCGGCGCCGTCGCATTCCGCTGCGGAAGTCGTTCGGCGAGCGCCCGGCACACGGCGGCCGGAGACGCGAGGACCGCGAGCTCGGCCGGGCTGCGCTGGACCTCGTCGGCGTTGTCGCCGACGACCGCGATTCTCGTCCCGGGCTCCGTGAAGCGGCCTGGTGCGTACGGCGACTGACGAAAGGCGGGTGCGCCGACGACGAGGATCGCGTCGTAGGGGGCAAGCCGCTCTCGCAGCCGCGGGCGGTCCGCCGGGAGCACTCCGGCGAAGAGCCGGTGGTCCTGGGGGAACCCGGCCCGCGCGCCGAACGACTCCTGGAACACGGGGGCGACGAGCCGCCCGGCAAGGCCGGCGAGGGCTTCCCACGTCTCGGCGTCGTCGGCTCCCGCGCCGACGACGAGCGCCGGTGCCCGGGCGCCGTCGAGAAACCTGGTTAGTTGCTCGACCGCGGCCGGGTCGGCGGCGGCGGCCCGAACGACGCGCGTGGGCGCCGCGTCCTCACGATCCTCGTCGGCGGGCTCGCCCCAGTCGTCCATCGGCACGACCACCAGCGCGGGCCCGCGCTGCGTCTCCGCTTCGTGAGCCGCGCGGCCGATCGCGCCGGGGACGTCCTGCGCACGGACCGGCTCGTCGACCCAGACGACGTACTCTCCGCCCAGCCCGCGGAGCCTGCCGGCGAGGAACGGCTCGAACGCCAGGTGGCGCCGGTCCTGCTGTCCGACGAGGACGACGAGCGGCGCGCGGTTAACGCGGGCCGTTGCGAGCGCGCCGACCGCATTGCCCAGGCCCGCGGTCGTGTGGAGGAGGGTGAGGGCAGGCTCGGCGCGTCCGATCGCCCAGCCCGTCGCGAGGCCCACGACCGAGCCCTCGTGGAGCCCCAAGACGAACCGGAGGTCGTCCGGAAGGTCGGTGAGAAACGGAACCTCGGTCGAGCCCGGATTGCCGAAGATCGTCGTCAGCCCTCGGCTTCGGAGGAGCTCGAAGGTCGCGTCGCGCACCGTTCCGCCGCTCACGGCGCGGAGTATCACGGGTGCGGAAGTTCGGTATGAGAACATCCGTTCACATGGAGGCCAGCCAGGAGCGGAACCCTGACTACGTCCAGTCGCTCGAGCGCGGCCTGGCCGTGATCCGCGCCTTCGGCGCCGAGAGCCCCGAGCTCCGGTTGAGCGACGTCGCCCGGGCCACCGGCCTCACGCGGGCGGCTGCGAGGCGGTTCCTGCTGACGCTCGTGCGACTCGGCTACGTCAGGCAGGAGGGAAACTCGTTCTCGCTCCGACCCCGCGTGCTGGAGCTCGGGTACGCCTATCTCTCGGCGCTCAGCCTTCCCGAGGTCGCTCAGCCACACATGGAAGCCCTCGTCGCCGACGTGAACGAGTCCTCGTCCGTAGCCGTGCTCGACGACCTCGAGGTCGTCTACGTCGCCCGCGTGCCGACGCAGCGGATCATGACCATCATCATCGCGGTCGGGACGAGGTTCCCGGCGTACGCGACGTCGATGGGACGGGTGCTGCTCGCCGGCCTCGACGAGGACACGCTCTCCGAGCGGATCGACCGCATCGAGCTCGAGCGCCTGACGCCCATGACCGTCCCCGATCGAGCGGCACTGCGCGACCGGATCGACGAGGCCCGGCGAGCCGGCTGGGCGGCGGTCGACCAGGAGCTGGAAGAAGGCGTGCGCTCGGCCGCAGTCCCGATCCGCGACGCCTCCGGCCGTGTCGTCGCCGCGCTCAACCTGTCGGTGCACGCGACGCGGATGACCATGCCGGCGCTTCGCAGGGAAGTCGTGCCGAAGCTGCTGCGAACCGCGGAGGCGATCGAAGTCGACCTCAGCGTCTCCGGAGGGCCCGCGTCGGCGGTCGGTGGCGCTTGACAGGGTCTCCGCGGCGATGGGAGAGTGCGGTTCGGAAAACGGATAGTTGTTCTCATTGCGAACGCGAGAGGAGCCTGAGATGACGGCCAGCGCAGTCGAGAGCCCCGTCCGCGGTCTCCACATCGGTGGGGAGTGGACAGACGCCGAGGGAGGGAACACGTTCGAGGACTCGGACCCCTTCACCGGGGATGTGGTCGCCAGCGTCCCGGCCGGCACCCGCGAGGACGCGCGCCGCGCGATCGAAGCGGCCGCGGAGGCGTTTCCTGCCTGGTCGGAGACTCCACCCGCCGCGCGCCAGCAGATCTTTCTCAAGGCAGCGGACATCCTCGAGGCGCGGGGAGACGAGGTCGTCTCGTGGCTGACCCGCGAGACCGGCGCCACCTTCGGCATGGCGATGTTCCAGCTGCACTTCGTCGCCGGCCTCCTCAGGCAGGCGGCGGCGCTTCCGTATCAGTCCACCGGCGAGATCATCCCGTCCGACACCGGAGTGTTCTCCATGGGGCTGCGACGCCCCGTCGGGGTCGTGGCGGCGATCTCGCCGTGGAACGCGGCGCAGATCCTCTCGGCCCGCGCGATCGCCTCCCCACTCGCGCTCGGAAACACGGTCGTGCTGAAGCCGTCGGAGCACTCGCCCTATGTGGGCGGTCTCATCTGGGGTGAGATCTTTTCCGAGGCCGGGCTTCCCGAAGGCGTGCTGAACATCGTCACACACGCACCCGGAGAGGCAGGGCCGATCGGCGAGGAGTTCGCCGAGCATCCGGCGGTCAGGGTGATCAACTTCACCGGCTCGACCGAGACGGGTCGCAAGGTCGCAGAAGCCGCCGGCCGGAACCTCACGCGCGTCGTCCTCGAGCTCGGCGGGTCGAACCCTCTCGTCGTCCTGGGCGACGCCGACCTGGAGTACGCCGTGGACGCGGCGGCGTTCGGCTCGTTCTTCCACCAGGGTCAGATCTGCATGTCCGCGCGCAGGATCATCGTGGAGAAGCCGATCGCCGACGACTTCATCGCGCGTCTCGTCGAGAAGACGAAGGGGCTCAAGGCCGGCAATCCGACCGAGCAGGACACGATCATCGGGCCGCTCATCACCGAGGACGCCGTCTCGACGGTCAAGAGCCGGGTGGACGAGGCGGTCGAGAAGGGCGCGAAGGTGCTTGTCGGCGGTGAGGCGGACGGCTCCGTCTACCAGGCCACGCTGCTCACCGATGTTCCGCAGGACTCGGAGTTCGCGCAGAAGGAGACGTTCGGGCCGGTCGTGTCGATCGAGGTGGCGGCCGACGCCGACGAGGCGGTGGACCGTGCGAACGACACCGCCTACGGGCTCTCGGCCGGGATCATCACCTCCGATCCCGACCGCGGGCTGGCGCTGGCCCAGAGGATCCAGTCGGGGATCGTCCACGTGAACGACCAGCCGGTGGGCGACGAGCCGCAGATGCCGTTCGGCGGCGTCAAGGACAGCGGCTTCGGTCGCTTCGGCGGTACGGCTGCGATCAACGAGTTCACCGACCTCCACTGGGTGACCGTCCAGAGTGGTCCGCACCCGTTCCCCTTCTAGACGCAGGGGGTTCGGAGTGGCGGAGATCGTTCCGCTCGACCAGGCGGTCCGAGAGCTCGTCAACGACGGCGACGTCGTCGCGCTCGAGGGCTTCACGCACCTGATCCCGCACGCCGCCGGCCACGAGCTGATCAGGCAGGGGAAACGCGACCTCACGCTCGTGCGGATGACGCCGGACGTCGTCTACGACCAGCTGATCGGCATCGGCTCGGCGCGGAAGCTGGTCTTCTCCTGGGGCGGCAACCCCGGTGTCGGCTCGCTCCACCGGCTCCGAGACGCGGTGGAGCGGGACTGGCCGGCACCGCTCGAGCTGGAGGAGCACTCCCACGCCGGGATGGCGGCCGGGTACACCGCGGGCGCGTCGAACTTCCCGTTCGGCCTCGTGCGCGGCTACGAGGGCACCGATCTCGCAGAGCGGACGAAGGTCGGCTGGGTCACGTGCCCCTTCACGGGCGAGCGGCTCGCCGCCGTCCCGGCGATCCGAGCCGACGTCGGGATCATCCATGCGCAGCAGGCGGACGCGAAGGGCAACGTCCAGCTCTGGGGGATCAGCGGTGTGCAGAAGGAGGTCGTTCTCGGCGCGAAGCGGTCGATCGTCACCGTCGAGGAGATCGTCGGCGAGCTCGACCGGAAGCCGGGCTCGACCATGCTTCCGTCCTGGACCGTGACCGCCGTGTGCGAGTGCCCCGGCGGCGCGCATCCGTCCTATGCCCACGGCTACTACGAGCGGGACAACTCGTTCTACGTCGCGTGGGACGCCATCAGCCGCGATCGCGACCGGTTCCTCGCCTGGATGCAGTCCCACGTGCTGGAGACCGCCGACGTCGCCGAGTACCACCGCATCCTCCGGGAGAGCGAGGCGAGCAGGGTTTGACCCAGCTGGAGCCGGAGTCCTACACCGCCGACGAGATGATGTCCGTCGCTGCCGCGCGGCGCCTACACGACGGCGCGGTGTGCTTCGTCGGGATCGGGCTCCCGAGCCGGGCGGCGAACCTCGCGCGGGCGACGCATGCTCCGAACTGCGTTCTCATCTACGAGAGCGGCGCGATCGGCACGAAGCCACGGCATCTGCCGCTTTCGATCGGCGACGGGGAGCTGGCCGAGACCGCGGACACGGTCGTCTCGGTCCCCGAGATCTTCAGCTACTGGCTCCAGGGCGGTTGGATCGACGTGGGATTCCTCGGCGCGGCCCAGATCGACCGGCAAGGGAACCTGAACAGCACGGTCATCGGCGACTACGAACGGCCGTCGGTCCGTCTGCCCGGCGCCGGCGGTGCGCCGGAGATCGCCTCCTGGTGCAAGGAGGTGTTCGTGATGCTGCGCCAGACCCCGAGGGCGTTCGTCGAGCAGCTCGACTTCCTCACGAGCCTCGGCCGTCCCCGGGCTCCGAGCGGAGGGGTCGGCGTCACCTGCGTCGTCACCGACCTCGGCCTCCTCGAGCCGGATCCCGAGAGCGGCGAGCTGACGATGACGGCGCTCTACCCCGACGTGACCACCGCGGAGGCTCGCGACGCCAGCGGGTGGGACCTCCGGCTCGCCGACGAGCTCCGGCCGGTGCAGCCGCCGACCGCGGAGGAGCTCGAGGCTCTTCGGGCGTTGAGGCCCGCGAACGAGGAAACTGTCCGGCGATGAGCAGAACGATCGCCGACTCGTTCGAGACCGTCGCCGATGGACAGGACACCGGCCAGCCGCCGTACCTCTACCCCGACTACCGTTCGACCGAGCTGCGCGCGCCGAAGCGCCCGCTCGTGATCCTCCCGCACACGTTGTCCGAGCTCACCGGGCCCGCCTACGGCCACGAGTCGATCGGGGAGCTCGACCACGACCTCACCCGCCAGCACGACGGCGAGCCGCTCGGGGAGCGCATCAACGTCAGCGGACGGGTGACGGATTCCTCGGGCCGGCCGGTGCGTTCCGCCCTGATCGAGATCTGGCAGGCGAACGCGGCCGGGCGCTATCTCCACGAGGTCGACCAGCATCCGGCTCCTCTTGACCCGAACTTCTCAGGCGCGGGGCGCTGCTTGACCGACGACGACGGGCGTTACAGCTTCGTGACCGTGAAGCCCGGCGCGTACCCCTGGCGCAACCACCCCAACGCCTGGCGCCCGGCGCACATCCACCTCTCGCTGTTCGGCCCTGCCTTCACGAACCGGCTCGTGACGCAGATGTACTTCCCCGGGGATCCGCTGTTCGAGTTCGACCCGATCTTCCAATCGGTCCGCGATCCGGAGGCGCGGGATCGGCTCGTGTGCGGCTTCGACTACGACACCACGGAGCCCGAGTGGGCGCTCGGGTACCGGTTCGACGTCGTCCTGGGCGGGCCGGCCGAGACGCCCGTGGAGAGCTGATGCCGGCGGCGACGCCGTCGCAGACGGTCGGGCCCTACTTCACGCTCGGGCTCTTCGCCTCCCGGGCGGACGAGCTCGTCGAGCCCACGAACGTCGCGGCGGTCCGGCTGACCGGCCGCGTGCTGGACGGCGCAGGCGAGCCGGTGCCCGATGCGATGGTGGAGATCTGGCAGGCGGACGAGTACGGGCGCTACCGCGGCGACTTCGGCTGGGGGCGCTCAGGCTGCGACACCGAGGGCCGCTATTCACTCACCACCGTCAAGCCCGGCCGTGTCTCCGAGGCCGCCCCGCATCTGGTCCTGATGGTCTTCGCGCGCGGCCTGCTCAAGCCGGTGCTGACCCGGATGTACTTTCCCGACGAAGACGAGGCGAACGCCGTCGACTCCGTGCTCTCCCGCCTCGAGGACGGCTCCTCGCTGGTCGCGCGGGCGGTCGAGGGCGGTTACGAGTTCGACGTGCACCTCCAGGGCGACGACGAGACCGTCTTCTTCGCCGTCTGAATGTTCGACCGGCTCTTCGTGCCCGGGGAGGCCCGCGCCGCGCTCGCCGACAGCGCGTGGGTGGAGGCGATGCTGCAGGCGGAGCAGGCGCTCGCCCGGGCGCAGGCCGGAGCCGGAGTGATCCCGCAGGCGGCTGCCGACGCGATCGGCGCGTGCCGCGCCGATGCCTTCGATCCTGCTGCCATCGCCGACGCGGGCCGCTCGCCGGGAAACCCGGTAGAGCCGTTCGTCCGCGCGCTGCGGGAGGCGGTCGGGAGCGACGCCGCCGAGGACGTCCACAAGGGAGCGACCAGCCAGGACATCCTGGACACCGCCGCCATGCTCGTCACCCGTCGCGTCCTCGAGCTCATCCTTGCGGAGCTCGACCAGCTCGCGGCGCGGTGCGCCGAGCTCGCCGAGACGCATCGCTCGACGCCGATGGTCGGGCGAACCCTGCTCCAGCAGGCGGTGCCGGTCTCATTCGGGCTCAAGGCGGCCGGCTGGCTCGTCGCGGTCGTCGAGGCCCGGGCCGCGCTGGCCCGCATCGAACACGACCGCCTCGCCGCGCAGCTCGGCGGCGCGGCCGGGACCCTGGCGCCGCTCGGGAAGGAGGCACCCGAGGTGCTCCGCCTGTACGCGGCCGAGCTCGGGCTCCAAGAGCCCACGCTGCCCTGGCACACGAACCGGACGCGGATCGCCGAGCTCGGGTCGGCGCTCGCCGTGGCCGCCGGGGTCGCCGCGAAGATCGGCCTCGACGTCGGCCTCCTCAGCCAGAACGAGGTCGGGGAGGTCTCGGAGTCCGATCCCGGCGCGTCGTCGAGCATGCCGCACAAGCGCAATCCGGTCGGCAGCGTGATCGCAGTCGCCTGCGCGCGGCAGGCCGGGGCGCACGCAGGTGTGCTGACGGCTTCGCTCCTTCAGGAGCAGGAGCGCGCGTTCGGCGCGTGGCATGCGGAGTGGCCGGCGCTCGTCGGCGCTCTCGGCTACACGAGCGGGGCGGTGGCCGGAGCCAACAGGGCGCTCGACGGCCTCGAGGTCGACGTCGAGCGAATGGAGGCCAACCTCGAGGAGAGCGGCCTCGGGTCGGACCTCGGCTCGGCGGAGACGTTCGTCGAGCGGGCGCTCGCGAGCTACCGGGAGGCGCGGTGAGGCTTCACCACCTGCTCGACGGGCCGGCCGGGGCGCCGGTGCTCGCGCTGCCGAGCTCGCTCGGGACGACGACGGAGCTCTGGGCCGAGAACATGCCCTTCTGGACGGGCTCCTTTCGGGTCCTTCGCTTCGACCAGCGGGGCCACGGCGGCTCGGAGGTCCCGCCCGGCCCCTACAGCGTGGAGGACCTCGGCCGCGACTTCATCGCACTCCTCGACCAGCTCGAGCTCGAGCGGGTCTCGATCTGCGGGCTCTCGCTGGGCGGCGCAACCGCGATGTGGGTGGCGGTCCAGGCGCCGGAGCGCGTCGACCGCCTGACCCTCGCGTGCACCTCGGCGAGGTTCGGCGAGCCGGAGCAATGGCTCGAGCGGGCCGAGACCGTCCGAGGCGCCGGGATCGAAGCGATCGCCGACAGGGTGGTCGCGCGCTGGTTCACCGAAGACGTCGAGCCGGGAACCGTCTCCCGCTTCCGGAGCCTCCTCGTCGCCACGCCGGCCGAGGGCTACGCGGGGTGTTGCGAGGCGCTCGCGGGCTGGGACTTCCGCGACCGGCTCGGGGAGATCCGCGCGGAGACGCTCGTGCTGGCCGGCGGGGAGGACGCCGCCGCGCCGCTTCCCGACTCGGAGCTGCTCGCGGAGCGCATCCCCCGTGCCAGGCTGGTCGTTGTCGAGAGTGCGGCCCACCTGGCGAACGTCGAGCAACCGGAGTCGTTCGCGAGCGCAGTCGCGGAGTCCGTCCCGGAGGCCGCATGAGCCACGACGAGGGCATGAGGATCCGGCGCGATGTCCTCGGGGACGAGCACGTGGACGCAGCGGTCGAGGGCACGACGGATGACACGAAGGACTTCCAGGACCTGATCACGCGCTATGCGTGGGGCGAGATCTGGGCCCGGCCCGGGCTCGACCGGCGCACCCGCAGCGCGATCACACTGATGGCTCTCGTGGCGCTGAACCGGGAGTCCGAGCTCGCCATGCATATCCGTGGGGCGCTCCGGAACGGCCTCACCCGCGAGGAGATCGGCGAGGTGCTGCTCCAGAGTGCGATCTACTGCGGCGTCCCGGCCGCGAACGGTGCCTTCGCGGTCTTCCGGGAAGTCATGGCCGAAGAGGGAGGGACATGAGCCAGAGAACCACGCCACCGTTCCGCGCCGATCACGTCGGCAGCCTGCTCAGGCCGGCCGAGCTCCTGCAGGCGCGAGAGGACCTCGCGGCCGGGCGGATCTCGACGGAAGACCTCCGGAGGGTCGAGGACGAGGCGATCCGCGGGGTCGTCCGGATGCAGGAGGAGGTGGGGCTCCAGTCCGCTACCGACGGCGAGTTCCGCCGGACGTCCTGGCACATGGACTTCATCTACCAGCTGGACGGCATCGATCCCGCAGACGAGCAGATCAAGGTCGAGTTCCACAACGAGCAGGGTGACGTCGAGTTCACAACGGCCGCCCTCAGCGTCCACGACCGAATCGGCCTCTCGAAGACGATCTTCGGCGATGCGTTCGAGGCGTTGAAGTCGATGACCACGAAGGCCGTCCCGAAACTGACGATCCCGTCGCCGAGCATGGTCCACTACCGGGGCGGGCGCGCCGCGATCAGCGAAGACGCGTACTCGGACATCGAGGAGTTCTGGGCCGACCTGGTCGCCGCCTATCGCGAGGAGGTTCGGCGGCTGGGCGAACTCGGCTGCACCTACCTCCAGTTCGACGACACGAGCCTCGCCTACATGAACGATCCGAAGCAGCGCGCCTATATCGCGGAGATCGGCGGTGACGCCGAGCACCAGCACGAGCACTACATCCGCCACATCAACGAGGCGCTCGTCGACCGGCCCGACGGCATGAGCGTGACGACCCACATGTGCCGCGGCAACTTCCGCTCCTCCTGGGCCGCCGAGGGCGGCTACGACTTCGTCGCGGAGGCGCTCTTCAACGAGCTTCAGGTCGACGGCTTCTTCCTCGAGTACGACGACGAGCGCTCCGGCACCTTTGAGCCGCTCCGGTTCGTTCCCGAGGGAAAGCTGGTCGTCCTCGGGCTCGTGACGACCAAGCGCGGCGACCTGGAGCAGAAGGACGAGCTGAAGCGGCGACTCGACGAGGCGTCGAAGCTCGTCCCGCTCGACCAGCTGTGCCTCTCGCCGCAGTGCGGCTTCTCCTCGACGGTGGAAGGGAACGCCCTCACGCGCGACGAGCAGGTCGCCAAGCTGCGCCTGATCGTCGAGACGGCGCAAGAGGTCTGGGGCTGAGGACGGAGCGGACGCAGGTCGGCATCGTCGGCGCCGGGCCGGCCGGACTTGTCCTCGCTCACCTCCTCCACCTGGAGGGGATCGACTCCGTCGTCATCGAGGACAGGAGCCGCGAGTACGTCGAGCAGCGGGTACGGGCCGGGGTGCTCGAGCAAGGCACCGCCGACCTGCTGCGGGAGATGGGAGTCGGCGAGCGGCTCGACCGGGAAGGCCTCGTCCACGACGGGATCGAGCTGCAGTTCGCGGGAGAGCGGCACCGGATCGACTTCCCGTCGCTGACCGGCGGCCGTAGGATCACGGTCTACGGCCAGCAAGAGGTCGTGAAGGACCTGATCGCCGCCCGGCTGGAGACCGGCCGGCCGCTGCTCTTCGAGGTCGCCGACGTAAGCGTCGACGGGTTCGAAGGCGACGAGCCTGCCATCCGCTTTCGCCACGGCGGGGAGGATGTCGAGCTTCGCTGCGACTTCATCGCCGGCTGCGACGGCTTCCACGGGATCTCCCGAGACAGCATCCCGGCCGGGGCCCTATCGGTCTTCGAGCGGAACTACCCCTTCGCGTGGCTCGGGATCCTCGCCGAGGCGCCGCCGTCGGACGAGGAGCTGATCTACGCCTACCACGAGCGCGGCTTCGCGCTGCACAGCATGCGGACGCCGTCCATCACACGCCTCTATCTCCAGGTGCGGTCGGACGAGGACCTCGGGGAATGGCCGGACGACCGCATCTGGGACGAGCTCGAGCGCCGGCTAGGGCTCGAGGGGTGGACGCTGAACACCGGCAGGATCATCGAGAAGGGCGTCGCCGGCATGCGCAGCTTCGTGGTCGAGCCGATGCAGCACGGACGACTCTTCCTCGCCGGTGACGCGGCCCACATCGTTCCGGCGACCGGCGCGAAGGGCCTCAACCTCGCCGTCGCCGACGTGCGGGCCTTGGCCGCGGGGCTCGCGGCGTGGTACCGCGACGGCGACGACTCGCTGCTCGACAACTACTCGTCGACGGTTCTCCGGCGGGTCTGGCGGGCCGAGCACTTCTCCTGGTTCATGACGTCGATGCTCCACCGGCGCGAGGACGCGGACCCGTTCGAGGTCAAGCTGCAGCTCGCCCAGCTGGCGTACGTGTGCGGCTCAGAGCGCGCAGCGGCTTCACTGGCCGAGAACTACGTCGGGCTCGAGCACTTCTAGGCGCCGGGCGTTTGCCCGACAGCGGCGCGGGTAGAGCCTTTCTGTAACCGCACAGGGGGTACCCATGAAGAGGTTCAGACTCACAGCTGCGGCTGCGGTGTCGATCCTCGCGGTGGTTGCGGCGGCCGCGGGCGGCGTGGTGGCCGCGACGCAATCGAGCGACGAGCAGGCGCTCAGACCCACTCGAGAGCCGGCGGATCGCCGGATCGAGTCGCGGGTCAATCACCTGCTCTCGAGGATGACGCTGGAGGAGAAGCTGGAGCAGATCCAGCTGCTGCCGGACTTCCTCGTCACCGACGCAGAGGTTCGGCAAGGGCTCGGCTCGGTGCTGAGCGTGACCGATCCGGCACGGATCAGGGAGCTCCAGACGATTGCCGTCGAGCAGTCGCGGCTGGGGATCCCGATGCTCTTCGCCTTCGACACGATCCACGGTTTCCGGACGGTCTTCCCGATACCGCTCGCCACCGGAGCGAGCTTCGATCCTCAGGTCGCCTTCGACGACCACCTGTACGGCGCGCGCGAGTCGGCCGCCGTCGGGCTCAAGCAGACGTACGCACCGATGGTCGACGTCTCGCACGAGCCGCGCTGGGGTCGTATCGCCGAGGCCGCCGGTGAGGATCCGTATCTGAACTCTGTGCTGGGCGCCGCGCGAGTGAAGGCGATCCAGGGACGCGACTACAGCGCCCCGGACAAGCTCGTCGCCAGCCCCAAGCACTTCGCGGCCTACGGCCAGCCGGAGGCGGGCCGTGACTACAACACGACCGACATGTCCATCCAGCGGCTGTGGAACTTCTACCTGCCGCCGTTCAAGGCCGCGATCGACGCCGGCGCCGACACGGCCATGTGCTCGTTCAACGCCATCAACGGCGTGCCGGGCTGCGGCAACGACTACCTGATGAACGAGATCCTCAAGGACGAGTGGGACTTCGACGGGTTCGTCGAGGGCGACTGGACCGCCGTCGCCGAGATGCGCGCCTGTCCGCCCATGAACCCCAACTCCGGCGAATGCGGGCACGGCGTGGCCGAGGACGGCCCGGCTGCCGCGGAGCTCGCGCTCGAGTCCGGCGTCGACTCCGAGATGACGAGCACGCTGATCCGCGACTTCGGCGAGCAACTGCTCCGCGATCGCCGTATCTCGATCAGGCGGATCGACGACGCGGTGCGCAGGATCCTGCGCGTGAAGTTCCGCGCCGGCCTGTTCGAGAACCCATACGCGCCATACACGCCGGCGGAGGCCGAGGCGCAGATGCTGCGCCCCGACGCCGTCGCCGCGGCGAGGAAGGCGGCGAGCCGCTCGATGGTGTTGCTGCGGAACGT
>CAVTCN010000042.1:0-21097 GCA_963733215.1 uncultured Actinomycetes bacterium
CAGTGGATCCAGGCGCGCTGCTCTACTTGCTGCGCGAGCGAGGCCTGACGGCCGAGGAGCTCGACGAGGCGTTGGAGCACGAGTCCGGGCTCGGTGCGATCGGCGGCCTGGACGATCCACTTGGCTTCGCCGTCTTCACGTATCGCGTCGCGGGAGCTGCGGCGCACATGGCCATGGCTCTGGGCGGCCTGGATGTCCTGGCGTTCTCAGGTGGGGTCGGCGAGAACCGGGCCGACGTCCGCGACGCAGCCGCCGGGCGACTCCGCTTCGTCGGCGACTTCGCGGTGGAGGTCGTGCCGGCCAGGGAGGAGCTGGTGATCGCCTCCGCTGTCGAGGATCAGCTCCAGCTGTAGGCAGAGTCGGCGAACCGAGCCCGTCCGCGCACCAGCGGCCGCCACTCCGTGGCGGCGTTCCAGAACGAATCATCCTCCGCCAGCCGCTGGACGAATACCGACGGAAGGCCGTGGAACACGAAGATGACCTCGTCCTCGGAGACGAAGACCTCGTGCCGCACGAGTCCAAGGCTGCTCGGGTCGAACGGGGGGCCGCTGTGGAGCAAGGCTTCGACCTCTGTCCTGCTACCCGGCCTGAGCGGGACGACGATGGCGGCTGTCTCCACCGCTTTCGGATCACCCTTGAGCACAGCCAGCCTGTCGGACAGCTCGGCGACGATGCCGGGCTGCGACACGCCTGCGATCTTCAGCAACTCCCCGCCTCGAAGCTCGAGCAGGAGCGTGGGCCGCCCCTGGAGCCGCTCTTCGCTCGAGCGCGCCAATCGAAACCGGCTCACGTCGGTGTAGGGAAGCTCCCTGCTCGCCGCGCCGTCCCCGTTGCTGCCCTCGAGGTGCAATGCGTCGGCGCCGAGCTCGAGCCGACCCGACCGGCGGTTGCCCTCGGCCTCCTCCCAGGTGACGGCGTAGGTGATCTGCATGGCTTCATCCTCGACGGGCCCGGGCTCTCCAGCCTCCGTGAAAACCCGTACCGAGTCGGCGGCTCCGCCCTGATGTCGCAGCCACGCCGGCGGGCCAGGATCAAGCCATGAACCGCAACGCGAAAGGAGTCGCCATGAAGCGGAAGCTCTTCGAATATGGAGGCATCGCAGCAAGCGTCATCCTCATCGCTGTCGGGCTCGGCTCGATCGGCCTCGGCGCTTGGGGCTTCAACGAGGTTCGCGACAACCTCGCCCAGGAGAACATTGTCGGCACACCCGACTCGTCGATCCCGGGGCAGAAGGTCGACACTGGCTCGGAGGCTCGCGCGTTCGCGGCCGTGATGCGCAAGCACACGCTCGAGTCCACCGAGGGTCGGACCTACGCGGAGATGGGCAGGTTCCTCGACGCGCAGGGGAACGAAACCAACGACGAGGAAGCAGCGGCCAAGGACCCCAAGACAGGGCAGCCCGTTTCGAACGGGGCCCGGAACCTCTGGGTCACGGAGACCGCTCTCACCACCGCGCTGACCATGGCGTACATGGGCGAGCGGCTGGCGGTCTTCGGAATGGTCATGGGCGTTGCACTGCTCCTGACCGGGATCGGGTTCCTCGTCCTGACGCTCGGCGGAGCGCTTCGCGCGCAGCGAAGCGCCGGCGGAGACGGTCAGGCGGACGGAGCCCGTGACAAGCTGAGCGGCGACTCCGCTCGCGTGATGAGGGCGGCCTCCGGGCCGCCCTCTGGCGTGCTCCGATGAACGTCTGGCTCGTCTTCGCCGCTGCGCTCGTGACCGCGCTCGCGACCGGTCTCGGCGCACTCCCTCTGCTGCTGGGAAGACACATCCATGGAGCCGCGGTGGGACTTTCGACCGCGGTGGCGGCGGGCTTCATGCTCGGCGCAAGCGCCGGCCTCTTCTGGGAGGGAGGCAGAATCGGGCCCGGTCGGACGGCCGCCGGAGCGGCCGTCGGCGTCGCCTTCATCGTCGGGACTCGGCGGCTGCTCGGGCACCGCCGGGAGGTCGAATTCGGCACGCTGCGAGGCAGCGACGCGCTCGGCGCGCTGATGGTCGTCGGAGTGATGACGGTGCATTCGTTCACCGAGGGAGTGGGAGTCGGCGTGTCGTTCGGCGGCGACGAGACACTCGGTGTGCTGATCACGACCGCGATCGCCGTCCACAACGTCCCGGAGGGGCTCGCGATCAGCCTCGTGCTCGTTCCGCGCGGCGTTTCCGTTCTCCGTGCCGCGGGCTGGAGCATCTTCACCAGCCTCCCGCAGCCGCTGATGGCCGTGCCCGCCTTCCTGTTCGTGGCCTGGTTCGAGGCCGTGCTCCCGGTCGGGCTCGGCTTCGCGGCCGGTGCGATGGTCTGGATGGTCGCCGCGCAGCTGCTTCCGGACGCCCTCCGCACGGCCCGACCCACCGGAGTGGCCGTCGCAGCCCTGGCCTCGGCGGGAGCAATGGTGGGAGTTCAGCTCCTCCTTTTGGCGTGAGCGAATGTGGGAAACCCGCAATCCGCGTGTGGCCGGCTTCGGACGGGACCGAGCGCGCTCCCGCCTACAACTGACATGAGCCCACGAGAAGGAGATTTTCAACGATGTCGAGTCATTCCTACAGCACTCGCAGGCAGCCGGATCACGCAGGCGCCTTCGCCAAGATGGCGGCGGTCCTGCTCGGACTGCTCGTCGCCGTCCTCGGCTTCTTCGCGCTGCTGATGTGGCTGGACGCCCGCGATAGCGACTCCGCGACCGCGCAGGCGGCGCCGAACGAGGTCGGCGGCCGAGCCCCACAACCACGTCACCGATCACAACACCGCGCTCCCGCTGAACAGCTTCGCCGGGATGACCGGCGCGAACGCGCAGGAGCTCGCTGCCGCGCACAAGCCGTACGACGCAGCCATGCCGCCGATTCCGTCGGGCGACGTGGTGAAGGTGCGCATGGTCATGAAGCACAAGACCGTCGAGATCGCCCCGGGGGTCAAGTACAACGTCTGGGCGTTCGACGGGCACTACTCGGCGCCGGGCCCGATCGTCCACGTCCGCCAGGGCCAGACGGTCGAGTTCACGCTGGTGAACGGCGGGGAGATCCCGCACTCGATGGACTTCCACGCCGCGCGGATCGCGCCGAACGTGGCCTTCAAGGACGTGGCTCCGGGAGAGTCGTTCACGTTCCGCTTCAAGGCGAACGACCCCGGCGTGTTCATGTACCACTGCGGCACGAAGCCGGTGCTCGCGCACATCGCGAACGGCATGTACGGCGCGATCGTCGTCGAGCCGAAGAAGCCGCTCCCGAAGGCCGACAAGGAGTACGTCCTCGTCGCCAGCGAGTGGTACCTGAGCACGGACGGAACGAAGGAAGCGGCGAGCCTGGACATGAACAAGGCCCGCGCGATGATGCCGGACTGGACGACGTTCAACGGCTACGCGAACCAGTACGTCAACCACCCGCTGACGTCCAACCCCGGTGAGACCGTCCGCTTCTGGGTCGTTGCCGCCGGCCCGACGCTCGACACGAACTTCCACGTGGTCGGGACGATCTTCGACCGTGCCTGGCCGAACGGAGACATGACGCGCTTCCAGAGGGGTGTCCAGACCGTCTCCGTGCCGTCCGGCGGCGGCGCGGTCTTCGACGTGAAGATCGACGAGCCGGGCCTGTACCCGTTCGTGTCTCACGCCTTCGCGCACGTCGATCTTGGCCAGGTCGGCCTGCTCAAGGTCGGAAGCCCCGAAGGGACGATGACCCATTGAGCGCCATGAGCTCGCGCCGGCGGCTTGCCGTTGCACTCGTCGGCGCACTGGTACTCGGCGGCTCGCTGATCGCTGCGAGCCGCCTCGGGGCTGAGGAGGCTGCGGCCCCGAAAGCGGAGCCGCTCCCATCCCTCCTCGACGGCATTCCCCAGAGCGGCACCGCGCTGGGGAGCCCCAAGGCCCCGGTGACGCTCGTCGAGTACGCGGATCTCCAGTGCCCGTACTGCGCGGAGTGGACGCACCGCGCGTTCCCGACACTCGTCGACCGGTACGTTCGGCAAGGCGAGGTGCGGATCGTCTTCCGCGGGCTCGCGTTCCTCGGGCCCGACTCGGACCGAGCGCTGCGCACGGCGGTCGCCGCCGGGCGCGAGAACCGTCTCTGGCACGTCGTCGAGGGCCTCTATCACCGCCAGGGCCACGAGAACAGCGGCTGGGTGACCGAGCCGCTGCTCGACGAGATCGCCGGCCCGCGCGCCCTCGAAGCCTCGCGAATGCACCGTGGGTCGTCGCCGAGCTGGCCGACGCGAGCCGCGCGGCCAGGGCGGCGGGGATCGCCGGCACGCCGGCCTTTCAGATCGGGAAGACCGGCGGGACGCTGCAGACGGTGCCGCTGAACTCGCTCGGCCCTGAGGGCCTGCAACCCGCGATCGACGCCGTGCTGGCGTCGTGAGCGACCGGGTACTCCGCCTGGCCACAGCCGTGCTGGCCCTCGCTGGCGTGGCCGTGGCCGGATACCTCGTCTGGGTCCGCGAAACCGGCGCCACGCTCGTGTGCGCGACAGGAGGCTGTGGAACCGTCCAGAGCTCGGAGTACGCGGAGGTGGGCGGCGTCCCCGTTGCGATGCTCGGCCTGCTCGGCTACGTCGTGCTGCTCTCCGCGGCCCTCTTCCCGGGGGAGACCGCCCGCCTCGCCCAGGCTGCCGTGGCCCTGGGGGCCGTGATCTTCAGCGCGTACCTGCTCTACGTCCAGGTAGCGCTGATCGGCGAGGTCTGCGACTGGTGCCTCGTCAGCGACGCGATCGTCACGCTGATCGCCGTGCTCTCGCTTCTACGCCTGAGGCTCGCTCAGGCCCCGCCCGCTTCGTCCATCAGGCCCGCAGACAGCGCGTAGCGGACGAGCTCCGCCCGGGTGGAGATCCGGAGCTTCTGCATGATGTGCGCCCGGTGCGTCTCGACGGTGCGCACCGAGAGGAAGAGCTGCTCGGCGATCTCCTGGTTCGTGTGGCCCAGGGCCAGAAGGCGGAGCACCTCCCGCTCGCGGTCGGACAGAGGATCCTCCTCCGCGCGGGCCCGCTCCTTCGCCTCGGCTGCGACGAGGCGGGCGCCGAGCGCGGGGTGGACGTACTGCCGGCCGGCTGCGACCTCGCGGACCGCGCCGACGACCTCCGCGTCCGCTGCCTCCTTCAGGACATAGCCCTTCGCGCCGGCGGCAAACGCTTCTCTGACGTAGGCCGGATCGTCCTGCATCGAGAGGACGAGCACGTTCGAGCCGGGAGAGTCCTTCAGCAGGTCAGGAATCACCTCGATCCCGCTGCGGCCCGGCATCACGACGTCGAGCAGGACCACGTCCGGCTTGTGGGCGCGGGACTCGAAGACCGCGTTGCGCGCGTCGGCCGCCTCTGCGACGACCTCGAAGTCGTCCTCGGAGTCGAGGAGCAAACGGAGCCCGGACCGGACGACGGCATGGTCGTCGACGACGACGATGCGAACGCTCATCGGATGGGGACCTCGACCGCCACGGTCGTCCCGCCGCGCCCGGTCGACTCGATCGTCACCCGGCCGTCCAGAAGCGCGATTCGCTCCTGCATCCCGACGAGGCCGAGCCCTTCCTCCCGCGGCTTCGTCGGGTCGAAGCCGCGCCCGTCGTCCTCGACGAGCGCGACCACGTTCTCGCCCTTCCTGGTCAGGACGACGCTGACGGTGCTCGCCTGCGCGTGCTTGACGACATTCGTGAGCGCCTCCTGGACGATGCGGTAGAGGGCGGTCTCGATCTCCGCAGGCAGCCGATCCTCGCCGAGTGCGGCCTGGAGGTGCACCTCGACGTCGGTCTGGTCGGCGAACGTCTCCGCGAGCCGCTCCAGGGCCGGAACGAGGCCGAAGTCGTCGAGCGCCTTGGGCCTGAGCTCGACGGCGAGGCGGCGGACGTCGTGCAGCGTCTCGACCACGAGCTCTCGCAGAGCCTGAACCGCTTCGCCAAGCTCGGGCTTCTCCTTCGTGGACTCCTCGATCGACCGCAGGCCGAGGAGGATCGACGTGAGCGCCTGGCCGGTCTCGTCGTGCAGCTCGCGGGCGAGGCGCTTGCGCTCGAGCTCCTGGCCGGCGACGACGCGGCGCAGCGCGTCGCTCGCCACGCGCTGTGAGAGATCGATGGCGAGCGCTGCGCGCTGCGCGAAGATCTCTGCGATCCGGACGTCCTCGTCGCTGAACTTCCAGTCCGCCACGTTCTTGTCGTGCGCGGCCAGGACGCCGATCGCGCGGTCGCGCAGGATCATTGGCACCCAGAGCCCCGACCGTGCCTGGATGCGGCGCATGACGGACTGGTCGACCTCGGGGTCGTCGATCAGCGAATCGACCCGCTCGCTCCGCCGGCGCTCGAGCACACGGGCCGTCTTCGACGATCCCGGCGCGAGCGTCACCCCGACGTATTGATCGGCTTCCTCGCCGGCAGCGGTCTCGATCACGGTCTCGCCGTTCGGTCGGGGCATGGCGAGAAAGACGATCCGCGCGTCGATCAGCTCGCGGAGGCGTCCGACGATGAGCTCGAGCAGCTTCGGCAGCTCGATCTCGGTCGAGAGCGCGTTTCCGACCTCGGTGAGGGATTCGAGCTGCACGAGCCAGCGGGAGGTCGACTCGTACAGCCGCGCATTCTCGATCGCGACCGCCGCCTGCGCGGCAAGGAGCTGGACGACCTCCTGGTCCCCCTCGGTGAAGTCCTCGCCGCCAGCTTTCTCCGTGAGATACAGGTTCCCGTAGGCGACGCCCCTGAGCAGCACCGGCACTCCCAGGAACGACCGCATCGGTGGGTGGTTCGGCGGGAAGCCGACCGACTCGGGATGCTGACCGAGATCCGGCAGGCGAAGCGGCACGGCGTCCCGAATGAGGACGCCGAGGATGCCGCGCCCGTGGGGTGGGGGACCGATCGCCTCGACCGTCGCGTCGTCGAGGCCGGTGACGACGAACTGCTCGAGTCCGGTCCCGCGCTGATCGATCACGCCCAGCGCGGCGTAGGCGGCGCCAGTCAGCTCGGCCGCAGCCTCGACGATCCGCTGGAGAACGGCATCGATCGAAAGCTCCGACGACACCGCGATCCCGGCGTCGAGGAGGGCTCGCAGGCGACCATCCTCGGTCTGCTGCACGCGGGCATGGTAGGTGTCACACAATCGACACACATTGACCTTGACACCTCACGGTGTCCGACACCGGCGGCCCGGCGGGGCGCTATCGGCGCATCTTCGCGAAAGCCCGATAGGCGGGCTTGCGCGCGCCGCGTGACGAGATCACGCCGGACTGCCAGCCGGAGAGTCGCTTCTCGTCGCGGATCAGGAACCAGACGATCATGTCGATCCGCCGTGTCTTCCGGGCGATCGCGAACGCCTGGTGGACGTACTTCGCCTGTGTCCGGTAGCGGACGCCGAACTGCCGGTCGGGCGGGCTCGTCTGGTAGCCGTACTCGGTGACCCAAAGGCGCATCTTCCGGCCCCAGAGGCGGTTGATCTGCTTGATCAGCACGCCGATGTTCCCGAGCGTGACGGACTTCTTGGAGCTCGGGACGGTGCCGGGGCGCTCGAACCTGCTCGAGTAATACGGGTGATGCGCGTAGGCGTCGAAGCGCTTGAGTCCGGCGCGGCGCAGCCAGGTCATGAAGACGAGCGGCGAGGTGGACGGGCGCGAGCTGCGGGGGGCGTCGTTCCCCCGCGGGCCCGTGGCGCCGCAGGCGACCTTTTCGCCGGCGAGGCGGGTCGAGTGGACTCCGGTCCAGACGGCCCTGCAGATCTTCGCGTAGTCGAAGGCGCTCTGAGGCCGCCAGCCGCCGCGGAAACGCTTCCACTGCGGCTTCAGGAAGACGGGGTTGTTCGGCTCGTTCCACGCGAGCCAGTGGCGCACGGCCGGGAGCCTGCGCACAGGCTCGTTCTCGGCTGTCTCGACGCGGTACGTGCCGCTGTAGCGACGGGCGGCGGCGTGCGAGAAGAGGCGCAGGTCGGTCATGCGGCGAGGAAGACGGTTTCTGGCGCGGCCGGCCCAGCGCGGCGTCCCGTAGATCGTCGCGAGGACGCGAACCTTGTTCGCCGAAGCCTTCGAGATCACGTTGTCCACGGCGGTCCAGTTGTAGGCCTTGTCCGCCGGGTCGGCCGGCTTCCGTGGCCGTCGCTTGGCGACGGTCGACCAGTCGATCGTGATCCGGACGATGCCGGCGCGCAGGCCCCGCAGCTGCTTGAACGCCCAGTCGGTGCGGCCGTAGACCTGGGCGTCGTCGTAGAAGCCGACGAGCATGCCCGACTGGAGGGTCCGGTAGGCGACGGTGTCGGAGCTGGAGGCTGAATCGGCCGTGGAGGTCGTGACCGCCGCCGCCCCGGCGACGGCAAGGATCGAGACGACTGCTGTGAGGATGCGCGCTCTCATGGAAAGGGCCAGGCTAGCCGCGATCTGCCCGCCTCTAGACCATGCTTACCAAGCTTTTACGGCATCGAAACACGGCTCTCACTGGAGGAATCTCCATTGTCGAGGCGCTTAGGCAAGTGGCATTTCCTGCAAGCAGCCTGGAGTCTCGTCCGCGACCGGAGTATCGTCGTGAGGTCCGAGGAAAAAGGGGAGGCACTCACGGCCGTTCCCGCCACAGCATCGCTCGAGGCTGAGCACGGCGCCGCGCGCGCGACGCTGCGTCCGCTTGCATTCTGCGCCATCGGTTTGGCTGGCTGCGCGGGGGCGGCGTACTCGTTCACATCGGCATTCCGGAACCCCGCAGTCGGCTCCGACCTGGGGGAGCCGCTCGTCATCGCTCTGCTCTCGAACTGGCTCACGGCGTCATACGTTCTGTGCGGGCTCTTCGCGTGGTGGCGGCGACCCGAGAGCCGGTTCGGGGCGCTGATGGTCGCGGTGGGCTTCGCGAACTTCATCTCGACGCTCTCGTGGACGACCAACGACGTCACGTTCACGTTGGGTCAGGCGCTCGACCTCGTGCCACCGGTGCTGTTCCTGCACCTGTTTCTTGCGTTTCCGACGGGTCGTCTGAGCGGGCCGGTGGAGCGCGCTTTCGTCGTCAGCGCATATGCCGCCGCCGTCGTGCTGCAGGTGGCCCGGATGCCCTTCGGCGGGTTCGGCCCCAACAACCTCCTCGAGCTCACCACGCACGAGGACGCTGCGCTGATCTCGCTCCGCGTGGCGCTCTTGACGATGAGCGCCTATTGCCTGATCGGTGCAGCGACCCTCCTCCTCCGCAGGCGCGGCACGCTGCGGCCCTTGCGGCCCATGTTCGTGCTCCTGCTGGACGCGTTCGCGCTCGGGCTCGTGATGATCGCGGCGCTGTTCGTCTCAGCTTCCTTCGACGGGCCTGCCGTCCAGGAGATCCGGTGGGCGACGTTCGCGACGCTCGGCGCCGCGCCGCTCGTGTTCCTCGCTGCGCTGCTGAACGTTCGCCTGGCCCGGTCGGCCGTGGGTGACCTGATGCTCGAGCTCCGAGCCGAGCCCGCACCCGCCGACCTTCGGGAATCGCTGGCCCGTGCGCTTCGCGATCCCTCGCTGGAGCTCGCCTACTGGCTGCCCGACTTCGGTGTCTACGTCGATCTCAACGGGAAGCCGGTCGAGCTCCCGGACCTCCAAGGCCGCTCGACGACGCTGATCGACCGGCACGGCGACCACATCGCGGCTTTGATCCACGACCCGGCGCTCGATGATGAGCCCGACCTGCTCGAAGGCGTGGAAGCTGCAGCCGGGATCGCGCTCGAGAACGCCAGGCTCGACGCCGAGCTGCGGGCTCGGCTCGAGGAGCTCCGCGGCTCCCGCGCGCGCATCGTCGAGGCGGCGCAAAGTGAGCGGCAGCTACTCGAGCGCAATCTCCACGACGGCGCGCAGCAGCGGCTCATCGCGCTCTCACTCGAGCTGAGCATGCTCAAGGGGCGAGTGGACGGCGACCCGGACGTCCTGGCCGGGCTGGATCGGGCGCGGAGAGAGATCGCAGCTTCACTGGCAGAGCTACGCGAGATCGCCCGCGGCCTGCACCCTGCGGTCGTCAGCGGCCACGGGCTCGCAGTCGCGCTCGAGCAGCTCGCCGCGCGGGCCCCGGTGCCGGTGGAGCTGAAGGTCGACGTCCAGGGACGGCTTCCCGAGCCGCTCGAGGTTGCCGCGTACTACGTCGTCGCGGAAAGCCTCGCCAATGTCGCCAAGCACGCGCAGGCGGATGTGGCGTCCGTTGACGTGCTCACGAACGAGGGCGAGCTCGTGGTGGAGATCGTGGACGACGGCATCGGCGGAGCCGACAGTGAGCGAGGCTCGGGCATCCGCGGCCTCGCGGATCGAGTCGAGGCTCTCGACGGGCGCCTGCGCGTCTGGACGCCGCACGGCGGCGGCACCCGCGTGAGGGCGGACATCCCGTGCGCGTAGCGATCGCCGAGGACAGCGTCCTGTTGCGCGAGGGTGTGGCGCGGGTCCTGGACGACGCCGGCTTCGACGTCGTCGCCCAGTGCGACAACGCGGACGACCTTCTCGGCCAGGTCAAGGGATCCCCGCCCGACGTGGCGATCCTGGACGTCCGGCTCCCCCCGACGCACAACGACGAGGGGCTCCAGGCGGCGCTCGAGCTCCGGTCCAGCTACCCGGAGGTGGGCGTTCTCGTCCTCTCGCAGTACGTCGAGGTGGGGCTCGCCCTGAAGCTGCTGGCCGACTCGGCCGAGGGTGTCGGCTACCTGCTCAAGGACCGGATCGGAGACGTAGATGAATTCATCGCCTCGGTGCGGCGGGTTGCCGAAGGCGGGTCGGCGCTCGATCCAATCATCGTCTCGACCCTGCTTGCCCGCCAGCGGCCGGACGACCCGATCGCCGCGCTCACGCCCCGTGAGCGCGAGGTCCTCGAGCTGATGGCGGCGGGCAGCTCGAACCAGGGGATCGCCGACAGCCTCGTCATCACGCTTCGCGCCGTCGAGAAGTACGTCTCGAGCATCTTCAGCAAGCTGGGCCTTCCGTCGACGGGCAGCGAGTCGCGCCGCGTGCTCGCCGTCTTGCTCTACCTGCGTTCCTAAGCACGATTCACCAGAAAGACACCAGAAACCCGGCCCCCGACTCGCAAGTCTCCCGTCTTCCCGCGCCGTGCCCATCGTGCAACCGTGGGCAACGTGAAGACCAGGATCATCCAGAACGACCCGGAGCCGGAGCCGTCCGTGGGAACTGGGGCGGCCGCACCGGTCGTTGACGAGCGAGAGGCCTGGCTTCGTCGAGCCTGCTTCCTCGGGGCGATCGTCGGCTACTTCATCATCGGCGCCATCCACCCGGCCGATCTCGAGGTCGGGGACAAGACGTCGCTCTACCTCGGGATCCACCTCGTCCAGCTGCTGCTCATCCTGCTGCTCGCCTGGGGCATCTGGTTCCTGGTCAAGGACCTGCCGGGACGCGCTGCCAAAGTCGCGCGCGTCGCGATCCTGCCGTTCGCGATCGTCTACTCGGCGTTCGATGCGATCGCGGGAGTCGCCATCGGCATCATCGTCCGCGAGGCCAACGGCCTGAGCGCGGCGGAGGGCGCCGCAGTGCAGCGTGTCTTCGACGACAGCGACGGCGTGACCGACGCGATCACTGCCGCATTCTGGGCGGGAGGCGGACTGACCTGGTTCGTCATGGCCCTCGCCGCCGCCATCGCCGTCAAGCCGATCGGCGGCCTCGGCCCGACGCTGCTGATGGCGATCGGCGCAGCGATCTTCGCCGTCGGCCACCCGTTCCCGCCCGGCCCGATCGGCATCGCGCTCTTCGGCCTCGGTGTCCTGTGGCTCGAGGTTCGTCGCGAACACGCGCCTGCCACTGAGGCGCAACCCGCACTGGCCCCGTGAACGCGAAGAAGGGAGCTCCCTTGTCCGCACCAAAGAAGCACCACCTCGCGGCACGCATGGCGCGCTGGAGCGCGCATCACCGCAAGACGGCGATCTTCGGCTGGCTCGCGCTCGCCATTGCCTTGTTTGCGGTCAGCATCGCCGTCCCAATGGAGCCGATCGTCGACGAGACGTCAGGCCCCGGGGAGTCCGGGCGCGCGGACACGATTCTCTACGAGGACTTCGAGCAGCCGGCGGGGGAGAGCGTGCTCATCCAGCACGAGACCCTCAAGGCCAGCTCGCCGGCGTTCGCCGCTGCTGTGCAGTCGGTGGTCGAAAGTGTTTCGAGCCTCGATGCGGTCGCGAAGGTGGAATCGCCGTTCGATCCCGAAAACAGCGGCCAGATCTCCGACGACAAGCAGTCTGCGCTCGTCGGGATCGAGATCCGCGGTGACGCCGACGACGCGAGTGACAAGGTCGATCCGATTGTCGCGCGCGTCAACGAGCTCCAGGCCGCGAACCCGGAGTTCACGATCGGCTCCTTCGGTGAGAGCACCAACAAGGCTGTTACCGAGGAGTTCTTCAACGATCTGAAGAAGGCCGGGCTCTACTCGGTACCGCTGACCCTGATCATCCTCCTGTTCGCATTCGGGGCGCTGGTTGCGGCCGGCATTCCGCTCCTGCTCGGGCTGACGGCGGTACTGGGGACGCTGGGCCTCCTGTCGCTCATCAGCATGCTGTTGCCGATGGCGGAGGGGGTTTCCGCGATCGTCCTCCTGATCGGCCTCGCCGTCGGAGTCGACTACACGATGTTCTATTTGAAGCGCGAGCGCGAAGAGCGCGCGGCGGGCCGTAGCGAGGAGGCTGCCCTCGAGGCTGCTGCGGCGACGTCAGGTCGTTCGGTGCTCATCTCGGGCGTGACGGTTCTCGTCGCCATGTCCGGGATGCTGCTCACGTTCGACCCGACCTTCGCCTCGTTCGGAGTTGCGACGATGACCGTCGTCGCGGTTGCCATGCTCGGCTCGCTGACGGTGCTACCGGCGCTGCTCTCCAAGCTTGGCGACAAAGTCGAGAGGGGGCGCGTTCCGTTCGTGCACAGGCTCCGGCGCGACGGTGGCGAGGCCCGCGTCTGGGGCGCCATCATCGACCGGGTGCTGCGGCGACCGATTGTGTCCGTCGTGCTGTCCGGTGGGCTCCTCGTCGCCCTCGCGATTCCCGCGCTGCAGCTGCACCCCGCGCAGCCCAGCATCGACACGTTCCCGCAGAAGTTCCTCGTCACCTACAACCGGCTCAAGGAGGCATTCCCGGGAACGGAGATCAGCTCGCAGGTCGTGGTCAAGGCGCCGAATGTCGAGGCGCCGGCCGTGCAGGAGGCCATCGGCCAGCTGGAATGGCGCGCGATCGACAGCGGCGTCATGAACGAGCCCATCGACGTCGATGTGAACGCGGCGAAGACGGTCGCCGTCATCAATGTTCCCATGGAGGGCGACGGCACCGACGCCACGTCGAACCAGGCGCTGGCCGCGCTGCGTGACGAGATCATCCCACCGACGCTCGGGACGCTCGCTGACGCCGAGGTGGCCGTGACGGGCACTACGGCCGAGGCGAAGGACTTCAACGATCAGATGAAGACGGCCGCGCCGCTCGTGTTCGCGTTCGTCCTGCTGTTCGCGTTCGGACTGATGCTCGTGACCTTCCGCTCGATCGTGATCGCGACAAAGGCGATCGTCCTCAACCTGCTCTCGGTCGCGGCGGCCTACGGCATCCTGGTGCTCGTCTTCCAGCACGGCTGGGGGAAGCAGGTGCTCGGCTTCGAGTTCACGGGCGGGATCGATCCCTTCCTCCCGATCCTGCTCTTCGTGATCCTCTTCGGGCTCTCGATGGACTACCACGTGTTCATCCTCAGCCGCATTCGTGAGGCGTACGACCGGGGCATGAGCACGGACGACGCCATTTCCCACGGGATCAAGTCCACAGCCGGCGTCGTCACGGCCGCCGCGATCGTGATGGTCGGTGTCTTCTGCATCTTCGGCGCCCTCCAGGCGATGATCTTCAAGCAGTTCGGCGTCGGGCTCGCCGCGGCGATCCTGATCGACGCGACGATCGTTCGGGCGATCCTGCTCCCGGCGTCGATGAAGCTGCTCGGCGACTGGAACTGGTATCTGCCGAAGTGGCTCGAGTGGCTGCCGCACTTCGAGCACGGCGAGAAGCTCGAGCCGGTCGAGGCGCCGCCCGTGCCGACCGTGTAGGAGCCGGTTGTCGACCGTCGCTCATCCGTCCGCTGAGACCAGGAGGGCCGCCGCGACCCGCGTCGCGGCGGCCCTCCGCACGGAGACGGGCTTGCCCGGGTCGCGCTGGGCGTCGGCGCGCTCCACGTGGTGGACGACAACTTCCTCCAGCCGGAGCCGGGCGTTTCGGCTCGCGACCACCTGTGGGGCGGGCTCGTACAGGTTGCGCTGCTCGTGGCGTTCGCCTGGGGCTATCCGCGGCTCCGCCCGGGCCTTCGCGGGATCCTGGCGGTCTACGTCGGGATCTTCATGATCGTGATGGGCGCCGGCGAGGCCGGCTACTACACCCGCGAGGACGGCCCGTCCGGCGACGACTTCACGGGGCTCCTGATGATCCCGGCCGGTGCGCTGCTCGCCGGCATTGGCCTCGTGACACTCTGGAGGTCGCGGAAGGGTGGGAGCGTCATCCGGCGCTACGCGCGGCGCGTGGCTCTGGCGCTTGCGTTCCTCGTGACGCTTCCTTTCGTGATGTTCCCGCTCGGCCAGTCGTACGTCATCACCCACTCGGGGCGCGCCTACGTGCCGACCCCGCAGCTGGGCGCCCCACACGAGAATGTCTCCTTCACCACGAGCGACGGGCTGCGCCTCCACGGCTGGTTCGTTCCCTCCAAGAACGGTGCGACGGTGATCTCCTTCCCCGGCCGCAAGGGGCCGCAGAAGCCGGCGAGGCTGCTGGTCAGCGAGGGCTACGGCGTGCTCCTGTTCGACCGGCGCGGCGAGGGGGAGAGCGACGGCGACCCGAACGCTCCTCGGCTGGAGAGGCACGCGCGACCTGGACGCGGCGATCGCCTACCTCAGGAGCCGACCGGACGTCAACCTGGATCGCATCGGCGGGGTCGGGCTCTCCGTCGGCGGCGAGATGATGCTCCAGGCGGCCGCGGAGACGGACGACTTCAAGGCGGTCGTGTCCGAGGGTGCAGGGATCCGCTCGGTGCGAGAAGCGGTCCACATGGACGGCATCGAGAAGGTCGCGCCCTCCTGGCTCTTCGGCGTGGTCACGGCCGGAACAGCCGTCTTCACCAGCGGCCTGCCCCCGCCGAGCCTCACCGACCTCAGCGCCGAGATCACGGAGCCGGCGCTCTTCATCCACGCGACACCGGGTCAGGGCGGAGAGACGCTGACCGAGAAGTACTACGAGGCGGCGAAGGGCCCGAAGGAGTACTGGCCTGCGCCGGGCGGGCACACCGGCGCCTTCGACGCCGCGCCGCGGGAGTACGAGCGGCGAATCGTCGGTTTCTTCGACCGGCACCTGCTCGGCCGTTCGTCCTGACGCCGGCAGCGTGGCACACTCGGTGTGCCATGACGCGCCTACTCCAGAGCCTGGGCAGCGATGTGGAGCGTGCGATGACGGACGTGAACGTGCCGTCGTACATCATCGATCGCAACGGCGTGGTCGCCTGGCTGAACCCCGCCGCCGAGAGCATCGTCGGCGACGTCCGCGGTCACCGCTTCACCGATGTCGTCACCCCGGGTGACAGGCCACGCGCCAAGGAGGCGTTCGCGCGCAAGATCGTCGGCAAGGAGAAGGTCACGGACGCCGAGGTCGACCTGGTTGGAGCCGACGGACGCCAAGTCTCCGTCGAGGTGAGCTCGGTGCCGCTCAAGGAGGGCCACCAGATCGTGGGCGTGTTCGGGCTCCTCTCGCGCCCGCCGTCCCCGCCGAAAACTCCGCAGCCGCACGCGAAGCTCACGCCCCGCCAGCGTGAGGTCCTCGGGATGCTCGCCCACGGCTCCTCGACACGCCAGATTGCGGAGCTCCTCCACCTGAGCAAGGAAACCGTGCGGAACCACGTCCGCGGGATCCTGCACGCGCTCGACGTCCACTCGCGCGTCGAAGCCGTGGCAATCGCCCGCGCCGAGGGCCTTATCGCCGATTGACCCAATTGGGTCATGCAGCCGAAGCGCTCCGACCACCACCATCTAGCCGCCGTCAGGAACGAAGCTCTCCCTGCGGTCGACGAGCTTCGAACGCAGGTGATCCGCACCCCCTCGTGTGTGGATCTCCTTCCCCGGCGGGGGTCCCTGGCCGCAGGGCGCCCCCGCCGAGGGATCCACCTAGTCGACGGGCGCCAGCGCCTTGTCCGGCTGGGGCACGATCCGGATGTAGGGGCGGGGCGACTCCCAGCCCTCCGGATACGTCTCCCGGGCCTCGTCGTCCGAGACCGAGCCGGCGATGATCACGTCGTCGCCGTGCTGCCAGTTGGCGGGCGTGGCCACCTTGTGCTTCGCCGTCAGCTGGAGCGAGTCGATCACGCGCAGCACCTCGTCGAAGTTGCGGCCGGTCGTCATCGGATAGACGAGGATCAGCTTGACGGTCTTGTCCGGCGCGATCACGAAAACGTTGCGGACCGTCTGATTGTCGGCGGGCGTGCGGTCCCCCGGGTCGCCCTCGACGTCTGCCGGAAGCATCCCGTACGCCTTCGACACCTCGAAGCCGGCGTCGGCGATGATCGGGTAGTTCGGAGCATGGCCCTGCGTCTCCTCGATGTCCTTGGCCCAGCCCTCGTGCTTGTCGACCGGGTCGACCGAGAGGCCGACGACCTTGACGTTGCGCCTGTCGAACTCCGGCTTGATGCTCGCCATGTAGCCGAGCTCCGTCGTGCAGACCGGCGTGAAGTCCTTCGGGTGCGAGAACAGCACCGCCCACGAGTCGCCGATCCACTCGTGGAAGCGGATCTTGCCTTCCGTGGTCTCCGCCTCGAAGTCCGGCGCCGTGTCGCCAAGCTTGATGCTCACGTTTGTCCTCCTCCGTTGGGGTTTGGGATCGACCCCAGCGCTTCAAAATACGCTTTCGCGCCCGGGCTGCGCAGCCGAAGCTCATAGGCGATTCTCAGGAAGGGCTGGCAGGGTCTCCGCCGATGGCTCTCTCCGACGGAGCTCCCCTCACCCGAAGGCGCGTGCTCGGCTGGGCCGGCGGGCTGGGCTTGGCGCTCTTCGTCCCCGGTTGCTCGGACGACGAGCCGTCCGAGCAGTCGGCGGCAGGGACGACGACGGCGCCGCGACCAGCCGACGGACGAGCCCCGACTGCGTGCTCACGCCTGAGCTGACGGAGGGCCCGTACTACCTCGACCTCGACCTCATGCGGCGCGACATCACCGAGGGCCGGCCGGGGCTCGCCTACGACCTGGCAGTCAAGGTGGTGGACGCGCAGTCCTGCGAGCCGATCGAGGACGCGATCGTCGACGTCTGGCACTGCGACGCCGAGGGGATGTACTCGGGCGTGAACGGCGACAGCGAGACGTTCCTGCGCGGCGTCCAGGTGGCCGACGGCACCGGCACCGCCACGTTCCGCACGATCTTCCCCGGCTGGTACTCGGGCCGCGCCGTCCACATTCACCTGAAGGTGATCCAGGGCGGGCAGACCTGGACGGGGCAGCTGTTCTTCGACCAGGACACGCTCGAAGCGGTCTACGCCCTCGAGCCCTACTCGTCGCGCGGCCCGGCCGACGTCTCGAACGGGTCGGACGGGATCTTCGGCGAGAGCGGGGGCTCGACGGTCGTCTCGACCGAGTTGAGCGGCGACCGGGCGAGCAGCCAGGTCACGATCGGCGTCGAGCGCGCGTAGTTAGCGCCGCGCGTTCTGCGCGATCGTGTGGTCGGTCGGGCGCAGCATCGTGTACACGAGCAGCCCGATGAACGGGAACACGAGCATCGCGATCGCCCATACGACCTTCGCGCCGACACTCAGGTCATGCCGGTGCGTGAAGAGATCGATGAGCGCCCGGACCCAGAAGATCAGGAACAGCAGGACGGCGGCGATGATCAGGATGCGGACGATCACGACGCGTATCGGACCACACTCGGCGCGTCGCTGCTCGACGAACGTCTCTCATCGAACTCTTAAGAACGTCTCAGACTGTCCTTAAGCCGCAGAGGTCTCCTGAACGGTGCAAACCGAGACCGCACCGGAAGGAGAACGCGACATGTCGGAGCCGCTGGCAGCTGCGACCCCGCAGGACGAGCTGGAGCGCGCGCTGTTCGAGGTCAAGCGCGTCATCGCCGGCCAGGACACGATGCTCGAGCGGGTGCTCGTCTGCCTCCTGGCGGACGGCCACCTTCTCATCGAGGGCGTGCCCGGCCTCGCGAAGACGCTGACGATCAAGACGACCGCCCAGGTCCTGGGCGGGACGTTCAACCGGATCCAGTTCACGCCCGACCTGATGCCGAGCGACCTCGTCGGCACCCGCATCTACCGCCCGAAGGACGGCGATTTCGACGTCGAGCTGGGCCCTGTCTTCTGCAACTTCCTGCTCGCGGACGAGATCAACCGCGCGCCGGCGAAGGTGCAGTCCGCGCTGCTCGAGGTCATGCAGGAGCGGCAGGTCACGATCGGCAAGGAGTCGTTCGCGGCGCCGGCCCCCTTCCTCGTGATGGCCACGCAGAACCCGATCGAGTCGGAAGGGACGTACCCGCTGCCCGAAGCCCAGGTCGACCGCTTCATGCTCAAGGTCGTCGTCGGCTACCCCGAGCCCGACGACGAGCTGACGGTCGTCCAGCGCTCGCTGGCCGGGATGGCCGAGGTTCGTCAGATCCTCGATCTAGACGCGCTGATGTCGCTTCGCGAGGCAGTTCGAAAGGTCTATGTCGACCCCGCGCTCTCGCGCTACGCAGTGCGGATCGCGACCGCGACGCGCGACCCCGAGTCGGTCGGCCTCGGCGACCTGAAGCAGTACGTCGCGTTCGGGGCGAGCCCGCGCGGGCCGATCTCGCTGATGACGGCCGCCCGCGCGCTGGCGCTGATACGTGGGCGCGACTACGTGCTTCCGCAGGACGTTCGCGAGCTGGCGACGGACGCGCTCCACCACCGCATCGTCCTCAGTTACGAGGCGCTGGCCGCGGAGGTCGGAGCCGACTCGATTGTCTCCTCCGTCCTGGAGGTCGTGCCTGTGCCTGAGATCGAGCTCTCGTTTCGCGCGGCATGACCGTTACGGCCTTCAGCCGAGAGCGGACGCCGGACCGTCCCGGTCCCGGGCCGATGCCGGAGGCCCTCCTTCGGGCGCTCGACATGAGGATCGGGCGGCGCATCGACGGCCTCCTGACCGGCGAGCACCGGACCGCGGCGCTCGGCATCGGCACCGAGCTCGCGCAGATCCGCGAGTGGGAGCCGGGCGACGACGTCCGCCGGATCGATTGGAACGCCACGGCCCGCTCGAACGAGGTGCAGGTGCGCGTGGACGTCGCCGAACGGGCGCTCACCTCTTGGGTGCTGCTCGACGTCTCCCCGTCCATGCGGTTCGGCACCGCCGACCGCCGCAAGTGGGACGTCGCCGAGGGCGTCGCCGTCGCGCTGGGGCACCTCGCCTCGCGGCGTGGCAACCGGATCGGCGTCACGACGTTCGGCGGGAACGAATCCGTGCTGCTGCGGCCGCGGCAGGGCCGGGTCGGCCTGCTCGGTGTCCTGCTGACAGTGCGGCGCGAGCCGGAGAGCGAGCGCGTCGGGCCGACGTCGATCGGGACTGCCCTCATGCAGGTCGCCCGGGTCGCACGGCAGCGCTCGCTCGTCGTCGTCGTCTCGGACTTCCGCGGCCCGCGCGACTGGCGGCCGGCGATGATCCGAATCGCCGCCCGGCACGCGGTCGTCGCGGTCGAGATCCGCGATCCGCGCGAGCAGGAGCTGCCGAATGTCGGCCACATCTGGCTCGTCGACCCGGAGACCGGGCGGAAGCTCCACGTCGACACGGCCAAGCGGAAGCTGCGCGAACGCTTCGCCGACGCCGCGGCCGAGGAGCGGGCGGGCCTCGGCCGGGAGCTCGCGGGTCTCGGCGTACCTCACCTCGTCCTCTCGACCTCCGGCGACTGGTTGCGCCCCTTCGCCGGCTTCGTCTCACGCGAAGGGAGGCGGCGATGAGCTTCGCGACCCCGTTCCTGCTCTGGGGCCTGCTCCTGATCCCGGTGCTGCTGATCGCCTACTGGCTCGTCCAGCGGCGGCGGATCAAGTACGCGGCCCGCTTCACGAACCTCGACCTGCTCGCGAACGTCGTCGACGCGTCACCCGGACGGCGGCGGCACCTACCGGCGCTGTTCGCGCTCGCCGCACTGGCCGCATTGATCGTGGCGATCGCGCGGCCGCAGGCGGTGGTGGCGGTTCCCCGCGACGACGCGACCGTCCTCCTGACGATGGACACCTCGGCGTCGATGACGGCGACCGACGTCCCGCCGACCCGCCTGGAGGCGGCGAAGGATGCGTCGGCAACGTTCCTCGACAAGGTCCCGGACCGCTTCCGCGTCGGGCTCGTCTCGTTCTCCAGCATCGTCTCGGTCCTCGAGGAGCCGACGGACGACCGCGACGCGGTGCGCGACGCGCTCGACAACCTCGATGGCGATGTGGGGACCGCGCTCGGCGACGCGATCGTCGAGTCGGTCGCGCTCGCACCGGATCCCGAGGAGGCGGAGGAGCTCTCAGGCGGCAAGCCGCTCTTCGCGATCCTCCTGCTCTCGGACGGCGCGAACTCGATCGGACGCGAGCCGCTCGACGTGCTCGACGAGGCCAAGGAGGCGGGCGTCCCGATCTACACGATCGCGTTCGGCACGCCGGACGGCACCGTCGAGATCACGAACGACTTCGGCGTCACGCAGACGTACAACGTCCCGCCCGATCCGGAGACCCTGAGGCGGGTGGCCGAGGAGACGGGCGGGCGCTTCTTCGAGGCGCCGACCGAGGCCGACCTGGAGGAGGTCTACAAGGAGATCGGCTCGCAGGTCTCCTACGAGGACGAGAAGCGCGAGCTGACGGCCGCCTTCGCCGGGGCAGGGGCGTTCTTCCTGCTGCTCGGCGGCGCGCTGTCGGCGCTCTGGTTCGGACGGATTCCCTAGGGTTCGAGAGGAGGTGAGCGAGATGGAAGAGCAAGCCCGTACGCTGGACTTGCGCCCGCTCCTCGTGGTGGCGGCGGTCGTGGCCGGCGTCCTGACGCTCTGGGCGTCAGGTGCCTTTGCCTCCGGCGGTTCCTCGTCGGATGGCGGCTCGACCGGCGGCACGCCGTCGCAGTTCGTCCAGGACGACGGCCAGTCCCACGACAAGAGGGACTGTCCGAAGGACCGCGACCGCGGCGCCCCGCAGGGCGATTCCGAGGGGTCGGGCGACCCGAGCTTGTAGCCGGCGCCGGGAGGGCCCGCCGCGCGCGGGCCCTCCC
>CAVTCN010000043.1:0-5720 GCA_963733215.1 uncultured Actinomycetes bacterium
ACGACGTAGTCCTTGACGGTCGGATACGTGCGGGCGAGGTGCGCGAGGAATGCGGCGTACTGCCCGGGAGCAGCTGGATTCGAGGTGATCGAGTCCGCCCTCGCCGGCGTGACGGCGAAGACGACCCGAATACCGCGGAGGGAGGCGAGCGGCAGGTAGAGCTCCAGGGCCTGCTGCCGGTCGATCGTCGTCGGCGCAGCGGGATCCCAGGTGATCGTGATCCTGTTCTCGCGCATGCCGAGTGCGCCGAGCGTGTCGAAGAACGCCGGAGAGTTCGCGGGTGCCACGCCGTAGTCGTCGACGACGCCGACGTCCATCGCGGAGGCGCTGCCGGCCAGAGCAAGGGCCGAGAAGATCGCGGCGGTCAGTAGGCGCACCCGCGAAGGTTAGTCATCCGGATCGGCTCTCCTTCCATCCGATTTAGACTCGGGTGAGCGACCAAGGGGGATTCGATCCATGGCGAAGCGCGTTGCGATCAACGGATTCGGCCGCATCGGCCGCAACTTCTTCCGCGCCTACATGAAGCGCGACCCGGACTTCGAGATCGTCGCGATCAACGACCTGGCGTCCGACGACGTGCTCGCGCACATGCTCAAGTACGACTCGACGCACGGCGTCCTCGAGGCAGAGGTCTCGCACGGCGAGGGCGAGCTGATCGTCGACGGGACCTCGTACCGCGTGCTCTCCGAGCGCGAGCCGCAGGCGCTTCCGTGGGGCGACCTGGAGATCGACGTCGTCGTCGAGTCGACGGGCCTCTTCACCGACCGCGAAGGCGCGCAGAAGCACCTGGACGCGGGGGCGAAGAAGATCGTGATCTCCGCGCCGGCGACGGATCCCGACGTCACGCTCGTGCTCGGGGTCAACGACGACACCTACGATCCCGACCAGCACAACATCGTCTCCAACGCGTCCTGCACGACGAACTCCGTCGCGCCGATGGCGAAGGTGCTTCTCGACGAGTTCGGGATCGAGTCCGGCTTCATGACGACGATCCACGCGTACACGACCGAGCAGCAACTGCTCGACCAGATCGCGATGACGCGGAAGGGCAAGCCCGACCTTCGGCGGATGCGCGCCGCGCCGCAGAGCATCGTCCCGGCCTCGACGGGCGCGGCGAAGGCGACGTCGCTCGTGATCCCCGAGCTGAAGGGGAAGCTCGACGGGATGGCGATGCGCGTGCCGGTGCCGGACGGGAGCGTCACCGACCTCGTCTGCGTTCTGGAGCGCGAGGCGAGCGCGGACGAGGTGAATGCGGCCTTCGAGCAGGCTGCGGGCGGAGCGCTGAACGGCGTCGTGGTCTACACCGAGGACGCGATCGTCTCGTCCGACATCATCGGCAACCCGGCCAGCTGCATCCTCGACGGCCTGTCGACGATGTCGCACGGGCGGATGGTCAAGGTGATCGGCTGGTACGACAACGAGTGGGGCTACAGCTGCCGCCTCGCCGACGTCGTCGAGAAGATCGCCGCCTCGGTAGGCGAAGCGGTTCCCGCGTAGTTGAGGCGGCCCCGGTCGGTACGCGACGCCGACGTCGCGGGCAAGCGCGTGCTCGTGCGCGCGGACCTGAACGTCCCGCTCGAGGACGGTCGCGTCGCGGACGACACGCGGATCCGGGCGGCGCTGCCGACGCTGGAGCTGCTGCTCGAGCGCGACGCATCGGAGGTCGCCGTGTGCTCGCACCTCGGCCGGCCGAAGGAGCCGGATCCGGCGTTCTCGATGGCGCCGGTCGAGGCACGGCTGCGCGAGCTCCTGGCCGACGAGCGGCTGGTTGTCCTCGAGAACACGCGCTTCCATCCGGGCGAGACGAAGAACGATCCCGGGTTCGCGAAGGAGCTGGCCGACGAGCGCGACGTGTTCGTGATGGACGCGTTCGGGTCGGCGCACCGTGCCCACGCGTCGACGGTGGGCGTCGCCGAGCTCCTTCCCGCGTACGCAGGGCTGCTGCTCGAGCGGGAGCTGGAGATGCTCGGCCGGCTGCTCGGTGAGGTCGAGCGGCCGTTCGCCCTGATCTCGGGAGGCGCCAAGGTGGAGGACAAGCTCGGTGTGCTCCGCAACCTCGGCGGGCGGGCCGACGAGGTGCTCGTCGGCGGGAAGATGGCCGAGGAGATCCGGGAGTCGAACCCGCTCGAGTTCGAGGTCGTGCTTCCTGTCGACGTTGTCGCCGCGGCTGCGTTTGAGGCCGACGCCGAGTCGAAGGTCGTCCCGTACGACGAGCTGCCGGACGGCTGGCTCGGTCTCGACATCGGGCCCGAGACGCGTCGGCTGTTCGCCGAGCGGCTGGGGAGCGCGAAGACGGTGTTCTGGAACGGCCCGATGGGCGTCTTCGAATGGCCGCGCTTTGCGGAGGGGACGAAGGCGGTCGCGGAGGCCGTCGCGGGCGTCGACGGCTTCACGGTCGTCGGCGGCGCCGACTCCGTGCGGGCGCTGACCGAGCTTGGCCTCGAGGATCGGGTGTCGTGGGTGTCAACCGGCGGCGGCGCAGCGCTCGAGCTGCTCGAGGGCAAGGAGCTGCCCGGCGTCGCAGCGATCCCGACGGCGTGAGCCGGAAGCGGCTCGCGAGGGACAGTCCCTCGGGCCTGTCTCGCGGGGACATGGAGTTCGTGCCGATTCCGCCACGATTTGGCCGCGGAGCCGCTTGGCCGGCCAATGCGAGGCATGCTCGCCTTCTCCCTGCCGGCGGAAGGCTGTCCGGATCGGACGACCCACCCGGTCGGCCGGTGCTGGTCCGAACCGCCCCAGGCCCGTAGGATCCGCCCGTGCTCATCGCCGGCAACTGGAAGATGTTCAAAACGCCGTCGGAGACCGCGGAGTTCTGCGCCGCGCTGCGCGACCGCGAATCCGAGCTGGAGGGCACCGATGTCGTCGTCTGCCCGCCGTACACCTCGCTCCACCACGCCGTGTCCGTCCTCGCCGGGACGTCGATCGCCGTCTTCGCGCAGAGCGTCCACTGGGCGAAGGAAGGGCCGTACACGGGTGAGGTCTCGCCGGTGATGCTCGCTGAGCTCGGCGTGACCGGCGCGATCGTGGCGCACTCGGAGCGCCGCCAGCTCTTCGCCGAGACCGACGAAACGGCCGCGCTCCGAGTCGAGGGAGCACTCGACGGTGGGCTGAGCGTGATCGCGTGCGTGGGCGAGACGGAAGGGGAGCGCGAGGCGGGTGAGACCGACGCAGTCATCCGCCGCCAGGTCGAGGCCCTCCGCGTCGTCGTCGACGAGGATCACCTCGACCGCCTGGCACTCGCGTACGAGCCGGTCTGGGCGATCGGCACCGGACGCACAGCGACACCCGACCAGGCCGAGGAGGCCCACGCGCTGATCAAGGGAATCCTGGACGTGCCGGTGCTCTACGGCGGCTCGGTCAAGCCGGACAACGCGGAGGAGCTCCTGCGCCAGCCCAACGTCGACGGCGCGCTCGTGGGCGGCGCCTCACTCGAGCTCGACTCGTTCATCGCGATTTGCCGCTCCGGCGCGACCTCGTAGCGCTGGTCATCCTGGACGGGTGGGGCTGCGCGCCGCCCGGGCCGGGCAATGCAGTCGAGCTGGCGGACACCCCGGTGTTCGACCGGCTCTGGGCCGAGTTCCCGCACTCGCGCCTGCAAGCCTCGGGCGAGGCGGTCGGCCTCCCGCCGGGGCAGATGGGCAACTCGGAGGTCGGCCACCTGACGATCGGATCAGGCCGTGTCCTCTTCCAGGACCTGATGCGTGTCAATGTCGCGATCGAAAGCGGTGAGCTGTTCGAGAACCCGGCGCTCGTGGGGGCCTTCGAGCGCGCGAAGGAGCGCGGCACGAACGTCCACCTGCTCGGGCTCGTCTCCTACGGCGGCGTCCACTCACACATCGATCACCTCCGGGCGCTCCTGGAGCTGGCCGAGCGGCAGGGGATGGCGGAGCACACCTGGATCCACGCGTTCACCGACGGCCGAGACGTCTCTCCGACCTCCGCGGTCAAGGATCTCGCGGAACTGCCCGCGGAGAGGGTCGCCACCGTCGCCGGCCGCTACTACGCGATGGACCGCGACCAGCGCTGGGAGCGCACGGAGCGAGCACTTGCGGCACTGATCCGTGGCGAAGGCGTTCAGGGGTCAGACCCCGTCACGGAAGTGAAACGAAGCTACAACGAGGGCGTCACGGACGAGTTCATCGAGCCCGTCGTGCTGTCCGGCCGGCCGCGGATCGCTCCGGGCGATGTTGTGATCGTGTTCAACTTCCGCCCGGACCGCGCGAGGCAGTTGACGGAGAGGCTTCTGGCCTCAGGATGCGACGTAGTGACGATGACCCGGTACCGCGACGACTTCGACTGCCCAGTCGCGTTCGCCGAACAGGAAGTCGAGAACACTCTCGCCGAGGTGCTCTCCGAGAACGGACTCCGCCAGCTCCACGTCGCCGAGACTGAGAAGTACGCGCACGTCACCTACTTCTTCAACGGCGGCCGGGAGGAGGAGTGGCCGGGCGAGCTGCGCGTGCTCGTTCCGTCCCCTCGCGACGTCCCGAGCTACGACCACAAGCCCGAGATGTCGGCCGTCGAGGTCACAGATCGCTTCGTCGATGCATTGGACGAGCACGACCCGGCGTTTGCGGTCCTCAACTTCGCCAACCCGGACATGGTCGGCCACACGGGCTCGATCCCGGCGGCAATCAAGGCGGTCGAGACCGTCGACTTCTGCCTCGGGCGGGTCGTCGAGGCCGTCGGGAAGCGGGACGGCGTCTGCCTCGTCACGGCCGACCACGGCAACGCCGAGCAGATGCTCCAGCCGGACGGGAGCCCCCACACGGCGCACACGACGAACCTCGTCCCGCTCGTGCTGACCGGCACAAACGCTTCACTTTTGGACGGAGAGCTGGCAGACTTGGCTCCTGCGGCCCTCGGGCTCCTCGGGCTCGATAAGCCTTTACAGATGACTGGCAAAAACTTGATATCGGGTTAGCGAATCCCCGTCTATACTCCAGCGACTTGGCGCTCCCCCAGCCAGATTTCGGTGTACTAAAGAAGGCCCAGCGCGGCGATGAACGGGCATTCAGCCTGATCGTCCGGGCCTACGAGACGCCCGTTTACAACTACGTCCTGCGTCTCGTCGGCGATCGCGCGCTGGCCGAGGACCTCACACAGGAGGTCTTCCTCCGCGTGTACCAGGGCCTCCCCAAGTTCTCGCTCCGCTGCCGGTTCACGACCTGGCTCTTCCAGGTGACGAAGAACCGCGTGCTGGACGAGCTCCGTGCGGTGGAGAGACGCCCGCGCGCAGTCGTCTGCCTCGACGACATCCCGCCCCTCGAGGTGCTGGACGCGCCGGTCGAGCGGGTCGAGGCGATGGACGCCGTGTGGCGCGCCGTCAACGACCTCACGGTCGACCTGAAGATGGCGCTGCTGCTCCGGGATGTGGTCGGTCTCTCGTACACGGAGATCGCCGACTCTCTCGAGATCACCCTTGCGACCGTCAAATGGCGGATCTACAAGGCGCGCGAGGAAGTCCAGCTCGCGCTCGCCCGCGAGGGCATCACCTTCGGCGAGCCCGAGAAGGCTCCGGACGCCGTCGCGACTCCGGTCGCCTAGCCGGCGCGAGCCCGAAGCCAGTCTGCGAGAACCCTTGCCGACTCGGCAGGCGTGTCCCCGCGCGGAACGGCCTCGGCGCGGACGGGCTGGGCGGGCGGTGGCGGATCGTCGCCTCCCCGCGTGAGGCCGAACGCGAGGCCGGCTGCCAGCGCGGCGACCCCGAGCACAGCGGC
>CAVTCN010000044.1:0-16475 GCA_963733215.1 uncultured Actinomycetes bacterium
GCCGCGTGGAGTGAAGAAGGGGACGAAACGGGCACGCCAGTACGAGCACATCAAGGACAGCCAGCTCGAGCAGGGGGCCTCCGAGGACAAGGCCGAGGAGATCGCGGCCCGGACCGTGAACAAGGAGCGCGCGCGGTCGGGCGAGGCGAGGACGAGCTCCCGACTCTCGAAGACGGACATGTCGTCGGGCCGCCGGGGCGGTCTGCGCTCCGGGACGAAGCGCGCCAGGGGCCGCACGCGCGACCAGCTCTACAACGAGGCGAAGAACCTCGGCATCAAGGGCCGCTCGACGATGAACAAGAGCCAGCTGCAGCGAGCCGTGGCCGCGAAGAAACGCTAGACGCGAGAGCGCCGGCGTGCACCGGGCCGAGTAGGCTCGGGGTAATGGACGCTGAGGCCGCCGCCCGACGCTGGGTGGAGATCTGGCCACGGGCCTGGCGCGAGCGCGACGCCGGCGCAATCGCGTCGCTCTACGCGGACGCTGCCGTCTACCGTGCGCTTGCCTTCCGGGAGCCCGACCGCGGCGCGGTCGGGGTCCGGCGCTACCTGGAGTCGACCTTCGCGGCCGAGGAGGAGATCGAGTGCTGGTTCGGCGAGCCGATCGTGTCGAGCGAGTCGCGCGGCCGTCGAGTGGTGGGCGACGTGGAACGAAGACGGTGCCCCGGTGACGCTTGCCGGGACGACGGTGCTTCGCTTCGACGCGAGCGGACGCGTCGTCGACCACCGCGACTACTGGAACCAGGTCGAGCAGCGAGAGCCGCCCTACGACGGATGGTGACCGGGACTCCCGGGCGGCACATGGCCGCGACGTAAGAAACCGTTCACTGCCGGCACGCTACGGTGGCCTGGTGGCCGTCCGCCGTGGCCCGCCGTACCCGTGGGCGAACCTCGCTCTGCTCGTCTTCCTGGCGCTCGAGCTGGCGACCGGGATCGCGGGTCTCCTGGGTCAGAGCACGCCGTTCCGGGCCGTTTCCTGGCTCCACGCGTTGGGTGCCTACGGGATCGTGGCCGTGCTGCTCTTCAAGGGCGCGCTCGTTCTCCATGTCCTCCGGCGCCGGCCGGGGCTCAGCCAGGAGCGCCTCGTGCTCGGCCTGATGGTGACGCTCCTGCTGGCGGTGCTCGTCACCGGTCTCGTCTGGATCACGGCGGGGCGCCCCCTGTTCCTCGGCAGGCACGAGCGTGATCAACCTCCACGCGTACCTCGCGATCGGGCTCTGCCTGCTGCTCGCCTGGCACGCCGTCGATCGGCGCTGGATCGTCCGGGTGCCCGCGGCACGCGACCGGGCGGCGTTTCTCCGGCTCGCTGGGATCGCAGCCGCCGGGCTCGTCCTCTGGCAGGTGGAGCGGACAGCGCAGGCGCTGCTCGGCGCGCCGGGGAGCCGACGCCGCTTCACAGGCTCGTACGAGCAGGGGAGCTTCGGCGGTCACTTTCCGGCGACCAGCTGGTACGACGACGACCCCGAGCCGATCGACGCCGAATCGTGGCGCCTCGTCGTCGAGGGCGAGGTGGCGAGGCCTCTCGAGCTCACGTTCGCCGACCTCGCCGGGCTGGGCGGTTGGTCGTGTCGTCGCCACCATCGACTGCACCGGCGGCTGGTGCTCGACGCAGGAATGGAGTGGCATTCCCCTGGCGGCCGCGCTCGCGGCAGCCTCGGTTGGCGGCACCGCACGCTCGTTCGAGGTCGTGTCCGCGACGGGCTACGCACGCCGCTTTCCCCTCGCCGATGCCTCCCAGCTCCTGCTCGCGACGCACGTGGCCGGGGCGCCGCTCTCGCACGGGCACGGCTTTCCGGCACGGCTCGTCGTCCCCGACCAACGCGGCTTCGACTGGGTGAAGTGGGTGACCCGCATCCGCGTGCTCGACTCGAGCCAGCTCTGGCAGAGCCCGCTGCCACTGACCTAGATGGTTGATTCCACGATCCACGCGCGGCCGGATGCGACATCTGGCGTGTCTGGGCCGCTTCCGCTCCTGTCTGAGAGGCCACACGGCCTCTCAGACAGGCCGTGCGCTTCGCGAGGTCGGGGCTTGCCGAGGCGTCCAGCCTCGCCTGCGCCCCGGCCTCGTGTCCTAGAGCGGCCAGCTGACGCCCCGGCGGAGGCGGATCTCGTGGAATCAACCATCTAAGGCGGGTATATCCGGCACCTTCCGCGGGGCTCTTGAAATCGCGCCGTCTCCGGCCGATAACCAGATCACCAGAACGGATAGCAGGAGGAAGCCATCATGAATAGCAGCGGCGAGTTCCCCGGGTCTCTGATGTCCGAGGCTATGAGCGAGGCCGCAGTGCCGGAGACGACGGCCACACCGGCGGCGCCTACGGCGACATACGCCGACGTCGGAGCGCGGGTCGCCCGCATCATCACGGCCGCCGAGGAGGCGTCCGCCGAGATCCGGGCCGACGCGCTGGCCGGCGCCGAGGACATCCTGGCCGAGGCCCGCGACCGGGCCGACCGTCACGTCGCCGAGCGCACGCTCGACGGCCAGCGGATCGTGGCCGAGGCCGAGGAAGGAGCGCGCGGCATCACGAGCGCGGCCGACGCATATGCGACCCTCTGTCGCCACGACGCCGAGGAGGAGGCCGAGCGTATCGTCACCGAGGCCGAGGCGCAGGCGTTCGAGCATGTGCAGGCAGCCCAGCGCGAGGCCGGCCGGGTCGCCGACGAGTCGAGAATTCGTCTAGCGGAGCTCGAGCGAGAGGCCAAGGCGCTGGAGGCGCGCCGGGCGCTTGTGCTCGACCAGTTGCGCGACATCGCCGCGCAGCTCTTCGAGGTCGAGCGAAAGGCGGCCTGAGCCCGCGACACCCGGCGGCGCGAACGGCGATGCCGCCGGCGATCTCTCGATTCCTCATCCGGACCAACCCTTAGGTCGCGAGGCCGATGGCGAGAAGAGCTCGAACGGTGGACGGACGGATCGGGCAATCCAAGGAAGGAGCAAGCAATGGTGAACGGGCCATCGCGCCTCGACGGTCCGGAAGGGCCTTCTCCCTTCAGGGAGAGCGGTCGGCGCGTCGAGGGCGCCGTCGCGTTCCGCCTCGAGCAGGCCTCCGCGATCCCGGCTACTCCTCCGCCCGAGGTGCTCGACGCACTCGACGACGCGGCACGTGCGCTCGAAGAGCTCGCCTCGCGGCGCCTGAGTCTCCACTTCGAGTACGACGACGCGATCAGCCGGGTTCGCGTGCAGGTGACGAACGAGGACGGCAAGGTCGTGCGCGAGATCCCGCCGTCGGCGCTGCTCGACATCGCGGCAGGAGCCGAGGTGCAGAACGCTGGCTAGCCGTTCTCCCGCTGATCGCCGCGACCTCACTGCGCGATCAGGCGCCCGTTCGCGATGAGGTCGGCCGCACCACGCTGCCGCCTCCGTTAGGAATCCAGGCGCTCAGGCCGCCGTGTCGAGCCTGACGCCGTCGTAGTCCTCGAGCTGGCTCTTCAGCTTCTGGCGGATCGAGGCGAGCAACTGCGAGACGCGCGACTCGCTTACCCCGACGATACGGCCGATCTCGGCACCCTGGAGGTGGTGTACGTGAAGCAGCGTGAGGATCGTGCGCTCGCGCTCGCTGAGCCCCGCGATCGCTTTCCTGAGCACCGCCGACTTCTCTCTGGACAAGGCCGACAGCTCGGGGTTTCCACGCTCCTCGGGCGACTCGATGGTGTCACCGATCTCGACCGGGGCGGAATCGTCGCTCGACCGTGTGGGTGCGTTCAACGGCACGAGCTTCGCGCGCTCGAGCTCGATCAGGCGGGCGCGTAGCTCCGTGACTGAGATCTCGAGCGCCGACCCGATCTCGGCCTCGCTGGGCGGACGGCCGGTATTCGCGATCCAGGACTCCCGAACACGCTCGACCTGGTGGCTTAGGCGCCGCGACGACCTCGACGTGCGGCTCTGGCGGCGCAGCTCGTCCATGATGGCTCCCGCGACGCGAGTCCAGGCGTACTGCTCGAACGTCGCGCCTTTCACAGGATCGAAGCGATCGATCGCGCCGATCAAGGCGATCAGCCCGCACGAGATCAAGTCCTCTAGCTCGAGGTGGGCGGGAAGCTCGCACAACCGGCCGTTGGCCAAATACCTGACCATGGGCGTGTACAGGAAGACGAGCGTGTCCCGGGCGCGTACGTCGTTCTTCTGCGTCCAGGAGCGCCACAGGGCCTCCGCTTCCTGCGGGGTGGGGCGCCGTCCGGTCGAAGGTGCGTCGCTCAAGGCCGCCTCACGTCGCTTGCTTCGGGGGTCGACGACGAAACGAAGCCTGTCAGACGGCTCGACCCGTCGCAGCCCCCGTTCCGGGCCTCCGGGAATCCCCCTCCCGCGGCGAGTGGAGTACCCCATTCGGGTGCCTCCGCCTGCCGTCACGAACGCGAGCCGGGCGGTCGTTCCGCCCTCGGACGCTCAGTCGACCTTGTTGTAGTCCCAGGTCAACCACGCGGAGGGCGTGATCGTCACGATCGTCCTCCCCTCGGCCATGATCGGCTCGAGATAGGTCTGCGCATCGTCCGGGCCGACCGCCCTCGTCAGGACGTCGAGCGTGACCTCGCGGATCAGATCGGGATCCTGTGAGAGCTCGGCCGTGCCTCGGGCCATGATGGCGAAGGCGCCCGCGGCGAGGCCCTGCTCGACTCGCGGATCCTCGTCGATCAGGATCGTGATCCTTGGGTCGCGGCGCAGATTCTCGATATGCACGCGGCCGGCGCCGAGCGTGAGACGGAACTGCTCGCCGTTCCACGAGAACCAGATCGGCGTGAGGTGGATCATGCCGTCCGGGCGATACGTGGCGAGCCGTGCGAGGGCGCGGGTCTCCAGCCGCTCGTCGATCTCCTGCTTCGAGAGCGCGTTCTCGCGGGTCGCGGTCGACTTCGAGCTCATCCGGTGGCCTCCAGGTCGGGGCGAGGAACTCTACGCTGGGGGAGGTCAGGAGGCCGCGCGTGCCGGTGCGTCGAGCGCCTCCCGGACGCTTCGCGCGAGCATCGGCGGCGTGAACGGCTTGGCCAGGAACGCCCTCTCCCCCGAGACGCCGCGCTGGAGGATCAGGTGCTCGGTGTAGCCGGACATGAAGACGACGCGCGTGCCGGGCCGGATCTCGACGAGGCGGTCGGCAAGCTCGCGGCCGTTCATGCCCGGCATGACGACGTCTGTGAGCAGGAGGTCGATCCGGCCCGCGTGCTCGCCTGCCAGGCGGAGCGCCTCCTCGCCCGAGCCGGCCTCGATGACGCGGTAGCCGCCATCGCGAAGGATCCGTCGCGCGAGATTGCGGACGACGTCCTCGTCCTCGACGAGCAGCACCGTCTCGGAGCCGCCGTCGAGCTCGACGCTCGGCGGCGGCTCGGCGGGCTCACGCGGAGTCGCCGATACGGCGGGAAGGAAGAGCGAGAAGACCGAGCCGGCGCCCGGCTGGCTCTCCGCGTCCACCCGACCACCGCTCTGGGTGACGATGCCGTAGACCGTCGACAGGCCGAGCCCGGTGCCCTGCGCCTTCGTCGTGAAGAACGGATCGAATACCCGCAGCCGAGTGCTCTCGTCCATCCCGATCCCCGTGTCCTCGGCGGAGAGGCGCACGTACCTGCCGGGCCGAAGCCCGAGCCTGCTCGCCTCCGGGCCGGTGACGACCGCGTTCCGCGTGCGCATCGTGAACGTACCCCCGTCCGGCATGGCCTCACGGGCGTTGACGGCGAGGTTGATGATCGTCTGCTCGAGCTGCCCGGCGTCCGCCGAGACTGAGGCGAGCGTGCCGTCGAGGTCGATGACCAGCCCGACGTCCTCGCCGATGAGCCGGCGCAGCATCGACTCGGTCTGGCGCACGACATCGTTCAGATCGACGATCTCGGGCCGCAGCACCTGTCCCCGGCTGAACGCCAGGAGCTGGCGCACGAGGCCCGAGGCGCGCTCACCCGCGCGCGAGATCTCCTCGGCGTCGCGGCGCAGCGAGGTTCCTTCGCCGAGGCCTTCGCGGAGGAAGTCGGCGTAGCCTCGGATCGCGGTCAGCAGGTTGTTGAAGTCGTGTGCGATGCCGCCCGCGAGGCGGCCCACCGCCTCCATGCGCTGCGAGTGGAGCAGCTGTGCCTCTAGCGCTTTGCGCTGGGTCACGTCGGCGCTGATCACGAGCATCCCGACTGCCTTCCCGTGCGCGTCCCGCAGCGGCGAGTAGTACGAGGCGAGGTCGACCGGCGAGCCGTCCTTGCGGAGTCGGGTCGATTCGAGGCCGCCGATCGTCTCCCCCCGGCCCGCCGCGGCGCGGAGCCGCTCGTCCTCCTGGGCGAGCTCCCATTCGTCGAAGGGCAACGGCTGGCCGATCGTCTCGGCAGCCTTCCATCCGAAGATCCGCTCCGCTCCCCGGCTCCACAGCGTCACTCGCTCGTCGCGGTCGACCGCGACGATCGAGAGGGGCGACGCGTCGATCAGGGCCTGGAGCGTCTCGTTGGTCGCCCGCAGCTCCTCCTCGACCTGTTTGCGCTCGGTGATGTCGAGCATGTATCCCTGTACGTGCTGGGCCCGCCCGGCCTCGTCCCGGACGATCACGTAGCGGTCGTGGAACCACACGGTGCGCCCGTCCTTGGCGATCAGGCGGTACTCGTCGTCGTTCACGCCCGAATGCGGCCAGGGCGCGCCCAGCTGGTGCTCGCGATCGTCGGGATGGACGATCTTGCCGAAGAAGTCCGGATCCGTCAGCCAGTCGGCGACCGGGTACCCGAGGACCTCCTCGATCTGCGGGCTCATATAGACCGCCGAGATCGTGGCGTCGGCGTTGTCGACGTAGAACGTCAGCGGCAGGTGCTCGATGAGCGTGCGATACCTGTTCTCGGCCTCGCGGAGCGACTGCTCGGCCGCCTGGCGTGCGATCGCGGCGCCGATGGCTCCGGCGGCGGCACGCAGCGCCTCGACCTCCACCGCGCTCCACAGCCGCTCCTCGACGCACTCGTCGAACCCGATCGACCCCCACCAGCGGCCGTCGGCGTGGATGGGGACAGCGAGTGCCGAGCGGATCTGCCGCGCCTCGAGATAGGCCCGCTCGGCCGGGGGGAGCGTCCGGGCGTGCGACTGGCAGTGACGGCCCGCCGCGAGCTCCCTGGCCCACGAGTCGAGGCCGAGGGCCGTCCCGGGGCGCCGCTCCAGGACCCAGTCGTCGGGCACGCCAGGCGCGCACCAGGCATACGGGCGCGCCGTTGCCTCCGCGCCGCCGCGCTCCGGCTCGCCCCGGAAGATGCAGGCACGGCTCGCCCCGCTGGCCTTCCCGAGCTCCTCCAGCACGCTCTCGATCACGTCTCTCCAGTCGGGAGCGGCGAGAAGCGACCCGGCGGCGGATGCGACGGCGGCCAGAATGGCGTCCCGGCGACGGAGCCTCTCCTCGGCCAGCTTGGTCTCGGTGATGTCCTGGATCTGCGCGATCGCGACGGCCGGATCGGCTTGAACCATCGAGATGCTGACCAGCCCCCACACGGTGTGACCGTCGCGATGGACGTACCGCTTCTCCCACTGGAGCGCACCGGTCTCCGCCGACCAGAACCGGCGGATCTGCGTCTCGTTCGCATCGCGATCGTCGGGGTGGGTCACGGCCACGTATCCGAGCTCGAGGAGCTCCTCCGGGCTGTAGCCGAGCATTCGCCCCATCGCTTCGTTGACGCGGAGCCAGCGTCCGTCGGGGCCGGCGAGGGTCATGCCAATGGGTGCGAGGTCGAACGCGCCCCTGAGGATGTCCTCGGTCGCGAACGTCGTCTCGCCGGGCGCCGGATTGCGGCTTTCCACGCCCATCTGCAACTGGTTGAACGGTAGCTGGCGCGCGCCCGCGCGTACACTCGCCGCGTGGCCGCGCTCCGCGCTTTCGGACTCCACAAGCGGTACGGCGGGGTGGAGGCGCTCTTGGCGGTCGACCTCGAGGTGGGCGAGGGCGAGCTCGTCGGACTCCTGGGGCCGAACGGCGCCGGGAAATCGACCCTCGTCAAGATCGCGTGCGGGCTGGTGCGCCCGAGCGAGGGTCGAGCCGAGGTGTGCGGCCATCCGGCCGGCTCTGCGCCGGCCCGGGCCTCGCTCGGGTATCTGGCCGAGCTCTTCCGCTTCCCGGGATGGAGCCGCGCCGACGAGGTGCTCGAGCTGCACCAACGTCTCGCGGGCTCTCGGGGAGGCGCGACCGAGCGGACGGAGCTGCTCGGGCTCGTCGGCCTCGCGGAGGCGCGGGAGCGGCGGGTCGAGGCGATGTCGAAGGGCATGCAACAGCGGCTTGGCATCGCCCAGGCCCTCGTCGGGTCGCCGCGGCTGCTGCTGCTCGACGAGCCGACGAGCGCGCTCGATCCCGCCGGGCGGCGCACGGTACGCCGGCTGCTCGAGGAGCTTCGCGCCCGGGGTGTCGCCGTGCTGCTGAACTCGCACCTGCTCTCCGAGATCGAGCTCGTGTGCGACCGGGTCGTGATCCTCGACCGCGGGCGCGTCGTCGCGGCCGGCCGTCCCGACGACCTCGCCCGGCCGAAAGGGGTGGAGGTCGAGACGTCTGACGGGCTGAAGACGTTTCCGGCCGCCGCGCGGGACGACGTGCCGCGCCTCGTCGCCGACCTCGTCGCGGGCGGCGAGCGGATCTACGGCGTCCGCGTCGTGCGGAGCGACCTCGAGGACGTCTACCTCGACGTCGTCGGCGGCGACAACGCATGAGCGGCGCCGTCGTCGTGGCCGGCTACGCGTTGCGGGAGGCGCTGCGCAGGCGGGTGCTGACCGTAGTCGTGCTGCTCACCGCCGGGTTTCTCGTCCTCTACGCCCTCGGCGCCGATCGTGCATTCCAGGAGGTCGACGCGTTCGAAGCAGCCGATCTCGGCGTGGACTCGACGACCCTGGCCGGTGCGACCGTCTTCGGGCTGGCCATGTTCGCCACCCTCTTCCTCGGGGCGATCCTCGCCATCTTCCTGACCTCCGGAGTGGTTCGGGGCGACGCCGACCGGGGTCTGCTGCAGCCGCTCGTCGTACGGCCTATCGGACGCCACGTGCTCCTGGGAGGCCGCTTCCTCGGGGCTGCTGCCGCATCGGGGCTGTACGTGCTCGCCCTCTACTTCGCGGCCATGGCGATCACCGGAGCGATCGGGGGCTGGTGGCCCGATCGGGCTGTGATGCCGGCGCTCCAGCTCGCGCTCGCGGTCCTGATCCTCGCGGCGATCTCGCTCCTCGGCTCCGTCTTCCTCGCCGTCACCGCGAACGGCATCGCCGTGTTCATGGTCTTCGGCGCCGGTCTCACGGCGGGGTTTCTCGGTCAGCTCGGCGAGGCGCTCGGCTCGGAGACGCTCCAGGACGTCGCTCGTGTCGCATCGTGGGTGCTGCCGTTCGAGGCTCTCTACCAGGACGGACTCACGGATCTCACGGCGGACACCGGCGGGGTGACAAAGGCGGTCGTGGACCTTGGTCCCTTCGGAGGCGCGGAGCCCGCAGGAGCGTGGCTCTGGCCGTGGTCCATCGCCTACCTGGCCCTCGTGGGCGGGGCGGCGCTGATCGCCTTCCGGCGCAAGGATCTGTAGGGGCCGGATCTCATCCGGCCCGTGGGGATATCGTCCGGCCCTCCCGCGTTACGGCGCTGGCGCCCGCAGGGTGTAGATAGCGGCGCAGTCGAGGTCGCCGTCGCCGCGCTCGACGAGCCCTTCGAAGACGGAGAACGCGCTCTCGAGGTGAGGCAGCTCGAGACCGAGGTCGGCGGCGACGCCGAGCGCCATGGCCAGATCCTTGCGGAGCGTTCTGACCTTGCCGCCGGGCACGAAGTCCCGCTCGATCATGCGCGTTCCCTGGCCCTGGAGGATCCGCGAGTCCGCCCAGCCTCCTCGCAGCGCCTGCTGCACGAGCCGGGGGTCCAGGCCCGCCGCCTCGACGAGCGCGAGCGCCTCGGCGACCCCCTCGAGCGCCAGGCCGACGATCACCTGATTCGCCACCTTCGCCATGTGGCCGGCGCCGGGCCCGCCGACGTGCACGACGTTCGCTCCGACGGTCTCGAGCACCTGGCGAACGCGCGCCAAGTCCTCGTCGCTGCCGCCCGCCATGATCGCCAGGCTCGCTGCGGTGGCGCCCTCTGCGCCACCCGACACCGGTGCGTCGACCCAGCCGACGCCACGTGCGCCGAGGCGCTCGGCGCGCTCTCCGCTCTCGACAGGATTCGAGCTCCCCATGTCGAGCACGACCTGGCCGGGGCGAAGCAGAGGCTCGAGCTGCTCCAGCACCGCGCCGACGGCGGCCGAGTCGGAGAGCATGAGCAGGACGACGTCGGCGGCGGCCGCGTCCTCGAACGGCCGCAGCGGGATGCCGCTCGTCAACTCGTCTGCGAGGGGCGATCGGTTCCACGCGCGGACGTCCATGCCCGCGGCGGCGAGGTTGCGGGCCATCGGCCTCCCCATGAGGCCGAGTCCGAGAAAGCCGACACTCGTCTGCGCGCTCACGTCGCGCTGACTCTAACGTTCCGCGGGTCACGTCCCATCGACGGAGGAGAGCCATGCCCAAGCGCGAACCGATCCAGCCCGACGGCGTCGCCGTCCCGAAGGTGCCGTACTCGCCCGTCGTCGTCAGCGGCGACCTCGTCTTCACGGCCGGTCAGGCGCCCTTCGACGTCGACGGCAACCTCGTCTCCGACGACATCACCGAGCAGACCGTCCAGACGCTGAAGAACCTGCGCGCCTGCCTCGAGGCCGCCGGCTGCTCGCTCGAGGACGTCGTCAAGATCAACGCCTACCTCACCGACCTCGGCGACTTCCCGGCGTACAACGCCGTCTACGAGCAGACGTTCAGCAAGCCGTACCCGGCCCGGACGACCGTGCAGGCGGGGCTCGTCGGCTTCAAGGTCGAGATCGAGGCGGTGGCCCGAAAGCCGAGCTGATCCGCTTGCGACGGCGCGCTTGCCGACAGAGTCGCACTCGTCACCGGGGCGAGCCGGGGCCTCGGCGCCGAGGTCGCGGCCGCCCTCGCGGGAGCGGGCGCGCGCGTGGCGCTCGTGGCCCGCGGGGCCGAGGGGCTCGCTCAGGTCGAGGCCCGGCTCGCCGAGAGCGGTGGCGTCGCACGCGCCTTTCCCGTCGACGTGAGCCGGGTCGAGCTCGTCCAGTCGCTGGCAGGCGACGTCGAGCGCGAGCTCGGGCCGCCGGATGTGCTCGTCAACGCGGCCGGGGTGTTCGGGCCGCTCCGGCTCATCGTGGACGGCGACCCCGCGCACTGGGTCGAGACGGTGATGGTGAACCTCGTCGGCCCGTACCTGACCTGCCGCACGTTCGTGCCCGGCATGATCGAGCGCGGCTTCGGGCGGATCATCAACGTGTCTTCGGCCGGGGCGCTCTACCCGCCCGGAAAGCTCGACAGCGCCTACGTGACGAGCAAGGTGGCGCTGAACCAGCTCACGCGGCACCTGGCTGCGGAGCTGGAAGGCACGGGCGTCACCGTGAACGCGATCCACCCCGGCGACGTCAAGACGGACATGTGGCGCGCCGTTCGCGACGCGGCCGAGGAGCTGGGCCCGGACGGCCAGGAGTACCGCGAGTGGGCGGCGATGGTCGGGGAGAGCGGCGGCGATCCGCCGTACAAGGCAGCCGACCTCGTGCTGCGCCTGGCGAGCGATCCCACGGGCGCGACGAACGGTCGCTTCCTCTACATCGACGACCCCGTCCAGCCGCCGCTGCCGACCTGGGACTGATCAGGCGGAGGCGCGGCGGACGAAGTCCTTGACGACAGCGAGGTACGCGTCGCCCTCCTTCTCGAGGATCGTGCAGTGGCTCGAGTTGCCGAAGATGACGAACTCGTTGTCCGCGATGCCGTCGGCCAGGATCCGGTGGCAGCGCAGGTCGCACTCGTCGTGCCAGCCGCAGACGATCAGCGCGGGCACCTCGATCTCGCCGAGACGGTCGGTGACGTCCCAGTCGGCCAGCGTGCCGGTGAGGAGGAACTCGTGCGGTCCCCACATCTCGAAGTAGGCCGGGCCGAGGTCCATGAGCGGCACCATGATCTCCCGGAACTCGCGGATCGAGCGCTCGATCTCGAACGGCGTCGAGCGGCGGAGGTGGCGCGCGTAGAGCTGCATGACGAGCGCCTCGTACTCGGGGCTCTCCACGTCGCCCTTGCCCTCGTGCATCGCCATCTGCGTGAACTCGTCGGCGCCGAGGTCGAGGCGGAGCTGGGTCATGCCGCGGAAGACCTCCGCGGTGCTCGAGCCGGTGTTGGAGAGAACGAGGCTCTGCACGCCGGCCGGATGGTCGAGCGCGTACTGGAGCGCGAGGAACCCGCCCCACGACTGGCCGAGGAGATGCACGCGGCCGAGCTCGAGGCTCGTCCGGACGGACTCGAGCTCCTCGACGAAGCGCGGGACGACCCAGAGCGACGCATCGTCGGGCCGATCGGACTTGCCGCTCCCGAGCTGGTCGTAGAGAAGAACCTGGAGCCCGTCACCGGCGAGCTCGCCGAGCCGCGCCAGGTAGCGGTGGTCGGCCCCCGGCCCGCCGTGCAGCCCGACGAGTGTCTCGGGCCCCTCGCCGAAGATCCGGTAGTAGATCTCGTGGCCGGCCTCGTCTACGGTCAGCCGGCCCTCCTGCTCAGCCATGATGCTCCTTTCCTGCCGTCGTTTCGGGCTCGTGCGCGGGCATTGCGCCGCTCCGGTCGACCAGCCAGCAGCGCGCCGCGTGGAGGCGGTCGGTCGCGATCAGCGGCGGCTCCTCCACGCAGCGGTCGTGCGCCTTCGGGCAGCGTGCGCGAAACAGGCAGCCGCCCTCGTCGGCCTCGAGCCGCGCCGTCTGCCGTTCGAGCGACATGCCCGGCCGCGGCACCGATTCCAGCAGACGCTGCGTGTACGGGTGGAGCGGCGCCGCCAGGATCGTCTCGACGGGCCCGGTTTCCACGGCCCGCCCGCGGTACATCACGAGGACGTCGTCCGCAACCTGCCGCACGACGGCGAGATCGTGAGAGATGAGGATGTAGGTCAGCCGAAGATCGCGCCGCAGGTCGGCGAGGAGGTTGAGGATCTGCGCCTGGATCGAGACGTCGAGGGCGGAGACTGCCTCGTCGAGAACGAGAATCTCCGGCTCGGCCGCGAGTGCCCGCGCGATGGCCACGCGCTGGCGCTGGCCGCCGGACAGCTCGCGGGGCAGCGAGCGCGACTCCTTGACTCCGAGCCCGACGGCGTCGAGCAGCTCGCTCGTGCGGGCCGCGGAATCTGCCTGCGAGCGGCCGAAGTGCACCCGCTGCACCTCATCGAGCGCCCGTCTCACCGACTGGCGCGGGTCGAGCGACGTGTACGGATCCTGGAAGACGATCTGGATGGCGCGTGCCCGCTCCTGGCGCTCGGCACGGGAGGGCCGCGCGGCGAGCTCCTTGCCCTGTAGGGCGATCCGTCCGGCGCTCGGGGTTTCCAGGCCGACGAGCATCCTGGCGATCGTCGTCTTGCCCGAGCCTGACTCGCCCACGATGCCGAGCGACGATCCGGCAGCGAGCGAGAACGAGATCTCGCGCACGGCCGGGATCTCCGTACGACCCCGCCCCGACATGGCCCGCTTGACGATGAACGTCTTGGACAGGCCCTCGACGGACAGCAACGCATTCCCGTTGGCGCCGCTCTCAGGCACGGGCGGGCACATGCAGGGCCGCGAGCTCCGACCGGATGTCGTCGACTCGCCGGCAGGCCGAGGACGCGCCCGGCCCCACACGACGGAGAGGCGGGATCTCGGCGCGGCAGGCGTCGACCGCGAACGCGCAGCGTGGGTGGAACGGGCAGCCCTCCGGTGTCTCCACCGGGGTCGGCGGACGCCCCGGGATCACCGCCAGGCGGTCGCTGCGAGCCTCGAGCGCCGGGCGGGCAGCGAGAAGGCCCACCGTATACGGGTGGGCCGGCGCGGCGAAGAGGCCCTCGGTCGGCTGCTCTTCCATGATGCGGCCGGCGTACATGACGATGACGCGGTCGCAGATCGCGGAGGCGAGCTCGAGATCGTGCGTGATGAAGAGCATCGCCAGGTCGCGGTCGCGGCGCAGGCCGTCGAAGATCGCGACGATCTCGGCCTGGATCGTCACGTCGAGAGCCGTCGTCGGCTCGTCGGCGATCAGCAGCTCCGGCTGGCCGGCGAGTGCCCCTGCGATCATCACGCGCTGCAGCATCCCGCCGGAGAGCTCCCCCGGATAGGCGCGCATGACCCGCTTGCCGTCGGCGATGCCCACGTCGGCAAGCAGCTCGAGCCCGCGCTGCTGGGCGTCCTGGCGGCTCAGTCCTCCGTGCACGCGCAGGCCCTCGGCGAGATGGTCCCCCGCCGTGAAGAGCGGATCGATGTGGGCGCGCGGATCCTGGAAGATCATGGAGATGCGGCGGGCGCGGACCGCCCGCAGCGCCCGCACCGGCTCGGCCAGCAGATTCAGCCCGTCGAAGACCACCTCGCCCCGGGTGCGGGCACCGCGCGGCAGGAGCCGAAGGATGGTGCGTGCCGTCATCGACTTGCCACTGCCCGACTCGCCGACGAGGCCCACGACCTCTCCTCGGTCGATGGCGAGGCTGACGTCGCGCACGACGGCGTGGTGCTGCCCGCCGATCAGCAGCTCCGTTGTGACACCCCGCAGCTCCAGCAGAGGGCCGCCGTCGGCCGCGGACGCGCGGAGCGGCAGGTCCGTCATCGCGATCGGCCCGCGCGCTGGGACAGGGTATCGCCGACGAGGTTGAAGGCGACGACGGCGACGGCGATAGCGATCGAGGCGGAGATCACCTCGGAGTACGAATGGAGCACCAGGCTCTCGCGACCGTCCGTGAGCATCTGCCCCCAGTCCGACGTCGGAGGCTGGACGCCGAGCCCGAGGAACGCCAGCCCTGCGAGGTCGAGGAGGGCGTACCCGAAGTTCAGCGTCGATTGAGCGGCGATCGTCGGCGACACGTTGGGCAGCACGTGGCGCCCGGCGACGCGCATGCTCGAGAACCCCTGCACCTTGCAGGCGTCGACGTACGCTTTCTCCCGCTCGACGAGCACCACGCCGCGCACGACCCGGGCTAACAGCGGGATGTAGATGATCGCGATGGCGATCGTGGCCGTCCAGAAACCCGCGCCGAACGCGGCGACGATGACGATCGCGAGCAGGAGTGGGGGGAAGGCGAACATGACGTCCCAGATCCGCCCCAGGATCCCGTCCACAGTGCCGCCCCGGTAACCGGCGAGCAGGCCGAGCGGGACACCTACGAGCGTCGAGATCCCGACCACGAGCAGGGGGCCGAGCAGGCTCGTCCGGGTGCCGTAGATGAGACGCGAGAGGATGTCGCGGCCCGACGCGTCCGTTCCAAGCAGATGCTCGGAGCTGGGCGGCGCGAGCGTGTTGCCGAGATCGACGGCGTTCGGATCATAGGGTGCGAGCAACGGCGCGAAGATCGCGACGAGCACGAGGACGCCGATCACGATCGCGCCGGCGAACGCGGCCGCAGGCGCGTCGAACGCCGGGATCCAGCGACGCCGGTAGAGCGTCGGTGCTTCCTCGGCCGGCGTTGCCATCAGGCCGTCTTCTGCCGGAGCCGGACGCGGGGATCGATGACCGCGTACAGGAGATCGACTCCCAGGTTGATGAGGATGAAGGCGAAGGTGAAGAGGAGCGTGACCGCCTGCACGACCGCGAAGTCCTTCGTCCGGACGGCCTGGATGAGGAGCGCGCCGAGCCCGTTGAGACCGAAAGTGAACTCGACCAGCACCGCCCCCGTGATGAGGAAGCCGAACACGAGGCCGCCGACCGTGATGATGGGGATCATCGCGCTGCGCATTCCGTGCTTGCCGACGACGCGCCGCTCGGAGAAGCCGCGGCTGCGCGCGGTCTCGACGAACTCCTGCTCGAGCGAGGAGCCCAGACCGGCGCGGGCGACGCGCGCGACGAACGCGGAGAGCGCGATGGCGAGGGCGATCGCGGCAAGGTCAGGTGGTAGACGCGGTCCAGGCCCGAGTCGCCGAGACCGAACACCGGAAACCACCCGAGCGCGACCGCAAAGATCGTAATAAGAAGTATCCCGGAGACGTACGTCGAGATCGACGAGCCGACGAGCGTGAAGATCGAGACCGTCGTGTCCAGGGGCCCGTGACGCTTGATTCCGGCCGCGATGCCGAGCCCCAGGCCGAAGATTGCGATGAGGATGAGCGCGTAGACGGCGAGCTCGACGGTGGGGAGGATGCGGGGCTTGACGACATCCGTCACGTCGTCCCTGAAGATGATCGACTCGCCGAGATCGCCCTGAAGCGCGTTCGTGAGCCAGGTCCAGTACTGGGTGAGAAACGGGTCGTCGAGGCGGTAATGGTCGCGGATCGCCTGCCTCGTTGCCTCGTTGACGTTCTTGCCGGCGAGCAGCACCTGCTCGGGGCTTCCCGGGGCGAGGTGGAGGAACGAGAAGACGATGAAGGACGTGGCCAGCAGGAGCGGGATCGCGGCGAGCAGCCTGCGGGCTGCGTAGAGAGCCAAGACCTACCTGCTTCTACGCGTCGGGAACCGTGGTGCCGCCCTCGAGGCTCGAGGGCGGCACCGCGTTGCCGATTCGGTGTTGCGGTAAAGCCACTAG
>CAVTCN010000045.1:0-106597 GCA_963733215.1 uncultured Actinomycetes bacterium
ACTCCAGTGGACGGGTGTGGCGCGGCGCCTCGAGGTCCGACGGCGCGGCCGGGTCAGCCGAGTGCGCGCCCACTACGTCTGGAGCCCCGAGGAACCGCTGGGGCGGACGCTCCAGATGGCCGGCAGCCCCGCGATCGTCACCCGTCCGGCCTGGGGCGCAGACGAGCGGATCCGCCGCGACAGTCCCAGGTTCGCCAAGACGCTGACGACCGCGGTCGTCCACCACACCGCCGGAGGGGAGCCGTCGACGCCAGCCCAGTCGGCGGCCGTCGTGCGCGGGATCTACCTGTACCACGTGCGGGGAAACGGCTGGGACGACGTCGGCTACAACTTCCTCGTCGACCGGTTCGGGCAGGTCTTCGAAGGCCGGTACGGCGGCGTCGAGCGCAATGTGATCGGCGCGCACTCGCAAGGGTTCAACACCGGCTCCGTCGGGATCTCGGTGATCGGGAACTACGCGCGGCGGTCACCGACCGCGGCCGCGCGGTCGGCCGTCGTGCGGCTCCTCGCCTGGAGGATGGACGTCGCGCACGTCGACCCGCTCTCGAGTGCGCCTGTCGTCTCCGGCGGGAACCCGAAGTACCGAAAGGGCTTGCCGCTCTTCCTGCGCGCGATCTCGGGTCACCGCGACACGGGCTTCACGACCTGCCCAGGCAGGCTCTACGGCGATCTTCGCGGAATGGCCTCGTCGGTGGCGGGCCTCGGCCTGCCTAAGCTCTATACGCCCGAGGTCGAGGGTAGGTTGGGGCAGTTCGTCAGCTTCTCCGCCAGACTCTCGACCGCGCTTCCCTGGACGGTGACGATCACAGACACCACCGGGCGGCAGGTTGCTCAGGGATCGGGCTTCGGGACGAACGTTCAGTGGACGTGGGACTCGCGCTTCGCCACCCTGCCCGGCTACCGCTGGCGGATCGGCGCCGGGGTCGGCGTCCGGCCTGCGTCCGGGACGTTCGGCACCGTCGGCCGTCCGGCGGTCATTCAGGGTGTCTCCGCCGACCCCGCGGGCTTCACCCCCAACGGCGACGGGAAGACCGACACGACCGCGATCGCGTACGAGCTCGGCGGTGCGGCCGCGGTCCGGATCGATCTCCAGACCGAGCAGGGAATCCCACTCGCGACGCTGCAGGCGGCATCGAGGGCTGCCGGCCGCCATGTCTTCGCCTGGAACGGCGGCAGTTATCCCGACGGGCGCTACCGGATCGTGGTGGCGGCGAGGTCGGGTGGCCGAGAGGTGACGGCGGCGACGAACGTCGTTCTCAGCCGGACGCTTTCGGGGTTCGGGATCCTGCCGGCAGCTATCTCACCGAACGGCGACGGCCGCGCCGACTCGTTGGCGGCGTCCTTCAATCTTGCGCTCCCGGCGCTCGCGAATCTGTCCATCCGGCGCGGCACCGCCGGCGTGGTCTCGGTCTTCGACTCGCTTCTGCCGATCGGGCTCCACACGATCACGTGGCCCGGTGGCGTGCGCGACGGCGTCTACTCGGTGACGCTGACCGTCACGGACTCGACGGGTCCCGTCACGCAGCTCTTGCCGGTCCGCGTCGATCGAGTCGCGCCGCGGCTCAAAGTCGTCAACAAGCGGCCGCTGCGGGTCTCGCTCTCGGAGCCGGCTCGTGTCACGTTCACGGCCGACGGCGCCACGTCCACGGTCTTCCGGAGAAAGGCGGGCGTCTTCACCGTCGTGCTCGGACGGCCGTTCGCGCGCCTCGACGCCTTCGCCGAGGATCTGGCGGCTAACGTCGGGCCGCGGCTCCGCCTGCGCTGACCCACTCGTCGTATTGCCGCTCGAGCTCGCGCAGGATCGCAGCGAGGAGGCGTGCGCGGTCGACGGGCTGACCGAGCTCTACGAGGAGCGAGGTCGACTCGCGGTCGACTTCCGCCGGCAGGTCCTCGAGCGAGACGTTGACGTTGATCCCCATGCCGAGCACGACGCGGTCCTCGCGGGCCTCGGCGAGGATCCCGGCCAGCTTCTTCCCGCCTACGAGGAGGTCGTTGGGAAGCTTGATCTCCGGCATCAGGCCGGTCGCCTCCCGGACGCCGTCGGCCGCGGCGACGCCGGCAACGATCGTCAGCGCCGGGAGGCGCTGCGTCTCGACGGGCGGCCGCAGGTTCACCGAGAAGAGCAGGCTCGTGCCCGGCGCGGCAAGCCACGGACGGCCGAGGCGACCTCGTCCCGCCGTCTGCTCGTCGGCAGCGACGACGGCCCCTTCGGGCGCATCTGCCGGTAGCTCCCTCTGCGTCGACTCGCATTGCTCGAGATAGCGGTACGGACGGCCGAAACGCCCCTGGAGGAGCGGCTCGACGTGCTGCGGGCGCAGAGAGTCCCGAACGGCGCCCCCATCACTAGACTCATCTCGCACGTGCCCTCCCTGACGAAGCAAGAAATCGAGGCGATCCTGCCTCACCGCGACCCCTTCCTGCTCCTCGACGAGGTGGTCGACCTGCGTCCCGGCGAGAAGGTCGTCGCGCGCAAGCGGGTACGGCCGGACGAGTGGTACCTCTCCGGTCACTTCCCCGGCCGGCCGATCATGCCCGGCGTCCTCATCGTCGAGGCGATGGCGCAGGCCGGCGCGGTGGCCGTGCTCTCGGAGGAGGAGAACCGGGGCAAGCTCGCGCTCTTCGCCGGGATCGACGGCGTCCGGTTCAAGCGGGTCGTCGAGCCGGGTGACGAGCTGGAGCTGACCTGCGAGCTCGAGCGCGTGCGGGGCCCGATCGGCCGGGGGAAGGCGACGGCCACAGTGGATGGATCGCTGGCCGCGCGCGGAACACTGACCTTCGCAGTCGAGCAATGATCGGGCGTTCGAACGGCGCACCGGTGTCGATCACCGGTCTCGGCACCTATGCGCCCGAGCGGGTGCTCACGAACGACGAGCTCGCGAAGCTGGTGGACACCTCGGACGAGTGGATCATCGAGCGCACCGGCATCAAGGAGCGCCGCATCGCCGCGCCCGACCAGGCGATGACGGACCTCGCACTGCCGGCCGCGCGTATCGGCACTCGAACGCGCCGGCGTCGAGTCGGAGGAGATCGACCTGATCATCGTCGCGACGGTGACACCGGACATGATGTTCCCGACGACGGCCTCGCTCCTCGCCGATCTGCTGCCGGCCCCCAAGGCTGCTGCGTACGACCTCCTCGCCGGGTGCACGGGCTTCGTCTATGCCCTCGCGCAGGCACATGCGATGGTCTCGGCCGGCCTCTCGAAGAAAGCGCTCGTCGTCGGCGGCGACGTGCTCTCGAAGATTCTCGACTGGACCGACCGCTCAACACTCGTTCTCTTCGGTGACGGAGCCGGCGCCGTGGTGCTCGAGCACGTCGACGAGGGCGGGTTCGAGGGGTTCGAGCTCGGGGCGGACGGCGGCGGCGGCGAGCACCTCTGGCTCCCTGGCAGCGGCTCGCGCACGTTCGAGGATGCCGACAGGCTGGTGAAGATGAACGGTCGCGAGGTCTTCAAGTTCGCGACGCGCGTCATGGTGTCGTCGGCGGAGGCGTTGCTCGAGGAGGTCGGCCGGACGATCGACGACGTCGACGTCTACGTGCCGCACCAGGCGAACACGAGAATCATCGATTATGCGACGAAGAAACTGGGAATTGCCGAAGATCGCGTGATCGTGAACGTGGACAGGTACGGGAACACGTCCTCCGGGTCGATTCCGCTGGCGCTCGGCGACGCAGAAGCAGACGGGCGGCTCCGGAAGGGCTCGCTCGTCCTCATGACGGGGATGGGCGCCGGGCTGACGTGGGGCTCGACCCTGATGGAGTGGACGGCGAACGGGAGGACGACATGACGAAGGTTGCGTTTTGCTTCCCCGGGCAGGGGTCGCTGGAGGAGGGGATGGGCCGCGAGATCGCGCTGGCCGTCCCGGAGGCGATGGAGGTCTATCGCGTCGGCAGCGAGGCGTCCGGCCTCGACCTGCAGAAGCTCTGCTTCGACTCGCCGCTCGACGAGCTCGTCCAGACCGAGGTGCAACAGCCGGCCCTCGTTGCCACGAGCCTCGCGGTGCTGGCGGCGCTGAACGCCAGAGGGATCGCTCCCGACTATGTCGTCGGCCATTCGGTGGGGGAGTTCGCTGCGATCGCGGCGGCCCACTCGATCGAAACCTCCGAGGCGATCGGCCTCGTGCGCGAGCGAGGCCTCGCGATGGCGGAGGCCGCCCGCGAGAGCGACGGGACGATGGCGGCGATCCTCGGCCTCGACGACGAGGTGGTGGAGGAGCTGTGCTCCGAGATCGAGGGCGTGTGGCCTGCGAACTACAACTGTCCCGGCCAGATCGTCGTCTCGGGCGAGGAGGGCGCGGTCGAGAAGCTGATCCACAAGGCCACGGCGCTCGGTGCGCGCCGCGCCGTGAAGCTGAAGGTCTCGGGCGCCTTCCACAGCCCGCTGGTGGAGAAGGCTGCGGAGATGCTCAAGCCGGCGGTCGAGCGCGTCCGCTTCGCCGATCCGGTGGCGCCGTTCATGTCCACGGTGACCGCGAAGATCGAGCCCGCGCAGCGCATGGCCGGGCTGCTCGTGAACCAGGTGACGGCGCCCGTGAAGTTCACGCAGGCCGCGCAGGGGCTCGTCAAGGAGGGCGTGAAGACGTTCGTCGAGGTGGGACCCGGCAACGTCCTGTCCGGTTTACTGAAGCGCATCGACAAGACCGTGAAGGCCGTGTCCGTCAACAACGTCGCCGGCCTCAAGAAGGTCGAAGAGTCCATCTAAGCCATGCCGGAGTTCTGCTCGCTCGAAGGCCGGACAGCGCTCGTCACAGGCGGCTCGCGCGGGATCGGCAAGGCGATCGCTGCCGAGCTCGCAGGCGCCGGCGCGACGGTCGTGCTCGGCTACCGGTCCGGTGCCGAGGAGGCCGAGGGCGTGGCGTCGGAGATCGGCGCCAGGGCGGTGCAGGCGGACGTGTCCGAGGCTGAGGACGCGAAGCGCCTCGTCGAGGAAGCGGGCGACGTCGACATCCTCGTGAACAATGCCGGCGTCACGCGCGACGGGCTCCTGGCGCGGATGCCGGACGAGGACTGGCGGGTTGTCCTGGACACGAACCTCGGCGGGACCTTCAACACCTGCCGTGCGGCGGCCCGCGGGATGATGCGGCGGCGCAGCGGCGCGATCGTCAACGTCTCCAGCATCGTCGGCCTCCACGGGAACCCGGGGCAGACGAACTACTCGGCGTCCAAGGCCGGGATCATCGGCTTCACGAAGGCACTGGCGCGGGAGCTCGGCGGCCGCGGTATAAGGGCGAACGTCGTGGCCCCGGGATACATCACGACTCGGCTCACGACCGAGCTGCCCGAGGAGCTCCAGAACGCGATGCTGTCGAACACGCCGCTGGGACGCTTCGGCGATCCCGAGGATGTCGCCGGCGCGGTGAGGTTCCTCTGCTCGGACGCGGCCTCGTTCGTCACGGGCGAGGTGCTCTTGGTCGACGGCGGATTGGGTATGTGAGCGCAATGAGCATGAACGGGCGCAGACGAGTCGTGATCACGGGCCTTGGTGCGGTCAGCCCGCTCGGCAACGACGCGGAGACGACGTGGGAGAACCTCGTCGCCGGCAAGTCCGGCGCCGCCGACATCGCGCAGTTCGACGCGAGCGAATACCCGGTCCACTTCGCCTGCGAGCTGAAGGGCTTCGAGGCGTCCGACTTCATCGAGAAGAAGCAGGCGCGGCGCATGGACCGATTCGCGCAGATGATCGTCGCTGCCGCAATCCAGGCGCGGGACGACTCCGGGATCGACATCGAGGCAGAGGCGGACCGCATCGGCGGCTCGATCGCTACGGGGATCGGCGGCCTGAAGGCGTTTCAGGACTGTTACGACACCTTGCTCGAGCGCGGCCCCGACCGGGTCAACCCGTTCTCGATCCCACAGATCATTCCCAACATGGGCGCGGGCTGGGTTTCGATGTACCTGGGGACGCGCGGCCCGCTCTCGTCGCAGTGCACGGCGTGCGCGGCGTCGAACATGGCGATCGGAGAGGCGGCGGACGCGATCCGGCTCGGGCGAGCGGACGTGATGCTCGCAGGGGGGACCGAAGCGGGGATCACGCGCGTCGGGATTGCCGGCTTCAGCGCCATGCGCGCGCTCTCGCGGCGCAACGACGCGCCCGAGGAGGCGAGCCGGCCGTTCGACGCCGCACGGGACGGGTTCGTGATGGGCGAGGCCGCGGGCGTCGTCGTTCTCGAGGAGCTGGAGCACGCCAAGGAGCGCGGCGCGAAGTTCTACGGGGAGCTGCTCGGCTACGGGCTCTCGTCCGACGCCAGGCACGTCACCGAGCCGGACCCGACGGGGGACAACCCGGCGCGGGCGATGCGGATGGCGATGGCGGACGCGGGCGTCAACCACGACGAGATCGACTACATCAACGCCCACGGAACCTCGACTCCGCTCGGCGACGCAAGCGAGACGCGGGTGATCAAGATCGCTCTCGGCGAGGAGAACGCCCGCAAGACGCCCGTCTCGTCCACGAAGGGAGCGACGGGCCACTGCCTCGGCGCTGCGGGCGCCGTCGAGGCGATCTTCACGACGTTGGCGGTGGAGCGGAACACCCTCCCGCCGACGATCAACTACGACGAGCCGGATCCGGAGTGCGACCTCGACTACATCCCGAACGAGGCGCGCGAGGCCGATGTGAAGGTCGCGATCTCGAACTCGTTCGGCTTCGGCGGGCACAACGCCTGCATCGTTATCCGCGAGTTCACGGGCTAGCTTCCACCGACCGTTTCGGGCTCGTCTCCTGAGCGTTGGCCGTTCCACTTCCGGCGCGCCTTTCCCCCTTGACAGAAATCGGGGTCCGACACCGAGCGCCTGCCGCAGGCGGTCGAGGCTAGGCTCAGAGCGATGGAGCGCTGGGCGACATTCGACTGCTACGGGACGCTGGTGGACTGGAACGGCGGCATTCGCACGGTGCTGGCCGACGTCTTCGGCGAGGACCAGGCCGACCGGCTCCTGCACCGGTACCACGAGCTCGAGCCGGAGCTCGAGGCGGACGGACGGCTCGCGTACCGGGAGGTGATGACGCGTGCGCTGCAGCGGCTCGCCGACGAGGAAGGCGGCGAGCTCGAGGACCCGGCGGCACTCGCCGACTCGCTGCCGTCGTGGCAGCCGTTCCCGGAGGTGCGCGACTCGCTCGAGGACGCTCGGGCTCGTGGTTGGCGCCTCGCGATCCTCTCGAACACCGATCCCGACTACATCGCCGCGTCCAAGGAGCTGGTCGGCGTCCCGTTCGACGAGACGGTCGTCGCCTCCGAGATCGGGTCCTACAAGCCGGCTCACCGGCACTGGGAGGAGTTCCTCCGTCGGACCGGCGCGGATCGGGCGAGTCATGTCCATGTGGCCGCGAGCCTCTTCCACGACATCGCGCCGGCCAACGAGCTCGGGCTGCGGAGTGTCTGGATCAACCGGCTGGACGAACGCGCGGAGCATGCGAAGCCCGACCGTGAGTTGCCGGACCTGGACGGCCTCGCCGACGTCCTCGGCGAACTGGTGCCTGCGTGAACCTCCGCGCGCCCACGCTCGACGACGTGCCAGGCATCACGCGGCTCTTCAACCGCGGAAGCGAGGAGCTCTTCGGCGAGGCCGACGAGGGCGAGGACGACGTCCGCCGCTTTCTTACGAGCGGCGAGCTCGATCCGGCGGAGGACATCCGGCTCGCCGAGGCGGATGGCGAGCTCCTGGGCTACGTCGACATCTATCCGCACCCACACCCGACCTACTGGGTCGACGTGCGAGTCGCACCGAGCGACGAGAGCGCGCTTCGCGCTCAGCTCCTCGACTGGAGCCTCAATCGAGTCAGCGAGAAGGGCGGTGACCGCGTCATGGCATTCGCCTGGGTCCAGGACGAGAGGGCGCGCCGGGCGTTCGCCGACGCCGGCTTCGAGCGGACGCGCGGGAATTACCGCATGCGGATCGAGTTCGACGGGGAGCTCGAGGAGCCGCGCCCGCCGGAAGGGGTGCGAATCCGGTCGATGACATCGGAGGATGCGCAGCTCGCGTATGAGACCCGCGAGGAGACGTTCAAGGACATGTGGGGCTTCGCGCCGACGTCGTTCGAGGAGTGGCAGCACTGGGTCCTCGGTGATGACCACGACTGGTCGCTGTTCTTCGTCGCCGAGGCAGGCGGAGAGCCGGCAGGCATCGCGCTCTGCCGTCCTCGCCCGACCGAGCCTGAAATCGGCTCGATCCAGGTCGTCGGCGTGAGGCGTCCCTGGCGGCGCAAGGGCGTCGGCCGCGCGCTCATGCTTCACGCTTTCGCCGAGTTCCGGCGGCGCGGAATGCGTGCCGCCTCGCTGGGCGTCGACGCCGAGAGCCTGACCGGCGCGCAGCGCCTCTACGCCAGCGTCGGCATGCACGTCGATCGAGAATCGGACATCTTCGAGCGCGCTCTCTCGTAGGTAGCGTCTCAGGGGTCTTGTCGCGGTTGCGCGCCAAGTGCCCCGATTGCCGGACGTACACGGCCGTCGCCCTCGGGCCGGAATACGAGTGTCACGCGTGCGGGCGGACGTTCGCCGCCGGCCTGGTGCGGGTTCCGCGCGCGTGGGGCAACGGCGGCGAGGGGATGGCGGAGGCGGCGTCGCTCCCCGTGCCCTATCCCGAGGCGGCCGTGATCGAGGAGGACTCGCTCGCCGCGCAAAGCCTGGCGCTCGCTCTCGAGCTGCCCGAGCGGCCGCTGGTGCTCGGCGGCTGCTGTTGCTCTCACGTCGGCGCGGTCGAGGCCCTCTCGGCTCGCCACGGCCGGATCGCCCTTGTCTGGCTCGACGCGCACGGCGACCTGAACACGGTCGAGAGCTCGCCGTCCGGAAACGAGTGGGGAATGCCGTTGCGCATGCTGCTCGACTCCGGCGCCGTGCAGGCCGAGGACGTCGCGCTCGTGGGCGCGCGCAATCTCGATCCGCCCGAGGAGGAGTTCATAGCCGCGACCGGCGTGGGGACCGGATCCGAGGCCGTCGTCTCTGCGCTCGACGGCACCGTCGGCGCTTACGTCGCCGTCGACTTCGACGCGTTCGGAGAAGACGAGGTCGCGCCGTTCATGCCCGAGCCGGGCGGGCTCTCGCTCGAGGAGGCCGAAAAGCTGCTCGGCGGCGTGCGCGGCCGAAGGGACGTACTCGGCGCGGGCTTCTCGGGCCTCCTCCTCGACGAGCGGAACCTGGAGCCCGCCCGCCGCCTGGCCGCCGCGCTCGGCCTCTGACGGTGGACTACTAGACTCGGCCCGTGGCCGAGGGGATCGACATCTCGATCGAGCACCGGAACCTTCCGGAGCCGTCCCAGAACGAGAAGCCTCATCCGAACACCTGCCCCGAGTGTGGCTCGCACTACCGGGACGACGAGCTCGCGGCGAACCTCTGGGTCTGCCCGCATTGCAACTACCACTTCCGCCTGCGCGCGAAGGACCGCATCGCGCAGCTCGCCGACGAGGGAACGTTCAAAGAGGAAGCCGCGGACCTCCGCTCCGAGGACCCGCTCGACTTCTTCGACATGCGGCCGTACACGGAGCGGCTGGTCGAGGCCGAGCAGGAGACGGGCCAGGGCGACGCGATGGTCATCGGCTCCGCCGCGATCGAGCGCGTCCGCTGCGAGCTCGCGGTCATGGACTTCGCGTTCATGGGCGGGTCGATGGGGAGCGTCGTCGGCGAGAAGTTCGTGCGGGCCTGCGAGAGCGCGGGCGAACAGGGCGTTCCGCTCGTGAGCGTCACCTCGTCGGGCGGCGCGCGGATGCAGGAAGGGATCCTGTCGCTGATGCAGCTTCCGAAGACCGTCTGCGCGGTCGAGGACCTGAAGGACTCCGGCGGCGCGATGATCAGCGTGATGGCACATCCGACCACGGCGGGTGTGCTCGCGAGCTTCGCGTCGCTCGGGGACGTGATCGTCGCGGAGCCCGGTGCGCTGCTGGCGTTCACGGGCCCGCGGGTCGTCCAGCAGACGACGCGCGAGAAGCTCCCGGAGGACTTCGGCCTCGCCGAGTCCAACGCCCGTTTCGGCCACCTCGACGCGATCGTCGGCCGGCGCGATCTCCGTCCCTACGTCGGTCGGGTTCTCCGACTCTTCTCCAACAATGGCGCCTAACGACGAAGTCCATCTGCGCGACCGGCTGAGCCGCCTGAAGAGCCTCCGCCTGCTGCGCGGCGCGAGCATCTCGGGCGAGATGTCCCGGCTCGAGCGCCAGCTGGAGAAGACGTCGGAGCCGACGGACGAGGAGATCTGGCAGCACGTCGAGCTCGCCCGTCATGACGAGCGGCCGTACACGCTCGACTACGTCGAGCGGATCTTCGAGGACTTCATCGAGCTTCACGGCGACCGCTCGCGCGCAGAGGACCCGGCGATGATTGTCGGCCTGGGTCGCCTGAACGGGCGCACGGTCGCGTTGCTCGGCCAGCAGAAGGGTCGCGACACCAAGGATCGGATCCGCCGGAACTACGGGATGGCCTACCCCGAGGGCTACCGCAAGGCCATGCGCACCATGGACCTCGCGGAGCGGCACCGCTTTCCGATCATCTCGCTGGTCGACACACCGGGCGCCTTCCCCGGAGTCGCGGCGGAGCAGCACGGGCAGGGCGGCGCCATCGCGCGCTCGCAGTCCTTGATGAGCCGCCTCACGGTGCCGATCGTCGCCTGCGTGATCGGTGAGGGCGGGTCGGGCGGCGCGATTGCGATCGCGCTCGCCGACCGCGTGCTGATGCAGGAGAACGCGATGTACTCGGTGATCTCGCCGGAAGGCTGCGCCGCGATCCTCTGGAGAGACGGCGGGGAGAAGGTCAAGGCAGCGGCGGCGCTCAAGCCGGACGCTGTCCACACGCTCGAGCTCGGCGTTATCGACGCGATCGTGCCCGAGCCGGAGGGCGGCGCCCACACGAACTGGGACGAGGCCGCGCGCCTGCTCGGCGAGGCGCTCCAGAGCTCGCTCGAGGACCTGTCGAGCATCCCCGGAGAGGAGCTTCGGCGCCGCAGGCGCGACCGCTTCCGCACGCTGGGCGTCTATGCGTCGTCCGCAACGTCCACAGCTTCCACAACTTCCACAGGGTTGTCCACGGAGCCTTCACCTACCCGTAAGTAGGAAAACGCAGGTTTTCGGGGCCTGGGCCTCGGGGTAAACCGGGAAGCATGAGGCCGATCTGGAGCGGCGTGATCTCGTTCGGGCTGGTCAGCGTGCCGGTGCGGATGTTCTCGGCGACCGAGTCCAAGGAGCTTCGCTTCCACTTCTTGGACCGGCGTGACATGAGCCCGATCGGCTACGAGAAAGTGAGCAAGGAGTCGGGCAAGGCGGTGCCGCCCGACGACATCGTCCGGGGCTTCGAGATCAAGAAGGGCCAGTTCGTCCCGATCGAGGACGAGGATCTCGACCGTCTCGATATCGAGCTCACCCACTCGATCGACATCTGCGACTTCGTCGACCTCGAGGAGATCGACCCGATCTACTTCCGCAAGGCCTATTACCTGCTCCCTCGGGAGGGCGCGGAGAAGCCCTACCGGCTGCTGGTCCGCGCGCTCGACGAGACCGGCAGGGTGGGGATCGCCAAGGTCGTGATCCGGAACAAGCAGCACCTCGCAGCGCTGCGCTCTCACGACGGGCGGCTGATCCTCGAGACGATGTACTACGCCGACGAGATCCGGGAGCCCGAGTCCGTGAACGGCAGCACCCGGCTCCAGAAGGCCGAGGTCGACATGGCCAAGTCGCTCGTAGAGAACCTCAGCGAGCCGTTCAAGCCCGAGAAGTACGACGACACCTACCGCAAGGAGCTACTCGACCTCATCAAGGCGAAGGCCAAGGGCAAGGAGCTGCCGGAGCCGAAGGACGAGGACGAGGGCGAGGTCATCGACCTGATGGCGGCGCTCAGGGAGTCGGTCGAGCAGACCCGGCGCAAGCAGCGCAAGTCGACCAAGAGGAAGGCGAAGAAGGCAAGCTAAGGGCGTGGCGCGCCCTCGCCTGGCCGAATACGAGAAGAAGCGGGATCGCAAGAAGACGCCGGAGCCCTTCGGCGGCAAGAAGCGCGGGAAGCAGCCGATCTTCGTCGTCCAGCGGCACGACGCCCGCCGGCTCCACTACGACTTCCGGCTCGAGCGTGAAGGTGCGCTCGCGAGCTGGGCCGTGCCAAAGGGGATCCCGTTGGAGCCGGGGCAGCGCGCGCTGGCGGTGCACGTCGAGGACCACCCGCTCGAGTACGGGACGTTCGAGGGTGAGATCCCGAAGGGGGAGTACGGCGCGGGCTCGGTCGAGATCTGGGACAACGGCACGTACGAGCTGGTGGAGGAGAAGCGCGACGGCGGGCTGACCGTCCGCCTGCACGGAAAGCGGCTCGAGGGGACCTGGACGCTCGTCCCGGCCAAGCTCGACGGCAATCCCAAGAACTGGCTCATCCTCCGGAAGCGCGAGGACGGCGCCGCGCCGCGGCGAGAGCGCCGCCGGTACGGGCCGATGCTCGCGACTCTCGCGGCCGAGGTTCCACGCGGCGGCGAGTGGCTCCACGAGGTGAAGTGGGACGGCTACCGGGCGATCGCAGACGTCCGCGGCGCGGAAACGACGCTTACGAGCCGTAACGACAACGATCTCACCGGGCGGTTCGAGTCTGTCGCGAAGGAGATCTCCAAGGCGGTCAAGACGCCGGACTGCGTGCTCGACGGTGAGGTGTGCGCTCTCGACGAGCAGGGGCGCGCGACCTTCTCCGCGATGCAGCAGGGCAAGGACGGGACGCGCTACATCTACGTTGTCTTCGACCTCCTCGAGGTCGACGGGCAGCCCCTCGTGGATCTCCCGCTGACCGAGCGGCGCGAGCGCCTGATGCAGCTCCTCGACCGGCGGATCAGGACCGTGCAGTTCTCCGAGTCGTTCGAGGACGGCGAGGCCCTCTACCGGGCGGCGCAGGCCCAGAGCTTCGAGGGGATCGTCTCCAAGCGCGGGGACTCCCGATACGACCCGGGGCGCCGGAGCCGGAACTGGCTCAAGATCAAGACGCACGGCCGCCAGGAGTTCGTCATTGCCGGGTACACGCGCGGCCAGGGACGGCGCGAGGGCCGCTTCGGCTCGCTGATCCTCGCCTACTGGAAGGGTGACGAGCTCGTCTACTCCGGCAATGTCGGGACGGGGTTCACCGACGGCGAGATCGACCGGCTGCTACGCAAGCTGCGGCCGCTCGAGCGCAAGCAGCCGACGCTCGACCCGGTTCCCAAGATGCCCAAGATCCGGAAGGACGCGATCGTCTGGGTCGAGCCAAAGCTCGTCGCAGAGGTCGAGTTCGTCGAGTGGACGCACGACGGCAGACTTCGAGCGCCGTCCTACCAGGGGCTGCGGGAGGACAAGTCCACGACCGAGGTGCGCCGGGAGGAGCCGGAGCCGATGGAGACCGAGATCCGCAAGGGCAAGCGCACGCTCAAGCTGTCGAATCTCGACAAGCCGTTCTGGCCCGACGAGGGGATCACGAAGGGCGATCTCCTCTCGTACTACCGCTCGGTGGCGGACTCGGTCGTCCCGCACCTGAAGGACCGGCCGTTCACGATGAAGCGATATCCCGACGGCGCCTACGGCAAGTCGTTCTTCCAGAAGGACGCGCCGAAGCACATGCCGGACTGGATCAAGTCCGTCGAGATCACGGTCACCACGAGGGACAAGCCGCGCGAGCGTCGCAAGATCAGGGCGCCGCTCGCGAACGACGAGCTGGCGCTGCTCTGGATGGTGAACATGGGCTGCATCGACCTGAACACCTGGTATTCGCGGGTCGACAAGCCCGGACGGCCCGACTTCGTCCTTTTCGACCTCGACCCGTCCGACGATGTGGGCTTCAAGGAGACCGTGCAGGTCGCGCTGCTCGTCAAGCAGGCGCTCGACGCCGTCGGGCTCGAGAGCTACCCGAAGACGAGCGGGTCGGACGGGATCCACGTCCTCGTGCCGATCGCTCGGCGTCACACGTACGACCAGACGAGGGAGTTCGCGGAGATCATCGCGTCGGCGCTTGCCCGCGCCCACTACGGGCTCGTCACGACCGAGTGGGTCAGGCGGAAACGCCGCGGCGTCCTCATCGACTCGAACCAGAACGGCGAGGGGAAGACGATCGCCTCGGTGTACTCGGTGCGGCCACAAGCGGGGGCGCCGGTCTCGACGCCGCTGCGCTGGGACGAGGTGAACGAGCGGCTCGACCCGGCGAGCTTCACGATGGACGTCGTACTGGATCGGATCCGGAAGCAAGGCGACCTCTTCGAGCCGGTGCTCCACGGCCGCCAGTCGCTCACCGCCGCGCTGGAGTCCGTGCGCGCGAGCCGGGGCGATTCCGGCAAGTAACAACTTGTTACAAGCCTTCGGAGCGCCTTGCGAAGCGGCCTGAAGCGCGTAGTGACAACTTGTTACTAGGGGTCTAGACGGCGACCGAGACTGGGGGGCGCTCCTCGGCCAGGAGGTCGACGAGCGTCAGCACGCACCTGCGGTCGAGCTTCGTCCCTGCCTCCGCGAGCAGGATGTCTACCGCGTTCTCGTGGGAGAAGGCTTTGCGGTAGACGCGGTTCGAAACAAGTGCGTCGTAGACGTCGCAGACTGCGAGGATCCTGGCTTCGAGCGACGTGGTCGGCCCAGACAGGGCCCGCGGATAGCCGGAGCCGTCGAGCCGCTCGTGGTGATCGAGCACGAGCTGAGCGACACCTGCCGAGAACCCGAGGTCGATCAGCATCCGGAAGCCGATCTCCGGGTGCCGCTTGATCACATCGAACTCGCGGTCGAGCAGCCTGCCGGGCTTCTTCAGGATCGAGTTCGGGACGGAGAGCTTGCCGATGTCGTGCACGAGCCCGCCGGTCGCGAGCTCGCGGAGGCGAAGCGGAGAGAGCCCGAGCTCCTCGCCGATCTGGACTGCGCGGAGCGCGACCCGGCGCGAGTGCCCCTCCGTGTACTCGTCCTTTTCCGCCAGCGAGACCATGAGCGAGCGGACGTGAGAGCCGAGGAACTCCTCCTCCGAGCGGACGAGCTCCACGGTCGCGAGGTCGCCGGCGAGCGGGCGCGACTGCGCGCCTCGGCGCAGATCCAGCGCCACCGGGAGGCCGACCAGCACGATTCCGATGAGCTCGAAGCCGTGGCCGAGCCACCAGCCGAGCTCCATGTAGGTCATCAGCATGGCCGGGGGCAGCGCAGCTGCGAGCCACGCGATCCCGACGACGACCAGGAGATCTGCGTAGCGGTGCGTCAGCAGAAAGGTTCGGAAGGCGCGGTAGGCGAGCAGCGCGTAGAACGCGAGGCCTACGGCCAGCAGGGCGAGCGCAGCCGGGCTCCGCGGCTCGGGCACGCCCGGCACGAGCGCCGGCGCCGAGAAGGCCGTGATCCCCATCGCGGCGATCAGCGCGAGGAGCGAGGCCTGCAGGATGAGCAGCGACCGTACGCCGTCCGGCCGGCGGAGCCGAGGGATGGCGGAGAGAGCGAGGATCGCGCCGCCGATCGGAAGCGTCGCGCCGCCCGTGAACGAGACGACCCCGTTCTCGCCGACGAGGAAGTACGGCGTTGCGATGCCGTGGAGTGAGAGCAGGGCCGCCATGACCGAGAAGGCGGTCCCGAGGAGAACGGTGCGGCCGTCGCGGCGTCGTGCGCCGATCACCGTCAGCGCCACCGCGGCGGCGGCGGCCGCGAGGGCGGTCATGCCGACGCCGTAGAAGTGGACGCCACCGCCGAACGCGACCTCGTTGCCCCCGAGGAAATGCCCTGCCGCCGTGGGGAAGGCCGCAAGTGCGCCGCCCACGATCAGGATCGGGGCGACCTTGTCGCTCGTACTTCGCCGCATGAATGTCGAATGATCGGAGCTCGCCCGGGCCGAGCGTCCCCCGATCGGGGGACTCGACTCAAGCCCGTGAGGAAGAACTTCGTCAGGCGCCCGACGGTGTCGAAGCCGAGCCTGCCGTACAGCTCCTTGGGCCAGTCGTCCCCGTCGGCGACGAGGAAGACGAGGTCGGCGCCTTCGGCTCGAGCCTCGCGCGCCGCACGGAGGACGACGGCGGTCGCGTAGCCGTTGCCCCGGTGTGCCTCCTTCGTGGCCACGTCCTCGACCTGGCCGAGGCCCTGAGCGACGTAGAGGTCGCTCCAGCTCACGATCTCGCCGTCGACCCGGACGCCGAAGAAGCGCGTCGTCGCTCGTTGGGCAAGGAGCACCTTGGCTTCCATCAGCTGTTCCGCGACCGCCGCGCTTCCCCACGGATACCGGATGATCTCCGCGGTACGCCCCGGCCGGAGGTCCGCCTCGGCCACCTCCTCGACGATCGACAGGTCGACGCTCTTCTCGGGCTCGCGAAGCTGCGCCATCCAGATGTGGCGACGGACGTTCCAGCCGAGCTCCTTGAACTGCGGTTCGAGCTTCTCGCCCAGGTCGGCGTCGAAGCACATCACCGCGCGGTGGTCGAGCCCCGCCCCACCGAGGATCCGCTCCGCCTCCTCGACCAGCTCCTGGGCTCCGGCCCCGAGCGGTAACTCCTCGACGAGGAGATAGTTCGAGTCGTGTCGGCGCGGCAGCGTCGGCTCGAGGACGCCTACGCCAAAGGGTGATTCGACGGTCCGAGAGCCGGCCATCTCGATCTCCCGCTCGAAGCGGTGGATGCGTTCGAGGACGTCAGCCATCGCCCACCCTTCCCGGATGGCCGAGGCTGCCGAGCTGCGCAATGTCGCGGCGGAAGAAGAGCGCCACCGTCCAATCGGTCACAACACGCAGCTTCCGGGAGACGAGGGGCAGCTGGTACAGGTGGTAGGTCCGGGTCACCCACCAACCGAGGAAGCCGCGGAGGCGAATACCGAGGACGTTCGCGATCCCCTTGTGGCGGCCGAGTGTCGCCACCTCGCCGAGCATCCTGTACCGGTAGGGACGAACATCGCCTCGGAGGTTCTTGGCCAGGCGCCGCGCCTGCCGGAGGGAGTGCTGGCTCGTCGGCGGGTCGAAGCGGTCAGGAGTCGCGAGGTTCGGCACGGCTGCGCAGTCGCCGAGCGCCCAGACGTTGCTCGTCCCGGTCACCCGCAGGGTCTCGTCGACCGTGACCCGCCCGCGCTCGTCTGTGGGGAGGCCGAGCTCGCCCAGGATCGGGTGCGCGCGGACGCCGGCCGTCCAGACCACGGTGCTCGTGAGGATCTCGTCGCCGTCCGACAGCCGCGCCGCGTGGGGCTCGACCTCCTCGAGTGTCGTCTCGGTGCGGATGTCCACACCGCGCCGGGCGAGCAGCCGGGCGGCGTAGTCGCCGAGACGAGTCGGAATCTCCGGGAGGATCTTCGGGGCCGCGTCGACCAGCACCCACTGCTGCGGAGTGTCGCGGAGCTCCGGGTAGTAACGCAGGGCGTCCCGAACGAGGTCGGAGAGCTCCGCCAGCGCCTCGACGCCCGCGTAGCCGGCCCCGACGAAGACGAATGTCAGCTCCCGCCGGCGGTGGGTCGGATTGGGAGCTGCAGCGGCGACCTCGAGCCGGCCGAGCACGTGGTTCCGTAGGTGGATCGCGTCGGCCAGCGACTTGAAGCCGAGGGCGTGCTCCGCGAGACCGGGGATCGGTAGGGCCCGCACGATCGCGCCCAGTGCGACGACCAGGTTCGAGTATCGAACCCAGAAGATCCGCTCGCCGGCCTGCACCTGGACACGCCTGCCGTCGGCGTCGTGCGCCGTCGCCTCGCCGAGCAGCAGCTCGGAGTGCCGGCACATCTGCCGGAGCGGGACGACGACATGCCGCGGCTCCAGGGTTCCCGATGCGGCTTCCGGCAGCATCGGCGTGTAGAGCATGTAGTTCTCGGGGCTGACGATCGTGGCGCCGTGCTTGCCGAGGTAGCGCGCGACGTAGGACCCGGCGAACCCGCCGCCCAGGATGAGCGTCCCGCCTCGGGCCTCGTGGTCTGCCACGGCGCCGTTCTACACGACGCGTGTCAGGCGAGTTGCGCTCGGCGCCGTTCGAGGAAGCGCCGCTCGGCTGCGTTCGTCGCGAGCTCGAGCGCCCGCCCGTACGCCTCCGCTGCCTCCTCAGGCCGGTCGAGCCGGCGGAGCAGGTCGGCTCGGGCGGCATGGAGCAGGTGGTAGTCGTTCAGTCCCTCGATGCGGTCGATGAGGTCGAGGCCGCGATCGGCGCCCTCCGCCATCGCCACCGCCACGGCCCGGTTCAGCTCCACGATCGGGGACGGCGAGAGCCGGGCCAGCTGGTCGTAGAGGGCGGCAACCGCCGGCCAGTCCGTTTCGCCCTCGGCGTGGACGGCCGCGACCGCGGCCTGGAGCTGGTACGGGCCGACGCGGCGCATGCTCGCCGCGCGCTCGAGCACCCGACGACCCTCCTCGATCCGACTCTCGTCCCAGAGCGAGCGGTCCTGGTCCTCGAGGAGCACGAGGTCGCCGCCGGCAGTCCTCGCCTCCCGGCGCGAGTCGTGGAAGAGCATCAGCGCGAGCAGTCCGAGCGCCTCGGCCTCGTCCGGCATGAGCACCGCGAGCAGCTTCGCGAGGCGGACGGCCTCGTCGCAGAGCTCACGCCGGACGAGATCGTCGCCCGAGGTCGCGTCGTAGCCCTCGTTGAAGACGAGGTAGAGGACGGCGAGCACCGACTCGAGCCGATCGGTGAGCACCTCGTCCGGAGGCACGCGGAACGGGATGCCCGCCTCGCGGATCTTGCGCTTGGCGCGCACGAGCCGCTGAGCCATCGTCGGCTCCGCGGTCAGGAAGGCCCGCGCGATCTCTCCAGTTGCGAGGCCGCCGACCTCGCGGAGCGTCAGGGCGACGCGCGCCTCCGGGGCCAGCGCCGGGTGGCAGCAGGTGAAGACGAGCGCGAGCCGTTCGTCGGGGATCGTGCTCATGTCCTCGTCCTCGCCGGGGAGCTGCTCCAGCCGGGCGAGCAGCTCGGTCTTGCGCTCGAGCGTCCGCTCGCGCCTGATCCGGTCGATCGCCCGGTTGCGTGCGGTGGTGACGATCCAGGCGCCGGGATTGCGGGGCATTCCCTCCACCGGCCAGCGCTCGAGCGCCGTGGCGAAGGCGTCCTGCACAGCGTCCTCGGCGAGGTCGAAGTCACCGAGGACGCTGATGAGGATCGAGACCGCACGTCCCCACTCCTCGCGGAAGACAGTGGCGACGTCGGCCAGTTCTACTCGCGCTCCACGACCGGGCGCACCTCGATCGAGCCGTACTCGGACGCCGGGATCTTCGCGGCGTAGGTGAGCGCAGTGTCGAGATCGGGGAGCTTCGTGTCGAAGAGGCCGCCGATCTGCTCCTTCGTCTCGGCGAAGGGGCCGTCGCTGATCAGCACCTCGCCGTCGCGCACGCGCACGGTCTTCGCGGTCCGGATGTCGTCGAGCTCCTTCCCGCTCATCTCCGGGTCAGCCGCTCCGAGCTCCTCGAAGAACGCGTACCACTTCGGAAGCGACTCCTCGCTCCTCTTCGCGGCCTCCTCCTCGGACATCTCGAACCAGGGCTCCTGGTCGCTGTAGATCAGCATCGCGTACCGCATATCAGCTCTCCTCTCGCACGAAGACGGGTCGGACCTCGATCGCGCCGTGCTCTGCGGCCGGGATCTCAGCGGCCAGCTTGCAGGCGTCGTCGATCGAGTCGGCCTCGAGGATGAAGAAGCCGCCCAGCGCCTCCTTGACCTCGGCGTACGGACCGTCCGTCACCATCGAGTCGCCGTTCCGAACCCGGACGGTCGTCGCGGCCATCGTCTCCTGGAGCTCGGCGCCGCCGACGACCTCGGGCCGCTCCGAGAACTTCATGTAGCGCTGGTAGACGGCCTTGAGCTCGTCGTCGCTCAGCTCGTTCCGGCCGTTCTCGTTCGAATGGATCAAAGCCAGGAACTCCATGCAACTCCTTTCTCAGGCTGCCCGGAGCCTCGCCAGCATCGTCTCATGGACGAGCAGCAGGTCGGGCTTCCCGAACGGGTCGTGGTGGCGGAGCTCGTCGGTGATCGCCCGCCTCTTCGCCGTCTCGCGCTCGATCATGTTCCTCCGAAGGCGCCTCACCGCCTCCTCCTTTCGTCGCTTGCACAGGGACGACGAACGACGGAGGGCTAAATCGACAACATCCGACGGAGGAGCTCGAGCGCACCGGCCTTGTCCAGCGGCTCGTTCAGGTTCCCGCATTTCGGCGACTGGACACAGGACGGGCAGCCGTGGTCGCACGGGCAGCCGTCGAGCATCCGCGCGGTGTCGCCGATCCACCCCTCGAAGACCTCGAAGCCTCGCTCGTTGATCCCGACGCCGCCCGAGTGGCCGTCGTAGACGAAGATGGTCGGGCGACCGGTCTGGAAGTGGAGGTTCGTCGAGAGCCCGCCGATGTCCCAGCGGTCGCACATCGCCCAGAGCGGCAGGATCGCGATCATCGCGTGCTCGGCGGCGTGGAGGGAACCGAGCAGCCGCGTGATGTCCGTCAGGCCGTCGAGCATCTGGTCTTCGGGCACGAACCAGATCGCCTCCGTGTCGAACTCCGTCTCCGGGAGGTCGAGCGGGAGGGTCTCGATCGTCTCGCCGTCGCCGATCCGCTTCCGCTGGTAGGCAACGACCTGCTCGGTGACGACCACGCGGCCGAAGGCGAGGTCGACGCCGAGCCGCCGCTCTTCGCGAAGCGGCTCGACGATCGCGGTCATCGTGTCCTTCTTCGCCTGGGTGTACTCGTCGCCCGAGTACGGCTCGACGAGGGCAGTTCGGTTCTCCAGGTCGAGCTCGGCGACGCGGTACGACTCGCCGAGATGGAGGTAGACGGCGCCCTGGTGGACGGTCGAGTACGCCCGTTCCTGCTCGACGAGCCCCAGGAGCGACCCGGTCGAGACATCGACGACCGTGAAGGAGTCCGGCGTCGCCGAGCGGAGGCCGAAGCGGCCTGCCGGATAGTCGCGGCCTGCCCAGACGAAGCCCCCGTCCTTGCGGCGGAGGTCCGGGAGCTGTGCCGCGCGCTCGAGCGCCTCCGGGCCGAGGGTCTCGGCGTCCTTCTCGTCGAGCGGCGCCTCGAAGGCGGCCGAGCGGACATGGCCGTCGAGGACACGAGGGTTCGCATGGTCGAGGATCGCAGCCTCCACGCGCCGCTCGAGCAGCGCCTCCGGGTCGCGCATGAAGAACTGGTCGAGCGCGTCCTCCGTGGCGATCATCGCCGCGAGCCCGTGGCCCCGACGGCCGGCGCGGCCCCACTGCTGCCGGAGGCTCGCGACGGTTCCGGGGAAGCCCACGCAGATCACGGCGTCGAGCAGGCCGACGTCGATCCCGAGCTCCAGCGCGTTCGTCGCGCTGACCCCGAGCAGGTCCCCCTCGACGAGCCTGCGCTCGATCTCGCGGCGCTGGGCGGGCGTGTAGCCGGCGCGGTACGGGGACAGGCGCGTGGCGTCGCCGAGACGCTGGGCGGTGAACCGGTGGACGAGCTCCGCCGACTTGCGGCTCTTCGCGAAGCAGAGCGTCCTCACGCCTCTCTCGACGAGAGAGGCCATGAGCCGGGACGCCTCGCCGAGCGCACTTGCGCGGAGCCCGAGCTCCTCGTCGGTGAGCGGTGGGTTCCAGAGCAGGATCGTCCGGTCCGCCTTCGGCGCGCCGTCGTGCTCGATCGTCGTCGCCTCGACGCCGATGAGCCGCTGGGCGAGCTCGCCGGGGTTCGCGATCGTCGCGGAGGCGAGCAGGAACTGCGGGTCGGCGCCGTAGATCCGCGCGAGACGGCGCAACCGGCGAAGGACGTTCCCCACATGCGACCCGAAGACGCCGCGGTAGACATGCGCCTCGTCCACGACGACATAGCGAAGGTTGTGGAGCACGTCGCCCCAGCGATCGTGATGAGGGAGGACGCCGACGTGGAGCATGTCCGGGTTGGTCAGGATCAGGTTCGACCACTTGCGGATCTGCCACCGTCTGCTCGACTCGGTGTCGCCGTCGTAGATCGCGGGCTTGATGCTCGGCGGCTTGAGCTCGGTGAGACTGCGGATCTGGTCCTGCGCGAGCGCCTTCGTCGGGTAGAGGTAGAGAGCGCGGGTCTTCGGTTGGCGTGCCAGGGCGTCGAGGACGGGCAGGTTGAAGGCGAGGGTCTTGCCGGAGGCGGTTCCGGTCGCGACGACGAGGTGCTCCCCGCGCTGCGCCGCGTCCCAGGCGTCGGCCTGGTGGGTGAAGAGCTGCTCGATCCCGCGGGCCGCGAGGGCATCGGTGACCCTGGGGTGGAGGCCTTCGGGGATCGGCGTGAACCGCGGCGGGCGAGCCGGCTCCTCACCGACGTACGAGACCTCCTCGCCCTCGAGCAGGTCGCTCCAGGGGTCAGCGGCGACGCTCAACGGCGGGCCACGAGGGCGACGAGGTACGGGTAGTCGGCCTCGCCGTCCTCCTCGAAGCGCTCGACGCGGAGGCCGGCCGAGGTGAAGGCGGAGACGAACTCACCCAGCGGGAGGTGCGAGGCGCCCACCCGCGCACGGAGGCCTTCTGGGTTGAAGACGCCGGGCTCGGCATCGTCGTACCGGCGGGGCGGGCGGTAGCCCGAGTGGAGCTCGGGCACGCCTCGGCCGAAGCGGAACAAGGCGTGTGGCCCGATGAAGCAAGGGTGGCCGCCGACGTAGACGAACGGGCCGTCCGGTTTGAGAACCCGGGCGACCTCGCACACTGCTGCGGGGAAGTCGTCGATGTCTGTGTGAGTCCAGGTCGAGACCGCGGCGTCGAAGCTCGCGTCCTCGAACGGAAGCACGGAGGCATCGGCTTGGACGACGGCGAGGCCTCGGTCGCGGGCGCGGCGCAGCATGTCTTCCGAGGCATCCACGCCGGTGACGTCCCATCCCCGGGCGCCGAAAGCCACCGCGTGTGCACCGGTGCCGCACCCGAGGTCGAGGAGTGCGCCCGCTCCTGGACCGAGTAGACGGAGCCCCGCTGCGAGCCCGTGATCGTGCAGGTCGCCGAGGAACTCCGTGTCGTACCAGTCTGCGATCCCGTCGTACCGCGCCATCGTTCGATGCTAGCCCGGTGCCTGGAACCTCCAGCGCGCAGCCGGTGTAGAGGAACCGATATGCGGAGGGGACTCCTCGTCGGCGCCTTGGCGGCGCTGCTTCTCGCTGCTGTGGGCTCGGCTGCGTCCGAGAAGTCTCCGCGCGTGTCGCTCACCGCTCGGCCCTCGACGCTCGTCGCCGGCCGACCCTGGACTGCCGTCCTGGCCGTGCAGGGAGCGCGGCCCTCGCGCGTCGCGCTGACTGCGACGCTCGGACGCCGGCGCGTGGCGGCGTCGGCTCGAAGATGGCGTCGCGACCGGTACCGGGCCCGTCTTGTCTTCCCCGCTCCGGGACGTTGGCGCCTGGCTGCACGGATCGGCCAGACGCGCGTCCGGCTCGGCACCGTCGCGGTCCGGGCGGCGATTCGCCCGCCCGTCGTGCTCATTGCTCCGACCGAGGCGGTCCTCGAGCCGAACGGATCGATCCTCGTCGCCGAGAGCGGGCAGTCGCGCCTCGTCCGAATCGATCCGGCCACGGGCCGCGACACGCTCGTCACACGGATCGTCCAGCCGTTCGGCCTTGTGCTGACGCCGTCGGGTGTCCTCTACTCCACGTCCGAGAGCAGGGTCGTCCGGTTCGAGAGCGGTGGCTCGACGACCACGCTCGCCGACGCGGGCGAGGATGTCGGGCCGCTCGCGCTCGACTCGTCGGGAAACCTCTACTTCAGCACCGTCTCTCGAATCTTCCGCATCGAAAGCGGCACGGGCACGGTGACGCACTATGCGGGCACCGGGATTCGAGGAAGCCGGGGCGACGGCGGGCCTGCGCTCGCGGCCGAGCTCGACGCTCCGCATGGCCTCGCTGTCGGGCCTGACGGAGCGCTCTACGTTGCGGACACGGGGAGTCACCGCGTCCGCCGGATCGATCCGGCCACTCGCGTGATCACCGCTTTCGCGGCTGCAACGGGCCCGGCCGGTCTCGCGTTCGGCCCGGGTGGCGTGCTGTACGTCGCCGAGCGGGACGGCCAGCGCGTGTCCCGGATCGACCCGAGCGGGGCGAAGACCGTCGTCGCAGGCACCGGTGTAAGAGGCGAGAGCGGTGACGGCGGTCCCGCGGTCGCGGCTCAGGTGGACGAGCCGTTCGACGTCGTGCCGGCGCCGGGCGGGGAGCTGTTCCTCGTCGAGAGCGGCGTGTCCGGAGGGATCCGCCATATCGACGCTTCGGGGGTCATTCGCACGATCCGCCGCGGCTAGACTTCTCTCACCGGGGTGCCGCAAGGGCGGCTGAGATCACACCCGTCGAACCTGAACCGGGTCATGCCGGCGGAGGGAGTTCTTCATAGTTCCTCGAGTACTGACGATTGCGGGGTCGGACTCCGGCGGCGGCGCGGGGATCCAGGCCGACCTGAAGGCGTTCGCGGCCGCGGGTTGCCACGGGATGTCGGCGGTCGTCGCGCTGACCGCGCAGAACACGGTCGGCGTCTCTGCGGTGCACGAGCTCCCGCCCGACTTCGTCCGCGCCGAGCTCGAAGCGGTCTTCGACGACATCGGCGTCGATGCGGCGAAGACGGGAATGCTGTTCTCCGCGCAGCTGATCCGGACCGTTGCCGACTACCTCGCCGACGTCCCCGTTCCACTGGTCGTGGATCCGGTCATGGTCGCAAGCAGCGGCGCGAAGCTCCTCCAGGATGACGCGATCGACGAGTTGGTGACGAGGCTGTTCCCTCTTGCGACGGCCGTGACACCGAATTGGCACGAAGCACAGGTCCTCGCGAGCCGGGTACGAGGGACAGTCCCTCGCGATCCGCGCGGGCTCGCGGAGGCGATCGTCGAGGGAGGAGCTCCCGCCGTCGTCGTCACCGGAGGGCACGGACCGGAGCCGGTCGACCACCTGTACGACGGCGAGCAGCACGTCGAGATCCCGGTCGAGCGCCACGACGTCCCTGCTACGCACGGCGCCGGTTGCACGCATTCAGCCACGCTCGCGGCGCTCCTCGCCCGTGGGCACTCACTCGTGGAGGCGAGCCGCGGCGCGGCCGCCGCGGCCGCCTCCTCCGTCCTGAACGGTCTCACCGAGATCGGCACGGGCGACGGGCCCGTCGACGTCCTCAATGTCAAGGAGCGCGATGGCGATCTCGCCCGGAGCGACGCTGCGCACGCTGCGCGCGCGTAGGCCGCTCGTCCACCAGATCACGAACTACGTCGTCATGAACGAGACGGCGAACGCCACGCTCTCGCTCGGCGCGCTGCCGGTGATGGCGCACGCGCCGCAGGAGGTCGAGGAGATGGCCTCGAACGCCGGCGCGCTCGTGCTCAACATCGGGACGCTGTCCGAGCACTGGATCGACGCGATGCTGCTCGCGGGCAAGGCGGCGAAGGGCCCGATCGTTCTCGACCCGGTCGGCGCGGGCGCGACGCACTACCGGACGGAAACGGCCAAGCGCCTCCTCGCCGAGCTGGAGGTCACCGTCGTCCGTGGCAACTCGGCCGAGATCGCCACGCTCGCCGGCCAGGACGCCGAGATCCGCGGCGTCGAGGCGATCGGCACGGCGGCGAGCACCGCCGAGCTCGCCCGCGACGCGGCCCGTACTCTCGGCACGATTGTCTCGATGACCGGCCCGACCGACCACGTCTCGGACGGCGAGCGTACCGTCGCCATCTCGAACGGCCACGAGCTCCTCGCCACCGTCAGCGGCACCGGCTGCATGTCCACGGCGGTCACGGGCTCGTTCCTCGCCGCCAAGCCGAACGAGCCGCTCGAGGCGGCGGCCGAGGCGCTCGTCGCGTTCGGCGTCGCAGGCGAGGATGCCGCCCGCACCGCACGCGGCCCCGGTTCTTTCCACGCGGGTCTTTACGACGCCCTTTACAACCTCGACCCGGACACGCTCGACGATCGTGCGAAGGTGACCGGGTGAAGCTGCACGCCATCGTCGACGATCTCGACACGGCCAGGATCGCCGTCGAAGGCGGCGCCTCCGTGCTCCAGCTCAGGCTCAAGGGTGCAACGACGGAGGAGCTCATCGACCGGGGCGCGCCCTTCCGACTCCTGGCCACGCAGTACGAGGTCACGTTCGTCGTCAACGACGACGTCCAGGGCGCACTTGCCCTGCTCGCCGACGGCGTGCATTTGGGGCGGGGCGACGAAGGAAGCGAGCTCGCGGTCGAGGCAGGGATGATGCTCGGACGCTCGGCGTCCACACCCGCGGAGGCGAAGGAAGCAGAGCTCGCGGGCGCCGGGTACATCGGCGCCGGCCCGGTCTGGGCCTCGCCGAGCAAGCCGGACGCCGACCCCCCGATCGGGCTCGACGGGCTCCACGCGATCAGCGACGCGGTCCAGATTCCGGTGATCGCAATCGGCGGCATCGACGCGACGAATGCGCGCGACTGTGTGGCAGCCGGCGCATTTGGAGTCGCGGTCATCCGCGCCGCGGCCCAGGCCGCCGAGCTCAGTGCGGCTCTCTGACCTCGGCGAATTCGGCTTCCTCGCCGAGCTCGAGCGCCGCGGGCTCGCTCAGGCGATCGAGCACGACGCGGCACAGGTCGACGGCCTGGTCGTCACGCAAGACGCGCTCGTCGAGGGCGTGCACTTCCGTCTCGACTGGATCTCGTTTCGCGATCTCGGCTTCCGCGCCGCGGCCGTGAATCTCAGCGACCTCGCCGCCTCGGGGGCCGAGCCGTCCGGCCTGGTGGTCTCGCTCGGAGCCCCTGCGGACACCCCGGTCGACGACCTGCTCGAGCTTTACGAGGGGATGGCCGAGACCGGCGTGCCCGTCGTCGGCGGGGACACGACCCGAGCCGACACCCTCGTCCTGTCCGTGACCGCGCTTGGCCGATCCGAGCGGATCCCGGGCCGGGCAGGGGCCGAGCCCGGCGACCTGCTGATCGTCACCGGGCCGCTCGGCGCCGCCGGCGCCGCCTTCCGCGAGAGGCGCTACACGCGGCCGCCGCTCCGAATCTCCGAGGGACGCCGTCTCGGCCGAACGGCCCGCGCAATGCTGGACATCTCCGACGGGATCGCCCGCGACGCCGGGCACATCGCGAACCGCTCCGGCGTCCGCTGCGTGATCGAGCTCGACCGGGTCCCGCTCGCCGAGGGCGCGACGATCGACGATCTCGGCTTCGGCGAGGACTTCGAGCTGCTCGCGGCTGTCGCCGAGCCGGAGTTCCACGTGGTCGGCCGCTGCGAAGAAGGCGAAGGCGTCGATGTTCTACTCCGAAGGCAGGTCGCACTCGAGCTCCCGGGCTGGGACCACTTCAAAACCGCCTAGCGCCCGGGGGCGTACCGTGCTAACGGTTCCCCGTGGCCCTGTTCCTCGTACGTCGAGTGGCGTGGATGGTCGTGATGTTCCTCTCCGTCACGGTCGTCACGTTCATCATCTTCTTCGTCATCCCGTCGGAGGACGACCAGGCGAGCCTCGGCCGCGGCGGCTCCGAGGTCGACGTTCGCACCACGGTGCAGATCGACGGTCCGATCTACGAGGAGTACGCCGAGTTCCTTCAGAAGATCGTCACGCAGGGCTCCCTGGGCAACTCCTGGGTGCTTCGGGGCCAGGAGGTGAACGAGCTCCTCGTCCGCGCCGCGCCCGTCACGCTGTCACTGGTGATCGGGGGAGCACTGCTGTGGATGCTGATCGCGATCCCGACCGGCGTGCTCTCGGCGCTTCACCCGCGCAGCGCGATGAGCCGCCTCACCACGGTCCTGGTCCTGATCGGGATCTCGGCGCATCCGCTCTGGATGGGGCTGATGCTGTCGTACCTCGTCGGCGCGCAGCTGGGGCTCACGCCGACCGGCGGCTACTGCGAGGTGTTCAGCCCGGCGGGTAACTGCGGCGGCCCGGCTCAGTGGGCCTACCACCTGATCCTGCCCTGGTTCACCTTCGCGCTCATGTACGCGGCGATGTACACGCGGATGATTCGCGCGAGCACGCTCGAGACGCTGAACGAGGACTACGTGCGCACCGCGCGCGCGAAGGGCGCGCCGGAGTGGATGGTGATCCGCTCACACGTGCTCCGCAACGCGCTGCTGCCCGTGGTCACCATGCTCGGGATGGACATCGCCGTCTCGCTCGGAGCCGTTCTCTTCGTGGAGTCGGCGTACGGGTTACCCGGGCTCGGCCGGCTGTTCGCGACCAGCCTGGCGCGCCGCGACTTCCCGGTCCTGCTCGGCATCACGATGTACACGACCCTTGTCGTGATCCTCGTCAACTTCCTGATCGACATCCTGTACGGCTTCGTCGACCCGCGGGCCAGAATCGGGAGCCGCTCCGAGGGCGCGCCCTCCCGCGCCGAGCGAGCGAAGGCTGTCCCCGACTCGGCTACTCAGCCAGCCACGTAGCCCAGGCCCGCTCGTAGTGAGACGGTGAGCGAGCCCCGACGACGGTCTCCTGCGCCTCGCCGTTCGCGAACAGGATCGCGGTGGGCAGCGCGAGCACTTCGTACCGGGCGGCGGAGAGGGGGTTCTGGTCGACGTTCAGCTTCGCGAAGCCGACGCGGCCGGCCGACGCGTTCTCCAGCCGTTCCAGGACCGGCTCGAGCGCGTGGCACGGCCCGCACCACGGCGCCCAGAAGTCGACCACGACCGGCCGGTCGGCGCCGAGGACGTCCGTGTCGAAGCTGTCGTCGGTGACGTCGAGCACGAGGTCAGAGCCTACTCAGCCGGAGGGCCGGCACCTTCCAGATCGCCTCGAGGACGATCGAGCGGCTCATCTTCGAGCCCCCGACCTCGCGGTCGGCGAACACGATCGGAACCTCGACGACGCGGAAGCCGGCCTTCAGCGCGCGATAGGTGGTCTCGATCTGGAAGGCATAGCCCTTGGAGTGGATCGCGTCCAGGTCGATCGTCTCCAGCACGGCGCGCCGGTAGACCTTGAAGCCGCCGGTGAGGTCCTGGATCCGCAACCCGAGCAGGATCTGCGCGTAGAGCGACCCGCCGCGCGAGATCAGCCGCCGCACGAGGCCCCAGTTCCGCGTCCCGCCGCCGGCCACGTATCGGGAGCCGAGCACGAGATCGGCGTCCTCCGCTGCCGGCGACGAGCCGCGGAACGTCGTTCGGGTCGTGCGAGAAGTCGCAGTCCATCTCGGCGACGAGGTCGGCACCGAGCTCGAGCGCGTGCCGAAAGCCGTCCAGGTACGCGGGCCCGAGCCCCTCCTTGCGCGGCCGGTGCAGGACGTCCACGTCGTCCCGCTCGGAGGCGAGCCGGTCCGCGATCTCTCCCGTCCCGTCGGGTGAGTTGTCGTCGATGACGAGAATCCGGCCGTCGTCAGGCAGGACCTCGCCGAGCGCGGAGACCATCGCCTCGAGGTTCTCGCGCTCGTTGTAGGTGGGGAGGCAGACCACCAGCACGTCCATATGATCGTGTGATGGCGACGACGCTGCCCCGGAACGCGCAGGTAGCCGAGCAGTTCGACCTCCTCGCCGACCTCCTCGAGCTCGAAGGGGAGGAGCAGTTCCGCGTGCTGGCGTACCGTCGGGCGGCCGACCAGATCCGCTCGTCCGCCGGCCCGATCGCCGAGCAGGCGCTCGCCGGCGAGGCGAAGAACCTGCCGGGGATCGGAAAGACGATCGAGTTGAAGATCGTGCAGATCGTCGAGTCCGGCGAGATCGAGGCGCTGACCAAGCGCAAGGAGCGCGTCCCGGCCGGCGTCGCGGAGTTCCTGCGGCTCCCGGCTCTGGGGCCGAAGACCGCCCGGCGGATCTGGCAGGACCTCGGGATCACGACCATGGACGACCTGCGCAAGGCCGCGGAGGCCGAGCAGCTCAGGTCGCTGCCCGGCCTCGGCGCCAAGACCGAGGAGCGGATCCTCAAGGCGCTGAAGGAGACGGCGAAGCCGCGCGAGAAGCGGACGCTCCTCGCCAGGGCGCTGCCCGCGGTCCAGGCGGTCGTCGAGGTGCTGCGCGAGCATCCGGCGAGCAACGAGGTCTCCGAAGCGGGATCGGTTCGACGGCGCACCGAGACCGTCAAGGACCTCGACATCATCGCCACCGCCTCCGATCCGGCCGCCCTCACCGAGTACTTCACGAAGCTCACCTGGGTCTCGGAGATCAAGGCGCACGGGAAGACGAAGGCGACGGTCGTCTCGCACGACGGGCTCGTCTTCGACCTGCGCGTCGTCCCGCCCGACTCGTACGGAAACCTGCTCCAGCACTTCACGGGCTCGAAGCAGCACAACGTCGAGCTCCGCGAGAACGCGGTCAAGCGCGGCCTCTCGGTCTCGGAGTACGGGGTCAAGGACACCGAGAGCGGCGAGGTGCTGACCGCGCGGACCGAGGAAGAGCTCTACGAGCAGCTCGGCTACGCGTGGATCCCGCCGGAGCTCCGCGAGGGCGGAGGCGAGCTGGCCGCGGCCAGGAACGGCGAGCTGCCGAAGCTCGTCGAGCTGGACGACCTGCGCGGCGACCTGCACATGCACTCGACGTGGTCGAACGACGGCAAGAACACGCTCGAGGAGATGGCCGAGGCGGCCAAGGCGCTCGGCTACGCCTACGTCGCCATGACGGACCACGCCCATTACCTGCGCGAGGGGCGGCTGGAGGCGCAGTGGGGCGAGATCGCCGAGCTGAACGGCCGGCTGGAGCCGTTCCGCATCCTGCGCGGCATCGAGGTCAGCATCCGGGCCGACGGCTCGCTGGACATGCCGGACGACGTCCTCGCCGAGTGCGAGTGGGTCGTCGCCTCGCTCCACTCGGCGTTCGACAAGAGCCCGACCGAGCGCCTCACGACGGCGATGGAGAGCCCGCACGTGGACTGCATCGGCCACATGACGGCGCGCAAGCTGAACCGGCGCGACGGCGCCGACATCGCGCTGGACAAGGTCTTCGCGAAGGCGGTGGAGACGGGGACGTTCGTCGAGATCAACTCGCAGCCGGACCGGCTCGACCTCCGCGACACGCACGCCCGAGCGGCGGCCGAGGCCGGCGTTCGGCTCGTCGTGAACACGGACAGCCACGAGGTGGACGCGCTCGGCCTACGCCGAGCTCGGCATCGCCCAGGCCAGCCGCGCGTGGCTGACGAAGGACCAGATCGTCAACACGCGCACCTGGAAGCAGATCGAGAAGCTCAAGAAGTGAAGTACCGGGCAGTCATCTTCGATCTCTGGCAGACGCTGGTCCCGTGGCCGGTGGAAGGCGCGAAGCGGATGTACGACGGGCTGGCGGCGCACTTCGGCACCGACCCGGCGCGCTTCCGCATGCTCTGGCTCCGAGGCCGCCGCGATCGAGAGATCGGCCCGATGGAGCCGCACCTGCAGACGCTCGCCGCGGAGCTCGGCTCCGAGAGCGACATCGCAGCGGCGGTGACTCTCCGGAGGGACTGGACGCTCGAGCACCTCGTCCCACGACCCGACGCGGTCCCAACGCTCGAGGAGCTGCGCCTGCGCGGTCACCTGCTCGGGATGATCAGCGCCTGTTCGGCGGAAGTGCCCGAGGTCTGGGAACAGACCCCGTTCGGCGGTCTCTTCGACTCGACGGTCTTCTCCAGCTCGGTCGGCGTCAGCAAGCCCCACCCGCGCATCTACGAGATCGCGTGCGAGGAGCTGGGCGTGGATGCGGAGGACTGCCTCTTCGTCGGCGACGGCGCGAACGACGAGCTGCCGGGCGCCGAGCGGGCAGGCATGACGGCCCTTCAGCTGCGCGCGCCCGGCGAGCCGCTCACCGAGGACGGCGAGCGCTGGACGGGGCCCTTCGTCGAGCGGCTCTCAGACGTGCTCGACCAGGCGTGACTGGCTGCCGCGGTCGTCGAAGCTGAAGAGCGACAGGAACCGCTCGGCGTCGCCCCGGTCGCCGGTCACCGTGACGGCCTTCGACTTGATGGCGTCGCGGATCGGCACTTCGCCCGAGGCGATGCAGAAGAGCGTCGCCGGATCGGTCTCGATCACCGTGTCAGCGTCGCCTGACGATCCGGGTTGGACGACGAGCTCGTCGTCCTCGAAGCGCGCTGTGACGGATTCGTCGTCGACGCGGACCTCGTACACACGGTCGGGGACGCAGCCCCCGGTGCAGGTCGCCCGCACCGCGTTGACGAGCCAGCCTGGGGCCAGGCTGTCCTTCGCCGTCGGCGGCCCGAGCGATCTCGCGCCCCAGCGGCCCAGGGCATAGAGCGGCTCGCGAAGCTCCTCGCCGTACTCCGTCAGCGCGTAGACGTTGGCCGCTGCAGGCGGGGGTAGCCGGCGCTTCTCGATGACGCCCGCGCCCTCGAGGTCGCGAAGTCTTCCTGCCAGGATGTTCGTCCCGATGCCGGGCAACGCGCCCGCGAGATCGGTGTAGCGCTTGGGCCCGCCGAGCAGCTCCCGCACCACGAGCAGCGACCAGCGCTCTCCGACCAGCTCCAGCGCATGTGCCACCGGGCAGTACTGGCCGTAGTGCTTTGCCATGGCGGGAAGTATAGCCGGGTCTCTTGCGTTTTGGAAGCTATGGCTTGCAAAAAGAAAGTAGATGCTGTAGCTTCGCAAGCCTTGGCTGTCGATTTTCAAGCATCCCGTTCGTCTTCCAGGCAAGTGATGGCAACTGAAAGGACTCGGTAATGGTCGAACAGACCCAACGCAAGTGGCTGGCACTGGCCTTGCTCGCCACCGTGCAGTTCATGGTCGTCCTCGACATCGCGATCGTGAACGTCGCGCTCCCCTCGATTCAGGTCGACCTCGGCTTCACCCCGGAGAACCTCCAGTGGGTGATCAGCGCCTACGCGCTGTTCTTCGGCGGCTTCCTGCTCCTGGGCGGGCGGGCTGCGGATCTCCTCGGCCGCCGGCGCCTGTTCATCGTCGGCACCCTCGTCTTCAGCGCCGCCTCGTTGCTCTCGGGGTTCGCCTGGAGCGACGAGACGCTGATCATCTTCCGAGCGGCTCAGGGACTCGGTGCGGCGATCATCACGCCCGCGGCGCTGTCGATCCTGATGACGACGTTCTCGGAAGGGCGTGAGCGAAACGCCGCGCTCGGTGTGTGGGGTGCCGTCGGTGCGTTCGGCGCGGTCGCCGGCGTCCTGCTCGGAGGCGTGCTCACGGATCTCCTGAGCTGGGAGTGGATCTTCTACATCAACGTCCCCGTCGGGCTGGCCGCGCTGGCGCTGACGCCGCTGCTGCTCACCGAGAGCCGCGACGCGCTCGTCAAGACCTTCGACGCCCTCGGGGCCGTGCTCGTGACCGCCGGGCTCGTCACGCTCGTCTTCGCGATCACCCAGGCCAACGACTTCGGGTGGAGCTCGCCGGAGACGATCGGGCTCTTCGCGGGTGCCGGAGCCCTGCTCGCGGCGTTCGTCGGCTGGGAGCTCCGCGCCAAGGAGCCGCTCGTGCCGTTCGGCATCTTCAAGGTCAAGACGCTCACGGCGGCGAACATCGCCGGCCTGATCCTCGGCACCGTGACGTTCTCGATGTTCCTGATGCTGACGCTGTACATGCAGCAGGTGCTCGGCTACTCGCCGATGAAGACCGGCGTCGCGTACCTCGCTGTGGCCGGTACGGCGATCCTCTGGTCCGGCGTCGCCGCGCAGCTCGTCAATCGCGTGGGCGTGAAGCCGGTGATCGCGGCCGGGATGACGTTGCTCACCGTCGCGCTCCTGTTCTTCACGCAGATCTCGGTCGGAGGGTCGTACGTGAGCGACCTCTTGCCAGGGTTCCTGCTGATCGGAGCCGGCCTGGGCTTCTCGTTCGTGCCGATCTCGATCGCGGCGCTGGCCGGCGTCCGGGCTTCCGAGGCGGGGCTCGCCTCCGGTCTCTTCAACACGTCGCAGCAGGTCGGCGGCGCGCTGGGCATCGCTGCCCTCTCGGCGATCGCGACCTCGACGACGAGCGACGCGGTCTCCACCGGCACATCGACGCCGCAGGCGCTCGTCGACGGCTTCGAGGCAGCGTTCATCGTGGGCGCCGCCGTCGCAGCCGCCGGGATCATCGTTGCGCTGGTGCTCGTGCGGCGGAGCGAGCTGGAGTCGCCCGTCGAGGAGCACGAGGAAGTCCCGCAGCCGGCGCTCGAAGCGGCCTAGAGGGTTCGAAGCAGGTACAGCAGCTCACCGGGGCCGTCCACGACCAGGTCGGCCTCGGTGAGCAGCCTCGGGTTCATCTCCGGTGACCCGACGGCGACCTTGACGGCCACGTCGAGCCCCGCCTCGTCGAGGCCGCGAAAGGCGTCGAGGTCGGTCGTGTCGTCACCGGCATAGAGCGCGCGGCCGATTCCTCGCTCCTCGAGGAGCGCGCGGGCCGCCGTTCCCTTGTCGGCGTCGATCGGCGGCTTGACCTCGACCACCTTCCGGCCCCGCTGCACGGCGAGCCCCAGTGCCTCTGCGGTCTCGACGACGCGCTCGACCGCGCCGGCCGCCTCGTCGTCCTCGACCTCTCGGTAGTGGAACGCGGCGGTCACGCCCGCCTTGGTCTCGACGCGCCAGGGCCAGTCCGCGGTCTCGATCAGGCGCTCGAGCTGCGGCGTGTACTCCGGGACGCCCGGATGGCCCTCGAGGCCGTGGACGCCGACATACTCGACGCCGTCCAGGCCGACCATCCGTCGCGCGTCGGCCGCCGGCCTGCCGCTGACGCAGGCGACGAGGGCGTAGCGGTGCGCCAGGCGCTCGACCTCCGTTCGGGTCTCTTCAGGCACCGCCGCATCCTCGGGCCGCTCGACGATCGGCGCGAGCGTCCCGTCGATGTCGAGGAGCACGGCCGCCTTCTCGGGCTCGCTCCGGAATCGCACCAGGCGGACAGGGGCGCTCACCGGCCTAGGACACTAGAGCCACTCGCGACTTAGACTCTGGCCGTGGCGCGGCCGGAGGACCTTTGGATCCCGCTCGTCGACGAGCCGATCGGCAGCATCGTCGCGCGCATCCAGGAGGAGGACCCGGAGCTCGCCGGGCTCGTCGCCTCGCCGCACCGGCTCCTCGCCTTCAGGACGTTCGCGTACATCCGCGTCGGGGTCCTCCTCGGCGAGCTCCTCATGGAGAGCGACATCGATCCCTACGACGGCTCGGAGAACTGGATCGACACGCTGCTCGAGGACCCGGCGCACCGAGAGGCGGTGGCACGGGAGGTGAGGGCGGTCGCGGACGAGATCGCCGCCGATCCGGCGTACGCAGACGAGGATCAGCTGGGCCCGGACGAGGAAGCCCGCCGCCGCTTCCGTGAGTTCGCGAAGAAGCGCCTCGAGACGACTTAGCCCGCGATCTGCGTGATCGCGAAGATCGCCGCGAAGCCGGCGAGCGTCACGGCGATGCGAGGGCGGGAGGGGTCGTGGCTGTGCGCCTCCGGGAGGAGATCCGAGGCGCCGATGTAGAGGAACACGCCGGCATAGAGCGCGAGGAGCTGGCCGAGCGTCTGCTCGGAGACCTCGATCGCCGTTCCGATCGTCGCGCCGAAGAGCGGTGCGACCGCGACCAGCGTGAGCCAGCGCAGGGCCGAGCGCCGGCTGCCGCCCTGCCGCAGGATGAAGGTCACAGCGTTGAGCCCGTCGGCGAAGTCGTGGGAGATCACCGCGAGCAGGACGAGGATTCCCGTGCCGGTATCCAGGCCGAAGGCGAGCCCGATGGCGAGGCCGTCGGTGAAGGTGTGGAAGGCCAACGCGGCTGCGCTCATCGCCCCCACCCTTCCGTGGGCCCGCGTCTCTTCCGGATCGTCTCGATGGTGGAGGACGAGGTACCGGTGGGCGACGAAGAAGAGCACGAATCCCGCGCCGACGAGCGTCATGACCCGTTGCTCGTCGCCGACGGTCTCGAAGGCCTCGGGGATCAGGTCGAAAAGCGCGACGGCGACGACGATCCCGCCCGACAGCGCGATCGCCGTCTGCAACTCGCGATGGAGGCGCAGCGCGAGGGCGCCGCCGGCGAGCGTCGCCACGACCGTGAGACCGGCCAATGGAATCGCGATCCAGGTCACGGAGGGCGAGCGTACTTTCTTCGCGAAGAGGCGAACCGCCGCTGAATTGCGAATACTGTTCTTGGGTGGTCCAGCGTGTGACAGTTCTCTGCGCCGCCGCGGTGGTCCTGGTGCTCGCAGGATCCGGCGGTGTCTCGTCCGCTGTAAGCAGCGGGACCTCCAGCGCGGAGGCGTTCGCCATCCAGGTTTCCGTCCCCGGCCAGGGCGGCTCGGTCGGTGGGGCGGTCTCCGGTCCGCCCGACGCGGTCGGGGTCGGCGGAGCCTTCGCCTTCCCGGCCGACGGCTCGATCGCCCAGGCGGGCTCGATCTCCTCCAGCGTCTCCGCCTCCGGCGCCAACTCGGAGGCCGAGGTCTCCGTGTCAGGCCTTTCGCTCTTCGGGGGCGAGGTGACCGTCGCCTCGATCACCGTCAAGGCGAACGCGCAGGCCTCGGCGAAGGCCGCGTCGGGCGGGACGGCCGGGTCCTCGGTCTCCGGGATGACGGTGGCGGGCGCTCCCGTCGGCTCGGGGCCTGGCAGCTCGGTACCACTCGGGGACTGGGGAACCGCGACGATCCTGCAGGGCTCCTCGTCGCCGTACGGCTCACGGAAGGCACGCGGCTTCAACGCGGGAGTGACGGCGCTCAACGTCCACGTGAACGTCGACCACAACGGAGTGCCGGCCGGGACGGACATCGTCGTGGGCTACGCAGATGTGGCCGCCGAGGCGCTCGAGCCGCAGCCGGTCGGCGCTCTCGACGACACCCGCCGCCCGATCAGGCCCAAGGTCAACAGAGAGCCGGCGAAGCCGCGAAAGAGCGCGCGGCCGGGCGTGCCGCCCGTGCGGAGCGTGCCGACGGATGTGATCCCACGCCTGACCGCGAGCGGCTACGTCTTCCCGATCTACGGGCAGACATCGTTCACGGACTCGTTCAACGCGCCGCGTGCGACGACCGGTTGGCACCACGGCGAGGACATCTTCGCCCCGCTGGGCGCCCCGGTCCTGGCAGTCGCCGACGGCATCGTCTACTCCGTCGGCTGGAACAAGGTCGGCGGCCTGCGCTTCTGGCTCCAGGACCTCGCCGGCAACGAGTTCTACTACGCCCACCTCTCGGCGTTCTCACCGCTCGCGATCAACGGCGCTCAGGTCCGCGCCGGCGACGTGATCGGCTTCGTGGGGAACACCGGCGACGCGGAGCACACGCCGTACCACCTCCACTTCGAGATCCACCCGGTCTCGCTGCTCTACCGCGGCTACGACGGAAGCGCGGTCCCGCCCCACCAGTACCTGCTGGCGTGGAAGCGGCTGACGGACCTGCCGTTCACGTCAGTGTCCGGCTGGGCCCCGCCGCTCTCGGACTCGAGCCGAGCGCCGAGGCCCGGCGCGATCCTGCTCCAGTCCCGCGACATCTCGTCCGGAAGCGGCCTGGAGCCCGGCTCGCTCGAGCGCGCGATGCGGGCTGAAGGCGAGTCCGGAGCCGACGGAGCCCTCGCTCGATCGGTTCCGCGCGCACGCGAAAGCCTGCGCGCTCTCGCGCGGCAGCTGAGCGGTCCCTAAGGGAGCCGAGTCGGCTAGGCGGCTTTGCTGTTGCCGCCCGAAGGCCCGGAGCCCGACGGGCCCTCGTCGCCGCCCAGCAGCTTGTCCGAGATCCACTGGCGGGTCGCAGGCCCGGTGATCGGGTTGAAGAGGATGCCGAGCGCGATGCCGGCGATCAGCAGGGTCGCGTTCCGCGAGCCGTGCTCCTTCTTCCCCTGCACCCGGTTGGCGGCCTTGCGCAGGTCCTCGACCGCGCTCTTGAGGTTCTCCTGGATGTCCTCGTCCGTGGCGACCCTCGTGGCGATCGCGGTCGTCGAGCGCCCGCCCAGGAGCTCGTCGTAGATGTCGCGCGCGGTTGCGATCGCGTTCTTCACGTTCTCGCGGACCTCCTCGTCCTGGAGCGCACGGGTCAGGTAGGGCTTCATGTCGGAAACTCGATCCTTTGCCTTGGCCATTGCGGCGGCCGTCCTTTCGTTTCGCGTTTTCAAGCCAGGTACCCCCGCCGTCGGCGGCTAAAACTCCGCCGGTAGCGCGGCTTTTCGCTCCGGCGATCCTACTCCGCTCGGCCTCCGCGAGGGCACGGCGCCGTCGAGCGCGGTCTCCAGAACCTCGTCGACGTGCTCGGCGAGGACGAACTCGAGGCCCTTGCGGGTCTCCGCGGGAAGATCCTCGAGATCCGGCTCGTTCTCGCTCGGCAGGACGACCGTGCTCACGCCGGCGCGCTGCGCCGCCAGCACCTTCTCGCGGACGCCGCCGATCGGGAGCACCTGCCCGGTCAGGGTGACCTCGCCGGTCATCGCGACGTCGTCGGAGACCGGGCGGCCGGTCACCAGCGACACGATCGCGGTGACCATCGTGATGCCCGCCGACGGGCCGTCCTTCGGCACGGCCCCGGCCGGCACATGGACGTGGATGTCGTGCTCGCCGAACCACTCGGGGTCGATGCCCACCTGCTCGGCGTGTGAGCGCACCCACGAGAGCGCGGCCTCGGCGGATTCCTGCATGACCTCGCCGAGCTGGCCCGTGACCTTCAGCCGGCCGCGGCCCGGATAGGCGGTCGCCTCGATGAACAGGACGTCGCCGCCGACCGCAGTGACCGCCAGGCCGGTGGCGACCCCGGGGTCCTCGGTCCGCTTGCGCACCTCGCCGGAGAACCGCCGCGGGCCCAGCCACGACCGGGTCCGGCGCTCGTCGATGCGCGTCGCCCCCTTTGCCTTCCCCTCGGCTACGCGCCTGGCAGCCTTCCGGCAGGCAGCGGCGATCTGCCGCTCGAGGTTCCTGACGCCGGCCTCCCGTGTGTACTCGCGAATCACAGTGCGGAGCGCGCCTTCCGTGAAGCTCACCTGCTCGGCCGAAAGGCCGTGCGCCTCCAGCTGCTTCGGCACGAGGTAGCGCTTGGCGATCCCGAGCTTCTCGTCCTCGGTGTAGCCGGAGAGGTGGATGACGTCCATCCGGTCGAGGAGCGGCCCCGGAATCGTCTCGAGCTGGTTCGCGGTGCAGATGAAGAGCACCTTCGAGAGGTCGAACGGGAGGTCGAGGTAGTGGTCGCGGAAGGTCGAGTGCTGCTCCGGGTCCAGCACCTCGAGCATCGCGCTGGCGGGATCGCCGCGGAAGTCCGAGCCCATCTTGTCGATCTCGTCGATCAGGAAGACCGGGTTGCGAGACTCGGCGTCGCGAAGCGCGCGGATGATCGTGCCCGGCATCGCGCCGATGTAGGTGCGGCGGTGCCCCCGGATCTCCGACTCGTCCCGGACGCCGCCGACCGAGATCCGCGTGTACTTGCGCTCGAGCGCCCGTGCGATGGACTGGCCGAGCGACGTCTTGCCGACCCCGGGTGGGCCGACGAAGCAGAGGATCGAGCCGGAGACGTCGCCGCGCAGCTTCGCGACAGCGAGGTACTCGATGATCCGGTCCTTGACCTTCTCCAGGTCGAAATGGTCCTCGTCCAGCACCTGGCGCGCGTGCGGGAGGTCGAGGTTGTCCTCCGTCGTCTGCGACCAGGGCAGCGAGAGGATCCAGTCGATGTAGGTGCGGATCACGCCGTACTCGGCCGCCGCGGCCGGGAGGCGCTCGAGCCGGGCCAGCTCGCGGTCGACGGCCTTGCGCGTCTCCTCGGGCAGGTCGGCGGAGTCGATGCGCTCGCGCAGCTCGCGGATCTCCGCCTGCTCGGGGTCGCCCTCGCCGAGCTCCTCCTGGATCGCCTTCATCTGCTGACGCAGGAAGAACTCGCGCTGGCCCTTCTCCATCTCGGACTGCACCTGCGACTGGATCTTGGTGCCGAGCTCGAAGACCTCGAGCTCGCGGTTCAGGATCCGTGAGAGCTCGCGCAGCCGCGCCTCGACGTCGGCCTGCTCGAGGAGCTGCTGCTTCTCCTCGGTCTTCAGGCGCAGGGTGGAGGCGACGAGGTACGAAAGCGCGCTCGGGTCGTCCACGTTGGCGGCGGCGAGCTCGAGCTCGGCCGGCAGGTACGGGACGAGGGCGACGATGCGCCCGTAGAGCATCTGGACGTTCCGCGTCAGGGCCTCCAGCTCGGGCGTCTCCTCGGCGACGTCGGGCATCGGCTCGATCTCCGCGACCATGTACGGATCGTCCTGGACTCGGCTCTCGAGCCGGATCCTCTCGATGCCCTGGACGAGGATGCGAAGAGTCCCGTCCGGGACCTTGATCAGCTTGTGGACGATCGCGGCGGTGCCCACGCCGTAGAGGTCGTCCCAGACCGGCTGCTCGACGTCCTCGGACTTGACGGTAACCAGCGCGAGCAGTCGGTTACCGGCCACCACGTCGTCGATCAGCTTGATCGAGCGCTCCTGGCCGATCGCGAGCGGGGTCGCGGAATCCGGGAAGACCACGGTCTCCTTGAGCGGCAGGACGGGCAGCGCCGACGGCAGCTCCAGGTCGTCGGGCGCCGTGGCCTCGGTCGGCTCGAACTCGATGTCCGTCATGTGTCTCGCCTGACCTGGATCGGGACCGGGCGCGGGAGGGCTTCCCGCTGCGCGATCGGGATCACGATGCGCAGCAGCCCCTTCTCGTATGTCGCCTCGGCCTGAGCCGCGTCGGCGTCGTTGGGAAGCTGAATGACCCGCTGGAAGGAGCCGTACTCGATCTCCATCTGCTGGTACGTGCCGCCGCTGCAGTCGGCGCGACCGCGCTCGCCCGAGATGACGAGGGCGCCCTCTTTGGTCGACACGCTGACGCGATCCGGGTCGACCCCGGCGATGTCGACGATCACGGTGAAGGCAGGGGGATCTTCCGTGAGAAAGCAGTCGAGCTGCGGCCGAAAACCGCGCCTCAACCCGCCGAGCCGCGAGACCTGCCACAGGTCTGCGAACAGCTCGTCGATCTCCTCTCTCAGGTCTCTTCTACGCGGCATCGTGTGCGCCTCATCGTAGCCTTGACAGCCTCCCCGGACTTCCTTAACTTAGCGGCCACTAGCTTAGTGGTGACTAACGTTCTGGGAGCAAGGAGGCCGCGCTGATGGAGCAGCTCGCGCGCACGATGATTCGGTTTCGCTGGTTCGTTCTCGCGACCTGGTTGGTCGTCCTCGTCGTCTCCGGAATGGCGTCGGCCGGGCTGAACGCCCTCCTGACGAACCGCTTCGTCCTTCCAGGCTCCGAGAGCGAGAAGGCGGGCGACATCCTCAAGGACAGCTTCGGCCAGCAGCCCGACGGCTCCTTCTCGGTCGTCGTCAAGGGCAAGCCCGGGCTCCGCGTCGTCGCTCGTCGAACCGACTCGCGCCGCTGCCGCACGGGCCGCCGCCGCGCTGGAGACGGGAAAGCTCGAAGAAGTCCGGCCCGTCGCCGGCGACGTCGTCACAGCCCGCATCGTCTCTCAGCTCCAGCCCGCCGACGCAAAGGGCTACACCGGCGCCATGCGCGAGGCTGCGGGCGACATCCCCGGCGCCACGCTCTACGTGACCGGTCAGTCGGCGATCGAGAGCGACCTCGAGCCGGTCCAGAACCGCGACCTCTTCGTCGGTGAGGTGCTGATCGCCGTCCCGATCGCGCTCGTGATCCTCGTCTTCGTCTTCGGGACGCTCGCGTTCCTGCTCCCGTTCATGCTCGCCGCCGTCGCGATCCCGACCACGCTCGCGTTCGTCTGGATCTTCGCGAACTTCATGACGCTCTCGACCTATCTGACCAACATGGTCACGCTGATCGGGCTCGGGATCGCCGTCGACTACTCGCTCCTGATGGTGCATCGGTACCGCGAGGAGCGGAAGGCCGGACGGTCGAAGGAGGACGCCGTCGCCGTGACGATGAACACGGCGGGCCGCGCGGTTGTCTTCAGCGGCACGGCGGTCGCGATCGGGCTGGCGCTGATGCTGTTCATGCCGCTGCCCTTCATGCGCGGCTTCGGCCTGGCGGGCCTGCTGATCCCGCTCGTCTCCGTCGCAGCGGCAATCACGCTCCTGCCGGTGCTCATGTACTGGCTCGAGGATCGGATGGACCGCGTGCGCCTGATCCCCAAGCGGGTGATCGAGCGGCGCGAGGACTCCGAGAGCAACTTCTGGGCGCGGCTGGCGGATCGGATCATGAAGCGCCCGTATGCCTTCGCCGCCGGGACGACCGCGGCATTGCTGCTGCTCGCGGCGCCGCTGCTGACCCTGCAGCTCGGGCCGGGCTCGAACGAGGGCATCCCGCAGGACCTCGAGGCCGTGCAGGGCCTGAACGTCCTGACCGAGGCGATCGGCGAGGGCGCGCTTGCTCCTACCGACATCGTGATCGACACCGGGCGGGCCGGCGGTGCGACGGACCGCGGAAGTGCGCCTCGGCGTGCTGCGGCTCGCGAGTCTGCTGCGCGGCGACTCCGAGGTCGCCGACGTGATCGCGGCCGGGCCGCAGACCGTCGACGAGACGGGCCGCTACCTGCACGTCCAGGCGATCGGGAAGCACGAGTACGGGCTCCCGGAGTCGCAGGAGTTCGTCGAGCGCCTGCGTGACGTGATCGTCCCGGCCGCGGCGTTCCCGGCCAACGCAGAGGTACTCGCGGGCGGCGGGCCGCCGTTCGGCGTCGACTTCCTCGACATCACGTACGGCGCCTTCCCCTGGCTCGTGCTCGCGGTGTTGCTGCTGACCTACGTGCTGCTCGTGCGCGCCTTCCGCTCGCTGCTCTTGCCGCTGAAGGCGATCGTCCTGAACCTCCTCTCGATCGCAGCCGCCTACGGGATCCTCGTCCTGGCGTTCAAGCTGGGCGCGGGCGAGCCGTTCGGCCTCACCCAGTTCGACCAGATCGAGGGCTGGATCCCGGTCTTCCTCTTCGCGATGCTGTTCGGCCTGTCGATGGACTACGAGGTGTTCCTCGTCTCGCGCATGCGCGAGGAGTGGGATGCGACCAAGGACAACGAGGCCGCCGTCCGCCAGGGGCTGGCCAAGACCGGCAGGCTCGTGACCGCTGCGGGCCTGATCATGGTCGCCGCGTTCATGGGCTTCGTGGCAGGGTCGATCGTCGGGTTGCAGCAGTTCGGCCTGGGCCTGGCGGCGGCGATCCTGATCGACGTCACGATCATCCGGGCCCTGCTCGTGCCGAGCGCGATGAAGATCTTCGGGCGCTGGAACTGGTGGCTGCCGGAGGGCGTGGCGAAGGTCTTCCGCGTCGAGCCGTCGCCGCTGGAGTCCGCGCCGGCGCCGGCGCTGCGCCCGACGGGGCGCTAGCGCAGCCCTTACCATCGGCGACCGATGAAGGGCGTCATCCTCGCCGGCGGCAGCGGAACGCGCCTCCATCCGCTGACGCGGATCACGAACAAGCACCTGCTGCCGATCTACGACCGGCCGATGGTCACGTACGCCATCGAGGCGCTCGTCTCGGCGGAGGTCCGCGAGCTGATGGTCGTGACGGGCGGGACCCACGCGGGCGAGTTCCTGCGCCTGCTCGGCAACGGCCACGAGTGGGGGATCGACCGCTTGTCGTACGCGTACCAGGAGCGGGCCGGGGGGATCGCGGAGGCGCTCGGTCTTGCAGAGCGGTTCGCGGGTGGCGACCCGATCGTCGTCATGCTCGCCGACAACGTCGTGGAACGGTCGATCAAGCACGCGGTCGACAACTTCCTCGAGCAGGGATCCGGCGCGCGGATCCTGCTTGCGCGCGAGGAGGATCCCGAGCATCTGCGCCACCTCGGCGTCCCGGAGCTGGACGGGGAGCGGGTGGTTCGGATCCACGAGAAGCCGGAGGAGCCGCCGAGCGCGTTCGCCGTCACCGGCATCTACTTCTACGAGTCGGCGGTCTTCGAGATCATTCCCGAGCTCGAGCCGTCCGGCCGCGGCGAGCTCGAGATCACGGACGTGAACAACTGGTTCATCGACCGCGGGGCGATGGAGTACGACGTGCTCGAGGGGTTCTGGGGCGACGCCGGCGAGTCGATCGAGGCGTACTACGCGGTCAACGACTTCGTCCGCACGAACGGCGCCAACAAGCTGTGAAGCTCATCACCGGCGCCGGCGGCCAGCTCGGCGCGGCGCTGGCGGAAGCCTTTCCCGATGCGCGGGCCGTGACGCGCTCGGAGTGGGACGTGGCCGAGCCGTACCCGCTGGAGGAGCCGCCGGAGCTGGTCCTGCATGCCGCGGCCTGGACGAGGGTCGACGACGCCGAGTCGGATCCGGAGGGAGCTCGGCGGGCGAACGTCGAAGGGACCCGAAACGTCGTCGAGCTGGGGGCACCGGTCGTCTACTACTCGACCGACTACGTGTTCGACGGCCGCAAGGGAGAGCCGTACGTCGAGAGCGACCCGACGAGCCCGCTCGGTGTCTACGCGCGGACGAAGCTCGCGGGGGAGCAGGAGGTTCGGGACGGCTGGATCGTCCGGTCGTCGTGGCTCTTCGGCTGGACGGGCCACAACTTCGTGCGAACGATGCTCCGGCTCGGCTCTGAGCGGGACGAGGTGTCGGTGGTGGACGACCAGCGCGGCTCGCCGACCTACGTCGGGCATCTCGCCGAGTCGACGCGGGAGCTGCTCGACCGGCCGCACGGCGTCTACCACGTGGCGGCGGAGGGCGACTGCACGTGGGCCGACTTCGCGGAGGCGATCTTCGAGGAGGCAGGTCTCGAGTGCCGCGTGCACCGGATCACGACGGCCGACTTCGGCGCGCCGGCGCCGCGGCCGGCCTACTCGGTGCTGCGCAGCGAGAAGGGCGTGCCGCAGCTACCGCACTGGCGCGAGGGCCTACGCGCCTGTCTCGCTCGGCTCTAGTCCCACGGCAGTCCGTCCCAGCTGTCGGGCCGCCCGGGCTTCCACTTCTCGAGCCCGGCGTAGGCCTCGGCAGGTGAGGTCGTCTCCGTCTCCACGCCCGCTCCGTGGCGGAGCGCCAGCTCGGAGCGTGGATAGACGATGCCCTTCTCGGGCCAGCCCTTCCGCGCTCCGGCCATGAAGATCACGCACGGAACGTCTCCGGTCGCGACGAACGCGTGCTCAGTGTCCGGCGGGCAGTGCACGAAGTCCCACGCCTGAAGGGGACGCTCCTCGCCCTCGACCAGCAGCAGGCATTCACCGGCAAGAACGAGGAAGTCCTCCTGGTTCGCCTCTCGGTGATACCTGCTCACCTGTCCTGGCTGGAACACGGCCAGGCTGAACCCAATGTCCGGAAACGGCGCGTCGTCTCCCTCGACGACGAAGACGTCTCCGAGGGACTCGTTCGTCACCCAGGCGCCGTCTCGCACGTTGACCACGAACCAGCCGTCGGTCACCGGCGTGAGGCCGGCCTCTTGCTCCTCGAGGCGCGCTTCCTCCACTCGTCTTAGCGCCAGGCGGTCTCCTCGACCGGCGCGCGGTCGCGAAGCGGCTCCCACCACTCGCGCTTGGCCGCGTACCACTCGACGGTCTCGCGCAGGCCGTCCTCCCAGCCGACTTCCGGCTCCCAGCCGAGCTCCCGCCGGAGCTTCGAAGAGTCGAGGAGGTACCGCCGGTCGTGCCCCGGGCGGTCCGGGACGATCTTCTTCAGCGAGTCGGGCTTGCCCGTGTGCTCGAGGACGAGGTCGGCGATCTCCTCGATCGAGGCCTCGATGCCGGACCCGACGTTGTAGGTCTCGCCGACCTTGTCCGACTCGAGCACGAGCTCGATCGCTCGGCAGTGATCCCGGACGTGGAGCCACTCGCGCTTGTTCTGCGTCGATGCGTACATGGGCAGCGGCTTGTCGTCGAGCGCGTTCGTGACGAAGAGCGGAATCACCTTCTCCGGGAACTGAAACGGGCCGTAGTTGTTCGAGCAGTTCGTGATCGAGATCGGAAGGCCGTAGGTCTCGTGGTAGGCGCGCACGGCGTGGTCGGCGGCCGCCTTGGAGGCGTTGTAGGGAGTGCGCGGCTCGTACGGCGAGTCCTCCGTGAAGACCTCGTCGCTGTCGAGCGCGAGGTCGCCGTAGACCTCGCACGTGGAGACGTGGTGGAAGCGCTTGACCGTTCCGGCCTGGCGGGCTGCGTCGAGGAGCGTCTGCGTCCCGATCACGTTCGTGCGGAAGAAGCGGCCCGGGTCGACGACAGCGAGGCTGTTGTGCGACTCGGCCGCGAAGTTGACGACGACCTCGGCGCCCTGATCCTCGAAGAGCCGACGCCCGAGGTCGGGGTCGGCGATGTCGCCCTCGACGAACGTGATGCGGTCCTCGACGTCCTCGAGGTTCGCACGGTTGCCCGCGTAGGTGAGGAGGTCGAGCGCGATCACCTCGTCCTCCGGGTGCCGGTCGAGCCAGTAGTGGACGAAGTTCGAGCCGATGAAACCGGCCGCGCCGGTCACGAGGATCCGCATGCTCGGAAGCTTAGGCGGTGCCGGACCAGGGACAACTGACCGATTGGGTCGTCCGCGACGGACAGCCCTGCACCGGCTCGCCGCCCCGGCAGGATGGCGCACCTGTCCGAGCCCCGGCTCTTCGTGGACGAAACGTCACGCTCTCGTCACGCACTCCTCGGCTGGAGCGGACAGGCCCGAGGGACTGTCCCTCGCTAGCGGCAGCGCTTGCGCGCGTCGCGGATTTCCTTGCGGCTGCCCTGGATCTGCTCCGAGCGTTCGAGATACGGAAGTGCCTCGTCGCACCGCCCCTGTTCGACGAGCGCCCGGCCGAGGTTGTAGTACGCGTACGCCTCGTAGAGCTCACCGGTGCCCTCGAGCTTCGTGAGCGCCTGGCGGGCGACGGCCTCGGCCTCCGTCCAGCGGCCCTGGCTCAGGAGCGCTGTCGCCTGGTCGGTCAGCTCCTCCCCGCTCGCGTCGGAGGGAGCCGTTGTCGCGGTCGCGGCGGTAGTCGGCTCGCTCGTCGTCGCCGGAGCCGTCGTGACCGTCTCGCGGACCGTTGTCGGCTGTCCCGCTTCCGTCGTCACCTGCGTCTCCACGACCGTGCGGGTCTGCGGCTCCTCGTCGTCGCCGAGGACCCCGGCCATGCCGAGGCCCGCGCCGAGCGCCAGGAGCCCGAGGATCGCCGCAGCCACCCAAACCAGTGGATTCAGCCGCCGCGCCGGCACGGCGGCGGGCGTGTACTCCTCCTCTTGCACCGCCGCGAGCGCGCGCGTCTCACCCGCCGCATGCGAGAGCGCCTCGCGGAGCGCAGCGACGAAGTCGGCCGAGCTCGCATAGCGCTCGCCGGGATCCTTGGCGAGCGCGCGGCGCAGCACCGGGTCGAGCTCGGGAGGGACGTCGCCGTGCCGGCTGGGAGAGGGAATGGGCGCGTGGACGTGCGCGGCCGCCTCGGCGGTCGCGGAGTCGGACGCGAACGGCCGCTCTCCCGTCAGGAGCTCGTAGGCCACCACGCCGAGCGCGTACCGGTCACTGGCCGGCGTGGCGCGCTCGCCCCTTCGCCTGCTCGGGCGAGAGGTAGCCGGCGGTGCCGAGAACGGTTCCGGTCATGGTCATGGAGGCCAGCCCGACGGCGCTCGCGACGCCGAAATCGGCGACGGACACCTCGCCACGACCGTTCAGGAGCAGGTTTCCGGGCTTGACGTCGCGGTGGACGACGCCGGCGGCATGCGCAGCGTCGAGCGCGCCGGCCGCCTGCTCGAGCCAGCGGAGGACATCCGCGGGATCCTGGGCGCCGCCGGCCCTCAGGCGATCCTGGAGCGTGCCGCCCTCGAGGAGCTCCATGACGATGTACGGATGTCCGTCCGACTCGCCGACGTCGAAGATCGTGACCGTGTTCGGAGAACCTGAGAGCCGCGCCGCGGCGAGAGCCTCGCGCTTGAACCGCTCCCGCACCGAGTCGTCGTCTGCGTACCGGTCCGCCAGCACCTTGATCGCCACCGTGCGCCCGAGCTGCGTGTCGGTGGCCCGGTAGACGTCGCCCATGCCGCCGCGCGCCAGGTGCTGCGGGTCTCGGTAGCGCGCAGGGAGGAGCGAGCGACGTGCGGTCACGGCGAGGTGGTTTCCGCTGGAACCGAGGCAGAAACGCGTCTGTTAGGAATCGGTACGAGGAGCGGTCGCAGACGTGAGGATGCGCTAGCCTCAGACAGATTCCTGCGGAATCTCGGGTCACGTAAATGCCTATGTCTCGCGGCCTTGTCCTGACAGCCGGCGTTCTCGTTGCGCTCCTCGCGGCGAGCCTCGGCGTGGCCGGATCGCGGCGACCGGCGCAGGGAGAAGCGGCTCCCCGCCCGGGCGACCCGGTCTTCCTGATCAGCGGACGCGGATGGGGCCACGGCGTCGGGATGAGCCAGTGGGGCGCGAACGGCTTTGCGCGCAGGGGACACGACTATCGGCGCATCCTCGCGCACTACTACCGCGGGACGACGATCGGCAAGGCGCCGGTCGCCAAGGTCCGAGTCCTGCTCGCCGGCAGCAAGCCGACTCTGACGATCTCGTCCGAGGCGCCGTACCGGGTTCGCGACGCTTCCGGCCGTACGCGGACGGTCGTCGGGAAGCAGGTGGTCGGCCCAGGCTTGAAGGTCAAGGTCAGGGGCGTGAAGAAGCGTGCCGTGCTGACGGCGCCGCTCGTGTTCCTGCCCGGCGACGAGCCGCTGCAGCTCGGGCGCCGCTACCGCGGGACGATTCAGGTCGACAAGGTCGGGCAGCGCCTGCGGGCGATCAACGTCGTCGGGCTCGAGCAGTATCTCTACGGCGTCGTCCCCGCAGAGGTTCCGGACGACTGGGCGCCCGAGGTCTTGAAGGCCCAGGCCGTGGCGGCACGCTCCTACGCGCTGGCGACTCGGAAGACCGGCGGCGCGTTCGACCTCTTCCCCGATGTCCGCAGCCAGGTCTATCGCGGGGTGGACGAGGAGGAGGAGTCCACGAACGCCGCCGTCGACGAGACGGCCGGCGAGGTGCTCATGTATGGCGGCCGCCTCGTGATCGCGTACTTCCACTCGACCTCGGGCGGCCGGACGGCCTCCGTCGAGGACGTCTGGGCCGGGTCGAAGCGAACGCCGTACCTGACGGGTGTCGCCGATCCGTACGACTCGATCTCGCCGCACCACACCTGGGGTCCGGTCCCGATGCCGGCTGGACGTCTCCAGCGCGCCCTCAAGGCGCCGGGCCGCCTGCTCGACGTGAGGACGACGACGAACGCGTCGGCCCGGGCGGACATCGTCGTCGGGGTCGGCACGGGAGGCGAGGGCTCTGCCAAGGCCGGTGACCTGCGCCGCGAGCTCGGCCTCCGCTCGACGTGGTTCCGTGTCGGCGTCCTCTCGTTGCCGCAGCCCGCGAAGCCCCATGTGTTCGGAGGCACGACTCGGCTCACGGGCACCGCTCGCGGTGTCGATGGCTTTCGCATGGAGCACCTGGGACCCACGGGCTGGCGCGTGGTGGCGACGCCGAAGCCTGCAGCCGACGGCAGCCTCTCGGTCGCCGTGCGGCCGACAGCGACGGCGCAATACCGGCTCAGCCTCGGCGGCGCCCGAACGGGCGCGATCCGCCTCGGCGTGGCGCCTCAGGTTCGGCTGCTCCCGGTCATGGACGCTCTGGAGCTTCGTGGCACCATGCGGCCGGCGATCATCGGAGCAGCGGTTGAGATCCAGCGGCAAACCGGAACGGTCTGGGGCAGGGTCGGGCGGGCGACCGTCGCCGAGGACGGCACATTCAGTGCCGCGATCAACGTTCCGCCGGGGCGGTATCGCGCCCGGATCACGCGGCCCGGCCGCGGCCTCGTCGCCGGAACCAGTCAGACTTTGGTTGTGACGGGATGAGACGCCTGCTCGCGATCGCAGCGCTCGCTCTCGCGGTTGCCGGGTGCCGCCGACGCCGCGCGCTTCGCGGTCGGGATCGCACCGGGAGCGGATCGCGCGGCCGTCGCTGCAGCGGTCGAGAGCCGCACGGGCGGCACGGTCGAGCCGCTGGCTCCCTTCGCGATCGCGCTCGATGCGACCCAGGCCAAAGGCGTCGCGAAGCTTCCCGGCGTCGCCTACGTCGAGCGGCTCGGATCCAGGGGTCGAGCGCTCTCGTTCCTGCCGACCGACCCGATGGCGACCCGCCAGTGGCACCTCGATGCCGTGCAGGCATTCGGCGCTTGGCTCCAGCGCCCCACGCTTCCCGCGATGCGCGTCGCAGTCATCGACTCCGGCATCGACGCGGGGCATCCGGAGTTCGCAGGACGGATCGCCGCAGCGCGGAGCTTCGTCGGCGGCTCGGCGCGGCGCGACCGGCACGGCCACGGCACGTTCATCGCCGGCCTGATCGCGGCGTCGCTGAACAACGGCGAGGGGATCTCCGGCATGGCGTTCCCCGCCCAGTTGCTGGTCGCGAAGGTTGTCCGTCCCGACGGCGTCGTCCCGCTGGAGGCGGAGGCGCGCGCGATCCGCTGGGCGGTCGACGAGGGCGCCACGGTGATCAACCTCAGTCTCGGCGGCGTGCGCGACCCGGGAGATCAGCGCAGGGACAGCTTCTCGCCGCTCGAGGCCAACGCCGTCGAGTACGCGATCCGCAAGGGCGTGATCGTCGTTGCGGCGGTCGGGAACGGTGACAACGCGCCGGAGATGCCGTGGCGCTATGCGAGCTATCCGGCGGCGCTGCCGCACGTGCTCGGCGTGAGCGCGTTCTCACGTGACGGCTCCGTGCCGGGCTTCTCGAACCGTGACCCGGTCTACAACGACATCGCGGCACCGGGCGACGAGCTCTTCTCGACGCTCCCGCGCGGAATCACTGCACGGCGACCGCTCTGCGCCGACCAGGGGTACTCCGACTGCGGCCCCCCGGAGTACCTGCGGCCCCAGGGGACCTCGTTCGCGGCGGCCGTCGCCTCGGCGGCGGCGGTGCTGGTCCGCGGAGCCTGGCCAAATGCGCGGCGGGAGCAGGTCATGGGACTCCTCCAGCGCTCGGCGACGGACATGACCGCGGCGACCGGCTGCCGTCGCTGTGCCGAGGGCCGTGACGCGGTGAGCGGGTGGGGCCGGCTGAACGTCTCGGCCGGGGTCAACTACCTGGGCCGCCTGGCCGCGGTCGACCAGGCCGAGCCGAACGACGACACCGGTGCCAGGTCATTCCGCGTCCGAAAGCCGACAAAGAACCGCACCGCCGCGCTCGACTTCTGGGACGACCAGAACGACGTCTACGCCGTGCGGCTGCGGCGCGGCGGCCGGCTGGTGGCCACCCTGAGCCGGGCGACCGCCAACGTGAACGTCGTGCTCTTGAAGCCCGGAACGCGGAGCGTGAACGAGCGGCGGTCGCTGGCCAACGTCGCTGCGCAGTCGGTCAGCCTGGGCCGAGTGAAGGTCGTGCGCTTCGGCCTGCGAAGCCGCATCCGTCGCGCCGGCATCTACTACCTCCAGGTCTCGATCGCCGAGCCGGGCAGCACGTCGTACACCCTCCGAATCGTCCGCCGCTAGAGCAGCTCGTCCTCCGGCACCTCGCGGATCTGCCGCGCAGGGTTGCCGACGACCACGGCCCGCGCCGGGACGTCCTTCGTGACCACGGCGCCGGCGCCCACGAACGCCTCCTCACCGACCTCGACCCCTGGGAGAAGCACCGCCGCTCCCCCGACGCGGGCGCCGCGCCGGATCGTCGGGCCCTTGCGGAGCTCGTGCCGCTTTTCGGTCCGCCCCATGAAGTTGTCGTTCGTCGTCACGACGCAGGGAGCGATGAAGACGTCCTCCTCGAGCGTCGAGTACGCCGTCACGTACGCCTCAGCCTGGATCTTCGTCCGGGCGCCGATCGTCGTGTCGTTCTCGACGAGCGAGCCGCGGCCGACGACGACGTCCTCGCCGAGCTCGCAGCGCTCGCGCACACAGCTCTGGTCGCCGATCACCGACCGCGCGCCGATCCGCGTTCCCGCGAAGACCACCGCGCCGGTCGACACGATCGTCCCCTCCCCGAGCTCGAGCGGGGACAGCTCCTCCCGCTTCGCCGTCGACCGTGGCGACAGCGATGGCTGCTTCCCGAGGACGACGTTGTCTCCGATCCGGCAGCCGTCGCCGATCACCGTGCCGGGATAGATGACGACGTTCTCGCCGGCTTCGTAGTTCAGACCGGTGCCCGTTCGAGACTGTGCTGGAGCTGCTCGAGCACTCGGACGACGGCCGCGCCGTCACGCGCGGCGACCATCGGGTCACCGTCCCCCGCAACGAGCGAGAGGAAGTGCCGGCACTCGAGCCGCAGCGGCTCGTCGTTCGGGATCTTCGGGATGTAGATGTCGCCCGTGCGCGTTCGCCACTCCCCGTAGCTCTCTGCCCGCTGCTCCGTGCCCTTGTCGTACACCGTGATCTTGCGCTCGAGGTCCATGTCGTCGAAGACGGCCATCTTGTTCTTGCCGACCACGGTCATCTCGCGTTTCTTGTGCGGATCGAGCCACGACAGATGCATGTGGGCCACGACTCCCGACGGGAAGCGGAGGTAGCAGAACACGATGTCCTCGACGCCTTCGTGGTGGTACGACTCGCCGCGGGCCCAGACCTCGGAAGGCTCCTCACCGATCAGGTGGAGGATCACGGACAGGTCGTGGACGCCGAGCGACCAGAGCGCGTTCTCGTCCTTGCGGATCTGGCCGAGGTTCTGACGGTTCCCATACAGGTAGAGGACGTCGCCCAGCTCGCCGCTCTCGATCAGCTCCTTCAGCTTCGCCACGGCCGGGTGGTAGAGCAGAAGGTGACCCGGGAGGAGGACGAGGTTGCGCTCCTCCGCGAGCGCGACGAGCTCGTCGGCCTCCGAGGCGGCGAGCGCCGGGGGCTTCTCGACGAAGACGTGCTTGCCGGCCTCGAGCGCTCGGCGCGCGAGCTCGTAGTGCGTCGTCACCGGTGTGGCGACGACGACGGCCTGGAGCGAGTCGTCCTCGAGGAGATCGTCGAACCGGCTCGTCATGCGAGCGCCCGGGTAGCGGGCGCCGAACTGGTCGAGCAGGTCGGGAGCAAGGTCGCAGAGCCAGGTCAGCTCCGCGAGGTCGTCGAAGTTTCGGGCGAGGTTCGGGCCCCAGTAGCCGAGGCCGGCGAGGCCGACCCGCATCAGAGCTTCCAGACCTTCTCGCTCGCCTTCCCGTTCTGACCTGTGGCGTTGCGGAGGTCGACGACGACGTGCGACCGCTCGACAATGTCGTCGTAGTCGATGCCCGAGTGCGCGGTGACGATGACGACGCAGTCGTGATCAGAGGGCTCGAGCGGCGCGGAGCTCAGGCCGGCCTCGGGGAGCTCGGTGACGTGCGGGTCGTGGTACGAGACCTCGGCGCCGGCGGTGCGGAGCAGCTCGATCAGCTTGAGCGCGGGCGACTCGCGCGTGTCGCCGATGTCCGCCTTGTAGGCGACGCCGAGCACGAGCACCTTTGCTCCGCTCAGCGAGCGCTGGCGGCCGTGGTTGAGCGCCTGCGAGACGAGCGAGCGGCAGTAGTACGGCATGTTCTCGTTGACCTTCCCGGCGAGCTCGATGAACTCCGTCGCGAAGTCGTACTCGCGCGCTTTCCAGGTCAGGTAGAAGGGATCGATCGGGATGCAGTGCCCGCCGAGGCCGGGCCCCGGCTGGAAGCTCATGAAGCCGAACGGCTTCGTAGCCGCGGCCTCGATCACCTCCCAGACGTCGATCTCCATCCGCTCGCAGAGCTGCGCGAGCTCGTTGACGAGCGCGATGTTGACGGAGCGGTAGATGTTCTCCAGGAGCTTCGTCAGCTCGGCGGCCTCCGGCGTCGAGACGCGATGAACGGTGTCGACGGCTCCCTCGTACAGCTGGGCGGCGCGCTCCGTGCACTCCGGGGTGAGCCCGCCGACGACCTTCGGGACGTTCTTGGTCGTCCAGGTGCCGTTGCCGGGGTCGACCCGCTCGGGCGAGAACGCGAGGTGGAAGTCCCGGCCGGCCTTGAGCCCGGTGCTCTCCAGGATCGGCTGGATCACCTCGCGGGTCGTCCGTGGGTACGTGGTGGACTCGAGGACGACGAGGTGGCCGTTCCGCAGCCGCACGCTGATCTGCTCGGCGGCGCTGATGACGATCGAGAGGTCGGGCTCCCGCTGCTTCGACAGCGGAGTCGGCAGCGCGATCAGGATCGCGTCGGCGCGCCGGATCTCGTTGTAGTCCGTCGTCGCGCGAATCTGCCCGTCCCGGACGAGCGGCGCGAGCTCCTCGGAGGGCACGTCGATGATGTGGCTCACGCCACGGTTGATTCCGTCGACGACCTCGGGCGAGACGTCGATCAGCAGGACCGCGCGGCCGGCCTTCGCCAGTGTGTGCGCGAGCGGGACGCCGACGTACCCGGCGCCGACGACGGCGGCATCCCAGGTCTTGGCGTCCTGGGACTGTGGCGCGAGCGGCTCTGTTCTCTCTTCAAGCATGCGTCACAGGCTAATCAGAACGTCTGCGATTCGGCCCGCGGCCTGGCCGTCGCCGTACAACTCTGGACGGTTGGGGGGCATGTGGGCATTCGCCGCCGCTTTCGCAATCTCGTCGGGATCGTCGTCAACCAGCACGTTCGCGCCCAGCTCGACGGTGTCCTTCCACTCGGTCGAGGGGCGGAGGGTCACGCACGGGACGCCGTACCAGTACGCCTCCTTCTGGAGCCCGCCCGAGTCGGTGAGGATCACCCTGGCCTGTGAGGCCAGCGCCGCGAAGTCCATGTACCCCAGTGGATCGACCAGCGCGACATTCGTGTCAAGTAACAGTCTGTTACTAGCGATCGCGGCTCGGGTTCTCGGGTGCGCCGGAAGGATCACGCGCTCGCCCAGACGGGACAGGCCGTCGAGGATGCGGGCCAGGCGGTCGGGGCGCACGTTCGCCTCGCGGTGCACCGTGGCGACGGCGTATTCGCCCGGCTGGACATCCACCTCCTGGAGGATGCGAGATCGTTCGCGGGCCAGGGGGGCAAGGCGCATGTTCGCGTCGGCCATGACGTCTCCGACCACGTCGATTCGGCCCGGAACGCCCTCCTCCTGGAGCACGTCCTTCGAGCGCTCGTCCGGTGTGAAGAGGAGTGCCGAGATGCGGTCGACTTCGATGCGGTTGTGCTCCTCGGGCATGGTGAGGTCGCCGCTCCGAAGCCCCGCCTCCACGTGTGCGACCGGGGTCTCACCCGCCGCCCTCGCCCCCGCAAGCGTCGAGTTCGTGTCGCCGTAGACGAGAACCCAGTCCGGCCGCTCGGCGTCGACATTCTCCGCGATCGCCGGCGCCAGGCGGCCGACATCCGCTGTCTGGAGGTCGAGCGAGTAGGTGGGCGGCGGCAGCTCGAGCTCCTCGAAGAAGACCTCCGAGAGCTCACGGTCGTAGTGCTGGCCCGTGTGGACGACGACCTCGTCGATCCCGCGCTCGCGAAGCGCGAGCGACAGTGGGCCCGACTTGATGAACTGGGGCCGGTTCCCGACGACGGAGAGGACCTTCACGGCCCGGGAAGCCTATGAGTCAGGCAGCGGGTGCGAACCAGGTCTTGGCTGTCGGATCGGCCTTGAAGAAGTCCGACAGCAGGCGGGACACCTTGCGTACGCCGCTCGGCGAGGGGTGCATCCCGTCCTCCAGCACGTCCTCGCACGCCCACGTCAGGCCGTCGCGCCGGCCGGCCAGGCCGTCCGTCCAGAGATAGGGGCCCCATCCGACCCAGACACGGCCGAGGCGACCCTGGATGCCGTCCTGCACCAGCCACTTCGCGGCGAAGCCGGTCTCGTACGCGAACGGCTCGGGGTTCAGGTGGGTCACCGAATAGCCGCCGTACGTCCGGCTCGAGACGTAGATCAGACGCAGGTTCGGGAGACGGGTCGAGAGGAGCCGGACGATGGTGCGGAGATGCGTCTGGAGCGTCCGGGCGTCCTGCGGAAACGGACGGTCCTCGCCCGCGATCGCCTGCTTCAGCCAGACGACCTGGACCTGGCCGCGCGTGAGCCGTGCACGCCGAATGCGGGCGTCGAGGCTCGTCCAGTAGGCGGCCTTGGGCTTCGAGATCCGTGTAGCGTCCCAACCGCCGCCCGGCCCCTCGACGAAGGTCAGGCTCCGGCTCGTCGACGGATCCTGCGCAGCCGACTTCGCAAAGGCCGCGAACTCGGTCATCGCGTTGGACATCCCGACGCCGAGGACGCCGATCCGCCCGCGGATCGGACGTACGCGCCGAGCCGCGTCGAGCCCGCGCTGCCGGTGCAGCCGCGGAGGCTTGTTCGCGCCGGCCGGGTACAGGCCGCCGAGGTGGCCCCGATAGCGCGTCTTGTTCATGTCGGTGAGCGGCCGCAGGCCCGTCTGGCGAACCGTGCAGTCGGCGCCGGTGCGCGCTTCGCCGGCGGGCGAGTATGCAGCGGCCGGGAGCAGCGCAAGCGCGACGAGAGGGAAGATCTTCAGGGCCTTCACGCTCCCAGGGTAGGCGGCCCCTGTTAGCCGGAAGTAAGCGGAAGAGGTGGGCCGTGAAGGATTCGAACCTTCGACCTTGGGATTAAGAGTCCCCTGCTCTACCAACTGAGCTAACGGCCCGTCGGCAGGCGAGTATAGCCAGCGCATTTAGGCTCTCCTGAACCGCGAAGAGAGGAGAGCCATGCCCTTCGAGCTTCCCCCGCTGCCGTACGACTACGCGGCGCTCGAGCCGCACATCGACGAGCAGACGATGCGCCTCCACCACGACAAGCACCACCAGGCCTACGTCGACAACGCGAACAAGGCGCTGGCCGGCACCGAGTGGGAGAACAACTCCGTCGAGTCCGTGCTCGCGGCCCTCGACGCGATCCCGGACGAGATCCGCGCCACCGTCCGGAACAACGCCGGCGGCCACGCGAACCACACGCTCTTCTGGGAGACCATGAGCCCCGACGGCGGCGGAGAGCCGGAAGGCGACCTGAAAGCCGCGATCGACGACGTGTTCGGCTCGGTCGACGAGCTCAAGGCGCTCGTAAACGATCACGGCGTCAAGCGGTTCGGAAGCGGCTGGACCTGGCTCGTCCACGACGGAACGGGCCTCGCCGTCTACTCCACCGCTAACCAAGACAGCCCCTTGATGCAGAGCGACGAGCCGCTTCTCGGCATCGACGTCTGGGAACACGCCTACTACCTCAAATATCAGAACAGGCGCCCGGAATACCTGGAAACTTGGTGGAACTGCGTACACTGGACGGAGGTAGCACGCAGATTCGAAGGGGTGGACAAAAGCTCACGCTAAAGGGCGCTCTTTAGCGGCCGATACAGGCACTAGTCCCTCTTTCGAGGGAGGTGCATGTGGATAAGAGAACTGCGGCCGTAACACTCTTCGTATCGCTCCTGCTCGCGCCCGGCGCGTGGGCGGCGGGTGATCCCGAGGTCGCCGCCCTTCAGGTGGGGCTTCGGCAGCGAGGGTTCTACGGTGGCACCGTCGACGGCGTCCTCGGCCCGAGCACGGTCTCCGGCGTGCGCCGGTTCCAGCACCGCGCGCGCCTGCCCGTCGACGGAGTCCCCGGCCCGCGCACGAAGCGAGCCCTGGGCAGGTTCGGCAAGAAGCCGTCACTCGGCGGGCGCATCCTGGCACCGGGCTCGCGAGGGTGGGACGTCGCTGCGCTCCAATTCGCCCTCGCCTCGCACGGGTTTCCGTCGGGCAAGCTGGACGGGCATTTCGGCGCCGCCACGGGCAAGGCGCTGCGCAAGTTCCAGCGCTGGGCCGGCCTGCAGGCTGACGGCGTCGCCGGGGCCGCAGTGGTCGTGGCGCTCAGAGCGGCGCCGCCGAGCTGTCCGATCTGGCTCTCGACTCCGGTCGCGGGTGCGTACAGCGACGCCTTCGGTCCACGCGGCAACCGCTTCCACACGGGGATCGACTATCGCAGCAGCCGGGGAACGCCCGTCGTCGCCGCAGCATCGGGCCGAGTCACCTTCGCGGGCTCCAGCGCCGGCGGCTGGGGGAGGCTCGTGACGATCGCGCACGGGGGCGGCACGCGAACGATGTACGCGCACCTCTCACGGGTCGGAGTCCGCGTCGGCCAGTACGTCCAGTCCGGCCAACGCATCGGCCGGGTCGGCTCGAGCGGGAACTCCACCGGGCCGCACCTGCACTTCGAGGTGCGGGTCCGGGGCGCAGCGGTCGACCCGATGACCGGGCTCTAGCTCTAGGCCGCGAACTCGCGCGGCAGCTCGAAGTGGAAGCAGGCGCCGGATGGCTCGGCCGGCTCGTAGCGCAGGTCGCCGCCGAGTGCGTTCGCGAAGGACTTCGCGATTGCAAGGCCGAGACCGGCGCCCTGTCGTCTCGAGCCCTTCGCCTGTGAGAACCGCTCGAAGAGGAGCGGGACGAACTCGTCCGGGACTCCCGGGCCATGGTCCACGACGACCAGGTCCATGACCTCGCTCCAGCGAGTCCGTACCTCGATCGGCGGCTCGCCGTACCGAAGGGCGTTGGTCAGGAGGTTCCCGATCACGCGCTCGAAGGCGTGGGCGTCGGTCACGACCTCGAGTGCCGGCTCCACGCCGACCTCGACGTCGTCGATCCGCTCGGGTGCGATGCGGGCCAGGAGCTTGTCGATGCGCTCACGCGGGTGGAATCGCTCCGGCATCAACGCGATCGCCTGCGCGTCGAGCCGCGAGAGGTCGAGGAGCTGATCTGCGAGCTTCACGAGCTGGCAGCTCTGCTCGTACAGGGTCAGGCGAAGGTCCGAAAGCTGCTCGCGCGAGAGCTCGTTGCCGCGGAGGTGGAGCGTCGTGGCGATTCCGTGGACGACGGAGATCGGTGTCCGGAGCTCATGAGACGCCAGCGTGACGAACTGTGTCTTGAGCTCGTCGAGCTTCTCCAGCTCGTCGAGCCTCTGCTCGAGCTCCGCGATCCTGTCGTCGGTCGGCTCCAAGGCGAGTGAAGGCAGGCGCGGACGGGACGGCCGCCCGCGCTGCCGTTCTCCCTCAGGCTGGGGGCGGGCCCTCTTCGACGTACGTCGAGCGGCGACGGCCTCCCACGCCGCCCCAGCTGGACCAGAAGATCATCGAGAGAATCAGTCCGGCTGCGCCGACGACCATCAGGATGACGCCGATGGCGTCCTCGCTGATGCCTGCGACGTCGCTCTGCAGACCCCACACGAGAATCGCCCCGACGGCGATCAGCAACAGGCTTACTCCGAGTCCCATTCAGTGCCTCCTTTTCGCGGTTGCGCCGAGCGGACGCCCTCCGCAACCACCGCCTGTGTACCCGCTCCAGCCGCGCGACTAACTCGGTAGGCTCGCGGGCGGTGCGCGCCGGGTCCCTGATCAAGGTTCTCCTGGTTTCCCTCGTTTTCGCGGCGCTCGCGACGGCGCTCGCGATCTTCGTCCCCTGGCTCCCGGAGCAGTCGTCGAAAGAAGCAGAGCGGATCGACTTCGTCTTCTGGTTCGTGACCGCGATCTGCATCGGGATCTTCGCCGTCGTGGCGGCGATCAGCGTCTACTCGCTCTTCAAGTTCCGGGCCCGGCCGGACGACGACTCCGACGGCCCGCCGATCCACGGCCACACCGGGATCGAGATCGCCTGGACGGCCATCCCGCTGGTTCTCGTGATCGCGATGATCATCGTCAGCTCCGTCGCGCTCGTGCAGAACGACCGCGTGCCCGACAATGCGCTCCGTGTCGAGGTCTGGGGCCAGCAGTTCGCCTGGATGTTCCTCTATCCGCCTGCGGGGAAGGTGCCGGGAGAGGACGAGATGGCGTGCGTCGAGCGCGACGCCGGCCGGATCGTGGACGGCTGCAAGGCGTCGCCGAACCTGCGCCTTCCGGTCAATCGCTCGACGCGGCTCTACCTCTCGGCCCGAGATGTGATCCATTCGTTCTGGGTGCCGGAGTTCCGCCAGAAGCAGGACGCCGTCCCGGGGATCACGACTCAGATCACGATCACGCCGACCGAGACCGGCAGCTACCGCCTGATCTGCACCGAGCTCTGCGGGCTCGGCCATGCGCTGATGCGAACCCGGGCGATCGTCACCTCCGCAGCCGACTTTGAACGCTGGTTATCGTCGCGCACCACTCCAGGGGGCATGAGTTGACGACCGTCCACGGCCAGACCGAAGAGCACGTGGCTCCCGCGGCGCCGCGCCCGCGGCGGACCGGCCTCTGGCGCCTCCTGGCTCCGGGCTGGCTCCGCGCGATCTGGATGACCGCGCTCTTCGGCGCCCTTGGGGTCGGTCTCGTCGTCGGGATCCGAGCCTTGGCCGGCTGGCGTCCGATCATCGACTGGGAGCCGATCATCACGGCGGCGTTCCTGACTGCGGCGCCACTCGGGTTCCTCGCCGGTCTCGGAGCCTTCGACTACTGGCTCCGCTGGGCCTTCGGATATCCGACCCAGCCCGAGGACCACTCGGGCCACGGCGCCAAGCGCTGGACCGACTACTTCCGGATCAACACCGATCACAAGGTGATCGGAATCCAGTACGTCGTCACCACGGTCTTCTTCTTCCTCGCCGGCGGTTTGATGGCGATGCTCGTCCGCGCCGAGCTCGCGCGGCCCGAGGCGGACTTCGTCGACTCGCAGACCTACAACGAGCTCTTCACGGCCCACGCCGCGCTGATGATCTTCCTGTTTGTGATCCCGGCCTTCGCCGGGCTGGCGAACTACGTGCTGCCGATCATGATCGGCGCGCCCGACATGGCGTTCCCACGCCTGAACGCCCTGTCGTACTGGCTGCTCCCGATCGCCGGGATCATGATGCTCACGAGCTTCTTCTTCCCGGGCTTCGGCGCCGGGTGGACGAACTACGCGCCGCTCTCCGTCGACCAGCCGTTCGGAAACGTCTTCTTCTCGATGGCTGTCCAGTGGGCCGGCGCCTCGTCGATCGCGACGGCGCTCAACTTCCTGGTCACGATCATCACGATGCGCGCGCCGGGCATGACCTTCTGGCGCATGCCGCTGCTCGTCTGGGCGAACTTCACGACCTCACTGCTGGTCGTGATCGCGACGCCGTTCATCGCCGGCTCGCAGTTCTTCGTGATGTTCGACCGGGTCATGCACACGCACTTCTTCGACGTGATCAACGGCGGCTACCCCCTCGGGTACCAGCACATCTTCTGGTTCTACTCGCACCCGGCCGTCTACATCATGATGCTGCCCGGCTTCGGGATCGCCTCGGAGGTGATCTCGGCGATGTCCCGCAAGCCGATCTTCGGCTACCGGCTGATGGCCCTCTCGCTGGTCGCGATCCTGATCCTCGGCTTCTCGGTCTGGGCTCACCACATGTTCGTCGCCGGGATGGCGCCATGGCTGCGAATCCCCATGATGATCACGACGCTGCTGATCGCGGTCCCGACCGGCATCAAGGTCTTTTCCTGGCTCGCGACGACCTGGGAGGGGAGGATCAACTTCGCGACGCCGATGTTATGGGCGCTCGGGTTCGTCTCGATGTTCGTGATCGGCGGCCTGTCCGGGATCTACCTGGGTGCAGTCCCGATCGACATCGCCACCTCGGACACGTACTTCGTCGTCGCGCACATCCACTACGTGCTGCTCGGAGGCTCGCTGTTCACGATCTTCGCCGGGTTCTACTACTGGTTCCCGAAGATGACCGGACGGATGTACAACGAGACGCTCGGGAAGGTGCACTTCTGGATGACGTTCGTCGCCTTCAACGCCACGTTCTTCCCGATGCACCTCATTGGCATCCAGGGCCAGCCGAGGCGCGTCTACACGTACGAGGACCAGTTCAGCAACTGGAACTTCGTCATCTCGATCTCGTCGTTCGTCCTCGGCGCGTCGTTCATCGTCTTCATCTACAACATGGTCGTGAGCTGGGCACGCGGCCCGCGGGCGCCGGCGAACCCGTGGCGAGCCAACACGCTCGAGTGGCAAGTGTCCTCGCCGCCGCCGCTCTTCAACTTCGACGAGATTCCTCAGGTCGTCGGGAACCCGTACGAGTACGGCGTGCCGGGCGCGAAGCACGCGATCCTGAACGGCGGTCGCGAGACTGCCACTGAGACGGCGACCGAGGAGGTGCGGCGGTGAGGCACCTGCTCGTGGTCGCGAACGAGACGGTCACGGGCGGCGGGCTGATCGACGCCGTCAAGCGGAAGGCGGAGGAGCAGGACGTCGATCTCGTCACCGTCCTCGCCCCGGTGTCGACGCCCGAGGCCGGATACGTCGTCTACGAGGACACGCGGCGGGCCGCCGCCGGGCGGCGCCTCGATCGCACGCTGGCGCAGCTGCGCGAAGCCGGCATCCCCGCACACGGGCTCGTGCTCGAGACCGACCCCGAGTCCGCGGTCAAGGACGCTTTCGGGATGCTCGACCCGCCTCCGACCGACATCATCGTCTCGACTCACCCGATCCAGAAGTCGGGCTGGCTGCGCAAGAACGTCGTCGACCGGATCAAAAACGCCGCGGGTGATGTCCCCGTCGAGCACGTCGTCGTCGACGACTCGGACGAGGAGGGGATGAGCAACGTGCTCGTCGTTGCCAACGAGACGGTCGTCGGCAAGGTGCTGATCGACCGGATCCGCGAGCGAGCCGAGCGAGGCCCGGCGAGCTTCCTGATCATCTCGCCGCAGAGTGACCCGAGCCAGTCGGCGCACCCTGAGGCCGAGCGACGGCTGCGCCGCGCGCTGTCCGAGCTGCGCGGAGCCGGGGTGGACGCACACGGGCAGATCGCGCATCCCGACCCCTACACGGCGGCGATGCAGGCGATCGAGGACGAGCGCGTCGACGAGGTCATCGTCTCGACGTTCGAGCCCTCGCGGTCCCTGTGGATGCGCCGTGACCTCGTAGAGCGGCTGAAGAACGACGCCAAGGTCCCCGTCGAGCACGTCGCGATCCCGCCCGAGGAGGTCGGCGCGGACCCGCCGGCGGTGACGGCCGAGTGAGCGCTCACGCCGAGGCCCATCACGGCCTGCACCCGCCCGAGGCGAACAAGAGCTCGCGGGTCGATGCGCCGACGCTCGGGATGCTCCTCTTCATCGCGTCGGAGATCATGCTCTTCGGGTCGTTCTTCACGGCCTACTTCTTCATCCGCGTCAACGGGAACTCGGATTGGCCGCTCGAGCCCTTCCACCTCCCGGTCTTCGTGGCCGGTGTGAACACCGCGATCCTGGTCACCTCGAGCTTCACGATCCACTGGGCGCTCCAGTCGATCAAGCGTGGCAACCGCGCGGGCCTCCAGGCCGGGCTCGTTCTGACCCTCGCGCTCGGCTCCACCTTCCTGATCACGCAGATGCTCGAGTACGCGAGGGTCGGGTTCTCGCCGGCGGACGGCGCGTTCGGGACGATCTTCTACGGACTGACCGGGCTCCACGGCGCGCACGTCTTCGTGGGGCTGACATTGCTCACGTTTGCCACGATCAGGGCCTTCCGCGGGCACTTCACCGAGGCCCACCATCACGGTGTCGAGATCCCCGGGATCTACTGGCACTTCGTGGACGTAATGTGGATCGTGGTGTACGCGACGATCTATCTGCTCTAGGCCCATGAGGAATCCGTTCAGGAACGAGGCCGACGCATTCCGTCTCGTCCTGCTCGCGGTCGGCTACTTCGCGCTGATCGTCGTCGCTGCCGCGATCAACACCTGGCTCGGCGTCGCCGTCTTCGTGCTGCTGACGCTCCTCGCCATCGCTTGGGTCGCCAAGGCGCGCCGCGAGCCGCCGCAGCGGTCCGTGATCCGGCCGAGCGCGCCGGGCGAGCGCCGGATCCTCGTGATCGCGAACGAGACGGTCGGCGGTACTCCACTCCGTGATGTGATCCATCGTCGCGCTGAGGGCGTCGAGGAGATCGTCCGCGTCGTCTGCCCGGCGCTGATGTCGCCGGTCCGCTACTTCGCCTCCGACGAGGACGGTCCGAGAGCGGCCGCGCACGAGCGGCTCGAGCGCAGCCTGGAGCGGCTGCGCGAGCTCGGCGTGACCGCGGAGGGCGAAGTCGGTGACGCAGATCCACTCCAGGCGATCGAGGACGAGTTACGCACGTTCGGCGCCGACGAGGTGATCATCTCGACTCACCCCGAGGGCCGCTCGGTGTGGCTCGAGAAGGGAGTCGTCCGCGCCGCGCGCGAGCGCTTCGACGTCCCGATCACACACGTCGTCGTGGACCTGCAAGCCGAGGCCGAGGCCGAGCCAGAGGCGACGTCCGCCTAGTCCGCTTCAGTCTTCCGACAGTCTCCCCGAGCCATGTCTTGGGGTCAGACCCCAAGACGCGTCCGACAAGGACAGAGCGCTTCTACCGATGCTGCCGCAGCGGCGGTCCTCGTCCATTCCCATCGGCCCGCCGGGACCGGTCCCGGGGTCAGACCCCAGGACACGGCCTGTCGGGACGGGCGTGGGCCCGGCTAGCCGCTGCTGACGTAACGGGCGAGAGCGCGGATCTGCTCGTCGGTGAGCTGGTCGCCGAACGCCGGCATCCCGCCGCCGCCGTTTCGGATCTGCCGGACGGCGTCCTCGAAGCTCGGCTGCGCCTCGTCGAGGTTCGGCCCGACGGTGCCCGAGGTTCCGGCCTTCTCCAGCACGTGACACGAGCCGCAGTTGCTCGTGAACAGCGATTGCGGGTCGTCTCCGCCCGCGCCCCCGGGACCGCCGCCGATCGACGCGTCCGGATTCGCGGCTACGAGGGACACGTAGAGCGCGACCGCGTCGGCGTCGGCATCGTTCAGGAGATCCTCCGGCATCGGCGGCACGGGGTAGTCGATCTGCCCCCGAACGACCTCCGCGATCGTGTCGGGGGCAAACCCCTCCTCGCGGGAAGCCGCAAAGGCGTCGTCGAGGTTGGGCCCGCTCGAAGGGTTCTGCACCGGGTTGGACCCGTTCGTGCCCGCCTCCCTCAGCGTGTGGCAGCCGCCGCAGGTCTGCTGGAAGATCGCCTTGCCCTCGGCTGGATCCGCGGTCTCCGGGACCATCCCGTCGGTGCCACAGCCGGCGACCGCGAGCGCGGCGAGAGCCAGAAGAGCGGCGCCGACCGCCCTCAATTTACGCGGACGGTTGGGTCGCGGACCCGATGCCGTTGACCGCTTCGTCCCGGCTGCCGTAGATCGTGAAGACACGGTCGAGGCCGGTGATCTCGAAGATCTTCGTGATGTTCCGGTCGCTCGACACGAGCGAGAGCTGCCCGTCGTTCGTGCGGAGCCGCTTGACTCCGCCGACGAGGACGCCGAGCGTCGTCGAGTCGATGAAGGTCGTGTCGGAGAAGTCGACGACGACCTCCTTGGCACCCTGGTTGATCACCTCGAGGAGCTGTTGCTTGAACTCCGGGGCCGTATAGAGGTCCACCTCGCCGGTCAGCGAGATGACGTAGGACGAATCGCCCAGCTGCTCGGTGTTGATGTCGAAGTTCACGCGCCGCACCCTCCCTCGGATCGCAAAAGCCGCCGTGAGTCTAGTGGGTCGCGCCGCTACTGGTTCGGGTCTTGGTTCTTCGGATTCGCGGCGTTCCGGAGGGCGGGAAGCTGCGCTTTCACGGCTGGAGCGCTCGCCGAATCGGGCGCGACCTCGAGGTAGCGCTCGTACGCCGTGATGGCCGCCTTCAGGTCGCCGGCTGACTGCGCTGCCTGGCCGAGCTGGAGAAAGATCAGCGGCTCGTCGGCCTCCAGGTCGTCGGGCGTGACCGCGACGAGCTTGTTGAACACGCGGGTCGCGTCCTTGTACGACTGCTGCGAGCCGAGGAAGGCGTTGTTGAGCTGCTGGTTGAACTTCTGGGACTCGAGCGCGGTGATCTGCGGATTGGCGAACGTCTGGCCGAACTGGCTGGAGGTGCCCGGGCTCAGCACGTCGCCGCCCGTCAGCTCGGTGAGCTGTGCACGGGCGATCGCACCCTGTTCCTCGTAGGTGCGCGCCTGCGCCATGTGGAGGGCACCGAGCTGGCGCAGTGCCTCTCGGTCGGTCGGGCGCATCTGGACGTAGCGCTCGAGCGGCACGATCGCCTCGGCGTTCCGGTTCTCGCGCTGGAGAGCGGTGGCGAGGTCGCGATAGCCCTGAGGGTTGTTGGGCTCCTCCTTGATCTTGTCATTGGACTCGTCCACGCTCGGGCCGGCGCTGGACGTCTGGGCGAGACCCTGGAGGACGTCTCCGAGCCCCGTCCCGGGGATGGAGCCGCCGACGTTGAAGATCACGTAGCCGAGCCCGAACACGATCGCCAGGAAGACGAACATCCACTTCGCCTGGCGCCGCAGGCGGGGGAAGAACATCGTGTCCTCGTAGGTCGCGACCGGGGTGCGCGCGGGCGTGTTCGGCCGAGGATTCGGCCGGCGCTCTCGCTGCTGCCTGTTGCGTCGCTGAGCTGAACGTGCCATTGCAGGCCCTAGGGTAGCGACCGCCATTCGAAGGACTCGCCGATCGAGCGCAGCCGCTCCCTGGTCGCATCGTCGCAGAGCGCCCCGCGACGTTCGGCGACGACTTAGGTCACTCGGTGGCGAGGCGGGCGTCAGCAGCCTGCCAGCGACGTTCGAGCACGACCGACAGCCAGATCGAGAGCTCGAAGAGCGCGAAGAGCGGTAGGACTTCCAGCGCGAGCGAGACCGGATCGACGGTCGGAAGCAAGATCGCTGCGCCAAGCAGGACGACGTAGCCGATCTTGCGGTTCGAGCGGAGCTGGGCCGAGGTCAGGACGCCGAGCCGCACGAGCCCGAGCACGAAGATCGGCAGCTGGAAGATCAGGCCCGTCGCGAAGATCATCAGCGCGACGAACGAGAGGAAGTAGCTCGCGCGGATCTGGACGTCGTAGAGGTTGTCATCGAAATTCGTGAGGAAGTCGAGTGCGCGCGGGAGGATCACGAAGTACGCGAACGCCATCCCGCCCGCGAAGAGCAACGTGGCCAGGGCGACGAACCGCGCGACGACGCGCTGGTTCCGCTCCTGCACGGCCGGTGCGAAGAAGCTCCACGCCTGCCAGACGAGCACCGGGAAGGCGAGCGCGAGCGAGGCGTAGAAGCTGACCTTGAGCGCCATCGTGAAGGGCTCGGCGACGCCGATCGTGATGATGGGCTTGTCCTCCGGAGCCAGCTCGATCAATGCCTCGATCAGCCACTCGTGGAAGATGTAGGCGATCGGGAAGGCGGCGCCCAGAGCGATCAGGCAGACGATCAGCCGGCTGCGCAGCTCCTCGAGATGTTCGACGAGGGTGGCCTCCTCGCCGTAGGAGAGGCGGCGTGGAAGACGCCTCATCGGGCGCTGCCTAGGAAACGGTGTCGCGCTCGCGCGGCGCTGCGGGCTCCGCGACGCGCTCTTCGTCCTCGGGCGCCTCGGGCAGCCGCGGCGGGCGCTCGTCGTCTCTGCCGGTCACCGCATCCTTGAACTCGCGCATGCCCTTGCCGACCGACCGGCCGATCTCCGGGACGCGGCTGGCGCCGAAGAGGAGCAAGACGACGACGAGGAAGATGAGGATCTCGGGAAGCCCGATACCGAAGGGCATACATGGGAGCGTAGCAGCGCCTTCGGAGCTGTCCCGAGGCGAAACCACGCTGGTACCATGAGGTCTCGAGGCGGGCGTTTGCCCGCCACTTGTCTGAAAGGGAGCGGTTTGGCGCTACTGGAACTGAAGGACCTGCACGTCGGGCTCGAGGACGGCACGGAGATCGTCAAGGGTGTCGACCTCGAGATCGATACCGACCAGATCCACGCGGTCATGGGCCCGAACGGCTCCGGGAAGTCGACCCTCGCCTACGCGCTGATGGGTCACCCGGCGTACGAGATCACCGAGGGGCAGATCTTCTTCGACGGTGCGGACGTGACGGAGATGGAGGCCGACGAGCGCGCGCAGAAGGGCCTCTTCCTCGCGTTCCAGTACCCGCACGCCGTGCCCGGCGTCACGGTCACGAGCTTCATGCGCTCCGCGATCAATGCGATCCGCAAGGCGCGCAAGGGCGAGGACGACCCGGTCCCGATCCCCGAGTTCCGCAAGGAGATGCTGGCGGCGATGGAGCGGCTGAGCATCCCGCGCGAGCTCGCCCAGCGCTACCTGAACGACGGGTTCTCGGGCGGCGAGAAGAAGCGGGTCGAGATCCTCCAGATGGCGCTGCTGAAGCCGCGGATCGCCATCCTCGACGAGACCGACTCGGGACTCGACATCGACGCGCTGCGCATCGTCGCCGGCGGCGTCCGCGAGCTCGTCGGCCCCGAGATGGGCGCGCTCGTGATCACGCACTACCAGCGGATCCTCAACTACATCGAGCCCGATTTCGTCCACGTGTTCGTCGACGGGAAGATCGTCGCCGAGGGCGGGCCCGGAGCTTGCGCATACACTGGAAGCAGAAGGGTACGAGGCGTTCATGCCCGAGAAGGTGGAGAGCTGATGGCGGTCACCGAGAGCGAGACCCAGGTCGTCGCCGAGATCGGCAGCGACTACAAGTACGGCTTCCATAGTCCCGACGCAGCCGAGGACTACTTCTTCAAGTCCGGCCGGGGCCTCTCGCCGCGAGCTCGTCGCGGCGATCTCCGAGCACAAGAACGAGCCGCAGTGGATGCGGGACTATCGGCTCAGGTCGCTCGAGTACTTCCTGGCGCGCCCGCTCCCGGACTGGGGCGGCGACGTCTCCGAGATCGACTTCGACAACATCTTCTATTACATCCGGCCGACCGAGAAGCAGGCCAAGTCCTGGGAGGACCTCCCGCCGGACATCAAGGACACCTGGGATCGGCTCGGGATCCCCGAGGCCGAGCGGAAGTTCCTCGCCGGCGTCGGCGCCCAGTACGAGAGCGAGGTCGTCTACCACAAGCTCAAGGAGGACCTCGAGAAGCAGGGCGTCCTCTTCCTCGACATGGACTCCGGGCTGCGGGAGCACGAGGAGCTCGTCAAGCAGTACTTCGGGACGATCATCCCGGCGAACGACAACAAGTTCGCGGCGCTGAACTCCGCCGTCTGGTCGGGCGGGCTCCTTCATCTACGTCCCGCCGGGTGTGCACATCGAGATGCCGCTCCAGGCCTACTTCCGCATCAACGCGGAGAACATGGGCCAGTTCGAGCGCACGCTGATCATCGTCGACGAAGGCGCCTTCGTGCACTACGTCGAGGGCTGCACCGCGCCGATCTACTCGAGCGACTCGCTGCACTCGGCCGTCGTCGAGATCATCGTCAAGCCGGGTGGGCGCTGCCGGTACACGACGATCCAGAACTGGTCGACGAACGTCTACAACCTCGTCACCAAGCGCGCGGTCGCGTACGAGAACGCGACGATGGAGTGGGTCGACGGGAACCTCGGCTCGAAGCTGACGATGAAGTATCCGGCGATCTGGCTGATGGGCGAGGGCGCCCACGGCGAGGTGCTCTCGATCGCCTTCGGCGGAGCCGGCCAGCACCAGGACGCGGGCGGCAAGGCCGTCCACGTCGCGCCGAACACGACCTCGGTCATCACCTCCAAGTCGGTCTCGAAGAACGGCGGGCGGGCCGGCTACCGCGGCCTGCTCGAGGTGGCCAAGGGCGCACACGGCTCGAAGTCGAAAGTCGTCTGCGACGCGCTGATCCTCGACGAGGACTCGCGCTCGGACACCTACCCGTACATGAAGATCGACGAGGACAACGTCGACATCGGCCACGAGGCGACGGTGTCGAAGATCGGCGAGGAGCAGCTCTTCTACCTGATGTCGCGCGGGCTCTCCGAGGCGGAGGCGTCCGCGATGATCGTCTCCGGCTTCGTCGAGCCGATCACGAAGGAACTTCCACTGGAGTACGCAGTCGAGTTGAACCGGCTGATCCAGCTCCAGATGGAAGGGTCGGTTGGCTGATCTCGGCGTCGAGCGCGCCGATTTCATCTCCGTGCCCGTCCAGGACCTGAGCCGGGCCGTGGAGTTCTACGGGGAGACGCTCGGGCTCCCCCAGAACCCGAACACGGGCCCGCGGTGGGTCGAGTTCGAGCTTGGCAACGTCTCGCTTGCGCTCGTCTCGCCCGAGGTGATGGGCGCCGAGTTCCAGGCGCGCGGCCACCAGATGCCGATCGCGTTTCGCGTCGCGGACGTCGACGAGGCCAGGGAGAAGCTCGAGGGCGAAGGTGTCGAGTTCCCGGACGGGACGATCGACTCCGGCGTCTGCCACCTCGCGACGTTCTGTCGACCCGGACGGCAACACGCTCCAGCTCCACCGTCGGTACGCACCATTTGCCGACGGCTCACTTCCGTAATGCAGGTCGAGCAGGTCGACTTCGTGTCGGTCCCGACGCGCGACATCGCGCGGGCCGTGGCCTGGTACCGGGACGTGCTCGGGCTCCCGGTATCCGAGTACACGGAGGGCGAGGTGGAGACGCCGAACGTGACGCTCTCGTTCTGGAACCCCGAGGAGCAGGGCGAGCAGTTCGTTCCGAACGAGAGCGGGATCGGCCTGCGCGTCGCCGACGTCGAGGCGGCCGTCGAGGAGGCTCGCGGTCACGGCGCCGAGGTGATGGGCATCCAGGACTCGGGCGTCTGCCACATGGGCTTCGTCAGGGATCCCGACGGGAACGTCCTGATCCTCCACCGGAGGTACAAGCCTCGTGGATAGGGCCGCCGCAGCCACGCGGTACGCCGAGCTGCCGATGCCGTCCACGACGGACGAGCACTGGCGCTTCACGGACCTGAAGGGGTTCGACCCGGAGTCCTTCGTCCGCAACGGTCATGTCCCGGGGTCAGACCCGAAGACCGGTCTGCCCGAGACGATGCTGGACGTGGACACGGCCGGGCTGGCCGTGGTCCGCGAGGGCGGCATCTCGATCGTCCGCTCGCCCGATCCCCGGATCACGTTCGAGCCGTTCACCGACCACGAGCGGCTCGGCGAGCTGGTCGGGACGGACGAGAAGTTCGCGGCCCACAACGCCGCTGTCTGGGAGCACGGCCTCCTGGTGGTGGTGCCCAAGGGCGTGGAGCTCGAGCAGCCGCTCGCCATTCAGATCGTCAACGCGACCGAGGGCGGCGCGCTCTTCTTCCGGCTGCTCGTGATCGCGGAGCCGGAGAGCCGCTTCTCGCTGATCGAGGACTCGGCGTCGGCCTCGCCCGAGCTCGAGGGCTACACGAACGCCGTGACCGAGATCTTCGTCGAGCAGGCCGCCAAGCTCGAGTACGTCTCGATTCAGAACCTCTCGCAGAACACCTGGCACTTCGCCTCGCACCATGCTCGCGTCGAGCGGGACGCCGAGCTCGACTGGGTCGCCGGCGGATTCGGATCGCGCCGCGGCAAGGTCTGGATCCAGAACGACCTGACCGGCCCGGGCGCGACCTCCCGGGTCACCGGCGCGTACTTCGCCGACGGCGACCAGCACCTCGACTACGACACCTACCAGCTCCACTCGGCGCCGAACACGACCTCCGATTTCGCGTTCAAGGGCGCTCTCCGCGACAAGGCGACGGCGGTCTGGCGCGGGATGATCCGCGTGGAGAAGGACGCCCAGCGGACGAACGCGTACCAGGAGAACCGGAACCTGATGCTTTCGCCGACGACCCACGCGGTGCCGATCCCGGGCCTCGAGATCCTGGCGAACGACGTCCGCTGCACGCACGGCGCCACCGTCGGCCAGGTCGACCGCGACCAGCTCTTCTACCTGATGGCCCGAGGCCTCTCTCGCGGCGAGGCCGAGCGGTTGATCGTCCGCGGCTTCTTCACGGACGTGCTCGACCGCGTCGAGCTGGAGCCGGTGCGCGAAGCGCTCGGCGAGGCGCTCGAAGCCCGCATCCCGCAGGCGTAGCGCCTTTAAGCCGGCCGTAATGGTCGTCGGCCTACGCTGAGACCGTGATCCTGCTCGGGATCGCCTTTCTCGCCGGGCTGATCACGGCGATCTCGCCGTGCGTCCTCCCCGTGCTCCCGATCCTGCTCGGCGGCGGCGCCTCGGGCCGCCGGCCGTTCGGGATCATCGTCGGCCTCGTCGGGAGCTTCAGCGTCTTCACCGTCGTCGGCGCCGCCCTGCTCGATTCGCTCGGCCTGCCCCAGGACACGCTTCGGAACCTTGCGATCGTCCTGCTCCTCCTGCTCGCGGCGACGCTGCTCTTCCCGGCGGTCGCCCGGCTGGCGGAGCGGCCGCTTCTGCGCCTCACACACAGCCGGCCGCGCACCGAGAGCAGCGGGATCGTGCTCGGCGCGAGCCTCGGCCTCGTCTTCGTCCCCTGTGCCGGGCCCGTTCTGGCCGCGGTGACTGCGCTGTCGGCGACGGGCGGCGGCGGGCTCGAGACGTTCTTCGTGGCCGTCGCCTACGCGAGCGGCGCCGCTGTGCCGATGCTCGCAATTGCCGTCGGGAGCAAGCGGCTGACCGAGAGCGTCGATTTCCTCCGCCGGCACGCGGAGACGACCCGGCGCGTCGCCGGTGCGCTGATCGGCGTCTCGGCGCTCGCGATCGCTCTCGGCGCCGACCAGCGTTTCACCACGGCAGTCCCCGGCTACACCGAAGCGCTGCAGGAGAAGGTCGAGCAGAACGCGACGGCGAAGCGCGAGCTCGCCCAGCTGCGGCGCACCGGCGACGAGCCCGCGCTGGCCGCGTCCGGCACGGCGCCGGTAGCACCGGAGCTCGGAGGGATCGTCGGCTGGGTCAACACGGATCCGGTCTCGCTCCGCGAGCTCCGAGGCCGCGTCGTCCTGATCGACTTCTGGACCTACTCGTGCGTCAATTGCCTGCGGACACTGCCCTACCTCAAGGCCTGGGACCGCAAGTACCGGGACGACGGGCTGACGATCGTCGGCGTCCACTCGCCCGAGTTCGCGTTCGAGCGCGAGCCCGACAACGTGCGCGCCGCGGTTCGCAAGCTCGGGATCCGCTACCCGGTCGCGATCGACAACGACTTCGTCACCTGGACGAGCTACGCGAACCAGTACTGGCCGGCGAAGTACCTGGTCGACCGTTCGGGCCGCGTCCGCTACTACCACTACGGGGAAGGCGAGTACGAGGAGACCGAGCGACAGATCCGCCGCTACCTCGGCGACGGTGTCGGCGGGGAGGTCAGGGAGGTGGCCGATCGCACGCCGAGCGGGCCGCTCACACCGGAGTCGTATCTCGGCTTCGACCGCCTCGCGAACTTCGTCGGCAGCCGGGTCGTCGCGAATCGGGAAGCGTCCTATCGCTTCCCGCGCTTCCTCGGTCCCGGCCAGCTCGCGTACGCGGGCCGGCTGGTCGTCGAGCCGGAGCGGATCGTGGCCGGGCGCGGGGCTCGGCTGCGGATCCGGTTCACCGCCCGCGAGGTGAACCTCGTCCTGGGTGGGAGCGGGAAGCTCGAGGTCCTGCTCGACGGCAGGCACCGTCGCACGCTGACGATCGGCGGCGAGCCGCGCCTCTACAGGCTGCTCGAGCAGCCGGACCTTCGCGAAGGGCTGCTCGAGCTGCGCTTCACGCCTGGCCTGACCGCGTACGCGTTCACATTCGGCTAGCGCGCTAGGCGTTACGCGTCAGGCGGCGGGCGACGCCGACGATGCCCATGCCTGCGGCGGTGAGCCCTGCCAGCGCGAGACCCACGAGGTTCGTCGTGGTGCAGGTTCGGCAAACGTTGCAGCACACCGGGACGGCGGGTCCGTACTCCGCGGCTCGCGTCGTGACCGGCGCGGCCTTCACCGAGAGCCTGGTCAGCATGATCTGAGTGTAGGCCTCGGGTTCAGGCGTTGGCGCCACGCAGACAGTCGACGTAGTACCGGCCCGACAGGAAGCGCCGACAGTCGGCTCGCTTCGCGTCCGCAGAGCTGTGCTTGACGGCGACGATCGATCCGATCCCGTAGGCGCAGTAGGAGCGGTGCGCGGGCTTCGCGAGCTCGCACAGCCGCGCCGCTCGGAGGTCTGCGGGATCGGTGTTGAGGATGTCCCGCACCGCGCCGAAGATGCACTCTTCCTCCCCGCTGCCGGCCTTCGCGCAGAGGTCGCGCGCCTTGGCGGGATCCTGCCGGGAGTTTCCTGACGCGTCGCGTCCGTACGACTGGAAGCACAGCTCGACGAACCCCTCCTCGCTCTTGCGGCACCAGTCCGCCGTCTTCTTCCAGTCCCAGCCGACGCTCGGGAGGATCCGCGACGTGACGAGCAGATAGCAGTACGTCTTGTCCGAGTGCGAGACGATCCCGCACGGATAGAGCAGGTCGTCCTTCCTCAGCCACGGCGAGGTGATCCCGTAGGAGGACTGCTGGTTCTCCATGAAGACCCCACCGCTGCAGGAGACGCGGTCGAAGTCGGTGCCGAGCCGGTGGCAGAGCCGCAGCGCGCCGGGCAGGTCGTACAGCGTGTAGAGCATCAGCCCGTGGCCGAGCCCGTGGACGCACTGGTAGTAGACGAAGGAGCTGGCCGTGCTCTTCGTCTGGTCGCAGACCGTGCGCGCGACAGACGCGACTTCGGCCTTCGGGACATCCGCGAGCTTCCACTCCAGGAGGCCGTGGTAGTAGCCGGACGCGCAGATCCCGTTCCCTTCGGCGAGCGCCCTGCCGACGTCGCCGTCATGGTGCTGGAGCGAGGCGGCGCCGATCGTGTGCGCGATCCGGTGACAGTCCGCCCCCACGGCATCCTCGCCGAGCTTTTTCGCGAAGAGTGCGAGTGCCGGTTTCGGGCCCTCGCGGTAAGCGATGTTTCCGAACGCCTGCCGGCGGCAGTCGGCGTCGAGACATCCCTCGAGCCGCGCGGTGTTTGCCTTGAACGGCTTGATCTTGGAGACGGCGGCCGCTGCCTGACCCTGCTCCCCACCTGAGACGAATGTCGCGACCTCGCGGATCTCCTGCTCGCTCAGCTCGTCCTCGAAGGACGGCATCCCGCCTCCTCCGCTCTTCACCTTGGCGACGACCTCTTCGACGGACGGATTCGCGTCGTCGAGGTTCGGGCCGATGGATCCGCTCGAGCCGGCGGCGTCGAGCGTGTGGCAGCTGCCGCAGCCCGCATCGGCGAAGACCTTCGCGCCAGGCTCGCTCGACTCCGAGCCGGAATCCCCGTCCCCGCCGCAGCCCGCGAGGAGCCCGGCGCAGGCGAGTCCGATCAGGATTGTGAGCCTGGCGCGCATGCGTCCAAGGGTAGTGGGGATACCCTGACGGACTCGATGGCCGGATGCTGCTCACGGCAGGGTTACGACAGTTTCTTCACAGAGAAGTTGGCAAGGCGTGACGCCCGGCACTATCGGCGGCGCGGCCTGGACGCCAATAGCCGGCGGATCGTCGGCTTCGCGGCCCGCCGAGGCGTTGTGGGCGCGACGGTTCTCGACGTCGGAGGCGGGAACGGCGCGCTCGGGCTCGAGCTCCTGAAAGCCGGCGCAGCGAGCGCGATCACCGTCGAGCTGTCGTCGTCGTACGACGAGACCGCGGCCGAGCTCGCCCGCGAGGCCGGGGTCGAGGACCGCGTCGAGCGGAGGGTCGTGGACTTTGCCGATGCCGCGGCGGAGCTTCCAGAGGCAGACGTCGTCGTCATGCACCGTGTCGTCTGCTGCTACCCCGACGGCGAGGCGCTCGTTGCCGCTGCCGCCGGCCGGGCTCGGCGCCTCCTCGCCTTCAGCTTCCCCCGCCGAGCGTGGTGGACGCGGCTCGGGGCGTCGGGCGTCAATGTCGTCTTCGCCGCGCGCCGCATGGAGTTCCGGTCGTTCATCCACCGGCCCGAGCGGCTGATCTCTGCCGCGGAGCGCGAGGGCATGCGAACGGCCTGGGCGAACGAGGCCGAGCTCTGGCGCATCGCCGGCTTCGAGCGCTCGTCCTAGGCCTCCACCCGCAGGGATACCATGGCCCCATGGCCGTCGAGGCACGCGCGACACTCGACGCGCAGAAGTTGCGCGCCGACTTCCCGATCCTCCAGCAGGAGATCAACGGCAAGCCGCTCGCGTATCTCGACTCGGCCGTGACGGCGCAGAAGCCTCGACAGATGCTCGAGGCGATGACGCAGTTCTACGAGACGTCGTACGGAAACGTCCACCGTGGCGTGTACGCGCTCGCCGAGCGGTCGACGGAGGCGTTCGAGGGCGCACGCGACCGGATCGCGAAGTTCGTCAACGCGCCTTCACCGCGTGAGCTGATCTTCACGCGGAACGCCACGGAGAGCCTCAACCTCGTCGCGTACGCCTACGGGCTCGCCAGGCTCGGGCCGGGAGACGTCGTCGTCGTCACCGAGCTCGAGCACCACTCCAACTTCGTGCCCTGGCAGTACGTCGCGAAGCGCACGGGCGCCTCGTTCCGGATGGTGCGCCTGACCGACAGCGGCGAGCTGGACCTGGACGGGCTCGACGAGATCGCGCGCGACGGCGAGCTCAAGGTCGTCGCCGCGAACCTCGTCTCCAACGCACTCGGAACCGTGAACCCCGTCGAGAAGCTGGCCGCGTGGGCGCACGAGCACGGGGCCGTCACGGTCGTCGACGCCGCGCAGGCGGCGCCGCACCGGCCGATCGACGTCCAGGCGCTCGGCTGCGACTTCCTCGCCTTCTCCGCTCACAAGCTCTGCGGACCGAGCGGCGTCGGCGCCCTCTGGGGCCGTCGTGAGCTGCTCGAGTCGATGGAGCCGTTCAATCTCGGCGGGCACATGATCCGCAAGGTCCAGTTCGAGGAGACGACCTGGGGCGACCTCCCGCACAAGTTCGAGGCCGGGACGGCGCCGATCGCGGAGGCCGTCGGGTTCGGCGCGGCGATCGACTACCTGAACGGGATCGGGCTCGACGCGATCGAGCAGCACGAGCACGACCTGGTCGTCTACGCGCTGGAGCGCCTGGGTGACGTGCCGGGGATCCAGCTGTACGGCCCGGCGCCGGAGAAGCGGGCCGGGATCGTCTCGTTCAACATGGAGGGCATCCACCCGCACGACGTCGCGCAGGTTCTGGACTGGGAGGGGGTCGCAATCCGCGCCGGCCACCACTGCTGCCAGCCGCTGATGACCAGGCTCGGCGTTTCGGCGACGAACCGCGCGAGCTTCTACCTCTACACCCTCCAGGAGGACATCGACCGCCTCCACGAGGGGCTACTCCGCGCCCGAAAGGTGTTCGGCTAGCCTCCTTTCCGTGGAAGACCTGTACAGAGAGGTCATCCTCGACCACTACAAGAACCCCCGCGGACACGGGGTGATCGAGGATGCCGACGCGCAGGCTGAGGGCCTGAACCCGCTCTGCGGCGACGAGGTCGCGATCTACGTGGCCTTCGACGAGGACGGCGAGACGATCGACGAGGTCAAGTTCTCCGGCCGCGGCTGCGCGATCAGCCAGGCGGCGACGTCCATGCTGATGGAGATGGTCCAGGGTCGCACGGCGACCGAGATCGGCGAGCTCTCGAAGGACGAGCTGCTCGAGGAGATCGGGATCCCACTCGACGCCGATCCGGCTCAAGTGCGCGCTGCTCGGGCTCGGGGTTCTGAAGGTTGCGCTGCACCGGTCGAAGGGCACGCCGCTCCCCGACGAGTGGGCCGGCCTCGACGACCAGTTCAAGGTCAGCTGATTGGCCCTCATCGAGGTTGCGCCGCTGGAGGAGTTCCCGCCCGGCAGCGTCAAGATCGTCCACGTCGGACAAGTCGCGGTCGGCGTCTACAACCTCGACGGAAAGCTGTGCGCGATCGAGGACCGCTGCTCCCACGACGACGGCCCGCTCGCGGAGGGCGAGCACGACCCCGAGCGCGGCGTCGTGATCTGCCCGCGCCACGGCTCCGCGTTCGATATCTGCTCGGGACGTCCGCTCTCCCTGCCCGCGTACCAGCCGGTGGAGACCTTTCCAGTGGTTGTGGAAGACGGAGTCGTGAAGGTCGACGTCACCTGACCATTCCAGCCTTGTCCTGGGGTCAGACCCCAAGACACGCCCCGCGCGGGCAGTCGGTGGCTCTGTTCGCCGGATCGCGGCTCAGGCGCCCATGGCCCAACTGTCCGCTTCGGGCACCTCGTGGGGTCAGACCCCAGGACGTGTCCCGCGTAGGCTAGGCCCGTGCTCGACGACCGGGTTCGCGCGGTTCTGAAGCGGCTCGAGGCCGAGGACGCCGCCGAGCGCGAGCAGGGCGTCTCTCGGGAGCTTCGCTCGAGACAGGTGGCGAAGACGACGGGGCAATTCCTCTTCGACCTGGTCGCCCCCCAGGCGGATTGCGCGGTGTTGGAGATCGGAGGCTCGCGCGGCTACTCGACGGTCTGGCTTGCCGCCGGCCTTCGCTACTTCGCCGGACGGGTCCTCTCGCTGGAGGCCGACCCGGTCAAGGCCGAGGCCTGGCGCGCCAACATCGCCGAGGCCGGGCTCGAAGAGACGGCCGAGCTGATCGAAGGCGACGCGTTCGAGACCCTCCCGACGATCGACGACGTCTTCGACATCGTCTTCATCGACGCCGAGAAGGACGACTACGAGCGGCTCTTCGAGCTCGCCCGGCCCAAGGTCGAGCCGGGCGCCCTCTTCGTCGCCGACAACGTCCTGTCCCACGAGGAGACGCTCGGCGCATACTCGCGCGCCCGCCAGGCCGACCCGACACTCGAATCCGTCACCGTCCCGCTCGACCGCGGGCTCGAGCTCAGCGTCGTGCTCCGGCAGCCGGATACTCCCCCAGCGGGGGGCTGACCGACCTCCTCCCTCTCAGCTACATTTCGACTACCGCGGAAAGGAGGTGGTCCGGTAGTGAAATCTTCAAGTACGGGCAGTGGAGGTACCAGCGGGTAGGGGCGTGTCCCCGAGACCTGTAGGGAACCGCCTAGCCAGCGTGGGGGACGTCGCGCTACGCGCCACCGGCATCCAGCCGAGTAGGTAAGCGCCTCTACCAAATCCACCGCTGGTATCGGAACGGGGCCGCTGGAAACAGCGGCCCCTTCTTTTCCTCCCGCCCTGGCCGCCGCCGGCTCCCGCCGGGCGGAGCCCGGCTCCGCCGTCGGCTGACGCCGCTGGCGGCACGGTGCTCTCCGGGCCTGTGCTTCCGCACTGTGCCCTCCGGCCCCGCACCCCCCAGCGGCGCCCCAGAACGCGAGGAATGCAAGGACAGTCATGGCAGTCGTGATCGCAAATCAGCTTCGCAAGGAGTTCGCCGGAGACCCGCTCTTCGACGGCGTCTCGTTCAAGGTCGAGCGCCGCGACCGGCTCTCCCTCGCCGGTCCGAACGGGGCCGGCAAGACGACCCTGCTCCGGATGCTCGCCCGGGAGCTGCCGGTGGAGGGCGGCGAGCTCGTCTTCTCCAAGGGGACGCGCGTCGCGCTCCACGACCAGCGGCCGCCGCTCGAGCAGGGCCTGACGCTGCGCGAGTACGTGCTCTCCGGCGCCGCCGACCTGATCGCGCTGGAGGAGGAGCTGCGCTCGCTCGAGCAGGCCATGGCCACGGGCGACCACGACCATGCGACCCTCGCCCGCTACGCCGACGCGCAGGCCCGGCTCGAGCACGCCGGCGGCTACGCGTGGCGCGACCGGACGGCCGGCGTCGTGCGGGGCCTGGGCTTCACGGACGCTGACCTCGACCGGCTCCTGGACACGTTCTCAGGCGGCGAGCTCACGCGTGCCTCGCTGGCCCGTGCCCTGGCCGGCGACCCGGATCTCCTGCTCCTGGACGAGCCGACCAACCACCTGGACGTGGAGAGCATCGAATGGCTCGAGCGCGAGCTCCAGTCGCTCGACGCAGCCGTGATCCTCGTCGCGCACGACCGCTGGTTCCTCGAGGCCGTCACGAACGGCGTGCTCGAGCTCTCGGGCGGCCGCTCGCTCTACTTCAAGGGGCCGTGGCACCAGTGGCGCCTGGAGAAGGCCGCACGGGCGCAACACGCGCAGAAGGCGCTCGACCGGCTCGACGAGGACATCGCCCGGCTCGAGCGCTTCGTGGAGCGGTTCCGTTACAAGAAGAACAAGGCCAAGCAGGCGCAGGCGAAGCTGACTCACATCGGCCGGCTGGAGGACGAACGCGGCGGCCAGGCGCAGACGCTCGACCGCCTGACGACGAAGAAGCGGTCGATGGGCTTCGACTTCCTGAAGCCGGCGCGGAGCGGCCGGACCGTGGTCGAGGCCTCCGGCCTCGAGGTGAAGGCGGGCGACAAGGAGCTCCTGGACGGGGTCGACTTCGCGCTGGAGCGCGCCGAGCACGTCGCGCTCGTCGGCCCGAACGGCTCGGGCAAGACGACGCTGCTCGAGACCATGCTCGGCCGTCGCGACGGCGCGGGCGGAAAGGTGCGGCTCGGGCACGGCGTCGAGGCCGCGTACTTCTCACAGCAGGAGCTCGAGCTGGACGAGCGCGGGACCGTCCTCGACTGCGTGCAGGGCTCCACCGGGCTTCCTCGGCAGTCCGCGCAGAACCTGCTCGGCCGCTTCCTGTTCTCGGGCTGGGACGAACAGTCGAAACTCGTGACCGTCCTCTCGGGCGGGGAGCGTCGCCGGCTGGCCCTCGCGATCGTCGTCGCGTCCGGTGCGAACTTCCTCGTCCTCGACGAGCCGACGAACCATCTCGACCTCGAGAGCCGCGAGGCGCTCGAGGCTGCCCTCGAGGCCTTCCCAGGGACCGTCCTGCTCGTCTCCCACGATCGCGCGCTGCTCGATGCCGTCGCCCAGCGGACGCTGGCGATCGAGGAGCGATCACTGCGCTCGTACGAAGGCGGCTGGGCGGAGCTGATTCGCCGCCGCGAAGAGGTCGCAAGAGCAGCGGAGCCGCCTGCTCCGAAGGTGACGAAGAAGGCCAAGACGGCTCCGGCGAAGCCGGCCGGGCCGACCGCCCTTCAGGTGGTGGAGGCCGACATCGAGCGCCAGGAAGCTGCCGTCGCCGACCTCGAGCGCCAGTTGGCGGAGGACTGGGGCAACGCCGACCTTCTGCGCCGGCATCGAGCGGCGCGCGATGAGCTCAAGGCGCTGCTCGCCCGTTGGGAGCAGCTGCTCGAATCGTCAGGCGTCTAACGTCGCGTTCAAGGCATCGGCCACGACTTTGAGGGGCTTGCCGGAGAGCTGGCTCGCCTTGCGAAGCCGCTTGAAGGCGTCCTCCTCGGACAAGCCCTCGCGTTCCATCAGCAGCCCCTTGGCGCGCTCGATCGCCTTCCGGGCCGCGAGCGCCTCCGCCAGCGAATCGGCCTCCTCCCGCAGCGATGTGAGCTCCTCGTGGCGCGCCCGTGCCGTGGCGATCGCCGGCAGCAGGTCGGCCTCGCGGAACGGCTTGACGAGGTAGCCGTATACCCCCGCCTCGACGGCCCGGGACACGAGCTCGTCCTGGCCGTAGGCGGTGAGCATCACGATCGGGATCGGGCGCTCCTCGAGGATGGTCCGCGCTGCCTCGATCCCGTCGAGCCGCGGCATCTTCACGTCGAGGATCGCCAGATCGGGCTCGTGCTCCCGCGCGAGCTCGACCGCCTCCTGCCCGTCGCGCGCCTCGGCGCACACCTCGTGTCCCGACTCCTCCAGCAGGTTCCGGAGGTCGAGCCGGATGATGGTCTCGTCCTCGGCGACCAGGATCCTCATGCGGGGAAGACGACCTCCGCCCGCAGGCCGCCGTCGGAGCTCAGGTCGAGGGTGCCGCGGAGCTCGTCCCGCACGAGCGCCTCGACGATCGACAGCCCTGTACCGGACGGCTCGTCTGCGATCCCGGCACCGTCGTCGGCGATCGCGAGCACGACGTTCCCATCCCGCCGTTCGAGCTCGACACGCACCGAGTCGCCGCCGTGCTCGAGCGCGTTCTGCAGCAGCTCGCTGAAGACGAGCGCGAGCGCTGTCGCCTGGTCTCCTGCGAGCGACACCGGCTCGAGCGCGGTCTCGACGCGCTTGCCCGACCCGAGCCCCTGGACGAGCATTGCGCGAAGCCGGTCGAGCAGCTCGTCGAGGTCGACGTCGTCGTGGCGGCTCTCGGTCAGCACCTCGTGGACGGCCGCGATTGCGAGGATCCGGTTCGCGGAGTCGTCGAGCGCCTTGCGCGGGTCGACCTGCTCGCCCGACCTCGCCTGGAGCCGTAGCAGCGAAGCGACGGTCTGGAGGTTGTTCTTGACGCGATGGTGGATCTCCTGGGCGAGGACGCCGCGCATCACCGCCCGGCCGTGCTCCACCGCGACGGCCGCGTGGTTCGCGATCGAGGAGAGCAGCGCCCGTTCCTGCTCGGTGAACGGCGTGTCCCGGTCGCAGACGAGCTCCCCGATCTGCCGGCCCTTCCAGCGAAGCGGGATCCTGATCGCATGTGCCGCAGCCCGGCCCTCGGGCCAGGCGATGTTCCCGTCCTCGAGGACGAGCGCGGCGCCGGTCGCGCCGACCGCGTCCACCGTCGTCTGCACGATCGCCTCCAGCGACTCCTCCAGGTAGAGGGACTCGGACACCGCCTCGGAGATGCGCGCCAGCGCCTCCAGCTCGGCCACCCGGCGCTGCGCCTCGCTGTAGAGCTTGGCGTGCTCGATCGTCTGCGCGACCTGGGCGGCGATCGCCAGCAGCAGCCCGATCTCGTCGTCCGTGAACTCCCGCGGCTCGATGGTGCGGACGTTCAATGCGCCGGCGAGTTTCTCCCGCGCGAGGATCGGGACCGCGAGGATCGACTCGTACTGGTCCTCCGGGAGGTTCGGGAAGCCCTTGAAGCGTGGGTCGAGGTGCGCCTCGGCCGGGATCGCGATCGGCTTTCGCTCGGCGGCCGCGGTCCCGGTGATCCCCTCGCCGGGCCGCATCCGCGGCCGTCGCGTCATCGCCTCGACGGAGGTGCCTTGCGTGGCGCGCAGGACGAGCTCGTCGGCGCCCTCATCGTAGAGGTAGACGAAGCAGGCCTCAGTGTCGAGCGCCTCGGCGACCTTGCGGGCGACGAGCGAGAGCACCTCCTCGAGGTCGAGCGTCGAGTTGACGGCCGCGATGCTCTCCGTGAGCAGCTGCAGGTGCCGCTCGGAGGCGTTCACAAGCCGATTGTAGAAGCGACCGCCGGCGAGGCGGCTTTGTTGAAGATGCCACAAAGCTGTGGGAAGATCGCTGCCAGGCAGCGCGTCAAGAGAAAAGACAGTGGCGCCAGCCGGCGCCTTGGGAGAAGGGAGCGCGGCGTATGGAGCAGATATCCGCACGAGCAGCACTCGTGCCTGCTTCCGATCTCGGCGATGGTCTCACCACGATCATCCCACGGTCGGACATCCAGGCCGTTCTCGCTGCGGAAGAGGAGCCGATCGAGTTGGTACTCGACGTCACTCGCTTTTCCGACGGCGAGGCGGCCGAGACTCGGAACCTCTCGGTGATGTGGGAGCGCACCGACCTCGAGCAAGCGCTGGGGGAGGCGCAGGGCGACGACATCGTCCTGACCTTCGACCGCGAAGCTCTTGGACGCGTGGCCGACGACGTCGAGGCACACGGCCTGCGGGAGACAGCGCTCGTTCTGGCTGTCGCCGCGACCGCAGCCGCCGGTGGTGCGGCGAGTGCCGCGGCTGAGCCGGGAGCTCTCTACGGAGCGACGACTCCGATCGTGCAGTCGACGAGCCCGGACGATCGCGCCTTCGCACGCAGCGGGGTTGCGGCGCCCGGGGACGGTGTTGCCGCCGACGACCGGGCATTCGCACGGGTTGCGCCGCCGGCAATGAGTCCTGACGATCGGGCACTTCCACGCACCACGCCGGTCGCGGCACCGGAACCGGGGGTATCCCCGGACGACCGGGCGCTTCCGCGCGTAACACCGGTCGCGGCCCCGGAGCCAGGCGTGAGCCCGGATGATCGAGCGCTTCCGCGCGTAGCACCGCCGGCGATGAGCCCTGACGATCGGGCGCTCCCGCGGGTGGCGCCGCCGCAGATGAGCCCGGACGATCGCGCGTTGCCGCGAACGTCACCGGTGGCGACGCCGGATGGCGGAACGGTGTCGGACCCTGGCATCTCGTGGTCGCCGAGTCCTGAGACCGTTGCCGTTACGGGTGCGATCGCGCTGTTGATCACCGGCGCGTTCTTCCTGATCGGCACCGACCGCCGGCGGATTCGGCCGGCCTAGACCCCGTAGACGGGGGCGCCGCCTCGCGCAGGTGGCGTCCCCGGCTGCGATCGCTTCGCACCGCACCGCTTACAAAGTCCTTACCCGCGTCAACGGAAATCGTTGACAGCAGAGGCGTACGTTTCACTCCATGAGCGAGGCGCTGCCCGTCATCCCCGACCTCCGCCAGACAATCGGCTACCTGGTCGCGGATGCGAGGGGCAGGGTCGTCGGCCGCGTCGAGTGCGCGATGTACGGCACCGCCCGAGACATCCCCGACGCGCTCTCCGTTCGCTCCGGTTTTCTCTCACGGCGTCGGCGACTCGTCCCTGCCGCCACGATCGACGAGATCGACCGCTCGAGCGGCGTCGTGGGCCTGAACGTCGAGCGCGAGTCGATTCGCGCGTTTCTCTAGAAACGGTCGCGGAAAACATCCACAATGGTCAGGTGTCCTGCCCTCCCTGCGGCGGGCAGGATGAACTGACGGCCGACTGCGAGCTGCGTTTGCAGCTCGCGGTCGTTGTGGCCTCAAAGCACTGGGAGATAGCGCTCGAGCTCCCATGAAGTGAGCTGAACGCGGTACTCGTCCCACTCCTTCCGCTTGAGCTCGATGTAGCGGTCGAAGATGTGGCGACCGAGCGCCTGCTTCGCCAGCTCCGAGTGAGCGAGCTCGTCGATCGCCTCGCCGAGCGTCTCCGGCAGGGCGACGATCCCGCGCTCCTCGCGCTGCTCGGGCGTCAGGTGGTAGAGGTTGGTCTCCATCGGCTCCGGCAGCTCGTAGCCGCGCTCGATCCCCTCGAGCCCGGCGTGGAGCAGTGCTGCGAACGTGAGGTATGGGTTGCAGGCCGGGTCCGGGCAGCGGATCTCTGCCCGGGTCGCCTCCTCCGAGCCCGGCTTGTAGAGCGGGATGCGGATCAGGGCCGAGCGATTGCGCTGCGACCAGGCGACGTAGACCGGCGCCTCGTAGCCGGGCACGAGCCGCTTGTAGGAGTTCACCCACTGCGCGAACACGCCCGAGATCTCACGCGCATGGCGCAGCTGGCCGGCGATGAAAGCCTTGCCCGTGTCGGACAGGTGCCACTTGTCGTCCTCGTCGAAGAACTGGTTCCGGCCGTCCGTGAAGAGCGACATGTGCGTGTGCATGCCGGAGCCGTTCTCGCCGAAGATCGGCTTCGGCATGAAGGTGGCGTGGAAGCCGGCCTTCTTCGCGATCTCCTTGACGATGAGGCGGTACGTGATCGTGTGGTCGGCCATCTCGAGCGCCGGCGCGAAGCGCATGTCGATCTCGTGCTGGGACGGCCCGACCTCGTGGTGGACGTACTCGATCGGGATCCCCATCGACTCGAGCGCACGGACGGTCTCCTGCCGGAGCTCGCTGGCCGCGTCCATCGTCGTCATCGCGAAGTAGCCGCCCTCGTCGAGCGTCTCGGTGCCCTTCGCGTCCTTGAAGAGGAAGTACTCGAGCTCGGGGCCGACGTTGAAGGTGTCGAACCCCATGCCCTTCATGCGCTCGAGCGCCCGGCGCAGGACGTAGCGCGGGTCGCCTTCGTAGGGCTCGCCGTCGGGAGTGACGACGTCGCAGATCATCCTGGCGACCTTGGTCTCTCCCTCGCGCCAGGGCATCAGCTGGAACGTGCGCGGGTCGGGGATCGCGACCATGTCCGACTCCTCGATCGCGTTGAAGCCGGTGATCGACGAGCCGTCGAAGCCCATCCCGTCGTCGAGGGCGTCCTCCATCTCCGCCGGCGTGACCGCGAAGCTCTTCAGGTGTCCTTCGAGATCGGTGAACCAGAGCAGGAGGAACTCCACGCCCTCGTCCTTGATCCGCTTCAGGACCTCCTTGCGGTCCTCCGTGCTCGATGTCGCTCTCGGCTTGCTCTCGACCTGCGCCATGAACTGCCTCCTTGAATGCGAAAAGCCCCGGGCAACCGCCCGAGGCTCCATTGCCTCCGTGCCCGCACGAGACTACTGACCCGGGCGGGCACCCGCAAGTGCTCCGTCGGGCTCCTCGGCCGGAGCCACCACCGTCTCGGCCGGGTCGCTGAGGATCACGCGGCTCGTGTGGCCCGGCGTCTCGGTGTCGCGCATGCCGGGCAGGAAGTAGAAGACCACCGTCAGGGCGCTCGCGCCGATGCCGGCGATCAGCAGCACCGGCTTCACGCCGAGCCACCCGGCGAGCGGGCCGGTGACCGCGAACGAGAGCGGAGCGAGACCGAGTGACAGCAACCAGTCGACGCTCTTCACGCGGCCGAGGAGCTCCGCAGGCACCACGCGCTGCATCAGCGTCACCCAGACGATGAGCCCTCCCGCCCAGCAGCCTTCGCCTGCAAACGAGATCGCCATCGCCTGCCACGGCACGTCCGCGAACGCAAAGGCGGCGATCTGCAGGCACGCGACCACCCAGAGGGCGTACATGAACGTGATGTGGCGGCGCGGCAGCCCGATCTGGCCGATCACGAGCGAGACGAAAATCGCGCTCAGCCCGCCAGCCGCGAACACCAGCCCCAGGTCGCCGGCGTCGCCGCCCAGCTCGTTTCGGACGAGGAACGGGATCAGCACCGTGAACGGTCCGTAGACGAGGAAGATCGCCGCGAATGCCCAGGCGAGGGTTCCCCAGAGCCAGACCTTCTGTCTGACGTAGCGGAGCCCCTCCGCGATGTCGCGGCGGACCGAGGTGGCGCCCTCCGAGACCGCCGCGGCCGGACGCGGGTGCAGCAGCAGCAAGGTGACGATGGCGAAGCCGAACGTCGCCGCGTCGATCAGGAAGGCCGAGCCCGCGCCGAGGGAGTGCACGACGAAGCCGCCAACGGCCGGGCCGACGAACATGAACGCCGCCTGGCGGACGAACTGCGAAAGCGAGTTCGCCTGCACGAGGAGGTGCCTCGGGACGAGGTCCGGGATGATCGCGCCCGCCGCCGGCCCCTGGAACGCCTGGCCGGCGCCGAAGAAGACGGAGAGGACGAAGATGTGCCACAGCTCGACGGCCTCCGTGATCGCGAGCACTCCGAGAACGGCGACCGCGATGCCGCGGAGCGCGCTGGAGAAGATCAGCACCTTGCGGCGCTCGAACCGGTCCGCGACGACCCCGCCCACCAGGACGAAGGCGACGATCGGGATCGTCTCCGCGACGCCGACGACCGCGAGCGCCGTCGGCGAGTTCCAGAGGTCGAAGACCTGCCAGGCGATCGCGACGAGGAAGAAGCCGTCGCCGATCAGCGAGACCGTCCAACCGAGCCAGAAGAGCGCGAAGTCGCGCTCTTGGAGCGGCTGGAGCATCCGGATCCGGCTCACGCCGGAGCTTCGGCTTCTTCGAGCTCGGGCTCGCGGCCGCCGTGACGCAGCGCCCGCAGGAAGAGCGGAATCGCGGGTGTGAGCAGGAGCCCGGCCGCGACGAGGGCGGCCCGGAGGGACCCGACCGTCCCGATGACGCCGATGGCCGGCCCGCCGGCGACCTCGCCGATCGCGTCGGCCTGGCTCGCGATCGAGTTCACCGTTGCGCGCACGCTGGAGTCCTCGACGTTCTTGTTCAGCCAGGTCACGTAGAGCGGGTCCTTCAGCCGCCGCACGAGCCGGGCGACGAGGTAGGCGACGGCGGCGACCGCAAAGCTCGTGGCCAGCCCGAAGATCACGACCGAGACCGAGAGCACGACGGTCAGCCAGAGCAGCGTGCGGGCCAGCTTCGCGTTGTCCGCGTACTCGAAGCGCGGCACCAGGAACGAGGTGATCACGATCCCGGCGACAAGGCCGACGATGTTGAAGACGCCGAACCAGACGACCGGATCCAGGCCCCACAGCTCCGGAAGCCCGACGTCCTTGATCAGGTGCGCCTCCCAGAGACGGTCGAGGCCCTCCGAGGCGGCGCCGGCGAAGAACGTGATCCCGACGATGAGCAGGAGGATGTTGTGCCCGCGCACGAGCTTTCCGCCCGTGACGGCCGTCGTCCGCATGGCCCGCAGCGGCGAGCTGCGCTCCTCCACCGGACGGCGCTGGAAGCCGTGCTCGGGCATGAGGAAGATGCACGCGATCCCGGTCAGCACCGAGACGATCCCGCCGAAGACGATCCCCGCCCCGAGGTCCCACGTTGCGATCCCGACGCCGAGCGCGGAGCCGGCGATCGCGCCCAGGTACGAGAACTGGTTCCCGCGCAGGAACACCCGGCCGATTCCCTCCACGCCGTGCTCGTCCGTGATCCACGCTTCCCAGGCGCCGCTCATGAAGGTGCCGCCGATCCCTCGCAGGATCACGGCGAGCACGATCACCCAGTAGACCGCGACCAGGCCGAAGACGACCATCGACAGCCCAGCCAGGATCATCCCGATGATGATCGAGAGCCGGCGGCTGTAGGTGTCGGCGACGACTCCGGTCGGCACCTCGAAGAGGAAGACCGCAATCTCGCTGACCGTCCCGAGCAGGATGAGCTCGAGCGGGTTCACCCCGACGTCCTGCACGAGGTAGACGGCCCAGACCGTGAACGCCGCCTGGGCGCCGAGCGTGTCGAAGAACTCCATCCCGTAGAAGACCCGGGTCGCGCCGAACCGCCTCACAGCGTCCGCCGGACGTTGATCACCGCCGGACGCGGCCGGTAGCCGAGCTTGAGGTTCACGGCCTGCATGGCGGCGTTTCCGTCCTGGGTCCAGGTCGTCAGCTCGCGGTAGCCGTTGGCGGCGGCCCAGTGGATCAGGGCCTGCTTCAGCGCGGTCGCGATCCCGCGGCCGCGGTGCGAGCGCCGAACCGCCGTCAAGCCGTGCTCCGCCAGCCAGTCGACCCGCTCCATCAGCGCCGCCGCGCCGACGACGCGTCCGTCATCGAGCGCGAGGAGGGTGATCGGGCCGCACACCTCCTCTTCGAGCCACTCGTCGTAGGTCGGCGCAGGAATGGGCGGCGAGAGGGGCATGTCCGGGTAACACTCCGCCCAGACCTCGTATGCCTCTGTATGGCGGCTCTTGTCGAGCTCCGTCAGCTCGACGCCGTCCGGTGCCTGCGGCTCGGCCTCGGCCGAGGCAAGCTCGCGCGACAGCTCGACCTGGCGGCCGTTCTCCTCGAAGCCGCGGTTCACGACCCACGCGATGGAGCCGGGGTCGTCCTCGAAGACCATCCCGGAGACCTGCGGCCGCCCGAGGCCGCCGGCATGCGCTAGGGCGAGGTCGAAGAGCGCAGAGCCGATGCCGCGCCGCCGGTGGTCCGGCAGCACCCCGACGACGATCGCGGTGCGCTCGGGTGACTGCGAGGGGCCGCAGAATCCGAGGCCTGCGACCTGGTCCCCGTCGAAGGCGACGAGGTAGAGACGCTCAGGCTGCCGCTCGAGCCGCCGCCTGACGTCCTCGAGCCTTGTCGGCTCGCGCGGAGTGATCGCGTTCCAGACGCCGCAGTACGCAGCGAGGTCGGCGTCCGTCTCCGCCCGCCGGATCATCCCGACCTCTTCAGCTTCCCGTGCCGCTTCGCGTACCTCTCGCCGATCCGGAAGACCCACAGCCCGAGCGGGATCGTGACGGCCCCGATCAGCACGAGCGGCCAGAGCTCGTCGCCCATCTCCGACAGCCCATCCCCTTCGATGATCGCGTCCCGCAGCCCGTCCAGCGCATAGGTCGCCGGCGAGAAGACCGACAGAAACTGCATCCACTCGGGCAGCACCGAGACCGGGTAGTAGACGCCGGAGATCACGAGCAGGATCCCCTGTGCCATGAAGCCGAGCTGCGTCCCCTTCTCCGGCGAGATCAGGGGGAGGACGGCCGTCATCATCCCGATCCCGATGAACGAGACCGAGGCGACCAGCAGCACGACGATCGCCGCCAGGTAGTCCGCCTGGGCCAGGTTGAGATCGAAGAACAACGCGACGACTCCGAAGAGCAGGATCGCGCGGATGATCCCGTAGACGATCGCGAACAGCCCCATCCCGAACAGGTGCACGGGCCGGGAGAGGGGCGCCATGAACGTGTACTCGATCGTTCCCTCCCAGCGCTCCCAGGCAACGGTCTCGGTGAGGATCTCGAAGATCACGCCGAGGTACGCCCAGACGACGGCGCCGACGAGGAGCTGTGTGGTCACGCGCTCGACGTCGATGTTGCCGCCTGTCGCCTCGACGCCTTCGCCGATGAAGACGATCGTGAGCGTGTTCGCGATCGTCCAGACGAAGAACGCGACGTCCCACCAGATGTAGCGGCGGACGAGGTAGACGTTGCGCTCGAAGACGCCGGAGAGCCCGATCAGCTCGTGTCTGAGGACCGCGGCTGCGCCGGGCATTACTCGTCCTCCTCCGGCTGCTCGTCCTCGAACGACTTGCCGGTCGCGGCGAAGAAGGCCTCTTCGAGCGTCTTGGTCCCGTGCTTCCGCTTGAGCTCGTCCGCCGGCGCCAGCTCGATCAGGCGCCCGCGGTCGAGGATGCCGACGCGGTCGGCGAGCTCCTCGGCCTCGACGAGGTCGTGCGTGCAGAGCAGGACCGACGCGTCGTGCTCGCGCCTGATCTCGCGGATGAACTCCTGCACCTCGAGCTTCGACCGTGGGTCGAGGCCGGTCGTCGGCTCGTCCAGGAGCAGGACGATCGGGGCGGTGAGCAGCGCCCTGGCGAGCGCGACCTTCTGCTGCATACCGCGCGAGAGATCCTCGAGCGGCTCGTTCATCCGCGCCCTCGGGAATCCGACCCGCTCGAGGATCTCGGGGATGCGCCTCCGGGTCTCGCGGATCGGCATCCCGTAGAAGCGCGCGGCGTAGCTGAGGTTCTCGACCGCAGACATCTTCTTGAAGAACGAGGCCTCGACGGACACGCGGTTGATCAACCGGCGCACCGCGCGGGTCTCCGTGAAGGCGTCGTGGCCGAAGATCCGGGCCGCGCCGCCGTCGTGGAGCAGGAGCGTCGAGAGCAGGCGGATCAGCGTTGACTTGCCCGAGCCGTTCTGGCCGAGGATCGCCACGGTCTCGCCGCGCCCGACCTCGAAGGTGACACCGTCGAGCGCCGCGACGCGCTTGCGGCGCCGGCGGAGGCCGTGACGCCCGTCGTTGCGGAAGAACTCCTTGCGGAGGTCGTCCACGACGACGGCCGGTGTTCCATTCGTGTTGTCTGCTGCGGTCATGCGATGTCTCCTACGTGCGTTGGAGTGGGTGAGGACAGGCTTCAGCAGGCCGTCAGGAGGCCCGCGAACCCGTGGAAGTGCTCAACCCATGCGAGACATCAGCGAAACCACCTTAGCCAGCCGCCGCGCCGGCGGTCAAGGACCGCTTAGCAGGAGCGAGGCAGGGACGCCCGGAGCCGCTTCGGCTTCAGACCCGTGGTCAGACCCGCGCCTTCAGCGCGCTGCTCTGGGGCGACCGTCCAGTCGTCCGAGCCCGCACTCCTCGCATGGGCTCGCAGGACTCGGCACTGAAGCGCACCGCAGACGCGAAGCTCAGCGTCCGGCGGGATCTCCTTCGCGGACGCCGCTGAGGCTCCGGAGATCAGCAGGAAGATCGCCAATATCGTCGGGAGCCCTCTCATCGCCCGTAGATACGTCCGAGACGGCTATCACGTTCCGCACGATCGGGATCGCGAGGATCACGCAAGCGCCGCCGCGGACCTCTCGATCGCGAGCACCGCGAACGCCAGGCCGATCGTGCCGAACCGGTCGCCGAAGTCCGAGACAACGCGGCTGAACCAGAGAGGCCGGAACTCGCGCTCCTCGAGCGCACCTAGCCGTCCGCGCAGTTTCACGGCCCGACCCTAGCGCTGCGTCCGGTGCATCCCGTAGTCTCGGAACAGGCACGCGCCGCCGACGGTGCGCGTCGAGGCAATGGAGCCTCAGGACCCATGCGAGTCATGGAGCCCTGGGGCTTTTTCGCGTTCAAGGAGGGAGAAAGTGAGCGAGATCGAGACAAGGCACTACCTGGCGAACGGGCAGAAGACGACGCCTGCAGCCAAGGAGGCGATCGCCTGGGCCGGCCAGACGCAGGCCCAGATGGTCGACCTGAAGTTCTGCGACCTGCTCGGGACCTGGCAACACATGACGCTGCCGATCTCGGCCTTCGACGAGTCGTCCTTCGACGACGGGCTCGGCTTCGACGGCTCCTCGATCCGCGGCTGGCAGGGGATCTCCGAGTCGGACATGCTCCTGATGCCGGACGCGGCGAGCGCGATCCTCGATCCATTCACGGAGGCGCCGACGCTCTCGATCCTCTGCGAGATCGCCGATCCGGTCACGCGCCAGCCCTACGGGCGCGACCCTCGCGGCGTCGCCAGGCGGGCCGAGGCGTACCTCGAGTCCAGCGGGATTGCCGACACCGCGTATTTCGGGCCCGAGTGCGAGTTCTTCGTCCTCGACGAGGTCTCGTATGACCTCGGCCCGAACCATTCGCACTACGCGGTCGACTCGGCCGAGGGCCACTGGAACTCGGGCAAGCCGGGGCTCGGCTACACGGTGCGTGAGAAGGAGGGCTACTTCCCGCCGGCGCCGCACGACACGCTCCACGACCTCCGCACGCGGATGGTGCTCACGCTGGAGCGGCTCGGGATCCCGTGCGAGTTCCACCACCACGAGGTCGCGTCGGGCGGCCAGTGCGAGATCGACCTGAAGTACGGCCCCTTGACACGCATGGCCGACCAGGTCATGACGTACAAGTACGTCGTCAAGAATGTCGCCCGCGCGGCCGGCAAGACGGTCACCTTCATGCCCAAGCCGCTCTTCGGCGACAACGGCTCCGGGATGCACTCGCACCAGTCCCTCTGGAAGGACGGCGAGACGCTGATGGCGGACGCAGACGGCTACGCCGGCCTGTCCGCAGCGGCCCGCTCGTACATCGGCGGGCTGTTGGCCCACGCGCCGGCGCTGCTCGCGTTCTGCGCGCCGACGACGAACTCGTACCGGCGGCTGGTGCCCGGTTACGAGGCACCGGTGAACCTCGTGTACTCGCAGCGGAACCGCTCCGCCTGCATCCGGATCCCGATGTACTCCGAGTCGCCCAAGGCGAAGCGGATCGAGTTCCGGTGTCCGGATGCGGCGGCCAATCCGTACCTGGCCTTCTCGGCCATGTTGATGGCCGGCATCGACGGGATCGAGCGCGGGCTCGACCCCGGTGCTCCCGCCGACTACGACCTGTTCGAGGAAAGCCACGGCGAGGTGCCGCAGGTGCCGTCGTCGCTGGGCGAGGCGCTCGACGCCCTCGAGGCGGATCACGAGTTCCTCACCAAGGGCGGCGTCTTCAGCGAGGAGCTGATCCGCACCTGGATCGACTACAAGCGCGAGAACGAGGTCGACGTCGTCCGGCTCCGGCCTCACCCGGCGGAGTTCGGGCTCTACTTCGACTGCTAGGCGCGGTGCGGTACGCGGTCAAGCGAATCGACGAGATCCCCGGGGTTCCCGATCCGGACCCCGGGGATCCGGACTGGAAACCACTACGCCACCACTTCGGGCTGGAGGCGTTCGGCGTAAACTGCTTCGTCCAGTCAGAGGCGGGCGGGCGGCTGATCGTCGACCACCGCGAGACGGACACCGAGGCGGTTGGGCACCAGGAGCTCTACGTCGTGGTGGGGGGCCGTGCAGAGTTCACCGTTGACGGCGAGCACTTCGACTGCCCGGCCGGAACCTGCGTGGCGATCCGCGATCCCGAGGTACGACGTAGTGCGATCGCGGTCGAGCCGGGCACTGCGGTGCTCGTAATCGGCGGAACCCCGGGGAGGCCGTACGAGATCTCGAGCTGGGACGCGAAGTGGACGAGCGGACTGCAGCAGGCGTGACCGTGCGGCCGCTCGTCTCCGACGACTGGCCCTCGGTCCGACGGGTCTACGAGGAAGGCATCGCAACGGGGGACGCGACCTTCGAGACGGAGGCGCCGGACTGGACCACGTGGGATAGGGGCCACACGCTCAGGCTCGTCGCTGAGGAGGGCGGCGAGGTGCTCGGCTGGGCCGCGCTCTCGCCGGTGTCGGAGCGCTGTGTCTACGCGGGTGTTGCCGAGGACAGCATCTATGTGTCCACGGGTGCCCAGGGCCGAGGGGTCGGCCGGCTGCTCCTCGATGAGCTCGTCCGGCAGGCGGAAGCCGAAGGCACCTGGACGGTGCAGACAGGGATCTTTCCGGAGAACGAGGCATCGCTCGGGCTCCACGAACGCTGCGGCTTCCGCGTCGTCGGCGTTCGCGAGCGTCTCGGACAGCACAACGGCGTCTGGCGGGACGTCGTCTTCATGGAACGGCGATCGAAGGAGGTCTCGTGATCAAGGTCGAGGCAGTCGTCATCCGCGAGCGCGTCGAGACGGTGATCGACGCGGTCGAGGAGCAGACCGGCCACGTCGGAGTCACGGTGGTCGAGGCGATCGGGCACGGACGCCAGCGCGGCATCACGCACGAGTACCGGGGTCGCACCTTCGAGTCGCGGTTCCTGCCGAAGGCCGTCCTGACCTTCGTCGTCGCCGAGGAGATCGCGCACGGCGTGGTCGCCGCGATCTCGGATTCGGCGCGGAGCGGGAACGAGTCGGGCGACGGGATCGTCTGGACGACGCCGGTCGCAAACGTCACCCACAACCGGACAGGAATGAGGCTGGAGGAGGTGGAGCGCGTATGACGACCGAGGAACTGGTCATCGCAGCGAGCACGGTCTGGGTCGTCGTCGCGGCCGTTCTGGTCATGTTCATGCAGGCCGGCTTCGCCTTCCTCGAGGCGGGGCTGACGCGGATGAAGAACGCAGGGCACATCGCTGCGAAGAACGTCCTCGTGCTCGGGATCGCGTCCCTCGTCTACTACTTCGTCGGCTTCGGAATCGCATTCGGGGACGGCGGGAACGGGCTCGTCGGCGGGTCGGGGTTCGCGCCCTCGTCGGACGAGCTGCTCGCGGTCGGCGCCGAGCCGTTCTCGTGGTTCAGCTCGATCCCCGCGGGCGCCGCCTACTTCTTCCAGGTCGTCTTCGCCGCGGTCTCGCTCGCGATCGTCTGGGGTGCGATGGCCGAGCGGACGAAGCTGTGGGTCTACTTCGCGTTCGGGGTCGTCTTCACGCTCGTCTACTCCGTTGTCTCGCATTGGATCTGGCATCCCGACGGCTGGTTGTTCGCGATGGGAATGCAGGATTTCGCCGGCTCGACGGTCGTCCACTACCAGGGCGCGCTCGCCGCGCTGGCCGGGGCGCTCCTGCTCGGTCCGCGGATCGGAAAGTTCGACTCCGACGGTCGGCCGAACGCGATCCCGGGACACAACATGGCGTTCGTCACGCTCGGCGTGCTGATCCTCTGGTTCGGCTGGTTCGGGTTCAACCCGGGCTCGACGCTCGGGGTCGTCACCGGCGATCGGGTCGGCTACTTCGCGTACGTCGCGCTGACGACGAATGTCGCGGCCGCCGCCGGCGCGATCGGGGCGGTCACCGCTGCGTGGATCGTGCTGCGGAAGCCCGACCTGTCGATGATGTTGAACGGCGTGATTGCCGCCCTCGTCGCCGTGACGGCGGCGGCCGGGTTCGTCGCGCCGTGGGCCGCGATCTTCATCGGGCTCGTCGCCGGCGTGATCGCCGTGCTCGGCGTCCTGCTCGTCGAGCGGATCCGGATCGACGATCCGATCGGCGCCGTCGCCGTCCACGGGATGGCGGGCGTTTGGGGGACGCTTGCGACCGGGATCTTCGCGGTGCCGGCGCTGGCGGAGAACCTGGCGACCGGCACGGGCGGTCTCTGGTACACGGGCAGCTTCGACCAGCTCGGCACGCAGGCGCTCGGACTGCTCGCCGTCGGCGTGTTCACGTTCAGCGCGTCCTTCGGGTCGCTGTGGGCGATGAAGGCGCTGTGGGGGATCAGGGTCGAGCCCGAGGTCGAGACGGCCGGGCTGGACGTCTCCGAGCACGGCATGTGGGGCTACCCCGAGTTCTACATCCCGGTCCCGGGTGGGTACGGGACCGAGTCCCACGGCCACTTGCTCGGCCACGGCCACCACCATCCCGAGCCAGCCGTGGTGCCGGAGGCCGAGCCCGAAGCCGCCTAGCGATCGCCAGAGTTCGACCTGGAGTGGTTGACACGCGGAGCATCGGACTCGTTATCGCCGTCCTTGCACTCGCTGGGTGCGGCGGAGCAGCGTCGTCGAAGCCCGGGCCGATCGTGTTCTCGGCAGACGTTCCTGCCCAGTTGATGGTCGTCAATCCCGACGGTACGGGCGCTCGTCGACTTACTCGCGGCAGCCAGCCCTCGTGGTCGCCCGACGGGACGAAGGTGGCGTTCGTGCGGTCACCCGAGACCTGTGACCTCGATGCCTGCAGCGCGATCTGGGTCGTCGAGGCCGATGGAAGCAACGAGCGGCGGCTGACGGATGATTCCGGACGGAGTGAGTGGCCCGCCTGGTCTCCTGACGGCGAGAGCATCGCCTTCAGCCAGTGGGACTACGAGGCGATCGACAGCGACGATCGGTTGGAGATCGACATCCACTTGATGAGTGCAGAGGGGGACGAGCCGAAGAGGCTGACGGAACTTCCCAGGAGCCGAGGAAGATCCCGAATGGTCGCCGGACGGGGAGCGCATCGCGTTTGTCGCCGACCGCGGCGACGGAGGCGAGATCCTTGTCATGAGCGCCGACGGCTCGCAACCGAGGCGCTTGACCGCGGAGAGCGGCTCCGGTCCGGCGTGGTCCCCCGATGGAGACGAGATCGCCTTCGAGCGATTCGGGGACAATCGCAGCAGGATCGTGGTCGTGAACGAGGATGGATCCGAAGAGCGTTTGCTTGGCGCACCCAATACGGACTGGTACGGGCCAGCTTGGTCACCGGACGGAAAGCAGCTCGCGTTCACGACCGACGGCCAGGAAGCGATCTGGGTGATGGACGCCGACGGAGGCGATGTCCACAAGGTTTGGTCGGAGCCGCTAAGCGACCCGTTGGACCTCGACTGGGCCGCCGCACGGGACTGAGAGCGGCCTAGCCGCTCGGCAGCCAGCCCTCGCGATAGCGCGAGGGCTGCGACTCCGACCAGCTCGGGATGGCTTCGCCGTCCTCTGTGGTCTCGGCGCTCGCTCCGTAGCGGCGCGCCACCTCGTTCGCGGTGTACTCGCCGTAGGGACCGAACGCCTGGTTCTCGCGCGAGCTCATCGCCAGGACGACGCACGGACCGTCGCCCGCTCCGACGATCACATGCTCCGTCTTCGGCGGGCAGTGGGCGAAGTCCCACTGGCGCAGCGGCCGCTCCTGTCCCTCGACGATCAGCAGCGCCTCGCCCGAGAGCACGAGGAACGCCTCCGTCTCGGTCTCCCAGTGGTACAGCGAATTGGGCTCGCCCGGCTCGAGGACGGCAAGCTGGACACCGAGCATCGGGAAGAGCGTGTCGGCCTCCCACTCCGTCTTGCCCGTGAGCGACACGCTGTGCCGCCCCTGGCGGTGGAACCAGCGCGCATCGCGCGCGTTGACGACGAACCACCCTGCGCTGACCGGCACCAGCCCGGCGTCGGTCTCCTCGAGCTTGGCCTCGGGAATCACGGCCGGATCATAGAGAGGGCGTTCGCCCGCCTACACTCGGAGCCGTGGCGACGACCTGCGCCGCCTGCGGCCAGGAGAACCCGCAAGAAGCGCGGTTCTGCCTCGCCTGCGGCACGCCTCTCGCGGCGCCCGCGGCGGCCCCGCCGGCTGACGAACGCCGCGTCATCACCGCGGTCTTCACCGACGTCATCGGCTCGACGGCGAGCGCCGAGCAGCTCGATCCCGAAGACGTCCACGCGCGGCTGTCGCCCTACTTCGCGCGCGTCCGGCGGGAGCTCGAGGGCTTCGGCGGCACGGTCGAGAAGTTCATCGGCGATGCCGTCGTCGCGGTCTTCGGCGCTCCGCAGGCGCACGAGGACGACCGCGAGCGGGCCGTCCGCGCGGCCCTTGCCATCCGCACGGCGATCGACGAGCTCAACGAGGACGATCCCTGGCTGGACCTTCACGTTCGCATCGGGGTGGCGACGGGAGAATCGCTCGTCACGCTGGCCAGGGATCCCCGCGCCGGGGAGGGCATCGCCTCGGGCGACGTGATGAACACTGCGGCGCGAATCCAGTCGGCTGCGCCGGAGAACGGCGTCCTCGTCGACGAGGACACGCACCGCGCGACCGTCCATGCGATCGACTACCAGCCGGTCGAGCCGGTAGCCGCGAAGGGGAAGGCCGAGCCGGTGCAGGTGTGGGAGGCCGTTGCCGTGCGTACACATCCGGGACGCCGAGCTCCTTCGCAGGTGCCGTTCGTCGGCCGGTCGCGGGAGTTGGAGCTCCTCGCCGACCTCCTGGCGAAGGTGATCGCCGACGAGCGGCGAGCCTTGTGCACGGTGGTCGCCGAGCCGGGCGTCGGCAAGAGCCGCCTGCTCTCCGAGTTCGAGGCGCGAGCGCCGGCCGATGCGCGTGTGTACCGCGCCCGATGTCTCCCGTACGGCGAAGGGATCACGTACTGGCCGGTCAGCGAGGTCGTCAAGCGAGCGGCCGGGATTCTCCAGAGCGACGAGGCCGATGTCGTCGCCGGGAAGCTCGACTTCTTCCTGCGGAGCCTGCCGACCGAGTCGCCGGACGACCTGCGGACGGTCGCGGCGGCGATCTCGAACCTCGTCGGCGCCTCGCGTACGCCCGCCGGCACCTACGCAGCCGAGCCCATCACCAAGGCCGAGCTCCACTGGGGCACTCGCCGTCTCCTCGAGCTGCTCAGCCAGAACCAGCCACTCGTGGTCGTCTTCGAGGATCTCCACTGGGCCGACGAGACACTGCTCGAGCTCTTGCGCTTCCTCGTCGACGGCGACACGCCCGCAGCGCTTCTGATCCTCGGGACCGCGCGGCCCGAGCTCGGAGAGCGCACCCCGGCGATCTTCGTCGAGGGCGAAGACCGGCACGTTGTCGAGCTCGAGCCGCTGACCGGGAGCGAGAGCAAGGCCTTGCTCGGCGAGCTGGCAGTTGAGCAGGAACTGCCTGCGGAGACGCTCGAGGCGCTGATGCGCAATGCGGAGGGGAATCCACTCTTCCTCGAGGAGACGGTGCGAATGCTCGCTGCGTCACCGGAGTCGGAGGCGTCCGCCCTCCCGGTCCCGACGACCCTTCAGGCTCTCCTCGGCGCTCGCCTGGACCAGCTGCCGCTCGAGGAACGCTCCGTCGCCCAGCACGCGTCCGTGGTCGGAACGGTGTTCTGGTCAGGCGCGGTCGCCTCGCTCGACGGCGACGACGGCGAGAACGTCGCCGATGCGCTCCGTGGGCTCGAGCGGCGCGACGTCATCCGCACTCAGACGCGCTCGAGCATCGTGGGCGAGGACGAGTACGCCTTCAAGCACGCCCTGATCCACGACGTGGCGTACGCGCGGGTCCCGAAGGCGAGGCGCGTCCTCCTCCACTCCCGGTGCGCGACCTGGCTCGAGCGTCTGCCCGGCGCGCAGGAGGAGTTCGTCGAGATCGTGGGCTACCACCTCGAGCAGGCCTGCCGGGCGGCCGGAGAGATCGCCCACCTCCATGAGCCCGCTCCCACCTTGCGCGCCGCCACCGCGCTTGCGCGGGCCGCCGACAAGGCCGAGCGCCGGGAGGGCTTCAGGGAGGCCGGCGCCCTCTACGAGCGCGCACTGGCCCTGCTCACGAAGACCGACGGGGACGTCGCGCTCGAGGTGCACCTGGCCCTGCTCGCGGAGACCGACGGGGAAGTCGCGCTCGATCTGCACCTGAAAGGAGCCCGGATTCAGGCGGCGGTTGGAGATCTCGGAAACGCACACGAAAGACTCCGGGAGGTCTGCCGTGCGGCAGAGTCGACCGGGCGGCTCGACCTCCGCTGCGCCGCCCTCATCGCCTTGGCGAACGTCAACACCAAGCAGGGTCGGGCGGCGGAGTCGCGGCGGAATCTGACCGACGCGGTCGCCTCCGCGGCCGAGATCGGTGATCGCGCACTTCAGGTTCGCGCGCTGTACGAGTTCGGGTACTTCGCCGCGTGGTTCGAGGGGGCGAGCGAGGCGGGCATCGCCCAGGTGCGGGACGCGCTGGCGATCGCGGAGTCGCTCGACGACCGGTCGCTGCGTATCGAAGGACACATGCGGATCGGGACGCTCTGCTTCAACGTCGGCGATCTCGCCGGGGCGCAGGAAGCGCTCGAGCGGGCCGCGACGCTGGCCTCCGAGCTGGGGAGCTTTCGCGACCAAACGAGGTCGATCACGCTGCTCAGCCCCATCCTGTACTACCGCGGTCAGGTCGACGAGGCGGAGCAGCTGGCACTGCAGGCGCTCGAATGGCTCGAGCGGACCGCGGACACCTATCTCCAACTCCAGAACCTGCGCGAGCTTGCGCGGTACGCGCTCGCGCGAGGTGACCTCGCGCTTGCCGAGGAGCGGCTCCGGACCGCGGTCCCGATCGCGTTGGAGGTCGGCGGGTGGCTCGTGATCGAGATCTACCGGTTCCTGGTCGAGACGCTGGTGCGCCAGGGGCGCATCGACGAAGCGCGCGAGCTGGTCGCGTTCGCCGCGCGGAACCTGCCCCCTGAGGACGCGTACGCGCAGGCGGCTCTCTGTCTCGCCGAAGCGTCGATCGCGACCGCGGAAAGCGAGCAGGATCGGGCCGTCGCGCGCTTCGACGAGGCTCTTCGGCTGCTCCGCGAGCAGCGCATGCTTACGGATCTGGGCGAAGCGCGAATTGCGTTCGCTCGCTCGCTTCGAGCCTTCGGCGACAACGCGAAATCGCGCGACGAGCTCAAACGCGCGCGCGAAGCGTTCGCCCGCATGGACGCGCACGAGCTGGTGATCCAGATCGACCGGGAGCTCGCCGAAGCGGTGACCGGGGCCGATGCGCTCGGCCCCGGTCCCTAGTCAGGCGTTACCGCCGTCGTCCCTTCTTCGATGTCGAGCCGTCGGAGCCGCCGGTCGAGCAGCCCTCGCTGCCGCAGGTCGTCGGCACGAACAGCGAGCAGGTGCCGCCTTCCGGCGCCGTGCACCGCTCTCGGACCCTGATCGAGTCCTCGTCGTTCCGGACATGCTGACGGATCCCGCAGTCCCCGACCGTGGTGCACTCACCCGTGACCGATTGGGACTGCTGGGCGTTGTCCTGCGACGCCGTCTGCTTCGAGTCCTGCCTGATCCGGGCTCGCGTCTTGTCCTGGTCGCCGCCCAGCTGGGTCGAGCAGCAGAACAGCGGGCCGATCTGGATCTGCTGGCCGGGGCCCTTCAGTCGCTGTCGCTCGGACTGATGCGCTCGGCTCCGCGAGAAGCTCTTCGACTTCGACTTCGGCTTGTGATGGGAAAGCGCCAGCCCTCCACTGCCCACGTCGCCGATCGTCTGGTCGACTTCTCCGAAGTGGTTGCCGAACTGGCGCTGGACGATGCTCGAGCTGCCCCGCGCCCTCCCTCGCTGGTCGAGATCCTGATCCAGGTGGGAGTCGTTGCTCCCAGTCGCGCTCGACTGGGCGATGCGGGCCGAGAAGCGGCCTTCCTGGTTCTGCGCCGGCGAGGTCGCCAGCTGGACGTCATTTGTTGTCTGGTCGATCGTCTGGTCGACGTCGGAGCGGTTGTCGCCGCTTCCGTTCCGTTGCGTGACCAGCGCGTTCAGGGTCGCCAGTTGATTTGCGCCGTCACGCTGGACGACCCGCTGCTTCACGCGGGCCGTGTTGTCGCCGTTCACGTTCGTCTGCTCGATCCGGCACTCGAGGACGACCGGCGAGACGCCGCGTGCACTCAGCGCACAGCGGGCGTGGTTCTTCCCGGAGGTCGCGGTCTGAATGACGACGCACGTGATCGTTCTCGTGCCAGCGGTCGTCGTGTCGGTCAGCGTCCCGCCCGGGCCGCACTCCAGCCGGTTCTTTCCATGCTTGCCCGAGGCGATCTGGACGACCTTGGTCTTCTTCGTGCAGTTCCACCGCCGTCCGGGACAGTTCGGGCCGGCGTAGTTGAGCTGCCCGCGCTGAACCACGAAGCCCTTGGCGCTCATGCCCTTCGAGCTGAGGTACGCCGCAACGCCCTCATTCGTCGACAAGTCCGCCTGGGTCGCGCCGACGGGGTGCCCTGCTGCTCCCACGGAGCTCGCGAACACCAACGCCGTGAGGCCCAGGAGGAGCAGAAGCGTCCGTCGCGACATCTCAGCCTCCCTTGGTCGATTGTCCGCAGCCGCGGGAGACTAACTCGGCGGGCGGGAAGTCGCCATCCAGGGCGGGCTGACTCCTACTCGATCGCGAAGGTGACTGTCACCGTCGCCTGGATCTCCTGGGTTCCCTTCTCGATCGGCGGTGAGGAAGCCGCGTCCATCGCGCGGAGTTCCATCGGCCCCGGCATCGCTGCTCCAGTCTCGCTGATGGCCGTGACTGCGCCGAGGTTCACGCCGGCCGCCTCGGTCAGGGCCGCCGCACGCTTCCGCGCGTTTGCGACGGCGTCCTCCAGCGCCTTCGCCTCGAGGCCTTCACGGTTCGAGCGAGTAAGCGACGGCCCGTAGACGTTGTTCGCGCCCGCCTGCGTGGCGGCGTCGAGCACATCACCCGCGCGGTCCAGGTCGCGGATCAGGACGGAGACGGTGTTGCTCGCGGCGAAGTCGTCCGACCGCCCGCGCGAGTCGTAGCCCGACCCGACGCTGACGTCCCGAGTCTGAATGTCGCGCTCGGCCACGCCGGCATCTTTCAGCGCGTCGATCAGCGCCCGCATTCGCTCCGAATTCGCGGCCATCGCTGCGCGCGCCGTCCCGCCCACCGTCGAGATCCCAATCGAGAACTCCGCCTCGTCGGGGACCGTACTCACGCGTCCCACTCCGATGACAGTGATTCCCACGCGTGCCTCCTCACTCGCGCTCTGTGCGGCCTCCGGGCGGCCGATGCCCGAGAGCGCGGCGATCGTAAGCACAACGAGGACTGCGATGACGATGCTCAATGTCTTCATGCCCTAGGTACGGCGCCGGTCGCCCGGCCGTCACAATCGCTGCGTGCGCTACCAGTTCGTGGACTGCCGTTTCGAGCTCGGAAACCCCGGCCGCGGACGCGAGCTGTACCTCGCGGGGCATATCCCAGGTGCGTCCTTTCTCGACGTCGACGAGGAGCTCTCGGATCTGTCCGTCGAGGGTCAAGGCCGGCATCCGCTGCCGTCGGCGCGTCGGTTCGCCGAGGCGGCGGGCCGCGCCGGGATCGAACAGGGCGTGTACGCGGTCGCGTACGGGAGCATGGGCGGCGCCGAACGGCTCTGGTGGCTCCTGCGCCATTTCGGCCACGACGAGTGCGCCGTCCTGGGCGACGGGATCAACGCGTGGCTTGGCCCGCTTAGGGCGGGCGAGGAGGAGATCGAGCCCGCGACGTTCGTCCCGGCAGAGCGGAGCGGCGACACGATCGACGGGCCGGAGCTCGCGCGAAGGCTCGACGACTTCGTCCTGGTCGACGCGCGCATCGCCTCACGCTGGCGCGGCGAGGAGAATCCGATCGACCAGGTACCGGGTCGGATCCCGGGCGCGCTCAACGCCCCGTGGAACGAGCAACTGCGCGAGCTCCCGGAAGGCGAGATCGTCGCCTACTGCGGCTCGGGCGTGACTGCATCGGTCGTCGTCCACCGCCTCTGGCTCGCCGGTCGTGAGGCGCTGCTCTACCCCGGCTCGTGGAGCCAGTGGGAGACGCTCGACCTGCCCGTCGAGCGCGACTAGGCTGCCGTAGCTTCGCCCAGGTCCGGCAGGTACGGTCGCCAGCCGGCCGGGATCCTCGGCGTGGCCAGCCGGATGTACAGCACCGGCTGAGGGATCTTCGGCTTCGTTCGCAGCACCATCTCGATCTCATGCAGGAGCCGGTTGCCCTTCTTCAGGTTGCACGGCGCGCACGACGTGACCACGTTCTCCCAGACGGAATCGCCCCCTCGGCTCCTCGGGACGATGTGGTCGAGTGTCAGCCTTCCAGTGGAGGACCCGCAGTAGCCGCAGCGCCAACCGTCCCGCGCGAACAGAGCCCGCCGTGAGATCTTCCGCTGCACGGTGCGCGGCACCGAGACGTAGGTCACGAGCCGGATCACGTGCGGCCACTGATAGGTGTCGGTCGCAGAGCGAAGAGGCTGCTCGAGCGCCTCGACCACTTCCGCCTTGCCCTTGAAGACGAGTACGTGCGCACGGCGAACGGACGTCACGTTCAACGCCTCGTAGCTCGCATTGAGCACCAGCACCTGCTTCATAACCGCCCAGAAAGATAGCCACCTCACTAGAGGGAGGGCTGGGCGAAACGCCTGCTGAGCCGACGTTCCGCCGATCCCTCCTAGGATCTGCGCCGGAATGGACGTCTCCGCTTCGACAGCAGCCTGGATCGCGATCGCCGCCTGCGTGGTCGCCGGGCTCGCCCTGCTCGTGGTTCTCTGGCTCTTCACGAGGCTTCGCCGGATGCGCGAGGCGCAGATGACGCTGCTCGGCGGGGGTAAGGCAGACCTCGTCGACTTCGCCGTCTCGCTCCAGGGGCGGATCGACGACCTGCACCGCGCCGTCGACGAGGTCGCCGGCGGCCTGGCCCGGGTCGACCGGCGCGTGGACGGCGCCGTCACGAACACGTCCGTGATCCGCTACGACGCGTACGAGGGCGCCGGAGGGCACCAATCAGCCTCGCTCGCGTTTCTGGACGCAGCCCGCTCGGGCGTTGTCGTCAGCGCGATCCAGGGCCGGGACTACGCGCGCATCTACGTGAAGGAGCTCGACCACGGCAAGGCCCCGGTGGCGCTCTCCCCCGAGGAGCAGGAGGCAGTCGAGCGCGCCATGGCCCGCTAGTAACAACTTGTTACTAGCACCGAACCGCGCTCGGTTACGCGGGAGGCCGACTTAGTAACAACTTGTCACTAATGCCTGGGACGAAGCTGGTTTAGCCGCCTGGGTACGAGAAGATGACCGGGTACTCGGACGAGTTGTTGTCGGCGTTCTGCTCGCTCGGCACGGGCTTGACGCTGACCTGAAGCGTCGTCCGCTGGACGAAGGGCACCGGGCCGACGTTCCTGAAGGTCACCGTCGTCTCCTCGCCCGGCTCGGTCAGGTCGACGCGCTGCGTGCGGGTCAGCGGCTCGGTCTCCTTCTGGATCGTCAGCTCGACCTCGACACCGGTCTCGGTCGAGTCCCCGGAGTTCTCGAAGGCGACCTGGAAGGAGAGGTCGGTGGTCGCGACGATCTTGTTCAGCGCGTTCGGGTTCAGCCGCGCGCCGCCGACGACCGTCGTCGAGATCAGGTTGTGGCCGTGCGTGCCGGGCCGTGCAGCTGTCCCGCCTGTACCCGTCTGGCCGCGGACGCGCTGCCAGATGTTGGTCAGCGCCCGCGAGGTGCCGAGGTCGGGGTTGGTGACGAAATTGGAGTCCGGGACGTTGATCCCGCGGAGGTCCTGCCGGCGCAGCTCTGCCGTCGCCGGCGCGGAGAAGAGGTCGTCCCAGGTGACGTCGCTGGAAATCAGGCGCCGGTACTGCGCTCCGATCAGGTCTCCGACCCGCGCGGCATTGCCAGTACGCGTGCCGAACGCGTCGGCCAGGCCGCGGAGGCCGCTGACCCGGAACTGGAGCGAGTCGATGAGGTGCGCGTGCTGCGCACGCAGCGGGCCGGGCGGGTCGAGGCCCTCGGCGGTCGCGACGAGCTGCTCGTGCTGCTGTGCGTACCCGTCCAGGGTCCGGACGAGGGCGGCCTGACGCACTTCGGGCCGCGTCAGCGTCGCCGCGAGCTGCGATCCGATTCGCTCCGAGCGGTCGCCGATTTCCTGGACGTCCTGCATGTAGCTCGCGTACCGGTCCTGTTTCGCCTCGCCTCGGCAGCTCGAGATCCAGAAGACGAGCAGCACGATGACGAGGATCGCGAAGCTGATCAGCCCGATCAGCCGGAGCAGCGGGGTCAGACCCGACGGCGGCCCCTGCGGACGGCGCGGGCCGCGCGTGCGCCGGGCCGCGCGTTCGGTCTCGACGGCCTCCCGCGTTGCCGGCTCCTCGAAGAAGTCGAACTCGATCTCGGTGTCGCGCTCGGTCATGGCGCCAGGCCGGGGTTCCGGCTGATCCACCTTAACGACTGGATCGGCGGCCAAAGGAGTTCAAGAGGCTTTCGCAAACCCCAATCGCACATGGCCACCGCGGTCGCGTCCTTCCCTGCCAGTGAACTGGTCCTAGGCCGATATCGGCCGCTGCGCCCGCTCGGGAGCGGCGGCTCGGGCTCGGTCTGGGTCGCCCGCGACGAGCGGAACGGCCTCGACGTCGCGCTGAAGATCGTCCCCGCGAGGGGAAGGCGCACACGCGAGCCGAACGGGAGGCCTCGGCGGCCGCACGGCTGCGCCACCCGCACTGCCTGCGCGCCTACGCGTTTGCCGGCGACCAGCAGAACGTCTACATCGCCTACGAGTACGTGCCCGGAAGAACGCTGCGCGACCGGCTTCGCGCCGGCGAGCTGGACGATGCCGCGATGCTCGAGGTCGCGGCTCAGATCCTCGAGGGGCTCGCGCACGCGCACCGTCACGGGATCGTCCATCGCGACGTCAAGCCGACGAACGTCCTCGTCGCCGACACGTCGGAGATCTCGGTCAAGCTCCTCGACTTCGGTCTCGCCCAGTTCGCCGAGGCCGAGACGCTGACCGCGGCAGGAGACGTGCCCGGCACGCTTGCCTACATCTCGCCCGAGAGGCTCGCCGGTGAGGAAGCATCGTTCGGGGCGGACGTCTGGGCCGTGGGAGTCGTTCTGTGGGAGGCGCTCGCGGGCTACCACCCCTTCTGGGCGTCGTCGCCGATCGAGACCGCACACAGGATCGAGGCCGGCCCGCCGCCGCTCGAGTCCGTTCGCCCCGACCTGCCCCGGCAGCTCACCGACGCCGTTGCGCGCGCGACCGCCCTCGACCCGGCCCGACGTCCGTCGGCGGTGCAGCTTGCCGACAGGCTGCGGACCGCGCTCGAGACGCGCGAGCGGAAGCGGAGCCGCGCCACTCGTGCGCTTCCAGTGCCTCCTGTCCGGCGCGTTCTCGCGGGCGCCGCCGCGACCGCGTTCGTCGGCTGGACTGCCGCAACGCTGCCCTTCTATCCCGCGGGCTGGAGTTGGGGGCTCGCCGCGCTCGCGGGAGTCCTCGCGGCGCTCAAGCCGCGGCTCGGGCTGGCAGCGGCGCTCGGCCTGGCTGTCCTCCCGCTGGGAAACGTCTCGCTCGGCCTTGCGGTGGTCTACGCCGTCGTGGCGACCGCCTGGCTCGCGGCGACATGGAATCGGAGCGAGGAGGGCCTCTACCCGCTGGCCGGAGCGATCCTGGCGCCGGTGGGCATGGCACTGATGCTCCCGGCAGCGCTGTTGCCCGTCCGCCGCGCCGTCTGGCGCGCCGTGTTCGGTGCCGCCGGGGTCCTCCTGGCGGGGATCGCCGCCGGCGTCAGCGGCGCGGCCCTCCCGCTCAGCAGCCGCGGGCCCGCGGAGCTCGCCCTGCGGGGAAGCGACGCTCCGGGCGCAGTGGCCGGGGCGCTCACCGACGCGCTCACGGCCAGGCCCGAGCTGCTCCTCGCCGCCGTGGCCGTCGCTGCGCTCGCGGCGTTCCTGCCGCCGGCGGCGGCGCGAGGGATCTGGCCGGTCGCAGGGCTCGGCGCCGCCGCGACCGCCTTCCTGCTCCTGCCCGTGGAAGCCGTGAACGCACTCCCGGTAGTGGCCGGAATCTGGCTCTGCTGCGTCGGAGTCTCGGTCAGGGCCGAAGTGCTGCGCCGCTAAACTCGACCCCCGCCCGGGAGGGTCGCCACCAGTGCTGAGGACGATCGAGCA
>CAVTCN010000046.1:0-85596 GCA_963733215.1 uncultured Actinomycetes bacterium
AACGGCGAGAAGAACGGGATCAAGAAGCAGCTCGAAGACGCCGCCGACGCGCAGCGCGTGCTCCTTTTCCCGTCTACGAACCGCCAACGCGAGCACGGGCTACCACATCATCGGCTGGGCGCGTTCGTCATCGACGACGTGGTCAAGTGGACCGGAAAGCTCCACGAGCTCACCGGCCACTTCGTGACCTTCATCGCCACCGACCTGGCCGCCGGCAACCCGATCACCGACCCAACAACGACTTCGGCGTGCACGTGATCACGCTGACCAAATGAGAAGCGAAAGAACGCTCCCGTGACCAAGACCAGATTCGAAACCTCATGGTGCCGGTCGCGCTCGCCGTGCTCGCGGCGGTGCTCATCGGCGCCTACGTCGTCAGCTATCGCAACAGTGTGACCGAGGGCGCCGGCCTGGTGAAGGTCATGGTCGCCGCACGCGACATCCCGACCGGCACGACCGGAGCGACCGTCGCGAGCGGCGGCTACCTGAAGAGCGAGAGCATTCCCCGCCGCGCCGTCGTGCCGGGCTCGGTCGTCAGCGGTGCGCCGCTCACATCGCTCGTCGCCACCGATCCGATCCACAAGGGCGAGCAGGTCACGCTTCGCCAGTTCGGGCCGATGACGCAGGCCGGTGTCTTCGCCAAGTTCTCCGGCAGAGAGCGGGCCGTCGCCCTTCTGGGCGAGCCGACCCAGCTCCTCGCCGGCACCGTCTCGGACGGCGACCGCGTGGACGTCATCGCCGACGTCCAGTACAGGTCGCGCGGCCTCGACCGTGCCTCGTCGCGCGTGATTCTGCGGAACCTGCTCGTGCTGGAAGCTGCCGGACGGCGAGGTCACCGTCGACAGCGGTGAGAAGACCTCCACGACGCTGGTCATGACCGACCGCCAGGCCCAGACGATGAGCTGGGCGCTGCAGAACAGCAAGTGGTTCCTCGCGCTGCGCCCGACCGCGCATCCGCGCAACAGCGGCCCGAGCCTCGAGACGCTGAAGACCGTCCTCGGCCGCGGAATGCCTCCCGCCAGGGCCAAGAAGCAGATCGCCGGCGACTTCCCGGAGAGCCTCCGTGGCTAGCAACGGCTACAGACCGAAGCTCCGCGTCGTCCTGAGCGGCCCCGCCGCCGACCGGCTCGAGCCGGCGCTCGACTGCGAGCCCGGAATCTCGATGCTCGGGGTCGGCGAAGCCGACGGCTCGTCGCCGACGGATGTGGCGCTCCACGTGGTCGAGTCCTCGTCGGATCCGAACGTTGCCGAGGAGGTGCGCCGCCTCCGTGAAGTCGCGGACGCGCCGCTGATCCTGGCCGCGTACGGCGAGCCGAACGGGATCGTCGAGACCGGCCTCGCAGTGGGCGCAGTCGACGTGCTGATCCTGCCGCAGCCGACCGAAACGCTGCTGTTCGCGCTCCACAAGGCCGCGATCGCCCCGGTGGCAACCAAGGCCGGCAAGGTCGTGACCGTGTTCTCGCCGAAGGGCGGGAGCGGCAAGACCGCGGTGGCCACGAACCTCGCCGTGGCGGCCGCGCGATCGGGCCAGAAAACACTCCTTGTCGACCTCGACCTGCAGTTCGGCGACTCGGCGCTGACGCTCGCCATGACCCCGCGGGCGACGATCGCCGACCTCGCCGCTTCGAGCGGCAACGTGGACGGCGAGAAGCTGAAGTCGTTCATCACGACCGACGACAGGACGGGTGTCGCCGTCCTGCCCGCGCCACAGCGCCCGGAGCAGGCGGACCTGGTCGGCCAGACAGAGCTCGCCGCCGTCCTCGACGCTGCAAGGCACGCCTACGACGCGGTCGTGATCGACACGGGGCCGCTGTTCGACGCCGCCGTGCTTGCGGCGCTCGACCACAGCGACCAGCTGCTGCTCGTCAGCAACCCCGAGGTCACATCGCTCAAGAACGTCCGCATCGGGCTCGAGACGATCGACCGCCTCGGCTTCGCCCGTGAACGCGTCTCGCTCGTGGCCAATCGCATCGGCGCCGCAGGCGCCGTCAGCCGGGACGACATCGAGCTGGCGCTGGACACCAAGATCGCGTTCGAGCTCCCCGACGACCCACAGGTGCCGGCCGCAGTCAACCGCGCGCTGCCGGTCGTCGTCGCCGACGAGAGCAGCCCGTTCTCACGTGCGATCGCCGAGCTGCTGCCGTCGGTCTTCCCGGCGCCGGACGCCGACGAGCAGGCCCGCGAGACCGTCTCGAACCGCCGCTTCCGCCTGCGGGGCCGGCGATGAGCGGCCCCGAGCGGAACGGCTTCTCCCGCGCGGCCGAGAGCTCGCTCCTCGCCGAGCGGCTCCAGGTCGATCGCGGCTCCGTGCCGCGGCGCGCACGCGACCCACACGCAGAGCTGAAGACGAAGATCCACCGGACCTGCATCGCCCGGCTCGGCAGCGCCTTCCTCAACCTCGAGGGAAGCGACGAGCTTGCCAGCCGAGTCCGACAGATCGTCAACGAGGAGCTGACCGCCGAGGAGGCTCCGCTCAGCCCGGCGGATCGCGCCGACCTCGAGCGGCAGATCGCCGACGACATCCTCGGCTACGGGCCGCTGGAGCCCTATCTCCAGGACCCGAGCGTCACCGAGGTGATGGTCAACGGCTTCGACCAGGTCTACATCGAGCGGGCCGGCCGGATCGAGGAGACCCAGACATCTTTCCTCGACGACGCCCACCTGCTGCGGATCATCGACCGCATCGTCTCGCAGGTCGGGCGGCGCATCGACGAAGCCTCGCCGATGGTCGACGCGCGCCTGCCCGACGGAAGTCGCGTCAACGCGATCATCCCCCCGCTCGCGCTCCGCGGTCCTTCGCTCACCATCCGCAAGTTCGCCCGCGACGCGCTCACGCTCGAGCACCTCGTCGGGCTGGGCACGCTCACGGAGCAGACGGCCGAGTTCCTGGCCGAGTGCGTGCGCGGCAAGCTCAACATCCTCATCTCCGGCGGCACCGGCACCGGAAAGACGACGCTGCTGAACGCCGTCTCGGCCCACGTGCCGCCTGCCGAGCGGGTCGTCACCGTCGAGGACGCCGCCGAGCTGCGGCTGCATGCAGCGACACGTCGTCTCGCTCGAGTCGCGGCCGCCCAACGTCGAGGGCGAGGGCGAGATCAGGATCCGTGACCTCGTCCGCAACGCCCTCCGCATGCGGCCCGACCGGATCATCGTCGGCGAGGTTCGCGGCGCCGAGTCACTCGACATGTTGCAGGCGATGAACACGGGCCACGACGGCTCGCTGACCACGATCCACGCCAACTCGGCGCGCGACGCTCTGCACCGGCTCGAGATGCTCGTGCTGATGGCGGGCGTCGAGCTCCCGGTCAAGGCCGTCCGCGAGCAGATCTCCGGCGGCTTCGACCTCCTCGTCCACATCGGGCGACTCGTCGACGGCTCGCGTCGCATCACACAGATCACGGAGATCTCAGGCATGGAAGGAGACGTCGTCACCCTCCAGGACCTCTTCGTCGCCCGTGCGCCCGAGCACGGAGCCTGGAACGGCTCCGGGCTGCTCGGGCCGCTGCACACGACGGGCCTTCGGCCCGGCTTCCTGTCCAAGCTCAGCGCCAACGGCGTCGAGCTGTCGCCCTCGACGTGGCTGGGTGCCGCGTGAGAAAGCTGCTCCTCGCAGCCCTTGCACTGAGCACGCTCCTGCTCCCGGCGGCCGCAGCAGGAGCCGATTCAGGCGCCGTGCAGATCCGCCGGGTCGACGCCGATCGGTTCCCGCTCGTGCGGGTGACGGCAGTAGTGCCCGCGGGCAGCCGCCCGTCCCTCGCCGAAGGAGGCCGCCGCGCCGAGTTGATCAATGTCCGGGAGCTCGGCGCCGCGCAGGCGACGGTGCTCGCGGTCGACAACTCGGCGTCGATGGCCGGTCGTCCGCTGCGCGAGGCGAAGCGGGCCGCGGCAGCGTTCCTGTCGCGCCAGCACTCTGCCGGCGACGCCGGTCTCGTCGCGTTCGGGCACGAGGCCCTGTCACTGACCCCGCCCCGCGCACCGCAGTCCAACGTGGCGCGCGCGCTCGGGGCCCTCGCTCCGGACTCGCAGAAGGGGACAGCCCTCTACGACGCCGTGACCCTGTCGGTCGGCCGACTGAAGGAGATGACGAGCGGCAGCCGGGTGCTCGTCCTGCTAACGGATGGCCACGATCTCGGCTCGCAAAGCTCGCTGAAACAGACGATCGCCGCCGCACAGGAGGCGAACGTCGTCGTCTACGCGATCGCCGCGGGCGCACGCACGGACTTGAAGCCCCTGACGGCCCTCGCCTCGGAAACCGGAGGCAGGCGCTTCGATGCCGCCGACGCAACAGGCCTCGGCGCCGCCTACCGCGCACTCGGGCGCGAGCTCGACCGAACGTGGCAGCTCTCCTATCTCTCCGCCGCCCGCGAGGGTGACGTCATGCCGCTGAGCGTCCGCGCCGCGGGAGCGGCGTCGACGACCTCACTCCGGATCCCCGAAGGGGACGAAGGCGGGGGCCTCGTTCCTCGCTCCGTCGCCGGGAGCCCGATCACCGCAGCCGCCGTCGTCGGCCTGGCCGCCCTGCTGTTCGCCGCGGCGGGCTTCGCGGGCCGCCGTCGCCGCCGCTCGTCTGAGATCACCCGCCTGCTCGAGCCGCACCTGATGCGTGAGCCCGACGACGAGCGCCCGACCGGATCCGCCCGCTTTGCATCGCTGCTCGGCTGGACCGAGCGATCGATGAACGACCTGCCCGGCTCACAGCGCCTGACCCGCGACTTGGGGCGCTCCGGGCTCAAGCTGCGCGCCGGCCTTGTTCCCTACCTCGCGGTCGCCGCGGCCTTCGTCTTCGGCGCCGTCGGAACGATCGTCGGCGCGCCGCCCGCGCTCGCCCTGCTGCTGATGCTCGGCGGCCTCCTGTCCCCGTTCGTCGGCCTGTCGATCGCCGGCCGGCGCCGGACGAAGGCCTTCGACCGGCAGCTGCCTGACGTCCTGGCGACGATCGCCTCGACCCTTCGCGCGGGACACGGCCTCCGGACGGCGCTGCGCGCGATCGCCGACGACGGCGCCTCTCCGTCCTCCGACGAGTTCGCCCAGGTCCTGGGCGAGGAGAGGCTGGGACGTCCGCTCGACGAGGCGATTGCCGCGATGTGCGAGCGGATCGGGTCGCCCGACCTCGAGTACGTCGCGACCGCCGTGAGGGTCCAGTCGCAGACAGGTGGCTCGCTCGCGGGCCTCTTCGACACGCTCTCGGAGACCGTTCGAGAGCGGCAGCGGCATGCCCGCAAAGTCAAGGCGCTGACCGCCATGGGCCGCATGTCGGCGATCGTGCTCGTGTCGATGCCGTTCGCGCTCGGCGGCGCTCATGACGCTGCTGAGCCCCACCTACATGGCGCCGCTCTTCACGACCTCCGGCGGCCACATCGCTGATCGTCGGCTGTGCGTGTCGATGGCGATCGGCTCCCTGCTCCTGAAGCGAATCGTCTCGGTGAGGTTCTAGCGATGATCGTTCTCCTCGTCGCCGGGCTCGGCTGCCTGGCACTCCTCGGATTCCAGCTCGTCCGCCCGCGCGCGACCGCGGAGCATCAGCGCCGCGCGGCACTCGCAGCGGTTCGCTCCGCGGCGGGAGGCGTGACGGCCGCGGCCCCGGCGCCCGGGCCGAAGTCCGAGCTTCCCGCACGCGTCTCCGCTCTGCTCGTGCGGATCCATCTGAAGCTCTGGCGAAAGCAGTCGCAGGACGACGTCTCCGCGCAGCTTCGCCGCGCGGGCACGTCCCGCCGCCTGACCGCCGAGCTCTTCATGGCGGGCCGGGTCGGCCTGATGATCTTCGGCGTGCTCGCGGGCTTCATGCTCGTGGACGGCGGACGGCGGATCGTGCTCGCGATCGTCTTCGCCGCGGCAGCCGGATACCTGCCCGGCTTCTTCCTCAGTAGGGCCGCCACTCGGCGGGCAGCCAAGATCGACGCCGAGCTGCCGCACTTCGTCGACCAGCTCGCGATCGCGATCGAGGCGGGCATGAGCTTCGACGCCGCGATCAGCCACCTGGCGGAGGCGAACGACGGGCCGCTCGCGGACGAGCTCCACCGGATCCTGACCGGGCTCCGGATCGGCGAGTCGAGGCGGGCCGCCGTGCGCGGCTTCGCCGAGCGCGTGGGCAGCGAGAACGCGATCGCGTTCGCCAACGCGGTGCTCTCGTCGGACCAGCTCGGCTCGCCGCTCGCCGGCATCCTTCGCGCCCAGGCGGCGGACTTCCGCCACCGCCGGCAGATGTATGCCGAGGAGCGCGCGCAGAAGGCGCCGGTGAAGATGCTCTTCCCGATCGCGATCTTCGTCTTGCCGGTCATGTTCGTGGTCATCCTCGCGCCGGCGTTCCTCGGGGACGGCTGTGCTCTGATGCTCGCGCTCGAGGATTCGGAACAGCTCACAAACACTCATCCACCAAGCAAGGAGAAACATCTCAATGCGGGATCTCAATGCCCTTCTGGGTCTAACGAAGCTGACCACTCCTCCGGAGGAGCAGTCCGGCGCGCGCCGCGCGCAGGATCGATCAGTGTCCCGAAGGGCGCTGACGAGGATTACCGCGGGTGCGGTGCTGGTTGCGGCCCTGACGGTGTTTGCGGCGGCCGCCGACGCGCGTCAGCAGACACTGTCCGCGGCCGCATTCGCGACGCCGACGGCCGTCGCGCCGGCGAACGGGCTGGTCGTCGACGCGCTGCCTGCGTTCTCGTGGGCGGCCGTCGCGAAGGCGGACCGGTACGAGTTCCAGCTCGCCGCCGACGCCGGGATGAACTCGCCCGTGCTCGGCCGCGGCGACGATCAGTTCACGACGCGGAACACTCGCGCGACGCTGAAGAAGACGATCCCGAACGGCACCTACTGGTGGCGGGTGCGGGCGCTGCAGGCGAACGGCACACCGTCGCCGTGGAGTCCGCCGCGGGCGATCGTGAAGTCGTGGACGTCGGCGCCGGCGCTGCAGTCGCCGACGCACGGCGCGATCATGGCGCACCCCGCGCATCCGCTCGTGCTGCGCTGGTCGATCGGTCCCGCGGGCAGCGAAGTACCAGGTGACGATCGCCAGCGATCCAGCACTGGGCTCGGCCGTCCTCGCACAGTCAAACGTCGAGACCCACGGGACGTCGTACGCGCCGCGGGCGCTGCTCCTGCCACAGGGAACGTACTACTGGGGCGTCGTGCCGATGGATGCCCAAGGCCACCGCGGCGCGCGGTCGACCGTCGGCTCGTTCACCTGGACGTGGCCGACCGCGACCGCCGGGACCGTCAGTGACCTGCGTGTCGACACCGAGGTCTACGACCCGTTCTTCTCCTGGGACGCCGTGCCCGGCGCCGCGAGGTACGAGCTCGAGGTCAACTCGACCGAGGAGTTCGCCCTCGGCTCGAAAGTCTGCTGCACCGAGACGATCGTCGGCACGTCGCACGCACCGATGAAACTGATGCGCGACAACAAGTACTACTGGCGCGTGCGCTCCGTCGACGCCTTCGGCAACGCCGGTCAGTGGAACGTCGGACCCACGTTCACGAAGACCTTCGACAAGGTGCCGCCCGTCACCGCGCCGAGCGTCAAGAACGTCCGCATGCGCGACAACCTCTCCGATCCAGGGAGCGACGTCGACAGCGGAACAGCCGGCTACCAGACCAACGTCCCCGTCGTCACCTGGGACCCGGTGCCGGGCGCGTCGAGCTACGAGGTCGACGTCTTCCCGTTCGAGACTGGCGCGTGCAACTGGAGCTCCTCGGGCGTCGACCACTGGCACTCGACGACGGCAACGAACGCCTGGACGCCGCTCGGGCATAACTGGAACAGCATCAAGCCGTATGCGGACCTCCGCCCTGTGGCAACCGACGGAAACAGGGAGCTCGACCCGGAGGGTGAGTACTGCGTGCGTGTTCGCGCACGCAGCGACCGTGACACGACCAACGCCGAGGTGTACGGGGACTACACGTACATGAACGGCGGTGTCGCTCCGGCGTTCCAGTGGGTCGGCCCGCCGGTTGGAGGCGGCTGCTCGCCGAGCTGCGCTTCCGGGAACCTTGGCGCGAGCGACTACCTCGTTCCCTCGACAGGCACGACCAGCCGGCGGATGCCGTACTTCACCTGGAAGCCGCTCGCCGGCAAGCAGAGCTACTTCGTCCTGGTCGCCAAGGACGCGTCGTTCAGCAATATCGTCGACTACGCCTTCACCCAGTTTCCGGCGTATGCACCGCGCGCATCGACATCAACCACGACCTATTCCGACGAGACGACGAGCTACTACTGGGCCGTCCTGCCGGCCAACGATCTGAACGGCAACGGCGCGGCCGGCAACCCGCTCATTGCAGCGCCGCGAGATTTCCTCAAGGAGTCGAACCCGCCGACGCTGACGACACCGACGGCTGGTGAGGCAGTCGGCGCCTACCCGACCTTCCGCTGGGCTCCGGCCGAGCATGCGAGGTACTACACGCTTCAGGTCTCGCAGGATCCGTCGTTCGGCACGAAGCTCCATGAGGTGAGGACCGCATCGACGGCGTACACGACGGACACCGCCTATCCGGCCGACACGGTGCTCTACTGGCGCGTCCGGGCAAACGACGAGCGAGAGATCGGGTTGCGCTGGTCGACGGTCGGGACCTTCCGGCGGACGCTCCCGGCGCCGGTGCTGAGCACGGCCAACCCCAGCTCGGGCGAGAGCATCCCGCTCTGGACCTGGGCGCCGGTGAACGGCGCAGTCGCCTACGACGTCGAAGCCGATGAGCCCGACGGGGATCACCCCCAGTTCCTCGACTTCCGATCGGCCGCGTTCACGGCCACGAAGATGACCGGCACCGGCATCTTTGGCTGGCGCGTCAGGGCCCTGTTCCCGAAGCAGTCCGGCACCCAGCCCGGGCCCTGGTCGGCGACCAAGCCCTACACGCGCACGATCGCAGAGCCGGGCGGCGCGCGAACGGAGCGGATTGGTGTCTCGGTGCTGCTCTCGTGGAATGCGAAGCCGGCCGCGAAGAACTACCGGGTTCTGATTTCCCAGCGGGCGGACTTCCAGCAGAACGTCGAGCAGGTCGACACCGACAACACGAGCTACGCACCGACGCTGCTCTCCTACGCATACCGCTCCGGCGGGACGTTCTGGTGGCGCGTAGCCGCCCTGGACGAGGACAGGAACATCGGCGACTTCAGTCCGGCGCAGCAGTTCACGCTGGCCAAGCAGCCCAGTGTCGGCACGGCCGCGCTGACACGGCTGAAGCTCGCGACGAAGCTCGTGAGGGTGAAGAAGGGCCGCCGCGTCACGGTGACGGTCAGGGCCAACGGCCGCGCGGCACGCGGCGCAGTCGTGCGGGCATTCGGCCGCGGCGTGACCCCGCGCAAGGCGAAGACGAACAGGTACGGCCGCGTCACCTTCGTGGTCAAGAAGCTCGGCCGCGGGAAGCGGCGGTGCGCCGCAAGTTGCACTTCCAGGCGGCCAAGACGGGCTTCATGGCCGGGCGCCGCAGCATCGACTTCAGGTACTAGTCAGCGAATCGCGCCACTACCCGGCCGGCGGAACACCATCTCCGCCGGCCGGGCCGCTGCCCCGGCGACGATGAAGGCGGCGTCTGCGGGTCGTGTCCACATCGAGCAGCTGACGCAGTCGCCCGGCGCTACCGCAGCAGGCCGATCGCGGCCCGCGTCACCCAGCCCCCGCTCAGGAAGGCATAGACGAAGAGCGGGAGCGCGACGCCGAACACCTGGACGTACGTCGACGCAGGAATGCCGATCGCGTCGACCGCATCGATCGCCGTCGGCAGCAGCACCGTGAGGAGGACCATGGCGGCGACGACATGGACGATTGCCCCTGCGATGGAGCGCGGCCCGAAGTCCGTGTAGCGCGCGATGACCCAGAGCGCGAGTGCTCCGGCGCCGCACACCAGGAGCGCCGCGAAGGCTTGGGGGCTCAGCGCGTTATGAAGTATGTGTATAGAGTAATGAACCCAGAGCGCGAGCGCTCCGGCGCCGCAGACGAGCAGCGCGGTGAAGGCTTCGGGGCTCATACGCTCACCCGGCGATCCGAGTAGGCGCGGAAGTCGCGTTCGAACGCGGGCCACCACGGCGCCGGGTCGGGATCGCGCGGCTCTTCTCTCCGGTCGTCCTCGCCGTCCCAGGGCAGGATGAGGAACGCACCCGCGCCGAAGGCGAGCACGCCAAGCACGAACGCGGCCTGATCGACGATCGCGGGCAGCTCGATGAGTAAGTGGAGGACCAAGGCGAGCGGCAGTATTCCGACGAGCATCGACCCCAGAGCCCGTCGGGTTGAGGACCTCGCCCCGGGCGTCCGCCGCGCCGCGACGCCAATCGCGGTCAGGAGGCAGAGGCCGAGCAGGAGAGCGAGCAGCGACAGATCCCGGACACTACGCGTTTTGCCGGCTGCCGTCCAACTGACCAACTGGTCATTTCCCTGCAAGTCGCACGATTCTTCACATCTCGCCCTTACCGTTGGCGCCAGCCGATGGGCCAGTGGGACGACAGGACCGTTGTCGACCTCTCTGAGCTCGAGCTTACGGCCTCAATGGAGGCGTACGGATGGGCCTGCCCCTGCTGGGGTCAAATCCCGGCCTAGGGAGCCTGAAGGAGCATCACGGCGATGGCCCCGAAGGCGAGGAACGGCCCATACGGAATCGCCTTGCGGCGAGCACCGCCGCCCTCGCGCAGGAGCACGATCACCGCGGCGACGCCGCCGGCCAGCATTCCGAGCAGGAGCGCGGGGAGCACGGCAGCGCCGAGCGCCGCGCCGAGAAGGAGCATCAGCTTCACGTCGCCCATGCCGAACCCGGCGGGAACGATCAAAGCGAAGACGAGGAAGCACGCGAACGCGCCGAGGCTCGCACCGACCCACGCGTGCCAGTGCTCCGGCTCGGTCGCCAGCTGGGCAGCGAGCACCAGCGCCGCGCTCGGGAGCACAATGCCGTTCGGGAGCCGGTGAGTCTCCGCGTCGATCAGCGATAGGAGGACGAGGACAGCCGTAGTGAAGGCCGCGATCAGACCGGCTGCGCCGAGCCCGTACCGTGCCAACACGGCTCCACCGAGCGCGGCGGCGAAGCAGGCCCCGAGCGGCCGGGCTCGTGTCCAGACGAGCGCCGCGGTCACGCGTCGGCCACGAGCGAGCCCCGGGCGAGCCGGTCGCCGACCCCGATTCCGAGCCGCTCGCACTCGCCGGCGGGAAGCTCAAGCGCCTGGTGGGCGCCACGGCGGAAGGCCGCGCGCCACGGCCGGAGCCGCTGGGCGATCTTGAGGATCGTCAGGTCTTCGTCCAGGAAGACCACATCGATTGCGAAGCGCATGAACGCGGTGTGCACCGACCACGTCGGCCGGATCAACATGCCCTGACCGCTGAGCAGCTCACTGCGACCGAGCAGCCCACGGATACGGCTGGCGAAGCCGTCAGCGAGGTCGCAGCGCTCGCAGACGGCCTGGCCCTCGGGGCCGACGAGGACGATCGTCTTCAGGGGCTTTCCAGCCGTTCAGTTCGCTGAGCGGTCGTCCCCGTGCTGACGTTCATGTTCCTCGCGTCGATCTGGTTCCTGAAGGTCTGCGCGGACCAGGTCCGCGGCTAGCTCTAGCGCGCGTCGATCAGCGTCGCCCGGAACGCCGGGTGCTTCGACGCCCAGGCCTTGACGAAGAACAGCAGCTCCGTCGCTGCCTGCCCGCTGTTGCCCCCGTCGACGTGCCACGGGACGAGCACCTCGAGGGTGTCGCTCTCAATGCGCGTGGCGACGCAATCGGCCTCGCTCAGGGCGGAGGCCAGGGCGGGCGCCAGCTCGGGGTGACTGATCAGGAGCTTCATCGGATCCTGGATCAAGTATCGCGAACCATGGGGCGAAAAACCGGCTAGGAACGGGTAGTTCGTGCCCGTCTAAGAGGTAGTGCGCCGGCGCACGAGTAGCCGCTTCAGGAGGCCGCGAACACGGTCCACGGGTGTCGCAGAGAAGGCCTCCGAATCATCCCAGCTCGCCATGACCGGAGCATGCTCGCCGCCCGCGCGACCGCCTTCCGTCATCCGGGCGGGTGGTACTACCCGAGAGCGTGGTGTGGCGCGGGGAAGCCTTCTCAGGCGGATTGGGCCAGCGGAAGCCAGTGCGGCAGTGTCGCCCTCACCGTGGTCGGGCCGCCCGGTGCGCTCTCGATCTCGAGCCGGCCGCCGAGCAGCCTAAGGCGCTCGCGCATGCCGACGAGGCCGATGCCGCTCTCTCCGTCCTCGGCCGGCACGACGGCGTCGGGATCGAAGCCGTGGCCGTCGTCACGGATCTCCATGCAGACGCCCTTGAAGGCCTCCTTGCGAAGGAGCACGGCGACCTCGCGGCTACCGCTGTGGTGCCTGATGTTGCTCAACGCCTCTTGGAGGACGCGCAGGAGCGCGATCCGCTGGGATGCGGTGAGCGCATCGAAGGATCCCTCGAGCTCGACAGATGTCGAGATACCCGTCCGCCGGCTCAGTGCCGCGAGCTCCCGTTCGACAGCGTTCGGCAACGGCTGTTGAAGGAGCGAGCGCGGTTCGAGCGAGTGCGCCAGGTCGCGCAGGTCCTGATGGAGCTCGGCGAGTTGCAACTCGAGGTCGGCGAACCGGCCGACGACCGTCTCCCGGTGCTCGTTCGGGACGAGGTCGACCAGTTGCTCGCGCAGCAGGTGAATGTCCTGCGCGAGTGCGTACACCTGCTGGAGCGGGCCGTCGTGGAGATCAAATCCCAGGCGCACGAGCAGCCGCTCGTTCGCCGCGGCCAGCCCCGCTTCGCGCGCATCGGTCGTCGTGTGCAGGCTCATGGGGCGCGCCTAGGCCGAGTCGGCCGTCAGCACAGCGACGACGCCTGACCCGTAGGCGTATCGAGCCGCCTCGGTCCGACTCGAGACGCCGAGCTTTCGGTACAGGTTGCGCAGGTGGAACTTGACGGTCTGCTCGCTGATCCAGAGCTCGCGACCGATCTCTCGATTGGACAGCCCGCGCGCCACCGCCTCGAGAACGACGGTCTCGCGCTCGCTCAGGGCCTCGGTTCCGGTCGAACCGACGCTCTGCGCCGCCTCTTCGCCCCAGACCGCAAAGGGTTGGCCCGAGAGCGCGCTCCGGAGCACCGCCGGGAGATCCACCGGCTCGATCGTCTTGACGATGTAGCCGAGCGCGCCGGCCTCCCGCGCAGCCTGGATGCTCGCCTCGTCGTCGTAGCTCGAGAGGATCACGACCGCGATCGTGGGATCGTGCTTGCGGAGGCGCGCGAGACACGTGAGGCCGTCGAGCTCGGGCATCCGCATGTCGAGGAGCACAACGTCCGGATTCGTCTCGCGCACGACCGGGAGGACGCGGCTTCCGACCGAGACCTCGGACACGATCTCGAAATCCTCCGCGGCTGCGAGTGCGCGCCGAACCGCCGCCAGCATGAGCCGGTGGTCGTCGGCCACGAGTACTCGAAAAGTGCCCAACCGCCGCAGTCCTTTCTGTGGAGCCGTCGAGACGAAGGTCTCCGTCGAGCGAATCATGGTTCGCATGGGTCGCGCCTTCACCCCCCATCAAGGGGATGTCCGGCCTTGCCCTACGGAAGCTTCACGACAGACGCGTAGACCGCGGAGCCGGCGAGAAGCGAGAGCTCGATCACCCAGTCGTCGCAGAGTGCCTAATCGCTAGGTTGTTGCCGTTGTGCTCCGCGATTGGCTGAAGAAGCTGCTCGGCCGCTCGGGTTCGGTGTCGCCGCAGAAGAAGCGCGGTGAGCACCAGATCGACAGCGATGCTGTAGACCGATATGCAGGTCGCGTGATGGGCGTCTACGGCGACATCGGGCCGACAGTTCCCAGCCCGGAAAGTCCGCGGGATCGACCCTTGACCGACTAGGGAGGATCCCGCTCGCCCGTTCAGGGCGTTGCCGCACGCTGGCCCAGCCAGCTACGGCCGTTCAGCCCACGGCAGCTCATCCCAGCGTGCTGGACGCCGAACCTCCCATCGCCCTCTGGGCTCGGGCTCTGTCTTATCGACGTCGGTTCCAGCGTCGTAGCGGAGCGCGACCTCGGATCGCCGGTCCACGCGCTCGAGATCGTCGCGGCGGTTTCCGGTGGCGAGGATCACGCACGGACCCGGTTCCTTGGCGACGAACGCGTGCGCGGTCATCGGCGGGCAGTGCACGAAGTCCCATGCCCGCAGGTGCCGCTCCTGGTTCTCGATGATCAGCACGCACTCGCCCATCAAGACGAGGAAGTCCTCCTGGACCGACTCGGCGTGGTAGAGAGCTGACGGTTGCCCGGGCGGGACGACGCGGATCGTGAACCCGGCGTGCGGCTTCTCGTACGCCGTCAGATCGGGCCGACCCTTCAGCACGAACTCGTCGGACTCGAAGATGCAGACACCGCCGTAGTAATCGTTGTTGGTCCATGCGGCGTCAGCCGTGTTGACGACGAACCATCCGGGAGTGACGGGTGCCAGCCCGGACGCGACACGTTCAAGGCGTGCTTCAGTGACCATGCTTCCTCCTTAGTTGATCTCTCGTCGCCGGCCGCCGACGGGATGACACCGACGGCCGCTGCTCGTCAGGCAGTCCACATCAGCCGCACGGATGTGCGGCTGATAGGTCATTGAGGCGGGATCAACTACGCCGGAAACGCCACAGCGGCGAGTCTAGCCCACCCCTTCAGGGGCATTCCTGCAGCCTTGCCCATGCGGTCATGAAGATGGGCCGGGCAGGGATCGAACCTGCGACCTTGGGATTAAAAGTCCCCTGCTCTACCAACTGAGCTACCGGCCCTTTACGGCTATTGAAGCGGTCCAGCGTAGAAGCGCGACCATGCTCGATGCAGCGGCGCCGGACTCGTCGCGCTCGGCCTCGGCGGCCTCGTCGGGCGGTAGGGAACTCAGTAGCCGTCCGGAAGGCTGGACGGCGCCTGGCCCGTTGCGGTCTGGCGTAGGCGCCCGTAGAGCACGAGGAATTGGCGCTTCGCCGCCGACGCCTGCGCACCGATGTCGTTGACCCGCTCCAGCTCTCCCTGGCCGTCGCCGCCGTTGTTTCGTACCTTGGCCCAGGCGACCAGAGCTCGGTCATCGGCGATCGAGAGTTGCAGCGACTTGACCAGCAGGCGCTGGGCGCGGGCGAACTCTGCAGGCGGCTGCGACGCGAGAACGCGCTCGAGAGCCTGTTCGCGGTCGGCGGTGAAGGCCTCCGCCTGAGTGATCGCAACGGGGCCGCTGATGTCGCCCCTGAGGACACTCGGCACGAAAGCGATTACTTGCTGACGGGTTTGTTGCGAGGTGCTCAGGAGACCGTCGATGTCGGCGACGTAGTCAGTAGCCGATGGCTGCGGCTCGGCGGGTGGCGGTAGAGGCGCAGGCGCCGGTGTTGGCGTTTCCTCGGGCTCCTGCGGCGCCGAGAGAGTGAACAGGCTCGAGGACGGAAGCTGCGCCTCGGGCGGGAGCGCGCTCGTTGCCGCCGTGTGCGCTACGGCCGCGTCTGCCGCGGCCGTCTGGACCTCGACGAAGTCTTCGAACTGGAGGGCGTATTGCTGGACCGTGGTTCCGTAGCGGCCGTTCGCTGCGAGGAAGACCAGCAGTGCGTCCCTGTGGTCAACCTGCGCGGGAGACAGGTTCGCCAGGGCCCGGAGCCGGTCGGCCGCGCCGTCGGTGGAGGAGAGGATGGTCGAGCCGTCGAGATACAGCTGGTCTTCGGTGCCGGTCGGGAGCGACAGCGCCAGATTCGTCTGAGCCTGCAAGTTGGCCGCGGTCAAGCCACCGACCGCGCTGTTGGCGGCCTCCCAGAACGCCGTGTCGTCGAGCGTCGTCGCAGTCTGCGGTTTGCTGTCCGACCCGTTTCCAAGGAGCAGGAACGCCGCGCCGGCCGCAAGGACGAGCAGGCCTACAGCCGCGGCGACCATCCACGTCCGCCGTGATCCGAGGGACGCGACGGACACGCGCCTCCTCGGCTCTGCAGCGGGCGCCATCGGAGCCGGCTCGGAAACCGGCTCGGTCTTCTTCTCGCCGGCATCTAGGGACCCACCGCACTCGCCACAGAAACTTGCGGACGGATCCTCGGCCGCACCGCACGAAGGACAGATGAGCCGAGCGGGCTCGTCGACGGTGAGCGTTGCCGCGTCGGCGTCGAGCGTCGCCCCACAGCTTCCGCAGAAGCGTGCGGACGGGTCCTCGCTCTGGCCGCACGAGGGGCACGTGAGAAGCTCGCCTGTGTCAACCGGTGCCGCGGCGGCGTCGTCGAGCCCGGCTCCACAGTTGCCGCAGAACCTGGCGCCTGCTTCCTCAGGATGGCCGCAGTTGCCGCAGATCAGCGTCGTCGTCGCTATGGCAGTTCTCGACTCGCGATCGCTTGCATCCTGAGGGATCGTAATGAGTAAGAACTGCAATTACCACTAGTTTTGTACGCAAGAAGGTGTTAGCTTCAAGCAACCACGATCGAAAAACTGACTCGAATTAGGCCGAAGATCTGCGGCTCGGTTGTGGATCACTTGACGGCAATTACTTGGAGATGCGAATGAGCGTCCAGACAACCGTGCAGTGCCCGAATTGTGGTGCGGATGGCGATCCGCAGAATGCGTTCTGTAAGTCGTGCGGTTATGCGATGAAAACCGCTGCACCTGTTGTCAGAGCCGTTGAGACGCAAATCGACGAATCGTCTGCGGCTTCGCCTTCCGGCGTAATTTCCGGAACTCCAATCGTGCTCGCCGATGGGGAACGCGTCTGGCGCGAATACGCCGTGACGCAACTCCGGAGGCGCGCACAGGGGGAAGGAAAGCTCTTCGTCACGGACTTGCGCGTCATCTTCTTCGCCGTTGCGCGTGCTCGTGCGGGCACGAGGCGGGGAAGCACGTTGATCTTTCAGACGAAGCTCGACCAGATCACCGGCCTCAGCGCTCTGGTGTCGCGTAGGCTCAGCTTCTTCTGGGTGGTGATGACGGCGGTTCTCGGTCTCGCAACATTGCTCCAGTTGGTCCGAGGGAACGCCGTGGCCTCCCTCATCCTCCTTGCTCTTGCCACCGGCGCTGGATTTCTCGTCTATCGAAGCATTCAGCTCGGCGGAAGCGTCGGTCTCGAGATCCATTCCGCGAGCAGCCAGGCGAGCCCGGTCTCGATCGGCGAGGTAAGGGAGGGAGCCGGGGTCGGCTTCTTCACGAGCGCACGGAGCTTCATCGGGTCGATCATCGGACGCCCGACCGCGTTGGATGTCGCTGTCGGCATTCCGGGTGAGGACGCTCATCTGGTCATCGCCGAACTGGGCGCCCTGATCATGGATCTGCAGTCCAAGGGATCCCTGGCCGGTGAACGCTGGGGCGTCGAGCGCTGATCTCCGCGTCGACTGACGGATCGAGTTCAGCCCATGTGACGATCCTCGAGGGCACAGATGTCCAGCCGACGCCTGCCGTAGCGGGCGCGGAGATGGGTCCCGGCACGCGCGCCCTCATCCAAGGCTCCTCAGGTTCGTTTCGCTTCGACGACACGTTGCTGAGCAAGCACGTCCTCTTCCTCGGCGGCATCGGGACGGGGAAGACGAACGCGATGATGCAATTGATCGGAGCGCTGCGAAGGAGTGTCTCGTCCGACGACGTCTTCGTCGTCTTCGACACCAAGGGCGACTTCATGCAGGAGTTCTACGAGGACGGCGACGCCGTCATTTCGAACCAGCCGGGCGAGCAATCGGGCGGCGCGATCTGGAACCTCTTCGCTGATATCGAGCTCAGTCCGCCCGAGGAACGGGGCGACGAGGTGTTCGAGGTCGCGTCGACGATCTTCAGCGAGGACCTCGAACGCGCGTCGCAGAACTACTTCTTTGCTGCGGGCGCCCGTGACATCTTCGGCGCGACCATCGAGGTGATGACCCGAGACGGCGTCTCGCACACGAATGCCGACCTACGGACACAGCTCGAAGCCTCGAACCTCGACCTTTGGAATCTGCTCCAGGAGCACCCCGACCTCGCAGGAAGTGCCCGCTATCTGAACGGAAGCGGAAACACTCCGGACTCGATCCGCGCCTTCCTCCAGCAGACCGTGAACAACGCGTTCTCCGGTGCGTTCCGCAAGCCAGGCGACTTCTCGGTGCGGCGATTCGTTCGCGATCGAGGAGCGCGCGCCCTGTTCGTCGAGTACGACATCGCCGTCGGCGCCCGGCTCCTCCCGATCTATCGCGTCCTACTCGACATGGCGATCAAGGAAGCGCTCGGCATGGGTCGGGCGGGCGCGAAGGGCAACGTCTTCTTTGTGATGGATGAGTTCGCGCTGCTGCCGCAGCTCGCGCACGTCAGCGATGGAATCAACTTCGGCCGGAGCCTGGGGCTCAAGTTCATCGTCGGGACGCAGAACGTCGACCAGATCCTCCACGCGTATGGGCCCGAGATCGGGCGTAGCATCCTCGCCGGCTTCGGCACGATGTTCGCCTTCCGCCTGATGGACGACTCCAGCCGCGAGCTCGTCCGTCAGCGGTTCGGAAGCAACCGGAAACAGATCACCACCGAGCTCGCGGTTCGTACCCAGGGCGTGCGCGAGGAGGTCGTCCTGGGCAACGTGATCGAGGACTGGGCGCTGTCCTCACTTGGAATCGGAGAGTGCATCGTGACTCTCCCAGAGGGCCCGCCGTTCTTCTTCAGGTTCGCCGAGCACACGGGCGCGGCGCGATGACGGTGAGCGACTCGGATCCAACCCACGGCGCAACCGCGATCGACGAGCCGAATCCCGTCAGCTTCTACGCAGCCGTGGGCATCCCCCAGGGCATGATCGCGGACCCGTCGAGCGGGGAGATCGCCGGTGCAGTGCGCCGAGGCGGAGAGCTCGTATCGCTGGACCCGCCCGACTACGGTCTGTGGCTCCTGCTGCTGGCCCCGATCGAGCGGGCCGCTGTGGTCGAGGCCGCCTCCTCCAACGGCCTGGGCGACCCCGAGGCTGCCCTGGCAGGGCTCGCGGACCAGGATCTTCTCATCACGATCAGACCTGGTGAGGCGATGGACGATGATCTCGCGCGCCTCCGGCCGATTCCCTTAGGTGTCGGGCTCGGAAATCTCGGAGGCGATCACACGCGGTTCGAGATCCAGAACTCGACGCTGTCGCTTCCGTCGCCCGTCTCGGTCGATCCGGCCAGCATCATGCTCTGGTGGGAGTTCGACGCGACGAGGTCGTTGCGGGAGATCGTTCCGGACGTTTCCTCCGTGTTTCCCGACCTCTCGCAGGATCTTGTAGAGACCGCGGCCACCCGGCTCGTCCATGGCCTGATGGTCAGGAGGCTGTTGTACCTCGACTACTCACCTTCCCCACGCGCGTGAGTCGGCCATGAACTTCAGGGCCGCCGGCTACCGCTGCATGCAGGCCTGGCATACGGGAGTCGCCTGGGCCAACGAGGCGGCCACGGGGAATGAGCTCGGCAAGGTCGTTCACACCGTACAGACCGTCGGATCCGGACTTAACGAGAACATCCCGCCCCCGGAACACGCCTACTCAGTCGACAGTGGAAATCCGGGCGACAGTGACGGGGATCCATGGCATCGGGCTGACTACCACCACGGGGCGGCCCTGGCATACAAGCGCGCCGCCGAGCTCGCGAACGCGGCGGATGGGGCCGAGGCGGTCGCCCGAGACGCTACGGACAAGGCCTTGGAAGCTCATGCGGCCGCGCGCGCAGCCCAGGAGGGGGCGCAAGACGCCGCGAGCAAGGCAGCGGCGGCCGAAGCCGAGGCTGAGCAGGCCGAGGCGGCCGCCCAAAATGCTGCGGGCAAGGTCGCCACGGCCCAGTCCGCCGCTGCTCAAACGGCCGCGGATCCTGACGCCGCACCGGGGACCGTCGCCGCAGCCCAAGCCGCAGCAACTCAAGCCGCTGATGAGGCGAATGCCGCTGCGGGGACTGCCGCCGCGGCCCAGGCGACCGCTGCTCGGGCCGCCGACGAGGCAAATGTCGCCGCCGTCAACGCCGCCGAAGCCAGGGGAACGGCGGAGCGGGCCACCGGGGCGGCCCAGGAGGCCGGGGCGAGGGCCGACGCCGCACACAACGCCGCCGCTGCGGCCGATCCTGCCAGCAAGTCCGCGCAAGTCGAGGCTAGCCCTCCTAGATTCGAGGCTGAAAACAAAGTCGCCGCGATGTCTCACAAGTCTGATGTCTCGAGGGAGGCAGCGGCTCAGGCGTCACGGGCCACCGCAGCGCAGAACGCCGCTCCGACCGAGCTCGCGAGCAACTCCGCACAAGCCCAAGCAGACGTGACCAGGGATGCATCTACTCAAACGCCGAACGCCGGCGCCAGCGCCGGACCCGCCGAGCAACCGCCGCCCTACACCGGTCCGTCCGCTGCAAACGACAACGCGCCACCCCCCGAAGCCCCGCCTGCCCCAGACTCGGGTCCAGCGGCCGCGAACGACAACGAACCAAGTATGGACTGACCTGGCTGGGACCCGTCGCTCGGCGGGCCGAGGTGAATGGAGCGATGGCCGGGCAGGATCCAACCTTCGATCTTGGGATCAAGAGTCCCTGCTCTACAAACTGAGCTACCGGCGCGTGATTCCAGGGTGGCCTAGAGGATCCGCGCTCCCAGTGCGCTCGCCGCCAGATCGACCGCCAGCTTCGCCGTTGCGTTCTCGTGGTCGAGGATCGGGTTCACCTCGACGAGCTCGAGCGACGTGAGCAGTCCGCTCTCTGCGACGAGCTCCAGCGCCAGGTGCGCCTCCCGGTACGAGAATCCTCCCGTGACGGGCGAGCCGACACCCGGCGCGACGACCGGGTCCACGAGGTCGAGGTCGACCGAGACATGGACGAACGGCGCACCGGACACGCGCTCGAGCGCCTCCTTCAAGACCGGCTCGACGCCTCGCCGGTCGATGTCCGAGATCGTGAACACGGCCACACCGGCCTCCCGGAGCGCATCGCGTTCGCCAGGATCGACACTGCGGGCGCCGATCAGCGCCACCCGTTCGGGGTCGAGCGCGGGCAGCGGCCAGCTGTTGCTCTCGAACCCGACCCCCGCTCGCCCGAGAACAGCGGCGAGCGGCATCCCGTGGACGGCCCCGCTCGGCGTGGTCTCCGGCGTGTTGAAGTCTGCGTGCGCATCGAACCAGAGAACACCGCCCGGGCCGTGGAGTGAGGCCAGCCCGCCGATCGTCCCGATTGCGACCGAGTGGTCCCCGCCCAGCACGAGCGGAATCGAGCCGCCCTCCGCCGCCGATCGCACCTGCTCGGCGATTCGCTCACAGGTCTCGCGGATCTCGGTGAGGAAACGGGCTTTCTCGTCCCCGGCATCCATCGTCTCGCGGACGCGGGTGTAGACGTTGCCCCGGTCCTCCGACGCGATCCCGAGCTCGACGAGCCGTTCGCCCAGCCCGGCGTAACGGATCGCGGACGGGCCCATGTCCACACCGCGGCGCCCAGCGCCGAGGTCGAGCTCGGCCCCGATGATCGCTACCCGCCGTTCCACGGCGACGGAGGATACGGCGAGGGCTGTGGTCAGTTCCCCCAGAACGGCCGAACCTCGATCGTTCCCATCTGGGCGATGGGGTGCCCGGCCGCGATCTCGACAGCCTCCTCCAGGCTGCCGCAGTCGATGATGTCGAACCCGCCGACCACTTCCTTCGTCTCCGCGAACGGGCCGTCGGTGACCATCGTCTTCCCGTTGCGGACTCGGACCGACCGTGCCCGACGCGGCGGCGCCACCTGGTCGCCGGTGACCCAGATGCCGCGCGCCTGGAGGTCGTCCAGCCAGGGGAAGCTCTCCGGCTCCGCGGTGTCGGTCGGGTCGGGCTCCGTCTGGGCGTCCATCTTCTGGGCGTCCCAGCAGACCAGCAGCAGGAATCTCATCGTCGCTCCTCTCGTCGTTTCGTGTGCTTACGCTTGAACGACGGACGCGCCGCACCGAAATCGACATTTCGGCTGCTGCAGGGTGCGCGGCCCGGGTATCGCGACCCGATCAGTTGCCCCAGAACGGCCTGACCTCGATCGTCCCCGTCTCGGCGGCGGGGTGTGCGGCCGCGACCTCGACAGCCTCGTCCATGCTCGCGCACTGGATGATGTCGAACCCGCCGACCACCTCCTTGGTCTCGGCGAAGGGACCGTCGGTGACCAATGCCTTCCCTTCGCGGACGCGGACGGAGCGCGCCCGCCGCGGCGGGGCCAGCCTGTCGCCGGCGACCGAGATCCCCCGTTCCCGGATGTCGTCCAACCAGGGAAAGCTGTCCTCCTCCAGTGGCTCCGCCGGGCCGGGCTCGGTCTGGGCGTCCATCCTCTCGGCGTCCCAACAGATCAGCAGCAGGTATTTCATCGTCGCTCCTCTCGTCCAGTAAGCAGCCTTGCGTATGGACGACGGATGCGCGAGGCCGAGATCGACATCTTGCGCCGACGAGTAAGGAATGCCCCCAGCGGGATTCGAACCCGCGCTACAGCCTTGAAAGGGCTGTGACCTGGGCCGCTAGTCGATGGGGGCCCGGAAGGAGAGTACTGGCTGCCTACTGGATGCCGGTATCGAGGTGGAAGTCGACGTTCGCGAGTCGCCCAGCGGGAACACGCACCGTGCGCGGGGTCAGGCCCGTCCCGGGGCTACGCCTGAGGGGCTTCACTGCGTAGCGTCCGCGTCGCAGCCTCACCGTGTACCGGCCGGCATTGCCGGTCTTGACCTGAGCCGCCAGGCGGCCGTACTGCCAGAACTGGAGGACAACCCCGACCGCCGGCTCCTCGCACGGTTCGGTGCGGCAGACCGGCTCCGTCGGCCCGCGCATGACGACACCGTGGAGGCCCGACTTGAGGCGAGTCCCAGTGGCCGCTCCGGCAAGTGCGGACGCGAACGCCAGTGCGGCGAGCATCAGGGCCACGACGCGCACGACGGGGGGCAGTTTAGCGCCGGAGGCGTTATGGTCGCGCCTTCCCACTCCACAAGGGGGTTTGTGATGCGCGGAACTCTTCCTACGGGAGTTCAGACGCTGCGGCTCTGGGGGGTAGGAGCGGTGCTGGCGGTTGCGTTCGCAGCCGTCGGGGCTTCTCAGGCGGGCTCGGCTACGGCCAGAAGTGGGCCCGAGTTCAGCGAAGCGGTGGCGTTCGACACCTCGAAGCCGCTGCGCGAGCTGGCGAAGACCGCCAAGGCGTCGGCAAGACAAAAAGCACCGCGGGCGGTCCCAGAGCGAGGCCCGATCGTCGCGGACGCAGGCTTCGCCGGCGACGCAGCCGTCCAGGCAGAGGTAGCGCCGCTGGCGATCGCGGCCCCGATCGCGAACTTCGAGGGGCTGAGCAACCAGGACAACTTCAACATCTTCGGCGGCCGCGTCAATCCACCGGACCCGGTGGGCGACGTCGGCCCGAACCACTACGTCGAGATGGTGAACCTCGTGTACGGCGTGTACTCCAAGACCGGCGTCCCGCTGCTCGCACCGGTTGACACCGGCACGCTGTGGGCGGGTTTCCCGATCGAGGACTGCACCGATCCGTCCGGCGACCCGATCGTCCTCTACGACCAGACGACGGACCGCTGGCTGCTCACGCAGTTCACGACACGCGGGCTCGATGACCCGGCTCTGCCGTTCTACAACTGCGTCGCGATCTCGCAGACCGGCGACCCGACGGGCGCGTACTTCCGATACGCATTCATCACGCAGGCCGACACCGACGACGGCGGCTTCTTCTTCCCGGACTATCCGAAGTACGGCGTGTGGAGGGACTCGTACCTCATGACCACGCGGGACTTCGGGACGGACGACGAGTACGGGATCAGCGTCTACGGGCTCGAGAAGAACAAGATGGTCGCCGGTGATCCGAAGGCCCGGGCCGTGCAGTTCTTCCTCGACTCGGACACCGTGCCGATCAACCTGATCGGCGACGGACTGCTCCCGCCCGACATGGACGGCAACACGAAGCCGAAGAACGACGCCGTCGCGCCGATCGTCGGCACGCAGGACGACGGAGGGCCGTACGGCGCGACGTTCGACGCACTCAACGTCTGGGACTTCGACGTCAAGTGGCGGTCGACGCCGATTGCGTCGCTTGTCCTGAAGGCACAGCTACCGGTCGCTCCGTTCGACTCGATCTTCCCGTGCGGTGTCGTGCCCAGCACGACGCCAGACGTCGCGCCGACTGCGCGTGACTGCCTGCAGCAGCCGGGACAGACCGACGGCAGCCGGTTCCTCGACGTCCTCTCGTACCGCCAGCGGCCGATCCACCGGCTCGCATATCGCAACAAGGGCGGGTTCGAGACGATGGTGACGAACCAGTCGGTCGAGGCGCGACCCGGCATCGCCGGTACGCGCTGGTACGAGCTCCGGCGGACGGGCGGAACGTACACCGTCCACCAGCAGGGCACGTACGCGCCGGCGACGGACAGCATCCACCGCTGGATGGGCAGCATCGCCATGGACAAGAACGGCAATGCGGCGCTCGGTTACAGCGTCGTCGACGCCGTCAGCGTCCACCCGGGCATCCGCTACACGGGCCGGCTCGCAGGCGACCCGCTCGGCCAGATGACGCTCGGCGAAGGGAACGGTCGTCAACGGCACTGCGAACCAGACGCATACAAACTCGCGCTGGGGCGACTACACGTCGATGAACGTCGACCCCGTCGACGACTGCACGTTCTGGTACGTCAACGAGTACTACACCGTTGCGGGAGCGGCGTCGGCGCCGCTCGGCAACGGCTGGCAGACGCGGATCGCGAGCTTCCGGCTGCCAGGCTGCTGAGCAAGACCGCACATCGGTAAATGAGAGTGGGGAGGCCGCTCGTCGCGGCCTCCCCAGCCCATACCTAGACGCTCGACTTCCTAGGTTGCCGCGGCGCGATACGCCTTGCCGTAGTCGGCGTACGCATCCTTGTAGTCCTGCGCTGCGCGGGCGGCATCGCCGGCGGCAAGGAACGCTTGCGCATTGCCGACTCCCTGCCCCGCGACCTGCATCTTCCCGATGGTGTCGACGACGATCTCGCGAGTGAGATCGAGGTAGCCGCCCCCAGAGGCGGGGACCTCGAAGAGCGCGACCGGGTGGTTGCCCGGCTCGGAGAGGTCGGCCTCGATCTGCAGGCGCAGAGCGAGCTTGCCCTGGTCGCCGACCGTGATCGTGAGGCTGTCGATCTTTTCGTGCGCCGAGGTCAGCGAGGAGGTGATCCCGTCCAGCTTCGTATTGACGACCGTCGCGTTGGACGTGAACTCGTTGTGGAACGTAGTCAGGCTCGATTGAGTTGCCCGGGTCGAGACCGCGACGTCGAGTCGCTGGTTGACCAGGGTGCTCAGGCTGTTGAAGTTCGCCACGAACGCATCGAAAGACGCTTGTGTGGCCCGCGTCGAGACCGCGACGTCGAGTCGCTGATTGACCAGGGTGCTCAGGCTATTGAGGGTCGCGGTGAATGCATTGACGGACGTTTGCGTCGCCCGGGTCGAGACCGCGACGTCCAGCTGCGTCCTCGTGAAGTCCTCGAGCTTCGCGTCGTTGCACTCGCTCTCGACGCCGTTGACGCTCTCGAGCGCCAGCGCAGCCGTCGCTGCGATGCCCCAGAGACCTGCCGCTGCAACCTGGGCTATGGACGTGATGATGTCGTCGGGGATTGCCTCGTGCACGATCTCGAGCGCGAGCGCAACACCCACCGCGATGTACCAGTCGGTGATGCCCAGCGGCGAACCAGGACCGGGGTCACAATCCGGTCCCACGGCGAACGCCCGCACGGGCCCGTTCGGTGAGAAGCCGTTGCGTCGAAGCGCCGCCTTGAGGTCGCGAGGATGTGTCTGCCAGCCGGGTACAGACGCGAACGCCTTCTGCAAGACGACGAGCTCCGCAGGCGTCATCTGCTGGACCGCGTCGCGTGACCGGGCAAGGGTGGAGGGCTTGACGCTGAGCCTGGTCAGGGCAGCACGGCCCCGTGGGCTCGACTGGAGCATCGCGCCGACTTGCTGCATCTGCGTGAGGTACGAGACGAATTCCTTGCGGAAGGCCGCGGTGTTCTTCGATTCCGAGGCTGTGCTCGATGAGGCGCTTGCGGCGATCGGAAGGCCGATCGCCAGTGCACTCAGCACGAGCGCCCCGACGCGAAGCCACCCCGAGCGGAGCGCGCGCTTGAAGAGCGTTGTCATGGCGGATCCTTTCTGACGGCCGCAGGACGTCTTCTCATGGTTGAAAAACCCGTCCTGATTCAGCCCGCAGTTGCCACGTCTACAAGCGACCACCTCCTCTCACGGCTCCATGCTCTGACGGCACCGGCGTGCGAGCCAGTGTCAGGTCTTGAATCCGACCCTCCGCAGGGAGCGACCACGGCGTCCTCCCCTCCAGTGCCTAGCGCACCGTGCCTGCGCGCTAGGCGGAACACCGCAGTGTCGACTGTGGTCTAGCACCACCTCAATGCCATTACAAGGGCAGGCGCCTGGGACTTAGCCTCGCGCGCGGTAGCGCCGCCACATGTTCGTGGCGAAGTCGTCCCAGGCCTCGCGCTGCGGGAACCCGCGGTAGTCCTTCCCGATCTGCGACCTGATCGCCGCCCGGTGGCGCGGAGTCGTCCTCGGTCATCCACCGGTCGGCGTACTCGAAGAACGGAGCGTAGTTCCACGCCTTCCTCACGCCGGGGACGAGGCGGGCGGCCAGTGCCTCGCCGATCCAGGCGCTCGAGGTGCAGCAGCGGCGGTAGTCCTCGCCGAGCGTGTCCGGCCAGCTTCGCGGCTGGAGGTGCTCGTACGGGCCGTACCTCCCGTCGCCGCTCCGCCCGTAGTGGCCGGCGTAGAGCGCCTTCGCGCCGGTCCAGCCGGCGCCGCGCATCGTCTGCATGTCCTCGCCGAACCTGCCGCCGACCCGTTGCATCGCGCGGTTGCCGAGCATCACGCCGGCGAAGACGATCGGGAACTTGCGGCCGCTGCCGTGCCCTCCGTGCGCCGACCAGCCCGGGTGCCCGCGACGCTTGAGCCCGTGGAGGTCGATTCCGTACTGCGTCAGGTAGACGAGCAACGCCTCCTTCTGCCTCGGCGTGTAGTTCAGCGTCAGCAGGAGGCCCGCCATCCCGACGGCACGAGCGATCTCCCGCGAGTAGTCGGGCATGTACTCGACGGGGTTGTCGAAGTTGAACATGAGGTTGTCGACCCACGGGCGGCGGAAGTGCTGCTCGTACTCGGCCAGCGACGGTGTGCCGCCAACGCGGCGCAGCCGCGGCAGCAGGTGCCGCTTCAGATTGCGCGAGAGGTAGATGGGCCCTCGGCCCGCGTAGGAGGGCCGGAAGGCGTCCGCCGGCTGCGGGCGGCGCACGCTGGTGAGGATCGAGATCGTGCGCACCGGGCTGCCGCTCGACCTGTCGAAGAGCCACCGCCGGACCGAGCCCACGCGGTCGAGGCTGATGGAGGAGACGAGCGAATCGCCGGGAGCCAGGCTGACCGGAAGCCTCACGCTGAGGTCTGCCTCGTAGCGGTTCGCCTCCGTCCGGCTGTCGAATCCGCTCTCGTCGTCCTCCGCTGGCACGTTCTTGACCGAGCCGTTCCGGCCGTTTGCCGGCGCGGGGCTGATCGCGGTGACCGTGACGGGGCCGACGACGTACGGGTCGCCGGTGACGAAGCGGCCGACCGGCGTCGGGCGGGCGAACGTCCAGGTGATCCCGTCCTTGGCGACGCTCGTCCTGCGCGGGAGCTGTCGCGGCGCGCGGGGCGGGCGCTTCTTCGAGTAGATCGGAACCGCGGCGGGCGCAGCGGTGGCCCGGCTCGAGGGTTCGGCGACCGCCGCCGGCCCGGAGCCGGCGAGGAGAAGCAGCGGAACGACTGCGAGGGCGGCTCGCACCGGCGGGGAGGCTAGCGGTCTCGGCGGGCGAGTACCCTTCGAACAGGGCGGTTAGCTCAGTTGGGAGAGCGCCTGGTTTACACCCAGGAGGTCGCTGGTTCGAGCCCGGCACCGCCCATTCCGGCCTGCCCAGCGATGGGCTGCCTACGCGTAGACCGGCCCGAGATCGACGTAGATCCGGTAGTCGTCGATCAGCTCACTGCCGCGGCGCCAGACGGCGACGGCTGGAAGCGTGACCTTACGATCGTCCTTCCGCGTGTAGGTGGCCTCGAGTTGAATGATCGTCGTGTTGTCGACGTCCCATTGGTCGACGATCTGATGGCTGATTCCATTGATCGTCGTGAAGAAGCCGGCGATCGCCTCCTCGATCGCGCCCCGGCCAGCGACCTCGTCGGCATTGCCGAAGCGAAGCAGACAATCCTCGGCCAGATGCGAGGCGAACGCCTTCGCGTCCATGCGATCGACGTCCGCAAAGACCTCGGTGGTCGTGCTCATCGTCTCCTCCTGTCCGTCGGTCGGCAGCGATTGACGGAGTCTTGCAAGCGGTTCGCCCGCGGGCTTTCGTGATATCTCCCGAGTGGTGAACGCGCGATTGGTCGATTACCGGCCACTGACGGGCGGGCCAACCAGTTCGTACACGTGCATGGGCGTTATCCCGGGCAGCTCCCGCTGACCGAGATCGCGCAGTCCGAACTCTCCGAGGAGTTCGCCTTCAAGCAGCGCGTGCGTGGAGTGCGAGACAAGTACCTGCCCCGGCTCGGCCGAGTTGCATAGCTTGGAGACGCGGAGCGCTGGCGATCCGAGTTGGCCCCCGACGAGGCGTGTGACACGGCCGGTGTGAACCGCCGCGGCGAGTTCGGGTTTCTCAGTCTGGATCCAGTCGCTGTCGCGAAGTTTCACCTGGATCGCGGCGACTGCGAGGATCGCACTCTTGGGCGAGGAGAAGACACACAGCGACCAATCAGCGACCCCTTCTAATTCGACGCCGTCGTTCGCACGGGCGGCCTCGACGACAATGCGGTGGTATTCCGCTGCAGCCGCGTCCGCGCCATCGTCGCCGAGCTCATCCATGACACGGCGCCAGCCGGCGAGGTCAATCACAACGAGTGTTGCGATCGTCCCAGCAGCGGTCCTGGTGCCGAGCGGCGGAAAGTCGGGCGGGAGACCATCGGCCTCGATCTGGAACAGCCGCTGGGGTAGCGAGATGTCCTTCAGAAGATGATCGCCGAGATCGCGCAACCGGACGTCAAGTAGCTCGTCGTCTTCGACGATGCCGGCGGTTGCCTGCGACAGCACGATTTGTCCACCGTGGGCAGCAGCGCAGATCCGTGCCGCGCGGCTGACTCCAACGCCGACATAGCCGTCTGAATGAAGATGCGGCTCGGTGGTGTGCAGGCCCATTCGCACCCGGACCCCGTCTGCGGCAACGAGCGCGCGTTGGGCGGCGACGGCCGCCGCCACGGCATCAGTCGCGCGCTCGAAGCCGATGAAGAAGGCGTCCCCCTCGGCATCGATCTCGTGCCCACGATGGGCCTCAAACGCTTCGCGGAGGACACGACGATGCTCCGCACGCAGGTCACCGTACGCGGCACCATGCCGGCGCGAAAGCTCCGTCGAGCCCTCGATGTCGCTAAACAGGAAGGTCACCGTCCCGCGCGGCAGACCAGCGTCCATGACGCGCGATGGTACGCCGAATGACGCCAGTCATTGCAGAGGGCTGCGGGTGCTACGGGGCGCTCGGATGCGCGAGCGTACCGTCGCTAGGGCAGTCAGGGATAACACAACTCTGTAGTGACAGAGGCAACATCCTGGAGAGGGGCCGCTCTGATGCGCCAGTGTTCAGGAATGTCCCCTGAGCGCCGACGCTTGACCGCGCTACGGAGCCGACACGCTGATCTGCACCGTGTGTCCGTGCGGGGCAAACACGTTGTCTCCGTCGTCGAGGATGCCGGTGACGATCTCGAAGAGGAGCGTCTCATCCCTGTTCTCAGTTGTTACACGACGCTGCCTGACGTACGTCGCGATCTCGGCAAAACTGCCCACGAGCGCGAAGACCGCCGCGCGGATCTCCCCGACCCGCCACCCCTGCCCCGTCCAGGAAAGGCGGACATCGAACGATCCGTCAGCAGACAACCGAGCGTCCTCGACCTCAAGCAGCAGCGTCCGGCATGCCCGCTCGATATGAGGGAGGAGATGAGCTCCGGGTTCTTCGGCCACCCAACTCGGGCTCCGCATCGCGTCGACCAACTCGAAGACGCCGGCCACAAACCCGGTCGCATCAGCGACGCCTTCGCCGCGCTCGTCCCCATCCCAACGCAGGCCGACCATTCGGAGAATGATCGCAGAGCCCGACGCTCGCCTGGGAGCGTTTGGGAATGTCCGCCCGACGAGCTCGACAGGTCGGCTGCGAGTTCCTTTGTGAGCATGGCCTTCGGGGGCCGCCTATGCTCGGAAGCATGGTGCGGGAGGGCAGGAGCGAGGACTTCGGGTCCGCGAACGAGCTGCTGAACCGCGTCTGGCCGCACCGCGTGGCATCTGAGCGGGGTCTCCGACACGCGGCCGACTCGGCGCCGCCGAATGCGCACCGCCGCTACTGGGCCGCTGAAGACGACGGCAAGCTCGTCGGCTGGGCGACGGCGGCAATCGAGTACGAGAGCGCCGAGCGCCCGGGATTCCTTCAGGCCAGTGTCGCGCAGGATTCCCGCAAAGCCGGCTTGGGGACTGCCCTCCTCGAGCGCTGCGAAGCGCACCTAGCCGGCCTCGGCGTCGCGACAGTGCTCTCGTTCACCACCGCCGAGGACGCGTCGCAGAGGTTCGCCACCGCACACGGTTTCCGTCACACCAACACGACTCGGATCTCCGGCGTCGACCCGCGCACGGTCGAGCCCCCGAGCGCCCCGCCCGGCGTCGATCTGCGCCCACTCGCCTCTCTCAACCCACGCAAGGTCTACGAGCTCGACGCCGAGGCGATGCGGGACATCCCCGGTGAGGTTGCGATGGACGACGTGTCGTTCGAGCAATGGCTCGAGGACTACTGGCGTCATCCGGAGACGGACCTCGACGCGAGCGTTGCGGCCGTCATCGATGACAGACCGGTCGCCTTCTCGCATCTCCGCATCGCCCCAGGCGGCCAGGCTGTCACCGAGATGACCGGGACGCTGCGTGAATATCGCGGCCGCGGCCTCGCCCTGCTGGCGAAGCGCGCGACCCTCGTGAACGCTGCCGAACGTGGAGTCGAACTGGTTTCCACGGACAACGACGAGACGAACGGACCGATGCTCAGGGTCAACGAGAAGCTCGGCTATCGGCCGATCGGCAGCAGGCTCACGTGGTCGCGGCCCTGAGCGAGGCCGATGCCTGGGCGAACGTACTTCCGCTTGAGAGGCAATCGGGGATAAAGACAATTCTGTAATGGCGCAGCGGATCCCCGGCCGGCTCGAGGCCTTCCAGAGCTACAACGACTCCTGGCGGGGTTGGCCGGTGCTCCCGCTCAAGCAGCAGCATCCGATCCGAGGGTCGTTCCTGGATCCGCGCCCCGACCGCCGGCGCGGCGCGATCTACCACGAGGGCATCGACGTCGCTGTCCGCGACGACCGTCCGGAGCGCGGTGCCCCGCGCGGCCGGACCCACCGCGTGTACGCGATCGAGGGCGGCCGCGTGCACGAGGCGACGCCGCGCGGCGTCCGGGGCTTCGCGCGGATCGGCCACTTCGGCTACGGCCACATCGAGACGATGGTCGAGACGGGCGAGGTCGTGCGGGCCGGGCAGCCGATCGGCTGGACGTGGCAGGGAGGCTGGCACGTCCATCTCAGCGAGTTCGTCTTCACCGTCGACGGGCGGCGCCTGATCGTCAACCCGTTGCGGCGGGGCGGAAAGATCTTCCCGTACGTCGACCGCGTGAAGCCGGTCGTGCACGACATCCGCTTCTATGCGCCGGCGACGCCGCGCTGGGGCCGACGGCCCGCGAACGTCGCGCTTCTCCCGCAGACAGGTAAGCGGCTGAATCGCGCCCGCCTCTCCGGGCGGGTGGACATCCGTGTCCGAGCGAGCGATCCCCAGTCGTTCATCGGCTGGTTCAAGCAGATCCCGCATCTGGCCGCGCCGCACCACCCCTTCCGGATGTCGGTCACGATCGTCCAGGTTGCGACTCGCCGGGTCGTCCACCGGCGCGACGTGTTCTGGGCGGAGCAGCTGCTCGAGATGCCGGCAGGCCAGCATTTCGCGCCCGGGACCGAGCAGAACCTCCCGGCGAACGGATGCATGCTCTTCCACCGTACGGTCGCGTGCGATGGCACCTACTGGTTCCGCCTGTTCCCGCGCCCGTACTGGGACACGACGCGGCTGCCGAACGGGCGCTACTTCCTCCGGGTCCGGGTCTGGGACACCGCACGCAACATGACGAAGGCCGACCGCCTGCTGACGATCCGGAACTGATCGCCGTGAGCGACGGGATCAAGCGGCTGAACATCCGCTACCGCGCCCACAACAGGCGAACGCGCCCCGCCGTCGTTCTGCTGCCCGCGCGCTACGGGCCAGGGCGGCCGACGCCGCCGCTGCCGCTGGTCATCTCACCGCACGGGCGGAACGTGCGCGCCGCCACCAACGCCAGCAAGTGGAGCGACCTGCCGGCGCAGGGGAATTTCGCCGTGATCTGTCCCGGCGGCATGGGTCGGCGGCTGCCGCTGCACTCGTGGGGGTGGCGAGGGCAGATCGCCGACCTCTCCCGCATGCCGCAGATCGTCCGCTCGGCGTTGCCGTGGCTCCGGGTGGACGGGCGGCGGATCTATGCGGTCGGGGGCAGCATGGGCGGCCACGAGACGCTGCTGCTGCTCGGCCAGTACCCGAAGCTCCTGGACGGCGCGGTCGCGTTCGACTCGGTGACGAACTTCTACCTCCGGTATCACGACTTCGCCCGGAGCCCGGGTGGACGGTCCGCGCAGGCCTTCGCTCGCATCGAGGTCGGTGGCACGCCGAAGACGAATCCCCGCGGCTACGTCCTCCGCAGTCCCACTCACTGGCTTCCGGCGATCGCGCAGTCCGGTGTCCCCCTGCAGCTTTGGTGGAGCGAGGAGGACAAGATCGTCATCGACCAGGCGAAACAGTCCGGAGCCTTCTACCGGGAGCTGCGGAAACGGCGGCCGCGCGGGCGCGTCGAGGAGGTCACCGGCTCGTGGAGCCACTCGTTCGAGAGCTACGAAGAGATCCAGCTCCCGGGCGCCGTGCGGTGGCTCGGCCTTGTGCGGTAAGGGCCGGGATGATCGCGGCGGCGTCTTTCCGGGTACTGGAGCCCCATGAGACCGGAGCTGCCCGAAGCGGTCGAGTCGCCTCCGCAGGGAGCTCGCCGCCGTGCGCCTCGAGCTCGAGCTCCCAGGGGCCGCCGACGCGCGCCGGGCCCGCGACGACCTGGTCGCGCAGAGCGACGACTACCTGCTGCCGCGTCTCCGTCAGATGGATGCGCCGGTGCTGATGGTGGTGGGCGGCTCGACCGGTGCAGGGAAGTCGACGCTCGTGAACAGCCTCGTCGGCTCGGTCGTGAGCCCCGCGGGAGTCCTCCGTCCGACGACCCGGGCGCCCGTGCTCGTCTGCCATCCGGACGACGTACGCTGGTTCGAAGACGACCGGATTCTCCCGCACCTCGCCCGGTCGACGGGCGGCTCGCCCGCGCCGGGGACGCTCCAGCTCGTTCCCGAGCCGACGCTCTCGCCGGGTCTCGCCCTGCTCGACTCGCCGGACATCGACTCGGTGCTCGCGGAGAACCGTGCGCTGGCGAACCAGCTGCTGACGGCCGCCGACGGCTGGCTGTTCGTGACCACGGCTCTGCGCTATGCCGACGCCGTTCCGTGGGAGTTCCTGCGGGCCGCGCGCGACCGTGGAACGGCGATGTCCGTCGTGCTCAATCGCGTGCCGGGGGACGCGGAACGCGAGGTGACGAGCCACATGAGCGAGATGATGCGCACGCAGGGGCTCGACGCGGATCTGCTCGTCGTCCCGGAGGTGCCGCTCGAGGATGGGCTCCTGCCGCGAGGCGCGCTGGAGCCGGTTCGCCGCTGGCTGGACGGACTGGCTGCCGACGCCCATGCCCGCGCCGACCTGATCAGGCGGACGTTGAGCGGCGCGCTCGCGAGTCTCCCTGCTCGCGCGGGGACGGTCGAGCGGGCCGTGGCCGAACAGCTCGCCGCCGCCGCAGAGCTCCGGGCCGAGACAGATCTCGCGTACGCCGGGGCACGGCGCGAGATCGAGGACGCCCTGCGCAGCGGCTCGCTCCTTCGAGGCGAGGTGCTCGCACGCTGGTACGACGTCGTCGGAACGGGGGACGTGATGCGGGCGCTGCAGACTCGCATCGGATCGGCCCGTGACCGGCTCAAGAGCATTCTCACCGGAAAGCCTGGGGCGGACGAGGAGCTGCGGGTTGCGGTCGAGCACCGCCTCGAGGCCGTCATCCAGGCGGCCGCGGAGCGGGCGGCGGAGAAGGTCTCTCGCTCCTGGCGCGAGCACCCTGCGGGTAAGACGTTGCTCGATGCCTCGCCCGAGCTCGGGCGGGCAGCAGAGCGCCTGCGTGTGGAGACCGAGGAGCAGGTGCGCGCCTGGCAGGGCTACGTCATGGAGCTCGTGCGCCGGGAGGGAGAGTCAAAGCGGACGACGGCGCGGCTTGCATCGCTCGGCGTCAACGGTGCCGGGCTGACGGTGATGCTGGCGGTGTTCGCGCACACCGGAGGGCTCACCGGCGTCGAGGTTGTCGTTGCGGGCGGGACGTCGGCGCTCGGCCAGAAGGTGCTCGAGGCGCTCTTCGGCGACCAGGCCGTGCGCGAGCTCGCCGCCCAGGCCCGCCGGGACCTCGTCGAGCGGGCCGACGAGCTGCTTCGCACCGACGCTGCGCGCTTCGATGCTCTCGTCGAGGGTGCCGCCACGGAGGCGGAAGGGCTTGCCCGCCTGCACTCCGCGGTCGACGCGGTCCGACGCGCCTCGTGAGCCGTGGGCTCGACCGCAGGCTGACGGCGCTCGCCGAGGCGGTCCAGGTGGCTGACGGCCGGCTCGAGCCCGGCGCGGTTCAGGCGGCGCGCGCAATTGTCGACAAGGCGGGAGCGCGTCTCGGCCTGGGCGTCGAGAACACCGTCGTCGCGCTGGCCGGGCCGACCGGTGTCGGCAAGTCCCTGCTCTTCAACGCGCTCTCGGGAGCCGAGCTCGCGACGGTCGGGCGGCGTCGGCCGACAACGTCCGAGGGCCAGGCGGCGGCGTGGGGGGATGGCGCGGATCCGTTGCTGGACTGGCTCGAGATCGGGCGCCGGCACCGTCTCGAGGACGGTGCCCTGAAGGGATTGCTGCTCCTGGATCTGCCGGACTTCGACTCCGTCGAGACCGGACACCGGCTCGAGGTCGACCGCGTCGTCGAGCTCGCCGATCTCGTCCTCTGGGTCGTCGAGCCCCAGAAGTACGCCGACGCTTCCCTCCACGACCGTTACCTGCGGCCGCTGCAAACGCACGGGGCGGCGATGGCGGTCGTGCTGAACCAGTCCGACCTTCTGTCTCGGAGCGAGATCGACGACTGGCGCCGCGACGCGTCTCGGCTCCTGGCAGACGACGGTCTGCCGGCGATGCCTGTGCTGGTCGTCTCGGCGCGGACGGGCGAGGGGCTGGACTCGCTGCGACGCCTGCTCGCGGACCGGGTCACGGCACACGACGCTGCGGTCGCGCGGCTCGCGGCGGACGTCACCGTGGCCGCTCGAACGCTGGGCGAGTGGTGCGCCGACCGGAAGGCCGCGGGGGTCCAGCCGGCAGACCGCGAGCGGTTGGTCGCGGCGCTCGAGGAGGCGGGCGGCGTGCCGAGGGTGGTTCGAGCCGTCGATGCGGCGCACAGGCACCGCGGCGCGCTCGCGACCGGCTGGCCGTTCCTCCGCTGGGTCCGCCGGCTGCGGCCGGATCCCCTTCGGCGGCTCCGCCTCCGCGATCGCGCTCCCGAGGGGAAGCCGGAGCCGGGTCGGACCTCCGTGCCGCAGCCGACCGAGGTTCAGCACGCACAGGTGGCGACTGCGACCCGAAACCTCGCCGACCGCGCTGCCGACGGGCTGCCGGCACCGTGGCCGGCGCTCGCCCGCGATGCTGCGACTGCGAATGAGGACCGCGTCGCCGACCGGCTCGAGCGAGCCGTCGGCGGTACGGATCTTCGCGTGACCAGGCCGCGGTGGTGGCGTCTCGCCTCCGTGCTCCAACGTCTGCTCGCGCTCGCCGTCGTCGTCGGGATGGTCTGGCTCTTCGTCCTCGGCATCCTCGGCTACCTGCACATCGACGAGGTGCTCCCGACGCCCGAGCTGCGCGGGATCCCGATTCCCTCCTTGCTCCTGCTCGGAGGAATCCTGGCCGGGCTCGTGCTCTCCTTCCTGGCCCGCCTGGCGAACGGCGTCGGCGCGCGCCGACGCTCCCGCACGGCCGCCCGCGCCCTGCGCCGGCAGGTGGAGGACGCAGCCGAGGAGCTCGTGATCGGCCCCGTCGAGTCGGAGCTCGAAGCCCACGAGCGCCTCCGCGCCTCACTCGATTCCGCCGCCGCGGAGGCGTCCGGGAGGCGGCTCGGCGAGCCGGCCCGGCCCCCGAAGACGGTGAACAAACTGCTGGATCCTCCGAATCAGGAACACGCCGAGTGAGGCGGCGGCCACCAGCAGCACCGCCGCGACGGCCAGCGCCCACCACGGGTGGTCGACCGCGAGGAGCAGGACGGCGACGACGACGGAGTCCTCGGCCAGGCTGAGGACGATGTTGGAGACCGGCTCGGGCGAGGCGTTGACCGCCAGGCGCAGACTCGCCTTCGCGGCATGGCTGGCAAGCGCGGTCGTCCCGCCGAGCACAGCGGCGACAGCCTCGCCGAGGTCGTTGGCCTCGCCGGCGAGGAGCGCGCCCAGCACCGCCGCCAGCGTCGGCCGGATCGCCGTGTGCACGGCGTCCCAGACGTTGTCGACGTAGGGGATCTTGTCGGCGACGAACTCGATCGCGAACAGGGCCGCCGCCGGGAGCAGGATCTCGTTCCGCTCGAGGACGTCCGGCACGCCCTCGACGCCTCCGTACCTCCCGAGGAGCCCGGTGACGAGGATGGTCGCGTAGACATTGATGCCGCTCGCCCAGCCGGACGTCAGGACGTACGCCAGCGACTCCACGCGCGCATCATTCCCCGAATGGGCGCGGTTCGGTGCGTGCCAGGCGTTCCTCGGTGATCGCCTTGCCGGCCGCGTGCGCGGCTTCGTGTCCGGTGACGGCGGCCAGGAAATCGTCTCGCTGGAGTGCGTAGAGCCGCGTGTCGACCAGCGCCTTGATCGTCGCTGTCCGCGGCACGTCTCTCAGGAGCGCGATCTCACCGAAGTAGTCGCCCTGGTGGGCCGCCGCACGCCTCCCCGGCGCATCGATCTCGAGCTCGCCGTCGCGGACGATGTAGAAGCGGTCGCCGGTCTCGCCGGCGCGGATCACGAGCTCGCCTGCATCGACCGAGATCGGGAGAAGCTTCGCGGCGACTCGTTCCTTCGCCGCGACGGAGAGCGGAGCGAGCATCGGCACCTGTTCGATCAGCTCGAGCTCGGGAGCCGGGGCCGCCGCCGTGTCGATCTCCACGAGCCGCCGATACGTGATGAGCGCCAGGAGCGGGAGAACTGCGCCGACGGCGAGGAAGGCGGACTTCGTCCCGACCGCCTCGACCAGGGCCGGTGCTGCGACCGACCCGATCGCGACGCCGCCCATGGCGAGGCTCCAGGTCAGGCCGAGAACGCTGGCCAGGACGTGATCGGGCACGAGCCGCTGGAGCAGCGTGAACACGGCGACGTCCTCGACGCTGTTCGCAGCACCGACGACGGCGAGCAGGACCACGGCCACCACGAGCTCGGGGAGCGGGCCCATGAGGACGATCGGCACGCCCCAGAAGACGAGTGCGAGGCCGAAGACGACGGCAAGCCGACGGCCCCCGAGTGCCATCGCACCGATCGCGCCGACCAGGCCGCCGACGCCGATCGCCGCGGTCATGTAGCCGACGGCCTCCGCCCCAGCATCGAGGACATCGAACGCTGCGACCACGATCAGGACGTTCAGGCAACCCCGAATGAACGTCTGCGCGACGATCATGCCGATCAGCAGGCGTGCTCGCGGCGCGTGCATGATCGTCCGAAACCCGGCCGCGAGGGCCCGGCCCGCTCCCGCCTCCGCGCCGGCATGCAGCTCGACACGGCCCTCGACTCTGACCCGTACGAGGACCAGCGCGGCCAGGAGCAGCACGCCCGAACCGAGCGCGAACACGAGACCGGCGTCGGCGACCGAGACCAGCACGCCCGCGATCAGCGGCCCGACGAGGGTGCCGAGGCTCTCGATCGTCGAGGTGGCGCCGTTCGCCGCGATCAGCTCCCGCGGCGTGCGCGCGAGCGACGGCAACAGGGCCTGGAGCGCCGGCCGGATCAGCGTGATCGACAGTCCGAGCAGCGCCGCGAATGCGAAGACGAGAAGCTCCGCGTCGGCAGCGAACGCGGCGGCCGACCCGCCCAGGGCTGCCGCTCCGACAAGGGTCATGGCAAGCAGGAAGCGCTCGCGCGGGAATCGATCGCCCAGCGACGCGGCGAATGGGGCGACGATCGCGGCCGGGAGCAGACGGACGAGGCCCGCGATCCCGACGGCGGAGACGCCGCCCTCCTCGTAGGCGAAGACGCCGAACGCGACGAAATGCGCCCATTCCGCGGCGATGGCCGCGCCCCACGCCAGCTCGACCCGCCGGATGTCGGGGTTGCGGATCGCCGAGCCCACGGCCGCGAGGACCTGACGGGGATCACCCATCCGTCAATTGAATCCCATCACCATCCCTCGAAATGGGGTGGGGACCCTCGGTGTCGAGGCCGAAGACTGGGTCAGCCCCGGCGGATTGGCCGCAGATCCGTCCGGGGCGAACCTTTTTCTGAAGACCCTAGGCTCGACTCAGCTCGGAGAAGTCGAGCGCGACCTCGCAGCGGTCGACCGCCTGGATCTCGCCGCCGTGCGGGCCCACGGCCTCCGACCGGAGCCGGCTCGCCTGCACCTCGCTCGCCTCGAGCGCCGCGCGGCTCTCCCAGAACGTCACCGTCAGGGCGGTGCAGTTGTCACGATCGACAAGCAGGTAGCCGCCCGAGTTTCCGTTGAGCTGGCGCAGCTGCTCGACGGCCACGCGGAAGCTCTCGAGTGCGTCATCGAGGTTCTCCTCGGGGATCTGATAGCGGGCGACACGCGCGAACATCTCCTGGCCTCCTCCGTACCGACGGCGTAAGCACGACGAATCGTCTCAAATCCGTAGAGTCCGCGCCCGTGGGGGCGCTCGACGGCAAGAGGGCCATCGTGACCGGCGCGTCGAGCGGAATCGGTGCGGCGACTGCCCGTGCGCTCGCCCGTGAAGGGGCGCAGGTGGCCGTGGGCGCCCGCCGGCTCGACCGGCTGTCCGACCTCGGCGAGGGATTCGTCGCGCTGGAGCTGGACGTCACCGACGCGGAGAGCAGCGCGAGCTTCGTCGCGAGCGCGACCCACCGACTGGAAGGTCTCGACATCCTCGTGAACAACGCGGGGCTGGCGCTCGGGCGGGATCTGTTCGACGACAGCACGGAGGAGGACGAGGAGGCGCTGATCGAGACCAACGTCCACGGGCTCGTGCGCATGACGCGGCTGTGCCTCCCGCACCTCGGCGACGGCGGCCACATCGTCAACGTCGGCTCGATCGCAGGGCGTCAGGCGTACGAGAAGGCGGCGCTGTACGTGACCACGAAGTTCGCGGTGCGCGGCTTCACGTACGCGCTGCGCGAGGACCTCCTCGGCCGGCCGATCCGGATCACGCTCGTCGATCCCGGCCTGGTGGAGACCGACTTCTCGCTCGTCCGCTACCGCGGCGACGCCGAGAGCGCGGCGCAGGTCTACGCGAATGTCGAGCCGCTGACCCCCGACGAGATCGCCGAGTGCGTGACCTTCGCCGTCACGCGGCCCGAGCACGTCAACGTGGACGAGCTCGTGGTCAAGGCGAGAGCTCAGACGTCCCCTTCGAGGATCGTCAGAAGTAACTAGGAGCCGTAGGCTGGCGATCACGATCCTCGAGGGCTCCACGTTCTGCATCTGCGACGACGTCGGCGACGTGGGCACCTGGTCGACGAGCGGGCTCTTCGCCGAGGACACCCGCTTCCTCTCCTGCCTGAAGCTGACGATCAACGGCAAGCGCCCGCTGCTGCTCACCTCCGACAAGGTGGATTACTTCTCGGCCGCGTTCTACCTCCGCAACCCTCCAACCGAGAACCTCGAGCCGGACGAGGTCTCGATCATCCGCGAGCGCTTCATCGGCGAGGCGATGCAGGACCGGCTCGTGGTCCAGAACCAGGGAATGCGGTCCGTGTCGCTGGAGCTGGGGATCGAGGTCGCGTGCGACTTCGCGGACATCTTCGCCGTCAAGGACTACGACTTCGCGCTCGGCAACCCGGAGCAGGCCGAGCCCTTGCCGCCGATCGTCAAGTGCGTCTACGACGAGGAGAACAACCAGTTCCTGCTCGAGGACGAGACAGGCGTGCCGGCGCAGACGCAGGTGATCCTGTCTCGGAAGGGCGAAGTCGACGACTGCAAGGTGTCGTACCACCTGGACCTCGAGCCGCGCGAGCGCTGGGATCTCCGCCTGGACATCGTCCCGCTGCTCGACGGGCCGCAGGTCGTTCCCCGCATGGCGGAGCGGCGGTTCGGCGACGAGCTCGCTCGGGTCCGGGAGTCGCTGGCCGCCTGGCAGCTGCGCGTGCCGCAGCTGCGCGCGAGCTGGGACGATCTCGCGCACTCGTTCGGGCGCTCCGTGTCCGACCTGGCGTCTCTCCGGATGCACGGCCGCGAGGACGGGGTCGGCAAGCTGCCCGCGGCCGGGATGCCGTGGTTCATGACCGTCTTCGGCCGCGACACGATCATCACGTGCCTCCAGACGCTGCTGTTCGGGCCGGAGCTCGCTGTCACCGCGCTGCAGGTGCTCGGCGACCTGCAGGCGACGACCGACGACCCGGTCCGTGACGCCGAGCCGGGCAAGATCGTCCACGAGCTCCGCCGCGGGAAGGCGGCGCGCACCTGGCACGGCACCTACTACGGCACGGTCGACGCGACGCCGCTCTACCTCGTCCTGCTCTCGGAGGTCTGGCGCTGGACCGACGACGCGACTCTCGTCGAGAGCCTGAAGGAGCCGGCGCTGCGGGCGCTCGACTGGATCGACAAGCGCGGCGACCTCGACGGCGACGGCTTCGTCGAGTACTTGAAGCGCAGTCGCCGCGGGCTCGACAACCAGTCGTGGAAGGACTCGCACGACTCCCAGCGGTTCGCCGACGGGCGGACCGCGGAGCCGCCGATCGCCGCCTGCGAGGTCCAGGGCTACGTCTACGACGCGAAGTGCCGCGCCGCCGAGCTCGCGCGCGAGGTCTGGCGCGACCGGGCGCTCGCCGAGCGGCTGGAGCGGGAGGCGGAGGAGCTCCGCGAGCGGTTCAACGAGGCGTTCTGGACGGAGGAGCGCGGCGGCTACTACGTGCTCGCGCTCGACCGTGAGAAGAACCAGGTCGACTCGCTCTGCTCGAACGTCGGGCATCTCCTCTGGAGCGGGATCGTCCCGAACGAGCGCGTGGACGCCGTCGTCGACCAGATGATGGGCGACGGCCTCTGGTCGGGCTGGGGGATCCGCACGATGTCCACGCTCGACCGCGCCTACAACCCGCTCGCGTACCACAACGGCACGGTCTGGCCCCATGACAACTCACTCTGCGCGTGGGGGCTGGCGCGCTACGGGCGCTGGCCGGAGGCGCACCGGATCGTCCGCCAGATGCTGACCGCGGCACGGCACTTCGACTACCAGCTCCCGGAGGTCTTCGCGGGGCTGCCGCGGACGGAGACACGTTTCCCGATTGCCTACCCGACGGCCGCTCGTCCCCAGGCCTGGGCGGCCGGAACGCCGGTGCTCCTGCTCCAGCTGCTGCTCGGTCTCAGCCCCGACCGGAAGCAGAACACGCTCGAGTCCGTCGCGCCGCCCGAGCTGCCGGCGTGGGCCGGATCCCTCAGACTGTCCAGCGTGAGAGCATTCGACCGGCTCTGGGAAGTACGGCTGGAGGACGGACAGGCGACGGTGCAACCGGGATGAACGACGAGCAGCTTCGGATCGCGATCGTGAGCCCTCCCTGGTTCCCGGTGCCGCCGAGCGGCTACGGCGGCATCGAGTGGGTCGTGGCGCTCCTCGCCGACGGGCTCGCGGAGGCCGGCCACGACGTCACGCTCTTCGCGTCCGGCGACTCGCAGACGAAGGCGAAGCTCTCCGCCGTCTTCGAGACGGCGCCGAGCGAGTGGATCGGCCGGTCGCACTTCGAGCTGCTCCATACGCTGCCGTGCTACACGAACGCCGACGAGTTCGACGTGATCAGCGAGCACACGGGGATGTTCGGAATCGTCATGTCCGGGCTCGTCGACACGCCCGTCGTCCACACGGTTCACGGTCCCCTGACCGGGGAGCCGGGAGCGATGTACGAGGCGCTCCACGGGCTGGTGCCCGACCTCCACCTGATCTCGATCTCGATGAACCAGCGGCTGCCGAAACCCGATCTTCCCTGGCTCGCGAACTGCCCCAACGCACTCGAGCTCTCGGTCTATCCGTGCAAGCCGCATACGGGCGAGTACCTCCTCTTCCTGGGCCGTATGAGCGCTGACAAGGGCTGCCACCGCGCGATCGCGGTCGCGATGGAGCTGGAGCTGCCGCTCAAGATCGCGGGCAAGATGCAGGAGCCGAAGGAGGAGCGCTACTTCGCCGAGTTCGTGGAGCCGCATCTGGGTATTCACGGCATCGAGTACCTCGGCGAGGTCTCCCACGGGACGAAGGTCGAGCTGCTCCAGGATGCGCGTGCCACGCTCTTCCCGATCGAGTGGGAGGAGCCGTTCGGCCTCGTCATGATCGAGTCGATGGCCTGCGGCACTCCGGTGATCGCGACGAGGCGAGGCGCGGTGCCCGAGGTGATCGAGCACGGCCGCTCGGGGATCATCGTCGACAACTACCGCGAGATGCCGGCGGCGCTCGAGCAGGCCGACGCGCTCGATCCGCTCGAGTGCCGGCGCTACGTGGAGGAGCAGTACTCACCCGAGCGGATGGTCGACGACTACGTCGGCGCGTTTCGAGAGGCGATCGTGGCTTCGCCCGTCTCGGCCAGCTTGTCCCAGTAGCGGCGTAGCCCCGCGTAGGACTGCCAGAGCGGCATCGCGCGTTCGTAGGTCCCCGGGTCGTCGCTCTCGGCTTCGCGTTCCTGTTTCCGGCGGCGGAGCCAGTCCTCCTCGGGCAGGTCTACCGCCGCCCACTCGTGAAGCCGGCGCCTGAGCTGGTCGAGGTGCGCGCCGGGGTCGTCGACGATGCCGAAGTGGATCAGGGCGAGGCGCGCCGGCTCGCGCCGTTCGATCTCGTCGATCGTCCGCAGCCAGGCGTCGAGGTCGAACTCGGGAGGCGGGGTGGGCGGGCAGGCGTACCGGTCCGGCTGGATGCGCACGCCGGCCGCGTCGCCGGCGTAGAGCGTGCCGTCCGGGGCGAGGTAGCAGGCGTGGTGGCTCGCGTGTCCCGGGGTCGGGAAGGTCTCGAGCCCGAGGGCCTCGGGCTGTAGGAGGGAGATGTTCTCCTCCGGCACCGGCGCCAGCTCACCCCAGAGCTCGTCGAACGCGTCGCCGTAGAGCCTTCGGGCGCTGCGTTCCAGCCGCGACGGATCGACGAGATGCGGCGCTCCCACCTCGGAGACGTGCACCCTCAGGCCGGGGTGCTTGCGGACGAGGACGCCAGTCGCGCCAGCATGGTCCAGGTGGATGTGGCTGAGCAGCAGGTGGTTGATGTCCGAAAGGGACAGGCTTAGACGCCCGAGCCCCTCTTCGAGTGCAGGGACGCACACCGAGGGCCCGCAGTCGTTGAGCGCGAGGCCGTCGGATGTCTCGAGGACGTAGCAGCCGATCACGCGGTCGGCGCCCTGGTGGCGTAGGTCGATCGGGCCGAGCGCGTCCACTCGGCCCGATCCTACGCGGGGGGTCAGGCGGCTGCGGGGCGGGCGCGGCGCCGCAGGAGCAGCGCCGTAGCTCCTACGAGCAGCAATGCGAAGGCGAGCAGGCTGACGGTCGTGGTCGGGAAGGACGTCTCGTCGGACGAGCCGCCGCTGACCCTCTCCGGAAGCCCGGCTGCGACGAGCGTCTCCTTCAGGTCGGGCCCGGCCTGGAACCAGCCGCCCGGTGTCTCCATGTCGAAGATCGGCTGGCCGGGAGCCATGTACGTCACCGGCCCCGACCTCGCGTACGGGTAGATGTCCTGCCGGATCGTGACCGTCCTGTTCATGTCCGTAGGCACCGTGTAGGTCACCGTGTAGCTCGGGCCGAGGTCCCCCTTGGGACGGCAGCACGGCTCGGACTCCTGCGGAAAAGCCTGAGCGAACCAGCCCGACTGCTGGGTGAGGTTGCCCAGTGGCCCACTGCCTTCGTCGCCGGAGAAGGTGATTCCACCTCCGCCGGGGCCTTTCATCGTCGCTGCGCTCGGACCCTTGCCCAGGGCAGTAGCGGGCACCACGAGCATGGCCAGTGCGAGCAGCAAGATCAGTCGTCTCATCGCGGGCTCCTTTCGCGTCGCAGCCTCTACACCGCGCGGGCGCGAGACGTTCCGACGCTAGGGAACGACCGGCTTTTCGATGATGGTGAAGCCCGATCTCAGCTCGACGACTCGGTCCACGATCTCGTTCTCGTGACCCGGCACGAGGAAGAACCGTGTCGGAAAGCCGCGAACATCCGCATATTCAGCACGCGTGAGGCGAACCTTCTCGACGCAGCCCGAATCGCTGCACTCGCAGACGAACTGCGCCTCGGTGCGCTCCCCCACGCGGTAGTAGACCTGGACGGCCTCGTTGACGTCGCGAAAGAGAACCTCAGTTCGTATGAGCCCGGCGCGATCTTGAGGATCAGGCGCTGGAATCTTGCACCTGGCTCTCGGGCCGCTCAGCGGCTGAGGCAAGTGCTGCGTCGAATGCGGCAAGTGCTTCTGCCTGGGTGCGCCCAGGCTGGTCGTTCCACGTAGAGAGGGACGTCGCATCGACGGCGCCGGCGAGCATCACAGTCGCCTCCGCGAGCCGGTCGATCGGCACCCGCCCCTGGCGCGTCGAGTCGCCGCAGATGATCGCGCCAAGGACAGACCACGATCGCGCCTCGGAGCTCCAGGGATGCACCGGCCGCTGATCCATGTCGCGCGCATCGGCACCCTGGGACCAGCCCTGAGCCACAAGTTCGCGCCCGTTCATCAGGACCTCTCGGGCCAACTACGCTCTTTCCCCGTTCCTCCTGAGCTCCGGAAGTTCACAACGGGAGCGCACTGGAACCGATAGTGGACACGTCCACGGTACCACCATCCCGTGGAACCGCCATGTTCGCGGAGAAGGCGAATGTCCGCCTGACCCGCGGCGGCTAGTCAGCGCTGCGGCTTGCCCTCGCGGATCAGCTCGACCGCCTTCGCAATCCGGCGTTCGCGGGTCTCGGGCCGCTGGGCCTCCTCGATCCAGTCCGCGTACTCCTTGCGGTGCGTGTAGGACATGCGCTCGAACGCCGCCCGTGCCTCGTCGTCGAAGGCCGCCTCCAGATCCGCCGGCGCGTCGACCTCGCGCGGCTCGGTGTCGAGCTCGAGATCGAAGTCGAGCACGTCGCCCTCCTCGATGTCTGCGCCCTCGCGGAGCTCGCGCTTGAAGCCGAGCATGTAGGTGCCGCCGTACTTCGCGATCCGGCCGCGGAACGGGTAGCCGTTCACCGTGCCTCGCACCGGCGGGCGAACCTCGCCGAAGACCTCGCGCGGGTCGAACGGAATGTCGACGAAGTTGCCGGGCCCGCGGCGCTTGAGCTCAGCCAGAAACCGAGGCACTGGGCGACCGCACGAGCGCTTGCTCGAGATCCTCGATCAGGTCGTCCCCCGACTCGATCCCGACGGACAGGCGGATCAGGTTCTTCGGCACCGCGAACGGCGCGTCCGCGGTGGAGGCGTGCGTCATCCGGGCCGGGTGCTCGATCAGGCTCTCGACACCGCCGAGGCTCTCCGCCAGCAGGAAGATCCTCGTCCGCGCGACGAGCTCGACGGCCTCGTCCTCGGACTCGACCAGGAACGAGACCATCCCGCCGAAGTCGTCCATCTGACGCGCGGCGATCTCGTGGCCAGGGTGTCCCGGCAGGCCCGGGTAGAGCACCGACTCGACGGCCTCGTGCTCCGCCAGGTACTCGGCGACCCGGCGCGCATTCTCGGAGTGCTTCTGCATCCGGATCGCGAGGGTCTTCACACCGCGGAGGACGAGCCAGCAGTCCATCGGGCCGAGGATGGCGCCGAGCGACTTCTGGAGGAAGTACAGCCGCTCCGCGACCGTCGGGTCGTTCGTGGCGACGAAGCCGCCGACCATGTCGGAGTGGCCGCCGAGGTACTTCGTCAGCGAGTGCAGGACGACGTCGGCGCCGAGGTCGAGCGGGCGCTGGAGGTACGGCGTCGCGAACGTGTTGTCGACGACGACCATCGCGCCGACCTCGTGCGCCGCCTTCGCTGCCGCCGCGATGTCGACGACGTTCAGGAGCGGGTTCGTCGGCGTCTCGAGCCAGACGATCCGCGTCTGCTCGTCGATGTGGTCGGCAAGCGACGAGTTGATCGTGTCCACGTCGAGGAACTCGAACGAGTAGCCCTTCGGCTCGTACACCTGGGAGAACAGCCGGTAGACGCCGCCGTAGACGTCGTTGACGCAGACGACCTTCTCGCTCGGGTGCACGAGGTGCATGAGCGTCGTCGTGGCCGCGATCCCGGAGGCGTACGCGGCGCCGAACTCGGCGTTCTCGAGCGAGGCGAGGCAGACCTGGAGCGCGGTGCGCGTCGGGTTCGAGACCCGTGCGTAGTCGTAGCCCTTGTTGACCCCCACGGCGTCCTGCACGAAGGTCGACGTCTGGTAGATCGGGACCGTGACCGAGCCGGTCGCCGGGTCCGGCTCCTGTCCGTCGTGGATCGCTCTGGTCTCGAAGTCCACTAGTGCTCCTTCCAGTAATGCCGCCCAGCTTCTGGGTCGCGAGCACCAAGCCAGAGCGCGCCCTCCGACGAGCCAAGGCGATGCCGCCTTGGTGAGGAGGAGGGTCGGCTCTGGCGCCGCGTGATCGCGGGCCAGAAGTAGGCATGTATTGCTGGGAGGAGCACTAGGCCTCGATGCTATCGGCGCCGACGAAGGACGCGAGTGAGCGAAGCGGCTTGTCGAGCGGCACCTCTTTCTCGCCCGGCTCCCACCACACGTTGTTGACCTTGAGTACGCCGGCCTTACGGTCGAAGACCGGGTCGATCCGGCCGACGAGCCGGTCGTTGTGCAGGATCGGCAGCACGAAGTAGCCGTACTCCCGCTTGACCTTCGGGACGTAGATCTCGATGCGGTAGCGGAAGTTCCAGAACGCCTCCGTCCGCTTACGGTTGCGGATCAGCGGGTCGAACGGTGAGAGGAAGGTCGTGAAGGCGCGCCTTCGCGGCGGAGCCAGCGCGTCGACATGGGCAAGGCGCTCGCCCTTCAACCCCTCGACCTCGACGCCGACGAGCGTCCCGTCCCGGACCATCGACTCGATCGCTTGAGTCGCAGCAGGCCGGGGGCCGCTGGCGAAGTACTCACCCTTGAGCTCGGTCGCGGTCGCGACGCCGAGGTTCCGCGCCGACCGTTCCATCACGCGCCGCTCGGCCTGGGCGACGGAGAGCCGCTCGCTGTCCTTCGGGAGCCAGCGCTTCCCGAGGTCCCAGATTCGCTGCTGGCCGGTTCGGCCGGCGACGACGACCTCGCCCTTGGCATGCATGAACTCGAGCATCCGGGAGACGTTCCGCTCGTTCGTCCAGCCGGTCGCGCGCCAGCCGGCCTCGGCGATGTCCTCGATCTCTCGCGAGGGAAGTGGCCCATGCTTGCGGAGCTGCGAGACGATGGCCCGCCGCAGGACGGCGTTGGTTCGCACCCAGGCGTTCAAGCGCTCGGGCCAGGCGCCGTCGTACGCGTCTGGATAGAGCCGCATCGTCGTCTTGTGGATCGGGTGATCCGACACTGGGACGATCGCAGCCGCGTACTCGTACAGCTCGCGGCTCTCCCAACGCAAGCGTTCGAGGTCGGCCTCGTCGTAATTGCCGAGCCGGCTCCAGAGGACGAGCAGGTGGTTGCGCGCGATCGAGTTCGTCGGGTCGAGCTGGAGGTACCCGACGTGGTTGACCACGTCGAGGATGGAGGTGCCTTTCGGCGCCGGGAGCAGTTGCCCCGCGACCGCCATACGCCGCGCTCTTGTGATCGTGAGGCTGACGGAGCTCATGTTCGCCTGCCGGTGATGCTGTTCGCGCCGACGAAGCGGGCGAGCTGGGCGAGGGGGCGGTCGAGCGAGACCTCGCGCGAGCCCGGCTCCCACCAGACTCCGTTCACCCGCAGGGTGCCCGCCTTACGGTCGAAGACGGGCTCGATCCGCCCGACGATGTCGTCGCCGTGCAGGATGGGGAGGACGTAGTAGCCGTACTCGCGCTTCGCCTTCGGCACGTACATCTCGAGCCGGTAGTAGAAGCCCCAGATCGCTTCGGCGCGGGCCCGGTCGTGGACGAGGCGGTCAAAGGGGGACAAGAAGGTGATGCGATCGTCGACCGGCTGCGCGTCGGCCTCCGGGTGCGCGAGCAGCCGGCCCCGCTCGAGTTTCACGCCCAGCGACCGGAAGCGCTTGTCGTCGCGGGCGCGTCGTGCAGCCGCGGCCGGCACGGTCTTGGCCTTCGGGTAGACGCGCTCGGCGAGATCCCACAACCGGTGGGTCCCGTCCCGGCCGGCGACCGCGATGACGCCTCGCTGGTGCAGGAGCTCGAGCATCCACATCAGCTGAGCGCGCGTCCCCCACCAGACGGTTCGCTCGTGGAACCGTTCGTTTGTGTGCTGGAGCTCGCGTGAGGGGAGCGGGCCGCGGCGCTTCAGCTCACGGAGGACATACCGGCGCAGCCCCGCCTGCTCCTTCAGGAACTCCATGGCCCATTGGTCGCGCTTGGTGGGACCCCAGCGCTCGCGCATCTGCGCCTGGATGAGCGGGAGATCCTCCCTCGGCCAGATGAACGCGTTCCACTCGTAGAGCTTCCGCTGCAGGAGCAAACGGTCGAGCTCGGTGCGGTCATATGGCCCGAGGCGGCTCCACAGGACGAGGTACTGCGGCGGTGCCACCGTCGAGATCGGGTCGATCTGGAGGAAGCCGAGCCGGCGAACGGTGTCGAGGACGCCGTCCGCCGAGCCGTCCAGGAGCTGCGCCCGTACAGCGATCCTGCGCGCGTCCTCCCGCGTAACCTCGACCCCTGTGCCGCCGCTCATCGACTTCGTACTCTCGCAACTCCCGGCCGCGCGGTGCCGGGTGCTCGAGGTCGGCTGCGGCGAGGGCGAGCTTGCGCGCGCGCTGTCAGACGCCGGCTACGACGTCGTCGCGATCGATCCCGTGGCGCCCGAGGGCGACATCTTCCGACGGACGACGATCGAGGCCTTCGCGGAGCCTGAGGCCTTCGATGCGGTCGTTGCGAGCATGTCGCTCCACCACCTCCACGACCTCGGCGTCGCGCTCGACAAGCTTGTCCGTCTGCTGCGTGGCCCGCTGATCGTCAACGAGCTCGCGTGGGACCGCCTCGAGCCGATGACGACCGAGTGGGAGGAGGAGCACGAAGGCCTCCACCGTTACGGCGCGATGAGGGCCGAGCTCGACGCGCGGTTCGACGAACAGCTCTTCGAATGGCGACCGCATCCCGTAGACGGCGAGGAGGTTCCAGGCCTGGGCTTTCGCTACGTGGGCCTTCCGCGGTAGCGCCAGAAACGCGCAGCCAGGTCGGGGTGCGGCATTCCGCTGGCCTCGATTGCCGCGATCAACGCACCGGCGTCGAACGGGACGCGCCGGAACTCGATGCCGACTCCCGGACCGCTGACGGTGAGCACCGCGTACTCCGCGTACGGGTCGGCGCGGAAGCTCTCCTCCGGCTGGTGGTGGTCGTACGCGACGCCGACGCTGCCCGGGTTCAGGTAATAGCGGTCACCGAGGCGGCGCGCCCACTGCTGGTGTGTGTGGCCACCGGCGAGCACAGTCGCCTCGATGTCCTCGAACGGCTTGCGGAAAGCCTCTTCGTCCATCCACGGGCCGACGATCTCGTCGCGCGACCGCGGCGTCCCGTGGAAGGCGAGCAGCGAGCGACCGTCCTCGACGTCGAGCTCGACCGTCGCCTGGAAGTCGCGGTGGAAGTCGAGCTGCTCTTCCGAGAGCTGTCTTTGCGACCAGCGGGCAGTCTCGAGCTGAGCCTCCGTCACGGGCTCGTCGCCAGGGTCCAAGGTGAGGAGGAAGTCGTCGGAGTTGCCCATCACGGCAGGGCACTCGAGATCGTGGAGCCGCTCCAGGCACTCCGCCGGCTGCGGGCCTCCCTGCGCGTGATCGCCTAGGCAGACCACCGCGTCGACCCCCTGCTCGTCGAGGTCGGCGAGAAACGCGTCGAACGCGACCGCGTTTCCGTGGACGTCCGAGAAGAGCGCGACTCGCAACGGCTAGCGGTTGTGCGCCAGGTACTCGAGCAGGTCTGTGCGGGTGAGAACACCGACGGGCCGGCCCGCCTGGGCCACGACGACGGCGTTCGTGCGGCCGCTGAGCGTGGAGAAGACCTCGTCGAGCGGCTCGCCGGCGTCGATCGCGGCGAGCGGCGGCTGCATCGCTGCCACGACGTCCTCGTGGAGTGCGTCGGGGTTCTTGAAGACTCGGTCGAGGAGATCGCGGTCCTGGAGCGACCCGATGACGTCCGCGAGCGACTCGACCTCGCCGTCTCGGATCACCGGCAGCTGGGAGATCGAGTAGCGCTGCATGAGGTCGATCGCCGCGCCCACCTTCTGGTTGGCGGCGATGGTGACGAGGTCGGGGATGTCGGGCTCCTCGGTCTGCTTCGAGCGCAGCACCTGCTCGACCGTGGGCGCCGGCGCGCGGCGCTCCAGGAAGCCGTGGTCGAGCATCCAGTTGTCGTCGTAGAACTTCGAGAGGTAGTTGCGGCCGCTGTCGGGGATCATCGTCAGGATCTTCGCCTCGGGCCCGAAGCGATCGGCAATCTCGAGCATGGCCCAGACCGAAGTGCCGCCAGAGCCGCCGGCGAGCAACCCCTCCTCGCGCGCGAGCCGTCTGGCGACCAGGAACGAGTCCCGGTCGGACACGCGGATCCATTCGTCGACGACGTTCTTCGCCATCGTCCGCGGCCAGGTGTCCTTGCCGATCCCTTCGACGAGGTACGGGTGGATGTCCGTCTCCTCCAGCGCCGTGTAGACCGAGCCTTCGGGGTCGGCGCCGACGATCAGGATCTCCGGGTTTCTCTCCTTCAGATACCGGCCCGCGCCGGAGATCGTCCCGCCGGTCCCGACGGAGACGACGAACGCGTCGATCTCGCCGCCGGTCTGCTCCCAGATCTCGGGCCCGGTCACCTCGTAGTGGGCGTCCGGGTTGGCCATGTTCGAGTACTGGTCGGGCTTGAAGGCGCCGGGGATCTCCTCCGCCAGCCGGTCGGAGACCGAGTAGTAGCTCTCCGGCGAGTCGGCGTCGACCGCCGTGGGGCAGATCACGACCTCGGCCCCGTAGGCGCGCAGGAGCGCGATCTTCTCCTGGCTCATCTTGTCCGGCATCACGAAGATGCAGCGGTAGCCCTTGATCGCGGCCGCGATCGCGAGGCCGACGCCGGTGTTGCCGGAGGTCGGCTCGACGATCGTCCCGCCCGGCTTGAGGTGGCCGTCGCGCTCGGCCGCCTCGATCAGCGGGAGGCCGATCCGGTCCTTCACCGACCCGCCGGGGTTCAGGTACTCGAGCTTGGCGAGCAGCTCCGGCCCGCCCGGCGGCGCGAGCTTCTGGAGCCGCACGATCGGCGTCTTGCCGACGAGCTCGAGCGCCGTGGGGTACTCGCGGGGCATCGGGCGGAAGCCTAGCCCTGGCTCAATGGCGGAAGTGGCGCGACGGCCGGTGAAGACCATCGCGCCGCCGGCTGCTTCGACGGCGGCGACGACCTCCTCGTCCCGCTTCGCGCCGCCCGGCTGGATGATCGCCGTCACGCCCGCCTCGAGCGCGACCTGCGGGCCGTCCGCGAAGGGGATGAACGCGTCCGACGCGAGCACTGCGCCGCCGAGGTCGTGGCCGTGCTCGCGCGCCTTCTCGACAGCGATCCGCACCGAGTCGACGCGGCTCGTCTGCCCGCCGCCGATCCCGAGCGTCTGGAGATCCTTGGCGAGCACGATTGCGTTCGAGGCCACGTGCTTGGCGACGCGCCAGGCGAAGAGCAGGTCGCCCCAGACCGCCTCGCTCGCCTCGCCGCAGACGAGCTCCATCCCGCTGCGGTCGTCGATCTCGCGGTCCCCGTCCTGGACGAGCAGACCACCGATGACGCGCTTGTAGTCCCGCTCGCCGAGGTCTCCGCGCCGCCGCTCGCGGTCCCGGAGGATGCGGATCGCCGGCTTCGCCCGCAGCGCCTCCAACGCGCCGTCCTCGTACTCCGGCGCGATCACGAGCTCGATGAACCGCTCTGCCAGCTCCCCCGCCAGCTCGGCGGTCACCGGCCGGTTGAGCGCGAGCACCATCCCGTAGGCAGAGACCGGATCCGCGTCGTGGGCACGGCGGAAGGCTTCCACGATCGAGCGCGAGACGGCGACGCCGGCCGGGTTCGCATGCTTGACGACGACGGCCGCGGGCAGCTGGAACTCGCCGAGCAGCCGCCGGGCTGCGGAGAGATCGTTCAGGTTGTTGAACGAGAGCTGCTTGCCGTGCAGCTGGTCGACCCGCGAGAGCAGATGCCGCCTCGCACCCTCCTCCACGTAGTACGCAGCGCGCTGGTGCGGGTTCTCCCCGTACGAGAGATCCGCGGCCTTCGCGAAGCTGGGGATGAACCGGTCGGGAAACGCCTCGCGTCCCAGGAACCAGGTCGCGATCGCCGTCTCGTATGCCGCGGTCGTCGCAAAGGCCTCGGCCGCCAGTCGCCGCCGGGTGTCCGCGGAGAGCCGACCCGTCGTTCGCAGCTCCTCGAGGACCTCGGGGTAGCGCTTCGGCGAGCAGACGGGCGCGACGTGGGCGAAGTTCTTCGCGGCCGCCCGGAGCATCGACGGCCCGCCGACGTCGATCATCTCGACCGCGTCCGACTCGGTCACCCCGTGGCGCGAGACGATCTGCGTGAAGGGGTAGAAGCCGACGCAGACCAGATCGAACGGCTCGATCCCGTGTTCGTCGAGCGCCGCCAGGTCGTCGGGGTGGTCGCGGCGCGCCAGGATCGCCGCGTGGATTCGAGGGTGAAGCGTCTTCACGCGGCCGCCGAGCATCTCCGGGATCTCGGTCAGCTCCTCCACCGGCGTCGCGTGGATCCCGCTCTCGGCGAGGTGCTCCGCGGTGCCGCCGCTTGCGACGAGATCCACGCCGAGGTCCTGGAGTCCCTGCGCGAACTCGACCAGCCCCGACTTGTCCCAGGCCGACAGTAGGGCGCGGCGGATCACTCGATCAGGCCGCGGACGGTCTCGGGCAGGAGGCGGTGCTCCACCGCCTGGACTCGGGCGCGCAGCGTCTCGACCGTGTCGTCCTCACGCACCGGCACCGGCTCGGCGACGATCACGGCGCCCGTGTCGACGCCCTCGTCGACGTAGTGGACCGTCGCTGCGGTCTGGCGGACCCCCGCGGCAAGGACGTCCTCGATCGGGTGCGCGCCGGGGAACTCCGGAAGCGGCGCCGAGTGCGTGTTCACGATCCGGCCGGCGAAACGGTCGATGAACGGCTCGCGCAGGAGGTGCATGTAGCCGGCGCAGACCACGAAGGTCGCGCCCTGCTCCTCGAGCCAGCGGCCCATGGCGTCGTCGCGTTCCTCTCGCGTCTCGAAGTCCTCGAGCGGGAAGGCCTGCGTCGGGACACCCGCCCTCCTCGCGCGCTCCAGGGCAGGGGCGCCGGCTTTGTTCGACGCAACACAGGCGACGGGGAGGCCCGCGTCGAGCAGCGCCTGGAGGTTGGTGCCCTCGCCGGAGACCAGGACGCCGATCACGCCGCGACGATCCGCCCGATGACCTGGCCGCCCGTCGCGTGGGAGACGACGGCGCAGTAGCCGATCCCGAGGTTGAAGACGCGCCGCAGCTCGTCCTCCTCCACGTGCCGGGCGAGCCAGTGGAAGACGGGTGGGCGCTCCCAGCTCTCCCAGTCGATCTCGGCGCGGAGGCCGTCGGGCACGACACGCGCGAGGTTGCCTTCGATCCCGCCGCCGGTGACGTGCGCCAGACCGTGGACGCCGTCCAACGCGCGAACGTCGTCGAGGTAGAGCCGGGTCGGCGCGAGCAGGTCGTCGCCTCTGTAGTCCTCCTGCTCGAGCACTCGGCGGACGAGGGTGAAGCCGTTCGCATGGACCCCGGCGGAGCGGAACCCGACCACGACGTCGCCCTCCTGGATCGCCGAGCCGTCGACGAGCCGGTCGCGGTCGACCAGCCCCACGCAGGTCCCGGCGAAGTCGAGCTCGTTGTCGCGGTAGATCCCGGGCAGCTCCGCGGTCTCGCCGCCGAGCAGAGCGACGCCGGCGGTCCGGCAGACCTCGGCGGCACCCTCGACCAGCTCGGCGACCTCGTCCAGTGAGATCCGGTTCGCGGCCACGTAGTCGAGGAGGAAGAGCGGGTCGGCGCCGGTGGTGAGCACGTCGTTGATGCAGTGCGCCGCGAGGTCGGCGCCGCAGGCGCGCAGCGCGCCCCGCTCGCGCGCGAGGATCAGCTTCGTCCCGACGCCGTCGGTCGAGGCGGCGAGCAGGCGCCGGTCGTCCAGCGGGTAGATCCCGGCGAAGGCGCCGAAGCCGGCGGCCCCGGTGGACTCGACGGCCGCCCGAAGCCGCTCGACGACCGAACCGGCGGTCGCGAGGGACACTCCGGCGGCCGCGTACGTCCGTTCCTCCACCTGTGGGCGAGTCTAATAGGGAGCGATGACGGCCTTCACCGCACTCCTGCCGCTCGCGGTCGTCGCGGTCATGTACTGGCGGCGGGCCAGGACGCTGGCCGCTCGCGGCGCGCCGGTGCCGGGGTGGCGGCAGGCCAGCTTTGCGTTGGGGATCACCCTCGCCGCGGGCGCGCAGCTGATGCCGCTCGAGGACGAGCTCTTCTTCGTCCACATGCTCCAGCACGTGATGCTCGGGGACCTCGCGGCACTCGCGTTCGTGCTCGGGCTCACGGGGCCGCTGCTCCGGCCGATCCTCGCCGTGCCCTGGCTCGCGCCGCTCCGTCACCTCGCGCAACCCGCTGGTCGCCCTGCCGCTCTGGGCGGTCAGCCTCTACCTCTGGCACCTGCCGCCGCTGTACGAGGCCGCGGTCGAGCACAGCGCCGTCCATGCACTCGAGCACCTGTCCTTCTTTACGACCGGCGTCTTGATGTGGGCGGCCGTGGTCGAGGTGCTGCCGGGGCCGGAGTGGTTCGGCACCGGCTGGAAGCTCGGGTACGTCGCCGTCGTCCGGTTGGTCGAGACCGCGCTCGGAAACGTCTTCGTCTGGTCCGGCGACGTGATCTACGACGTCTACGACCACGGGGAGGAGCACTTCGGGATCGGCGCGCTCCAGGACCAGGGTCTCGCGGGGACGATCATGATGGTCGAGGGCTCGGTCGTCACCATCGGCGCTCTCGCCTGGCTCTTCCTCAAGCTGGCGCAGGAAGGGGAGCTGCGGCAGCGGCTGCTCGAAGAGGGGTATGACCCGCGGGCGGTGCGCCGGGCGGTGCGGTACGGGCGTGGGGAGGAGCTGGAATCCGCCCGCTGAACATGCCGGGCAAAGCCGCCTGAAAGGAGCACCCCATGTCCACGCCGGACCAGCCGACGCAGCAGCAGGCCGCGCCGCCACCACATCGCGCCAGCCGATGACGATCGACGTCGCTCGCCTACCGATTCCGGGGAACGCCGAGTTCGCGCTCTACCTGCTCGCGCTGATCGTCGCCTGGATCGTGACCTGGTCGACCGACAGCCTGACCGCGAACGCGTGGTTCCAGTTCTTCCTCTTCACCACGATCGCGTACATCCTCTCGCGCGGAATCGCGAAGGCGAGCCGCGTGCTCGAGCAGTAACTACACGCCCGCTGGCTCGAAGCGAAGCTTCGCAAGCATCCGGCCCGTGGGAACGCGGGTCGGATACTTGCGCGTGAAGCAGGCGCGGCAGAACTCGTTGTCAGGCCGTCGAGTCGCCGCCTGGACGCCCTCGAGCGAGAGGTGCGCGAGCGACGTCGCCCCGATCTCCTTGCGGGTCTCTTCGATCGTCTGATTCGAGGCGACCAACTGGTCGCCGTCGCCGAAGTCGATCCCGTAGAAGCAGGGGGAGACGATCGGGGGTGAGGAGACCCGGACATGCACCTCCGTCGCTCCGCCCTCGAAGAGCATCGCGACGAGCTGCCGCATCGTCGTCCCGCGCACGATCGAGTCGTCGACAACGACCACGCGCTTGCCGGAAACCTCGTCCAGCGGGTTGAACTTGAGCTTGATCCCCTGCTCGCGAAGACCCTGGTCCGGCTGGATGAACGTGCGGCCGACATAGCGGTTCTTGATCAAGCCCTCGTTGAAGGGGATGCCGGAGGCGCGGGCGAATCCGATCGCGGCCGGTGTCCCGGAGTCGGGCACCGGCATGACGAGATCGGCCTCGACCGGAGCCTCGGCGGCGAGCGCCTCGCCCATTCGCACACGCGCGCCGTACACCTCGACGCCCTCGAGCCGGGAGTCCGGTCGCGCCAGGTAGATGAACTCGAACAGGCAGAGGCGATCCTCCGGGTGCGCGACCTGCTCCGTCCGGACCTCGTCGTCGATCACGACGAGCTCGCCGGGCCTCAGCTCGCGGACCGGCTCGGCGCCGACGAGGTCGAGCGCGCAGCTCTCCGAGGCGAGCACCCAGTCGTCGCCGAGGCTCCCGACGACGAGCGGCCGGAAGCCGTACGGGTCGCGGAACCCGACGAGCTTTCCCTCGGTCAACGCAACCGCCGTCGTCGCACCGTCGACTCGCTCGAGCGTGTGGGCGACCGCCTCGTCGAGGGGGGCGGGGTCGTTCCCGATCAGCGCGGCGATCACCTCGGAGTCGGAGCTCGAGCCGAGCCTCACGCCCTCGGCCTCGAGCTCCTCGCGGAGCTCCTCGGCGTTCGTCAGGTTCCCGTTGTGCCCGAGAGCGACTGTGCGCGCCCGGCCGTGGTGGACGAGCGGCTGGGCATTCGCCCAGCGCGTCGAGCCGGTGGTCGAGTAGCGCGTGTGGCCGATCGCGAGCTGGCCGTCGAGGCCGTGAAGCGTCTGCTCGGAGAAGACCTGCGCGACGAGCCCCATGTCGCGGACGACGGTCATGCGGCCGGCGTCGGAAACGGCAATCCCGGCCGACTCCTGGCCTCGGTGCTGGAGCGCGAAGAGCCCGAAGTAGGAGACGCGCGCGACGTCGCGCTCCGGCGCCCGGATTCCGAACAGGCCGCACATCTAGATCTCGCCCACCTCCTCCGCGAAGTCGGGAACGTGGTCACCGGCGAGGACGAAGCAAACCGTGTCCGGGTCGGCGATGTCCAGGTCGGCCTCGACACCCGACCATTCGGCCATCTCCCGAAGCGCCACAGCGAGCCCGCCGTCCGAGACGTCGTGCGCGAGCGAAAGCCCTGCAACCGCTGGCCAAACGAGCCCGATCAGCTCGGCTTCACGCGCCAGGTCGATCTCTCCAAGTAACAGACTGTTACTTGCTCCTCGAACCACGCTGACCGTGTCCCCTCGGCGCCAGCCGCGCGGGACACGGCGGACGTCCGGTACGAGGCCGACGCAGCCGACGACCGGCGTCGGCGGGATCGAGCGGCCGTCCGTGTCGTTGTAGAGCGAGACGTTCCCGCTCACGACCGGAATACCGAGCGCTTCGGCGGCCTGCGCGATCCCCTCGATCGCCTGCTCGAGCTCCCAGCCGATCTCCGGCTTCTCGGGGTTGCCGAAGTTCAGGCAGTCCGTGAGGCCGATCGGCTCGCCGCCGGCGCAGGCGACGTTGCGCGCCGCGTCGAGGACGGCCAGGGCGCCGGCTCGGAAGGGATCCCGCTCGCCGACCGGCGGCCCGTCCAGCGAGACCGCGAGGCCGCGGTTCCCCTCCAGCCGCAACACCGCTGCGTCAAGCCCCGGCCGGCGCACGGTCCGCGAGCCGACGAGCTGGTCGTACCGTTCGTAGATCCAGCGCCGGCTCGTCAGGTTCGAGCCCGCGACGGGGGCCGGGCCGGTTGGCTGCGGCTGAACATCGACCGCGGTAGCGGGGGCATTCGTCCGTGAGGAGGTTCGCGGGGATCGCCCCGACGAGCTCGCCGTCGTGGAACGCCCGCAGCTCGCCGGTGTCGGTCACCTCGCCGATGACCGCATGCGCCAGCTCCCAGCGGCGGCACACGCTCAGGACGTCCTCGAGCCGCTCCGGACGGACGACGGCGACCATCCGCTCCTGGCTCTCGGAGACCATGATCTCCCAGGCCTCCATCTCGTCCTCGCGGAGCGGAACCCGGTCGAGGTCGACGTCGACGCCGGCGCCGTCGCGCGCCATCTCGGCGAGGGAGGACGCGAGCCCGGCCGCGCCGCAGTCCTGGAGCGACTCCACGAGCCCGCGGTCGACGAGCTCGAGGCTCGACTCGATCAGCTTCTTGCCGGTGAACGGATCGCCGATCTGGACGGTCGGCCGCTTGTCCGCGTCCTCCTCGGCAAGCTCGGCGCTCGCGAGGACGCTGGCGCCGCCGATCCCGTCCCGGCCGGTCGTCGCCCCGTACAGGACGAGCAGCCCGCCGGTCAGCGTCGCCTCGCGCACGGGTCAGCCGCTCGACCGGCAGCAGCCCGACGCACATCGCGTTCACGAGGCAGTTCCCGGCGTAGGCCTCGTCGAAGACCGCCTCGCCGCCGACCGTCGGAACTCCCACGCAGTTCCCATATCTGGCCGATTCCCTCGACCGCCCGCTCGAACATCCAGCCGGGCTCGCCGAACCGGAGCCCGTCCAGCAGCGCGACCGGCCGCGCGCCCATCGCGATCACGTCGCGCAGGATCCCGCCGACGCCGGTCGCCGCGCCCTGGAACGGCTCGACCGCGGACGGGTGGTTGTGGCTCTCGACCTTGAAAGCGACCGCCTCCCGCCGCCGAGGTCGAGCACGCCGGCGTTCTCGCCCGGCCCCTGCAGCACCCGCTCTCCGGCCGAGGGCAGACGCCGAAGCAGCAGCGCCGAGTGCTTGTAGCCGCAGTGCTCCGACCAGAGCAACGAGAACACCGCGAGCTCGAAATCGTTCGGGTCACGCTCCAGCAGTTCGCGGATTCGCTCGAACTCGCCGTCCGTGAGCCCGAGGGCGCGGTGGAGAGGCTGTTCGGCGACCCGCGTCAGATCGTTGAGAATAGTCGTTCGGGCGGACGCGTTACCTTGAAGAAGTGAGGCGCGGTTACGTCCCTCTGCTGCTGGTCCTCGCCCTGATCTGGGGCTCGTCGTTCATGTTCATCGAGATCGCGATCGACGATCTCTCGCCGGCGGCGACCATGACCGGCCGGCTGCTCTTCGCGTCGGCCGCGCTGGGGGCCGTCCTCGTGGCGAAGCGCGGCTTCCGCCAGGCGGTTCGTTGCGTCCGCGACTTCGGCTGGGCCGGCGTCGTGCTCGGCGTGATCAGCACGGCGCTGCCGTTCTGGCTGATCGCCTGGGGCCAGACCCGGATCGACTCCGGGATCGCCGCGATCGGGAACGCGTCGATGCCGATCTTCGTTGCGCTGCTCGCGATGAGATTCGCGCGGCACGAGCGCGTCACCGGCGTGCGAGCCTTCGGGCTCGTCCTCGGCATCATCGGCGTCGGCGTGCTCGTCGGGGTCAACCCCGAGGGCGGCTGGGCCGGCGCGATCGGGACGCTAGCGGTGATCCTCGCCTCGATCTCGTACGCAGCCGGCTCGCTCTTCAGCCAGCACAAGCTCGGCGACTCGTCCGGGCTGCTCGTCTCCACCGCGTCCGTGCTCTGGGGAACTCTCGCGATCCTCCCGTTCGGGATCGCGCAGGGGCCGGGGGGCATCCCGAGCTGGGAGGCGATCGTCTCGGTTGCGGTGCTCGGACTGCTCGGGACCGCGCTCGGGCTGCTGATGTACCTCCGGCTGCTCGAGGACTACGGCTCCTCGAGGGGGAGCCTCGTCGTCTACCTGCTCCCGGTGGTCGCGCTCTTCTACGGGGCCGTCTTCCTCGACGAGCCTCTGCGGATCACGGCGCTCGCCGGCCTGGCGCTGATCCTCGCCGGGGTGGCGATCGCCTCCGGGCTCGTCCGGCCGCTCCGCCGCCAGCAGCCGGTTCCCGCGCCGACTCCTTGACCGTCGAGGGCGACGGCCTGCGCCTGCGCCGGGCGACCGAGGACGACGTTGACTTCGTCGTCGGGCTCCTGAACGAGGAGGACACCGCGCCGTTCCTCGCCGCGTCGCGTTCGCGAGACCGAGCCGGCGTCGTCGAGGACGTGAAGGCCTCGACCGAGGAACCGGGCGACTCCGGTCTCTTCGTGATCGAGGTGCCCGACGGTGACGGCTGGGCCCGCGCCGGGATGATGGAGTTCTCGCTCGAGAACCGCCGGAGCAGGATCGCGCACCTGAGCGGGCTCGCGATCCATCCCGACTTTCGCGGCCGCCGGCTCTCGGACGAGGCGGCGCGCCTCTTCCAGCGCCACCTGATCTTCGACCTCGGCTTTCACCGATTGCAGCTCGAGTGTTACGCGTTCAACGAGCGCGCGATCCGGCACGCCGAGCGCTCGGGCTTCGTCCGCGAAGGCGTGAAGCGCAGGGCGTATCTGCGCCACGGCGAGTGGGTCGACGGCGTCCTCTTCGGCTTAGTCCGCGAGGACCTCGAGGGCTGAACCTAGGCTCTCGGGATGACGCGGCGGCTCGTTGCTCCCCTCGCGGTCGCCGCACGGCGGATCGCAGCCAGGCCGGGCTCCGTCCTGCTCACAGGCTTTGGCATCGCCGTTGCCAGCGCCGCGCTCACGACGCTTCTCGTCGGCCAGGTCGTCGTCGAGGACCGCGCTGTCTCCGACGAGATCGGCCGCCTTCCCGCCGACGAGCGCATGCTCAGCGTGAGCTGGGTCGGAATCGGCACGACGGGGTGGGCGCGGCTCGATCGCGAAGCGCAGAACGGGCTTCGGGCTCTCGACGTGGGGGAGCCCTTGCGTGCAGTCGGGTTCCGGTCGACCAGGTTCGGGACGGACATCGTTCGGCTCGCGGCGGTGGACGACGCGACAGGGCTCCTCGAGCCGCGCTCCGGGCGCCTGCCCGCGCCGTGCGGTGAACGGCGCTGTGAGCTCGTCGCGCTCGACGCCGACGACCGACCCCTCGCTGCGCCGGGGCTGCCGGTGACCGGCTCGGTGACAGCAGCACCCGGGGCACCCGTCGCTGCCCTCGTCGGCTCGACCACCGCCGCAGAGCGCGTCTTCGTCGGCGTCGGCGTCGAGGAGATGGCGCGACGACCGGAGGTGAGCGGGCTCTTCCGCACGCTCACCTGGGCGGTCCCGCTCGACCTCGACGCGCTCGATTCCCCCAAGGCGGCCGAGCTTCCGACTCGCATCGCCGAGCTGGACACTCGACTGCGACAAATCGATCCGGCGTTCGGCGTGCGCGCGCCTCTCCATGAGCTCGAGGAGGCGCGCGAGCGAGCGGCGAGCGCCAGCCGACGCCAGCTCCTCGTCGGCGGCCAGTGCATCGTCGTCTTCCTCGCCTTCGCCGTCCTCGCTGCGTCCCGGATCCGCCGCAATGCCGGGGAGACCCGGTTCAGGCTCCGGCGGCTTCGCGCGCTCCGCTGGCAGATCGCCCTCGAGACGGCTGGGTATGCCGTGCTGGTCGCCCTGCCTGCCGTGCTGGTCGGGTTCGCTGCGGGACTGCTCGCGGGTGCGGTTGTCGCCGACGCGGCCGGTCGGCCCGCCGGCGACGCTCTCGGGCGTGCGTTGACCTCGGCCGGATCGGGCTGGGCGCTCGTGCTGCTGGCGCTTGGCACGGTCGTCGTCTTGATCGCAACGACCCGAGCGGCGACGCTCGAGATTCGAGGCCGCGGGATCACTCCCGTGGACGTTGCGGCAGCTGCGGTCCTGGCCGCGATCGTGGCCGCGTTCCTCTTCGGCGAGACCGACGCGGAGTCGCTCTCGCGTGAGGGCGAGGTCGGCGCGCCGCTTCTGTTGCTCCCCGTGCTCGTCGCGCTTGCCGGTGCGCTCCTCGCCGCCCGCGCCTTTCCTGCGCTCCTGAGGCTGGGCGAAAGGCCTGCCGCGGCGGCGGGCGTCTCCCTCCGCCTGGCGCTCCTCTCGCTCATCCGCAACCCCGGCGTCGCCGCAGTGGCGGTCGCCTGCCTGACGGTGACAGTCGGGATGGCGGTCTTCGCGCTCACCTACCGTGCCACGCTCGCCGCGAACCAGCGCGACGCCGCTGCCTACGCAGCTCCGCTCGACTACGTCGTCCAGCGCGACGTCACGCGCGGCCTTCTTACGGGTCGGACGGCCGAGCTCGCGCCGAGTTACGGAGACGGGGCGCTCGGCGTCATCCGCCGTGACGGGGAAGCTCCGACCCTCAACCGATCGGCCGAGCTGCAGGTGCTCGGACTTCCTCCGGACGCGTTCGAGCGGATGCGTTGGCGCGGTGACTATGCGGACAGGTCGCTCGGCGCGCTGGGCCGAGTCGATCGCGTACGAGGGCACGGGTCTGCGCGGAGTGAACCTGCCTCCCCAGGGGCGGGAGCTCATCCTCCCTCGAACCCTTCGCGGCGATCCGATCAGCCTCTCGGCACACGTTCGCCGCCCGGACGGCGGATTCTCCGTGCTCGACCTGGCCGGTGGCACCGACGCTCCCACCGTGAGCGCTCCGCTCCCACCGGCGGCTCGCGGTGGGACGCTCGTCGGGCTGACACTCTCGTTCCCGCCGATCGCCGAGTTCACGACAGCGCACCGCGCCTCGGGGAGCCGAGCCGCGCCCGACGTGTTCCTCCGAGGAACGCTGACGCTCGGATCCCCGCGCGTCCGCACGCCGACCGGTACCCGGGCTCTTGCGGTCGACTACGGCGACTGGGTCTCGTCGGAGGGAGCCGGCACCGGAGGGTCTCCGGGGCGAGCGCGGATCCGCTACTTCCTGACCCGCGAGCGCACGTTTCCAACTCAGGCCGCGCCAGCCGACCGACGGCGTGCCGATCCCCGTGATCGCGTCGGATTCGATCGCCGCTTCCGCCGGGTCGGCTCGGGTGCTCCCGGTCCGCGTCGGTCGCGCCCCGGTCGAGGTCCGCATCGTCGAAACCGCCCGTCGCTTTCCGACGCTATCGGGCGATTTCATCGTTGCCGACCGAGAGGCGCTCGCCACTGCTGCCAATGCCGGTATCCCCGGAACGGCGGTCGCGGATGAGGCGTGGCTCTCCGCCGCGCCGAGAGCAGAGGCGCCGTTCCCGGTCCGCGTGACCTCGCGCGCCGAGCTGGAGCGGAGCCTGCGCGCCGACCCCGTCTCGCGAGCCGCCGCGCTCGCACTACTCGCGGCGGCGCTCGTCGCCGGGTGCCTCGTCCTCGCCGGGCTCGTGCTCGCCCTCGCGGTGGATGCACGCGACGACGCCGCCGACCTGTTCGACCTGGAGAGCCTCGGATTCGATCCCACCAGGCTCGCGCGTCACCTCTGGCTCCGATCGGCCGTGATCCTCGGCGCGGGACTCATCGGCGGGCTGGTGACTGGAGCGCTCGCCTCGTTGCTCGTCACCGAACTGGTCGGGATCACGGCCAACGCCACTCCGGCGGAGCCGCCACTCGTCCCGGTCGTGCCCTGGCTGCTGCTCGCGGTCGGATTGATCGCCTTCACCGCTCTCGCGCTGGGCGTCGTGGCGATCCTCGCGCGCCGGCCGTTTCGCGGCGCCGCTCCCGCCAGGCCGGAGGCTGCGTGACGCCCGCAGTCGAGGCCAGGGACCTCTTCAGGGTCTATGCGACCCGCGAAGGCAGCGCCGCTGCCCTCCAGGGCCTCTCGCTCGAGGTCGCCGAGGGCGAGATCGTCGTCGTCTTCGGCCCGAGCGGGTCGGGCAAGACGACGCTCCTTCGGACCATCGCTGCGCTCGATGCCCCGTCCGCGGGGCTCGTGCGCGTCCACGGTGTCGACCTGCGGCGGCTGCGCGGACGCGCACGAGACCGGTTCCGAGCCGAGACGATCGGTTACGTCGACCAGCACTATTCGCGCTTGCTCGCGCCGGAGCTCACGGTCCGGCAGATCGTCGAGCTGCCGCTCGCTCTGCAGGGCGAGGCGCCGGTGGAACGGCGTGCGCGCGCCGGACGGCTGCTCGAGCGCGTCGGTCTCGGCGATCGCGCCGGCGCACGTCCGTCCGAGCTTTCGGGAGGCGAGCAGCAGCGTGTCGCGCTCTGTGCCGCGCTCGTCCACGGCCCAAGGCTCTTGCTCGCGGACGAGCCGACCGGCGAGCTCGACGCGGCGACGGCGCAGGGCGTCTACACGCTGGTCCGCGACCTCGCGCGCGAGCACGGTGCGACGGCGCTGATCGTGAGCCACGACATCGGCTCGGCCGCGATCGCCGACCGGATCATCCAGGTCCGCGACGGCCGCGTGAGCGCGGAGGGATCGCCCGGCGAGGAGGCTCTCGTGGTGGCTCCGACGGGTTGGGTCCGGCTGCCCGAGGACCTGCTCGACCGCGCGGGGATCGGATCGCGAGCGCGGCCGGAGCTTGCCGGGTCGTCGATCTCGCTGACCTCGGCCGGAGCGCAGCACCGCATTCCCGCTGAGGCATCGCCACCGAGGAACCGGCTGCCGCGGCAATCCAAGGGGCCGGCGGCCGAGCTCCGCGGCGTCGGACGGCGATTTGCGGCCGGGGCGGCGGTCAAGGGGTTGAGCGAAGCCTTCGCGACCGGCCGCCTGACCGCCATCACCGGCCCATCGGGGTCGGGGAAGACGACCGTCCTTCACCTGCTGGCCGGTCTCGATCTTCCGACCGAAGGCGAGGTGATCACGCTTGGTCGCCGTCTCTCGAGCCTGAGCCGCGCCGAGAGGGCTGCGCTCCGCCGAAACGAGGTTGCGGTAATCGTCCAGGATGCCTCGCTCGTGCCGTTCCTCAGCGCGCGGGAGAACGTCGAGCTGGGACTTCAGGTTCGGCCGGCGAAGGGCAACGCAGTCGACACGCTCGCGTCCGTCGGGCTGGCCGAGCTCGCCGAGCAACGCGTCGACCGGCTCTCGATGGGGGAGCGACAGCGCGTAGCGATCGCGCGCGCACTCATCGCCGAACCTGCGCTGCTGCTCGCCGACGAGCCGAGCGCTCGGCTCGACGAGGCGAACGCCGTCGCGGTCGGCGACCTCCTCGCCCGTGTCGTCGACGAGTCGGAGACGACGGTCGTCTTCAGCACCCACGACCCGGTCCTGCTCGAGGTCGCCGACGAGGTCGTGGACCTCGCGTGAACGGGAGAGGGCCGGCGATGCCGGCCCTCTCCCTCTTCGGCTGGGCCCGAAGGCCTAGTCGTCGATGTCCGGACGCATCCGGAACACCTGGAACTCCGCGGCCCGGGCGAAGTTCGGATCGGACGAGGCCGGCGTGGCCGTGTCGCAATCCGTCGCGGCCGTGGGATCCGAGTCCTGCTCACCCTGGTACGAGGGCGCCCCCGTGCACTGCGTCGCCTTCACGACGAAGCGGACGTGCGTTGCCTTGGTGTCCGGGATGTCGAACTGGCGCAGGAGCAGGTGCGGCGAGACGGGCCGCGGCGAAGTCGCCGGGAAGGCGTCCGCCGGGCTCGTGTACCGCTTGCCGTACCCCGCGTCGGTTGCGCAGTCAGCGCCCTTGTTCGCGTCGCACGTCCAGACCTCGAACTGCCGGAGCGCCGTGAAGCGGTTCAGGCCGTTCGTCAGCATCGCGCTGACCTGGACGTACTTGACGTTGATCGACTCGCTTCCGCCGAGGTCGATCGTGACCTTCTTGCCGTCGACGACGATCTGACCGCCGACCCGGTCGCCCGGTGTCGTCCAGATCGTCCGCTCGGTGTCGTCGATCAGGTTCGGCAGCGATGCGCCGCCGTCGCCGGTCGCCGTGGCGCCCGACGCCGAGGAGGCCCAGTTCTGAGCCATCTCGATCCTGATCGTCTCGCTCTCGCCCGACCGGAAGCGGTCGCTGAACCGAACGAGCCCGTACCCGTTGGCCTGCACGGAGAACTCGTACTGGCCGGGTGCGAACTTCGCGGTGTCGTCGAGGTTGATCACGCTCGCCGGGGACCCGGCGGCCGGGGTGGCCGGATTGGTGTCCGCGATCGGCGAGACGCGTGCCTCGTGATGTCCGACGAAGATCCGCGCGTTCGTGATCGGATCACCGTCGAGGTTCCTGACGACGAACTTCACCGTCGCCGGGTTCGTCCCGACCGGCTCGAAGTCCGGCACCGGGTCGGTGTCCGTCTCGTTGAGCGAGTTGTTCGAGCTCGAAGCGCCGACGCCCATGCCGCCCCGTGCGAACCCGAGCCACAGCTCCTTCTGGTTCGCGCCGCCGAAGCGTGCGAGGTCGGCCGCGAGCATCATGTTGCGCTCCTCGAGCATCGACGGGCCGATCGGCGCAAGCAGCATCGCGTCGAACACGAGCTGGATCCAGCGCCGGTTGCCCGGACAGCGGTGAGCCGGCATGAAGCCCTCGGCGCACTCGGCCTGGAGCTCCCCGTCGTCCACCGGGTAGTCGTCGTCGTACTTGTCGATCAGCAGCTGGCGGATCTGGAAGTTCGTCTTGCTCCAGATCTCGCCGTTCGCGTGCACCTGCTGGCTCGAGGTCAGCGTCGGCCCGGTCACGTCGAAGCCCATGTCGCTGAAGTTCAGCGTGTTGATCATGAGCTGCTTGCTCGGCTGCGGGATCCCGCCCGACGTGGGGAAGTTCATCCCGTAGTTGCGGATTGCCCGCTGGTTGTTCCCGGTGTCGTAGGCGCCGCTCGAGTAGGGGTTCTCCCCGCTCGCGCCGGCGAACCCGTTCCCGAACAGGTACTCCATGCCGAACATGTCGCCGTGGGACTCGCCCATGGCGCCGGCGTGGTGCCCTGCCCGGAGGTTGCCCTTGCCGATCATCCGGTTCTCGATCATGTGGCCGTACTCGTGGCCGATGACGCCCATGTCGTAGTCACCGTCGACGCAGGGCGGGTAGTAGGTCGCTGCCTGCGGCTGCCAGAAGTACATGTTCGTGACCGATGAGGTGCCGTCGGGCAGCGTGAACATGTTCGCGTTGTTCCGTCCACCGACGTTGGCGCCGGACTGGACGTTGCCGATCAGCGGGTCGTTCTCCTGCCGCCGCTCGGTCAGGCCGAAGTTGTAGTCCTGGGCATTCCAGTTCTTCTCGGTGAACCCGAGGTGGTAGGCCCAGTCGTGCATCCGGTTGTGCGCGACGAACAGGTTCACCGTCGACGCGTCGTGATCCCAGGTGGTCGGCCCCGGGTCCGGGTTGCAGTCGCGATTCGCGAAGTCGTTCGACCACGTGTAGCTGTAGTCGCGTCCCGTGCTCACCGGCGAGTACTGCGGCGGGCTCGGGAAGTTGACGTTGAAGTACGACGTCGCCGACCGCGCGTTGTTCCCGCGGGTCGTGAGCGTCGGGGAGTTCGTCTTGTGGTCGTGGTCCCAGGCGCCGCGTGAGGCCAGCGCGCCTCCCGCGAGGCGGTCACAACCGGGAGCCATGACCCAGCACCACGTGTTGCGCGTGTCGGTGCTCGGCATGTTCCAGGGGTCCCGGTCGAGCGTGTACAGCGGCGGCACGTTCTTGAACGCCTTCCACCGCGCCAGGTACGCCGGCGGCGCGGGTGACGCGTCGCCGATCAATGTGCCCTGGTAGGTGCGAGGCGCAGCCCAGACGGTGTTCTGGGGGTCGTCGAAGTCGCAGACCTGGACGCTGTAGTTGCCCGGCGGGACTCCACCGGCGGGCTCGTAGCGGAAGCGCTCCGGCGTCAGGAACGTGTCGGCGTGCGTGCCCGGCACGATCGCCCCGTTGAACATGAGGTCTATCGCGACGTCGTTCACGGCGTTGTCGGCGTTGACGAAACCGTCGAGCGCCCTGTTCCCGGGCCCGATTGCGAACGGTCCGTTGATGTTGCACGCGCCGTCCGTTGCCGCGATCTCACCGCTGAAGGAATACGACTCGGCGGCCGCGAGCTTCAGGTTCGACGAGCCGTGATTCAGGTTGTGGACGATGCTGCTGCGGGCAAGGATCCGCCCCGTTCGTGCGTCCACGTAGGAGCGTACGCCGAGGTCCTCCTTGAGGTTCATCACGGTCGTCTCGTAGGCCGGTACCACGCCGCTGCGGACGGTCGGGAAGGCGACGAGCTTCGCGAGCTGCGTGCCCGGGAGCCCCGCGACGCGGAACTGTGTGTAGCCGCGGACGCTCTTGCGGGACAGGATGTTCGCGACCGATCGGGTCACGCCGGCTCGCTTCGCGGCGGTCGCCCAGGCGGCGGCCGCAGAGAGCTTCGCGGTGCCGGCAAGGGCACGGTCCTTGGTGAGGTTGGACGAGACCGAGACGATCTTCCAGCCTCGAGCCCGGCTCCCGACGACACCCACGGTGACGGTGCCGCTCTCGCTCGTCTGCAGGCCGTCGAAGACCTGGCGGTAGGTGACGGCCCAGCCCTTGCTGTCCCCGAGCCGGTTCGCGCTCACGAACGCGAGGGCGTCCAGCGAGCTGATGCCGAAGAGCGCCTTGTGGCGGTTCAGGTACCAGCCGGCGGCGTCGGCGGCGTTCTTGCCGCGAACCCCACGGGCCAGGGCCTTGCCGTGGCGGACGAGCGTCGACGGTGTCCCGAACCGGCTCCACGTCGCACTCGCCTTCAGTCGCTTCACGTGGCGGCGCTGGGCCTTCGTCGGCGCCACGGTCCCGACCCGGGTGTCGAACTCGAGCGCGCCGGAGGCGGCGACGTCGAGGTTCACGTTCGACAGTGCAGAGCCGGGGAGCAGGACGCCGACGGCGGCCATCAGCACGGCCACGCCAACGAATCTGGATCGCATGTCTCTCCCCTCTGGAAGTGCAGGAACGTTCCTCTGGTGATAGAGGAAGCTTGATCTTTTAATCTCTATAGTGGAAAGTCAAGTTGTTCCTTCTCCCTCCCCAAGGGTCAAAGGAGCAGCGAGCGGGAGGGCCGGCGCCGCGCCGGCTCTCCCGTCCGACTTGCGCGCAGCGGTTTCGGTCCTGAGCGAATCTGGGAATATTCGGCGCATGAGGCTCGCCGTCGTGGTCTTCCTGGCTGCGCTGGTCGCGCTTCCGCTCGCCGCGAACGCCGCGCAACCCCCGACCCGCTGGGCCGTCTCGCTGAACGGGCGCGTCGTCGAGGACTACAACTACGGGAACACGAGCCGGGATGCCGAGTGCGTCGTGCGCCGCTTCGGCATGACGACGCGCGAGTGGCGTGTGGTCAAGTACACGGCCCACCGTCGTCAGCCGTGACGCGCTGGAGCTCCCGTGCCCGCTATCGCCCCGGCAGGCTCTTCCGCGTCCGGATCACGAGGCCTCGGCGGGGAAGGGCTCGTGGACGGAGACGCGGCAGTGCCTCGGCGAGGAGATTCAGAGCGACTCGGGCACGTGCAGCGCGAGAACGCAGCGAGGGCGAGGTCCGGCCCGCGTTCGCCTGGAGCGGCGCGAACCGGATCGCCTTCCGGCGGCGTTCGGTCAGCGCCCAGCTGCGCATTTGCGGGTTCGACTGGACGGTCGAGCTCTCCGGACTCGTGGCTGAGCATGGCGCCGGGGCGGGTGGACGAGGAGCTGCTGCTCTCCGGCAGCCGCCGAACCGTGATCGCTCGCGCGGACGTCACGCGGGACACGATGAGTCTTCCCTTCGAGCCGCCGTCGGGCACGATGCAGCACAAGCTCCGCGTCGTCTGGACGCTGCGGTTCCGCCGCCTCTCGTAGGATCGGCCCGTGGAGCTGATCCACACCTGCTACCGGGTGACCGATCCCGAGCGGTCGATCGCGTTCTACGAGGCGCTCGGCCTGGAGATGCGGCGCGAGCTGCCGATCCGCGACGAGGCGGTCAACTACTTCCTCGGTGTGCCGGGCCAGGAGATCCCCGAGCTCGAGCTGACGCACAACTTCGGCGTCGACTCCTACGAGCTCGGCACCGGCTACGGCCATGTCGCGCTGACGGTCGAGGATCTCGACTCGACGCTCGAGAAGCTCGCCGCCCAGGGAATCGAGCCAGAACGCCCGCCGTACCAGGTGCGCGAGGGTGGCTCGCGGATCTGCTTCGTCCGCGATCCGGACCAGTACCGGGTCGAGCTGATCGAGCGCGGCTAGACCCCGCCCACGGCGTCCTCGGCCGCAGGAAATCGAGCGTCCGCGGGAGCGACTTCCGCTCTCGCAACAATCCGGCTTGTAAATGCCTAGCCAGAGGGCTAGGTGATCCTGTTCTTCCGGCCGTCGAGAGGGCGCGGCCGTGGTTCTAGCGTGGATCTCGCCTGGCAGGGAGCAGACGGGCCCTGCCCGGGCCGACGCGATCGCCAAGCATGTCTCCGAGTCACGCCGCCACAGCCCTCACCGCCCTTCGGCAGCCGCTTGCGCGGTTGCTGGTCGGTCTCGGGCCGAGAGGGCCTGATGGAGGTACCGGGATTCGATGAGACGCGGAGCCGGCGCCGCCCCGCCGCGCCCGCGCTATGTGGGATCTGCGGCGCTCGTCCTCTCGGGCCTCTGTGCGCTCGCGTTCGCGAGCTCGCGTGCGGTCGCCGGCTCGCCGCTGGAGATCCCCGCCGAGCCGACGACCACGTTCGCCGCCGCCCCGCCGCCCCCACCCGATCCTGATCCGAAGCCGGCTCCGAAGCCGGACCCTAAGCCGAAGCCGCGCCCAAAGCCGCCGCCGCCGCCCCGCCGCCGCCGCCACCGCCACCTTCGGTCGAGCCCGTCACGCCGACGACCGCGCAGCCGCCGACGACGCCTCCAGAAACCCGTGCGAGACCCGCGACGGCGGTTCCTCCGAAGCCGCCGGCGCGCGCCGCGGCGACCCGGCCGCGCCCGCGTCGAACGTCGGTCCGAGAGGCTCGGCGAGGCCCGCCGCCCGGCCGCCGCACGAAGGTCACGCAGAAGACGCCGCCCACGCCGGCTGCACCGGCGCCCGACCTCGAGCTCGCATCAGCGGCGCCCCTCATCGCGCGATCGGAGCCTTCGCTCCCGATCTCGATCCCCGCGATTCTGCCGCTGCTCGGTCTCGGTCTCTTCCTGCTGCTCGGAGCTTCTGTCGCCTCGGCCCGCTGGGTCCCGTGGCCCGAGGTGGCGGAGCCGCTGTACGCCCGCCGTCACGACATTGCCGTCGCCGGGTGCGGAGCGATCGCGCTCGCACTTCTCTGGCTGAACGCCGCCGTCCTGTTCTAGGGAGGATTTGATGCTCAACCGCCGCCGACTCTTGCCCGCCGCCGCCGCAGTGGCGTGCCTGATCGTCGCGTCCGGCGCCTCGGCCGACCCGATCAACACCTTCACGCTGCTGTCGCTCCGTCTCACGTGAAGCCGGCGACCTCGGCGTCGTACACCGTCGCGCTGACCAACGACCCTGCGTCTCCCGAAGCGGCGGACCGGGCGAAGATCGGGATCCCGCCTGGATTCGCCGTGGACGCTCCCAGCGTGCTCGCGACGACGAACGCGGCCGGTGCCTGCCAGGCCACTACCTGGGTCGCGGACGGCGAACTCATCGCCGACGCGAAGATCAACCTCAAGCGTCCGGAGATCAGCCCGAGCGACGAGCTGTGCCCGGGCGCAACGCTGACGGTTGCCTTCACGGCCACGTCGGGGGGCGAGGGGACGGCGGTTTGGGCGAGCGAGCTCCTTCGCGGCGCCGTTCCCTTCGTCCTGGCCGGTTCTCAGCCGACCGTGCAGGTGGACGGCACGGCGCCCCAGGTCTCGATCACGTCGGCCCCGGCACCCTGACCAATCAGGACGTCGGCGAGCTTCGACTTCACCGCCGACGAGGCAGCGACGTTTGAGTGCAAGCTCGACGACGCCGCGTTCGCCGCCTGCATCTCGCCGGTTGCCTACTCCGGTCTCGCCGACGGGTCCTCATACGTTCACCGTCAAGGCGACCGACTCCGTCGGCAACACCGACCAGGACGCATACACCTGGACGATCGACTCGATCCCGCCGACGGTCAACGATCACAGGTGGAAAGCCCAGCGACCCGAGTAACTCGAGATCGCCGACGTTCACGTTCACCGCCAGCGAGCCGACACAGTGCAAGCTCGACGGCGAGGCATTCGCCGCCTGCACCTCGCCCAAGGGCTACAGCAACCTCGCCGACGGGGAGCACACGTTCACCGTCAAGGCCACGGACGCGGCCGGCAACACCGGCGCAGGACGCCCACACGTGGACGATCGACGCCACCGCACCGACCGTCACGATCACCGGCGACAAGCCTGCCAACCCGACCAACGCGACCTCGGCCAGCTTCTCCTTCACCGCCAGCGACGCCGACCCAGTGCAAGCTCGACGGCGGCGAGTTCACCGCCTGCGCCTCACCGGCGACCTACTCCGGCCTCGCCGACGGGCCGCACACCTTCACGGTGAAGGCCACCGACCCGGCCAGCAACACGGCCGAAGACAGCTACAGATGGACTGTCGACGCCACCGCACCGACCGTTGCAATCATCGGCGGGCCCGCCGCACTCAGCAACACCAGATCGCCGACGTTCACGTTCACCGCCAGCGAGCTCGACACAGTGCAAGCTCGACGGCGAGCGCATTCGCCGCCTGCACCTCGCCCAAGGGCTACAGCAACCTCGACGACGGGGAGCACACGTTCACCGTCAAGGCCACGGACGCGGCCGACAACACCGGCGAGGACGCCTACACGTGGACGATCGACGCCACCGCACCGACCGTCACGATCACCGGCGACAAGCCTGCCAACCCGACCAACGCGACCTCGGCCAGCTTCTCCTTCACCGCCAGCGACGCGACCCAGTGCAAGCTCGACGGCGGCGAGTTCACCGCCTGCGCCTCACCGGCGACCTACTCCGGCCTCGCCGACGGGCCGCACACCTTTACGGTGAAAGCCACCGACCCGGCCGAGAACACTGCCCAGGCCAGTGAGGCGTGGACGATCGACGCGACGCCGCCCACAGTTGAGATCACGGGCGGCAAGCCGGGCGACCCGACCAACTCCGACTCGGCGACCCTCACGTTCAAAACGACCGAGTCCACGATGCAGTGCAAGCTCGACGGGGCGACATTTGCGGCGTGTACGTCGCCCCGCATTTACAGCGACCTTCTCGACGGCCCGCACACCTTCACCGTCAAGGCAACAGACGCGGCCGGAAACACAGGTCAAGACAGCCATACGTGGACGATCGACAGCGCCGCCCCGACCGTTGCAATCACGGACGAGCCCGCCAACCCGACCAAGAGCCGCTCGGCTGGCTTCACGTTCACGACCGGTGAGCCCGCGCCGCAGTGCAGTCTCGACGCCGCGCCATTCGCGCCCTGCAGCTCGCCGACCGAGTACAGCGGTCTTCCGGATGGGACGCACACATTCGTCGTCAGGGCGACCGACGCGGCGGGCAACACCGGGCAGGACATCTACGAGTGGAGGATCGACAACGTCGCACCGACGTTGGTCATCGTCCAGAAGCCGACGAATCCGAGCAACGTCAAGTCACCGACCTTTGCCTTCACGGTGAGCGAGGGCGGTACCGCACTCCAGTGCAAGCTCGACAGCGGCGCATTCGCCAATTGCAGCTCGCCGAAGACGTACTCGAACCTCGCCGACGGCCCACACGTGTTCACGATCAAGTCGACGGACGGGGCGGAAAATACCGGCCAGACCGACTACGGGTGGCGACTCGAGACGATCCTTCCGATCGCGACCCTGACCGATGCCCCGCAGAATCCGAGCACGAGCACGTCGGCCAGGTTCGAGTTCGGTCCGAGTAGGGCGCAGGCGACGCTCGAATGCAGCCTCGACGGACAGGCATTCGCAGCCTGCACTTCTCCGAGGGTGTACAGCTCGCTCTCGCAGGGCCCGCACACGTTCGTCGTGAGGGCCAAGGACGCCGCCGGCACCGGGCCCCCCACCGCCTTCGCGTGGGTGATCGATAGTGTCGGACCGACGGCCGCGATCACGCAGACGCCGGGTAATCCGACGAGTAGCCGGTCGGCGACGTTCGCATTCTCGGCAAACGAGGCTGGGTCGTTCGCGTGCGAGCTTGACGGCCTGGGTTTCGGCCCCTGCGGCTCGCCGGCCTCGTATCAGGGACTGGGGGACGGTGTGCACACGTTCACTGCCAAGCCCACCGATAGTCTCGGCAACCCCGGCCTGTCTGCCTCGTTCAGCTGGCGGGTCGATGGCACGACTCCGGAGACGACGCTCGCCTCGGCGCCCGCCGCCCGAACGACAACGGTCTCGGCAACGTTCACGTTCTCGGCGAGCGAGCCGTCTGGCTTCGAGTGCAAGCTCGACGCCGGAGCGTTCGCGCCGTGCAGCTCCCCGAAGACGCACACCGGTCTTACGCGGGCGGCCCATTCGTTCGAGGTGCGTGCAATCGACGCCGCGGGGAATATCGACGCCACGCCGGTGGTACACCGCTGGACGATCGGGGCCGCGCCCGTGGCCACGCGGAGGACGCGGGCAGCCTCGGCGCTCCTCGCTCCGCGGGCCGGCGCGCGGGTGACGTCGCCCCCGCTCCTCCGCTGGCGCCGGGTTCCGCGCGCGTCCTATTACAACGTCCAGCTGTTCCGCGGGTCGGTGAAGGTTCTGAGCTCCTGGCCGACCGCCACTCGGCTTCAGCTACGCGCGCGTTGGACCTACCTCGGCCGCAAGCGTGGGCTCGCGGCGGGCACGTATCGATGGTACGTCTGGCCGGGTTACGGCAAGGCATCGCTCCGACGCTACGGACGGCTCGTGGGTGGCAGCACTTTCAGGGTGGTATCGCGTGCCCGACGCTAAGGCTGCTCGCCGCCGCCTATTCGTCCTCGTCGCGATCGCCTGCCTGCTGCTGGTCTCGGGCGCCGCGGCGGCTCCTGGCGACGTCTACACGGCCGCCTTGTCGCCGTCGCACGTTAGGCCAACTACCTCGGCGACGTACACGATCACGCTGACGAACGAGGCGAGCTCGCCCAGCCGAGCCGGGCGAGCGACGATTGTCATCCCTCCCGGGTTCAGCGTCCAGCCAACGTCAGTCCAGGCAACGACCCAAGCGGTTGGTGGCTGCACCCCGTCTCTCTGGGTGGTCGACGGCTCGGTGAGCTCGGAGATCAATCTGCGGCGACCGGGAAATAACGACACCGGCCTCTGCCCCGGAGCAGCGCTGACTGTTTCGTTCACCGCCACGTCGGCAGACGACGAAGCCACTTACACCTGGACAACCCACCTCTTCGTCGGCGAAACCGAAGAGTTCGCCCTCAACGGCTCCCAGCCCACAGTCGTCGTCGACGGCACGCGGCCGGTCGTGACGATTGGGCAGAAGCCGACCAATCCCAGCAATTCCCGGTCGGCGAACTTCTCGTTCACGCTGAGCGAGCTCCTCGGCGCTACCTGCAAGCTGGACGACGGGCCCTTCGTGCCGTGCACGAGCCCAATCGCGTACGACAACCTCTCCGACGGCCCCCACACCTTCACCGTCGCAGCCACCGACGCTGCAGGAAACACCGCACAGGACGGCTACGCCTGGACGGTCGAGACGCGTGCGCCCACAGTCGCGGTCTCGTCGGGGCCCGCCCCGCTGACGAGCAGCAGATCGGCGGCATTCGTATTTTCCGCCGACGAGCCGTCGTCGTTCCACTGTCAGCTCAACGGTGGCAGCTTCCTGCCTTGCACCTCGCCGGCGTCGTATCAAGGGCTCGCCGACGGGCCACATGCGTTTTCGGTCCGTCCGACGGACGCTGTTGGCAATACCGGCCCGACCGCGTCCTACGGCTGGTGGGTCGACGCAACGGCCCCGGAAACGACCCTCGGCGCGCGGCCGAGAAGCCGGACGACGACGCTGTCAGCGAGCTTCACGTTCTCAGCAAGCGAGCAACCGACGTTCCAGTGCAAGCTCGACGCCAGCGCGTTTGTAGCCTGCAGCTCGCCGAAGACCTACGCACGGCTCAGACGAAGCGCTCACACCTTCGAGGTACGCGCGATTGACGCCGCGGGGAACGTGGATCCGAGTCCGGCGGTCCTCCGTTGGACGATCGCCGCGGTTGCGCGGAGGGCGAAAGCGAGCTCGCCATTGCTCGCGCCCCGCGTCGGCGCACGCGTAGCGAGCGCACCATTGCTCGTGTGGCGTCCGGTGGCTCGGGCGTCTTACTACAACGTCCAGATCTTCCGCGGAAAGACCAAGGTCCTGAGCGCCTGGCCGACACGCGCCCGCTTCCGGCTACACGCGCGCTGGACCTACCTCGGGCGACAGCAGCGACTCGCACCTGGCACCTACCGCTGGTTCATCTGGCCGCGCCTCGGCCGCGGAGCCAAAGGACGTTACGGAGCGCTTCTAGGCCAGAGCACGTTCACGGTCACGGCTGCTCGGCGCTGACCTCGTGCTCGGCCGAGAGAGGATTGTCCGAGCTGAAGCTGAGCAGGTTGCCGGCGGTGTCGGTCGCCAGGAACGTGCGGTCATCGCGGTCTCGCTTGCCACTGCCGGCGAGGGAGACGAGCGGCATCGTCGAGAGCATGTCGGGAGGGCTCTTCGCAGATGTGCGAGCCAGGGTTCAATCCGGCCGGAGGACGAGTAGCGTTGGCGGCGACCCATGTCCTCCGAGTCGACGCTCTACGGGCCGCAGCAGAGTCGCTTCGCGCGCTTCCTCGAGCGGCGCGAGCAGCGGCGGCCCGATCCCGGCCATCGCGAGCTTCGCCGCACGCTCCTGGCAGACCTCAGCGGCCGCGTGCTGGAGGTGGGCTCGGGGGACGGTCGTTCCTTCGAGCACTATCCGCCGACGGTCTCGGCGCTGCTCGCAGTCGAGCCCGACCCGACCGCGCGTGAGTCCGCGGCGGAGCGGGCCCGGGGGGCCGCGGTTCCGATCGAAATCGCCGATGGCGTCGCCGAGCGGCTGCCCGCCGACGACGGCTCCATGGACGCCGTGGTCGTGATGGGCGTCCTCTGCAGCGTCGGCGACCCGGCTGTCGTCCTCCAGGAGCTCCGGCGCGTCCTACGGCCTGCCGGAGAGCTCCGCTTCTGGGAGCACGTGCGATCGAGGCATGTCCTCTTCCGGGCGTTTCAGCGCGCCGTCGACCGGCTCTTCTGGACGAAGGCGCTCGGAGGCTGCGAGACGACCCGGGACACCGAGGCTGCGATCCGGTCGGCCGGGTTCGACATCGATTGTCTTGCGCGCGGCTTTCACTCCCCGTCGGTGCTGACGATCACCGCGGCGCCGTACATCCACGGCGTGGCGATCCGCTAGCTCGGGGCCGGTTCGCTTGCTTTGAGCTCGGCGTCGATCGCTCCGGCCACTGCGTCTAACGCAGCGGCGACCTCGTCTTGGGGGAGCTCGACGCGACGCTCGGCCCGCCGAAGGGCCTCCGCGAAGGCCGGGATGGTCGCGCGCCAGTGGCTCCGGCCGTCAGGCGAGAGCTCGACGAGCGACGAGCGGCCGTCGTCGGGGTTCGACCGGCGGACGAGGACGCCTGTCGCTTCGAGCGCCTTGAGCCGGTAGGTCAGGGTGCTCGGGCCCACGCCGAGCTGATCGGCGAGGCCGCCCGGCGTGAGCGGGCCGTGGCGGTCGAGCGCGCTGTAGAGGGCCGCGTCCTCTGGACTGATGCCCGTTCCTTCGAGTGCCCTCGCCACGAGTTGGCCGGCGCGCTGATACGTCGTGTACAGCTGGAAGATGAGGGGACGCGGCTCGGGCATGAGTCTGCGACTTGAATCAAGTAGTTCAAATTCGTAGTATGGCGGAGATGCGTGTCGGCATCGGCCTCCTAGCGACTGTCGCCCTCACGGCCGTCGTCGCCGCCGAGGCGGCCGCGCCTCGGATCTCGGTAAGCCATCCTCCGCAGCCGCTTCGCGTCGGTCAGGAATGGGCCGTCCAGGTGAGCGTGCACGGGGCTCGCCCGAGCCGGTTCGTCGTCCGGCTGGGCGCCCGGGTGGCGCGGTTCCACCTGTTGCGCGCCGGCCGTCGTCACCGCGCATGGGTCACGTTTCCGGAGGCCGGTCGCTGGCGTTACGGCGTCCGCATCGGCAGTCGTGACCGGTTCGTCGGGAGCGTGCTCGTCCGTCAAGCGATGCCCCGGCTGCAGCAGCCGTACGGAATCGTCGCGCAGCCGGGAGGAGCGCTGCTCGTCGCCGATTACGCGTCGGACGCCATCATCCGACTCGATCCGGCACGCCGCGGCGCAACGATCTTCGCTCGGATCCCGCGCCCTCGCGACCTGCGGCCGGGAGCGAACGGAACGCTGCTGGTCTCCTCGGGCCGGAACGTCTACGCGCTCGACCCGCGCACACGAGATCTTCGCGTCGGCGTGCGGGCTGCGAGCCGGCTGGAGGGAGTCGCGCCGGCGCCCGGCGGCGGCCTCTACGTCGTCGAGGGGCAGTCGAGGATCGTCCACATCGCGTCAGACGGGTCGCGAGCCGTCCTCGCCGACGGCCTGAACGGCGTCCACGGGATCCTGTCGACAGCTGACGGCGTGGTCGTCTGCGAGTCGTTCGCGGGAAACGTCCGGCTCGTGACTGAGAAGGGCACTCGCACGCTCGCGAGCGGCCTCGGCAATCCCTCCTACGCTGCGCCGGGTCCCGATGGGGGCGTTTACGTGACCGAGTTCTCCGCCAACCGCGTTTCGCTCATCGAGCGGTCGGGTGCGGTTCGAGCGGTCGCTTCCGTCAGCCGGCCGGGCCCGATCGCGCCGGACGGCGCGGGCCGGTTGCTCGTCGGATCGCTCGACGGAACGATCTGGCGGGTCGACCCGATCACCGGCCGGGTCAGTCGCGTCTGGCCGCGCTAATGCTCTTCGGCCGCGTCCGCCTCGACCTTCGTCCGGTGGACTGTGCCGTGCGGATGCTCGGGCGGCGCATACGTGGTCAGCAGTCGTAGCGGCTCGCTGCCAGTGTTCACGAAGTTGTGCAGCGTCCCGGCCGGGACGAAGACGTAGTCGCCCGACGAGACAGGGCTCGACTCGCTCTCGAGGATCGCCTCGCCGTCGCCCTCGACGAAGAACAGGATCTGGTCGCCCTGGTGCGTCTCCTCGCCGATCTCCTCGCCCGGCTGGATGGTCATCACGACCAGCTGCGCGTGCTCGCCGGTCTCGAGCACCCGGCGGAAGGACTCGTTCTCGCGGGCGAGCGCCTCGTAGTTCCCCTGGCCCACGCCGGAAGCATAGGCAAGCTTCGTGCGTGGACGTCTCGACCCTCGCACTCTTCGGCGCCGCTGCACTGGCACTGGCGGTTGTGCCCGGCCCGGCCGTGCTCTACATCGTCGCCCGGAGCGTCGACCAGGGCCGCTTCGCCGGGGTCGTCTCCGCGCTCGGGATCTGCGTCGGCGGCCTCGTCCACGTTCTCGCGGCGACGGTCGGCCTCTCGACGCTCCTCGCCTCGTCGGCGACCGCCTTCACGATCGTCAAGTACGCCGGCGCCGCCTACCTCGTCTTCCTCGGCATCCGCCGGCTGCTCACGCGCGAGACCGTGGAGAACGACCTCATACGCGTACCGAGATCGCCGAGGCGCCTCTTCGCCGACGGGGTGGTCGTCAACGTCCTGAACCCGAAGACGGCGCTCTTCTTCATCGCGTTCCTGCCGCAGTTCGTCGATCCGAACGCCGGCGCGGCAACGCTGCAGATCTTCGCGCTCGGTCTGATCTTCGTCGTGATCGCGCTCTCGTCGGACACGCTCTGGGCGCTCGCCGCGGGCACGGCCGGCGTGTGGCTTCGCCGCAGCCGTTGGTACCTCGGTGTGAAGCGCTGGGTGACCGGGATCGTGTTCGTCGGGCTCGGGGTGTCGTCGACCCGGACGACCTAGCCGTCTAGCGCCAGTCCACCGAGATCACGTCGACGGGCTGCTCGAAGCCCTTCGCGTCCTCGGCGCGCGACTCCAGGAGCCGGAACCCCGTTCCCGAGCCGTCGAGCGTCTCGCGGCTGACGAGGATCTCGCCGGCCCCGGCCGCGGCGCCGATTCGCGCCGCGAGGTGGACGGCCTCGCCGCCGTAGCGGTTCGTCCCGCCGTCCTCCTCGAAGCCCGCGCCCGTGTGCGCCCCGATCCTCACGTCGGGGGCGACGATCTCCGCGTCGAGGGCGCGCTGGATCGCGATCGCCGCCTCGATCGCCGACCTCGGGGTGACGAAGACGGCAAAGAACCCGTCGCCGGTCTGCTGCGCGACCTCGCCGCCGAGCTCGACGATCTGCTCGCGGACGACGTCGTTGTGCCGGGCCAGGAGCTTCTTCCACTTCTCGTTCCCGAGCGACTCCAGGAGCTTCGTCGACCCGACGATGTCGGTGAAGAGGAACGTGCGCGTCGTCTGCTGCCGGCCGAGGAGCTCACCAGCCCGTTCCGCGTCGCGCCGGGCCCCGATCCGCTCGAACGTCGCCATGGCGGCCTCGAGTTCCTGCTTGGCGGCGTGCTCGTCGCCCTGCCTGCGGAAGGCAAGCGCGAGCAGCAGCCGCGCTTCGGCTGCCTCGTAGGGTGCGCCGAGGTCCTTCCAACCGTCACGCGCCTGGCGCAGGCTCTGCGCAGCGCCGGCTGCGTCCCCTTCCGCGAGCCGGATCCGGCCGTCGGCGAGCTTGGCGATCGCCTCGAAGGCCGGAGCGCGACGGCCGCCGATTGTGTAGGAGTCGACCAGGCTCTCGTACTCCGCCGCCGCCGCGCGTGCGGTCTTGAGGTCGCCGGCCGCGACCGCGATCTCCACCTGCGCAGGGAGGCGCCGGAGCCGCGCGGGAGTTTGCTCGGCCTCCTCCAGGCTGCGCGTGATTCCCGCCGTGGCTGCGCCGAGCTTGCCCTCGGCGAGCCGGAGCAGTGCGAGGCCCGGTTGGGGATCGCTGCCGAGCTCGTTGGCCTTTCCGTACGCCTCCTCTGCGGCGGCGAGGTCGCCGAGGCGCCGGCGAATCTCGCCGATCTCGTAGAACCCGCCCGAGGTGATCTGGCGCTCGAAGTCCTGGAGCTCCCGGCACGCCGCCATCGCGACCTTCTCCGCCGCCTCGAGATCGCCCTGGAAGCGCATGATCTCGGCGCGATGGACGCGGCAGGCGCCCGGGAACCCCGTGACGTCGAGCTGATCGCACCAGCGGTTCGCGACATCGGTCCACTCGGCCGCCCGACGGTAGTCGCCGAGGTCGTGGCAGGAGCTGATCGTCATGCAGTAGACGATCGTCGAGGAGTACGGCTGGAGCTCGCCGCTCACGGCGGCGGCGGTTGCTTCGTCGAGCAGCTCCAGGCCCGCGTCGATCTCGCCGCTCTTCACGAGCGCGCGTCCCTTCCCGACGAGGGCGAGCATCTGCGCGTCACGGTCTCCGAAACGGCGGCCGAGCTCGAAGGCACGGTCGAAGTGGGCGATCGCGGCCGGGAAGTCGCCCTCGGCGAAGAGCGCGTTGATCGCGCGGACGAGCGCGAGGTAGCCGTGCTCGATCGCTTCCGGCTCGTCCTCCAGCAAGCGCTGCGCGTTCGCGAACCATCCGTGCGAGACGGCGAATGCGCCGCGGCCCGACTCGTCCCAGGAGAGGCGGAGGGCGACGCGAGCAGCGTCGCGCTTCTGGCCGTCGGCCGCGTAGCCGCGGTACGCCCGCTGGCGGAAGTCGATCGCCTGCACGAGCCGCCCCGTCCACCAGGCCGCCTCGCCGTAGTGCTCGAGGTCTTCGGCGCTCAACTCGTCCGGCTCCACCTCGGCGTAGGCGTCGTACGCCTGGCGCCACGATTGGCGTAGGGCCGCGTCCCGGGCGGCCTGCAGCGGTTCGACGACTTGAGCCATGTTGCTCATTGTCACATCAGCCGCCGCGGGCGCAACTCGACCGGCAGCTACCCTCGCCGTTCGGTGGGGTTGCGGATCGTCGACGGCCACACGGAGGACCGCCTGCCGGCGGTACGGGAGCTCTTCGCGGAGTACGCCGCCTCGCTGGAGGTCGATCTCTCGTTCCAGGACTTCGAGCAGCGAGCTCGCGGAGCTGCCCGGCGACTACGTCCCGCCCGGCGGGCGGCTGCTTCTCGCGCTCGAGGGCGAGGAGGCCGCCGGCTGCGTCGCGCTCCGTCCCTACGAGCCGGGCGTCTGCGAGATGAAGCGGCTCTACGTCCGCCCGGCGTTCCAGGGCACCGGTCTGGGACGCCGGCTGGCGGAGGGGATCGTCGAGGCCGGACGCGAGGCCGGCTACGAGTCCATGCGCCTCGACACGCTCCCGACGATGGCGGCCGCCCGCGGCCTCTACCGGTCGCTCGGCTTCGAGGAGATCGAGGCCTACCGCCCCAACCCCGTTCACGGAACGACCTACTTCGAGCTACGCCTGCGCTAGGGCCCTTCCCCGCTCCAGCTCGGTCCACGCCTCGGTCAGGACATCGCCGAGGATGGACGCGATCCGGTCGAACTCCTCCTGCCCGGCCACGAGCGGCGGGGAGAGCTGGATCACCGGGTCCCCACGGTCGTCGGCCCGGCAGATCAGCCCCGCTTCGAAGAGGCGCTTCGAGAGGAAGCCGCGCAGGAGCCACTCGGACTCCTCGGGCGTGAAGGTCTCGCGGGTCTCCTTGTCCTTGACGAGCTCGAGCGCGTAGAAGAACCCGGTCCCGCGGAGATCGCCGGCAATCGGCAGCTCGAGCAGCTGGGAGAGCGTGGCCCTGGCCATGTCCTCGTGCTCCTTCACGTGCTCGACGATCCGCTCGCGCTTCATGATCTCGATGTTCTTCAGCGCGATCGCGCACATGACCGGGTGGCCGCCGAACGTGATCCCGTGCGTGTACATCGACGAGCCTTCCAGGAACGGCTCCATCACGCGGTCCGTCGCGACGACGCCGCCGATCGCGGCATAGGCGGAGGACAGGCCCTTCGCCATCGTGATCAGGTCCGGCCGGATGTCGTAGCGCTCGGAGCCGAACCAGTTGCCCAGGCGGCCGAAGCCGGTGATCACCTCGTCGGCGCAGAGGAGGATGTCGTACCGGTCGCAGAGCTCCCTGACGCCGGCCCAGTAGCCGGCGGGCGGCGTGAAGGCGCCGCCGGCGTTCTGCACCGGCTCCATCATCACCATCGCGACCGTCTCGGGGCCGAGGGCCTTGATCCTGACCTCGAGGTCCTCGAGGAGCATCCGCCGTGAACTGCTCCTCGGACTCCTCCTTCGGCCGGTGGTAGCGGTTCGTATTGCGAACGTGGGCGACGTCGGGGACGAGCGGCTCGAACGGGGCGCGCAGTGCAGGGATCCCGTTGATCGACAGGGCGCCCATCGTCGTGCCGTGGTACGCGACCGTCCTCGCGATCGCCTTCCAGCGGCGCTGCGGCTCCTTGCGGGCGGCGTAGTGCTGGCGCGCGAGCTTCCACGCCGACTCGACGGCCTCCGAGCCGCCCGAGCAGAAGAAGACCCGGTTCAGGTCGCCCGGCGCGAGCTCGGCGACCGCCGCTGCCAGCTCGATCGCGCGCGGGTGCGCGTATGACCAGTTCGTGTAGAACGGGCAGCTCCTTCATCTGCTCGTGAGCCGCCTGGCCGACCTCGTCGCCGAACGAGTAGCCGATGTTGACCGCGAACAGCCCCGCCAGGGCGTCGAGGTACCGCTTGCCGTTCGAGTCCTCGAGGTAGCAGCCCTCGCCGCGGACGATGATCGGGATCTCGTCGGTCCCGCCCATGCGCGTGAAGTGGAGCCAGAGGTGCTCTCGCGCCCGTTGCTGGAGGTCGCTCATGCGGTCAGGTCCGAGGCCAGTTCCTCGAAGACGGCGACGTAGGCGTCCGCGTCGGCCTCTTCGAGCGCGACCGACAGCGTCCACTCCTCCTCGCGGCCGGGCGTCATGAAGACGTCGCGGTTCGCGTGGTACAGCCAGGCGAGCTCGGACAGCTCCTCGTCCTGGCTGCGCTTGAACGTCCTGTAGTCGGTGATCCGCTCGGATGCGAAGGTGACACAGCCCTTCGACCCGATCCCGACCGCGTAGCCGGGAAGGCCGTGTCGATCGATCACCGCCTGGCAGCCGGCGACCAGCCTGTCGTCGATCGCCTCCAGCCGCTGGTACGCGTCGCCGGTCAGGACCTCGTCGAGGGTCGCGCGGGCAGCGGCCATGCTCAGCGGATTGCCGTTGAACGTGCCCACCTGGTTCACGCGTCCCGACTCGACCACCTCCATCGCCTCCTCGGTCCCGCCGACTGCGCCGGTCGGAAAGCCGCCGCCGAGCGTCTTGGCGAGCGTGACGAGGTCGGGCTGGATCCCGTAGCGCTCCGTGGCGCCGCCCGGGGCGATCGTGAGCCCGGTCTTGACCTCGTCGAAGATCAACAGGATTCCCCGCCTGCGCGTCTCCTCGCGCACGGCCTCGAGATAGCCGGGCTCGGGAAGCACGACCCCGAGGTTCATCATCGCCGCCTCCATGATCATGCACGCGGGCAGCCGCCCGTCATCCTCGAGCCGGTCGAGCCGGCGTGCAGAGCGCCTCCGCATCGTTGAACGGCACCGCGACCGTGAGATCCGCGACCGCCTGCGGAAGGCCCTCGCCGTAGGGGTTCGACGGGATCGTGTCCGGATCCGCCTCCGAGGCCAGGTCGAACCCCACCGCGACCATGACGGCGTCGTGATGGCCGTGGTAGGAGCCGAGGACCTTGACGATCGTGTCCCGTCCGGTGACGCCGCGGGCGATGCGGATCGCGTCCATCGTCGCCTCGGTGCCGGAGTTCGTGAAGCGCCACTTCGGCAGGGAGAAGCGCTTGGCGAGGTCCTCGGCGACGAAGGTCGCGTCCTCGGTCGGGGCGGAGAAGTGCGAGCCGAGGCGGACGCGCTCCGAGACTGCTCGGACGATCGCGGGATGGGCATGCCCGACGACCATCGAGCCAAAGCCGTTGTGGTAGTCGATCAGCCGGTGCCCGTCCGCGTCCCACACGTGCTGGCCCTCGCCCCGTGTGAGGAAGATCGGCCAGGGCTCGCGGGCCTGATACGTCGACGCGACGCCGCTCGGCATCGTCCGCTTCGCCCGCTCGAAGAGCTCGCGCGATTTGGGCGTCCGCTCGTCGAGCTTCCGGGACTCACGCTCGGTCAGCTCCTTGATCCGGGCCCGGTCGAGGGTGGACGGGGCAGTCGTCGTCATGGCGTTCCTTTCGCTTGTCGGCCGCGCCGACTCTGGAAGAGGATGTTTGCCGCCATCGCCGCGAGCGCCACCACGAAGATCGCGCTGGCGACGACGTTCACCTGCGGGGGCACCGCGACGCGGGCGGCTCCCCACACGAAGAGGGGGAACGTCGTCTCCGAGCCGGCGTTGAAGTACGTGATCACGAAGTCGTCGATCGAGATGGCGAAGCCGAGCAGTGCCGCGCTCAGGATCGCCGGGGCGATCAGCGGCAGCGTCACCTTGCGGAACGTCGTCCATTCGTTGGCGCCCAGGTCCATCGCCGCCTCCTCGAGATGGCGGTCGAAGCCGACCAGGCGGGCCTTCACGGTCACGACGACGTAGCTGATGATGAACATCACGTGCGCGATGAAGATCGTCGTGAAACCGGTCGCGAAGCGCATCTGGAGGAAGAGGGTGAGGAGCGAGGCGCCGAGGACGATCTCCGGGGTCGCCATCGGCAGGAAGACGAGCAGGTTCGTCGAGCCGCGGGCGCGGAAGCGATGGCGTACCAGCGCGAGCGCGATCAGCGTGCCGAGCACGGTTGCCGCCACCGTCGAGATCAGGGCGATCTCCAGCGAGAGGATCACGGCGTCGCGGATCCCCGGCACCGAGTCCCAGTTGACCCAGTTGTCGAACGTGAACGCTTGCCAGGTGTAGTTGAACTGGGTGCTCGGGTCGTTGAAGGAGAAGAGGATCACGACCGCGATCGGGAGCATCAGGTACGTGAGCGCCAGGACCGAGTAGGCGGCCAATGCGTGCCGGCGCACGAACGCCCAGGCCCGGGTCGCGATGCCGGGGCGCGGACGTGCCGGAAGGGTCTCGGCCGCGGTCGTCATCCCGTCAGCTTCTCCGTTCCGACGACGCGGGCATAGACGAGGAGCGCGACCATGATCAGCGCCATC
>CAVTCN010000047.1:0-23294 GCA_963733215.1 uncultured Actinomycetes bacterium
AGAGACGATGCTTCTGCTCGCCCTCATCGTGTTTCTCTCCGGCATGACCCTCTTCAGCAGCGGCGACACCGTTCCGGGCTCCGGGACGGGGGACGTCCTTCAGGCCCCGGCGCGCAACACCGCACGGCTCATGATCAAGCCGGTGATCCCGACGACGATCGTCGCCGGGACCGGCTTCAAGAGCCGCGAGGTCGTCCGGCTCACCGGCATCCCCGTGAGGCAGGTTCGAGCCTCGGCGCGGGGCACCTTCACGATCCGCCTCCGCAGCGTCGATCCCTGCAAGGGGCTCTCGGTCACCGCGATCGGCAACAAGGGGAGCCGGGCGGCGGTGAGCTACTCACAGCTCCTCTGCGTCGAGCCGTAGCGAGAAGGAGGGGCCGCGGGTGCAGCCCCTCCCTCCGCGTTGATGGTCAGTCGAGGTTCAGCCGCCAGGTGCTGAGCCCGTGCGTCGCGGCATAGAGGATCCGCTCGCTCGGGATGATCTCCATGCTCGTCACCTCGACGTTCGGCAGCCCCGGCGCGGAGCTCGTCCACGTCGTGGTGCCGGCCGCCAGGCGCAGAGCGCCGAAGTCGGTCCCGGCATACAGATCACCCGTGACGTCGTCTCGGACGAGATCGTTGACGGGCAGGTCGCCGAAGTTGTACGACCTGTCCACCCACGTCGACGTCCCGGTGCCCGGGTTGTACGTCACCTCGACGATGTGCTCCGGGATGCCCGGCGTGTTCGCGCCGTAGCCGCTGTACGAGATCCACGCATGGTTCCCGTTCGCGGGATCCACGTAGATGCTCGACACGAACCGGTTCGGGTCGATCGTCGTGTCGTCATCGAGCCGCGTCCACGTCACTGCGCCGGCCGGATCGGCCCCGACGTTCTTCGTGATGAATACCCGGCCCGTGGATGTCCCGGCCCAGGCCGACGACGAGTCGGCCTTGGTCCGCTCGACCGCGGCGACGTTGCCGCCTGCACGGTCGCCCCAGAAGGCGGCCGTCAGCCGGTTGGGCCCGAGCTCGACCCAGTCACCGCAGGTGGACCGCGAAGTCGCCCGTCCATGAGTTGCAGTGCTGCTGCGCCTCGGCCATCGTCATCGTGCCGAGGCCGTGGGTCTTCGTCCGGTACGCCGTCCGCCCGGTGCCGGCGAACATCCAGCCGCTCTCCACCGGGTCGCTGATGATCGGCGAGTAGAAGTTCGTGCCGGCGTGCCCGAAGAGCGGGTCGTAGACCGAGATCCACGTGGCCATGGTGCCGCCCTCGAAGTTCACCTCCGGGGATGCGTCGAAGAACGAGTGGAAGCGGAAGTTCGGATTGGCGGCGTCGAAGCCGTTCCAGCCGCCGTCACCGATCATCGTGTTCTCCCACTTCACCGGGTTCCCCGGCGTCTCCCACGTACCGTTGTCCTGCGTCCCGCCCTGGAGCAGCTGCGGGTTGTGCGGGCTGGCCGTCACCTTGATCCACTGGAGCGTGGACAGGCCGTCGTTGATCCCGTCCAGCTTCGACGGGATCGCCGAGAGCATCTGCTGACAGCGAGCCAGTTGAGCCGGGTTCAATCCGCGGTTCGGCGGGCCCGTGCACCAGGACGAGCGGTTGACGAGCTGGCCGCTCGAGCGCATGACGCCGCCGTCGTTCGTCTCGAAGAACTGGAGCGGGTTGTTCGGGTTCGTGACGAGGTCGTGCTGGTCGGGATGGAGCCCGTTCGGATGGAGCGAATCCGTCCCGTCGAACGTCATGTCCGTCCCGCTCACACCTGCGTCCATCGAGAGGACGACTCCACGCTTGTTCGCGATCACCTCGCCGTAGGAGTACGACCCTCCGGTGTAGACCATGTTCGGGTGGCCCTTCGGCGTGTAGACGAACGCGTCGTACCAGCACTGCCCGGTGCACTGGTTGAAGGTTGCGTACCCGGGCTGGGCAGGATCGGGGCTCGTCAGGTCCGCGAACACCGGGACTCCCGTCGACACGTTGTCGCTGCGGAAGAGCCGCGAGTACTGTCCGCCGGCGGCCGTGTGGCCCTCGTAGACGTACATGCGAGTGTTGCCGTTCGGCAGCGTCGTGACGGCCAGGTTCGGCCGCGTCTGGATGATCGCCGAGTTCAGCGACGGCTTGATCTGCGTCCAGGTCGCCCCTCCGTCGGGTGACCGCCACACTCCTCGTGCGTACGAGCCCGCGTAGAGGATCTCCGAGTTGGTCGGGTCGAATGCGAGCGAACGGACGCCGCGCGGGGAACAGATGCCGCCGTTGTTGAACTCGGTGAATCGATCCCCGTGCAGTCGGCCGCGTTTGACGGAGCCGTTGTGGATGAAGTTCCACGTGGCGCCGCCGTTCGTCGACTTGTAGAGGCCCCACTTCGCCGCGCCCGGCACCGGCCGGGTGACGCCCACACAGCACGACTCGGACATGCCGCGGAGGGCCGTCGTCGTGGCTGCATAGATCGTGTTCGGGCTACCGGGCTTGATCAGGATCTTGCCGACGCCCTTGCCGGCGAGCGGGTTGCCCGTGTCCGTGGCGCCGCCTCCGAGCGGGCCCGTCCACGTCTCTCCGCCGTCGGTCGACTTGTAGATGCCGACGCCGGCGACGCAGCCGGAGCCGCAGATGTTGGCCTCGCCTGTGCCGACATAGACCGTCTTGCCGGTCGGGTCATTCGAGTCGATCGTGACCGCGCCGGCCGAGTTGATCCCCAGCGGGCCGCCCAGGTACTCCCAGTGCGGCGTGCCGGCCAGGCCGTTCTTGGCCGTCCAGATCCCACCGCCGGCCGGCGTGATGTACAGCCGGCAGTTCCCCGGCTTGCACGTGTCGGCGATTGCGATCGAGGTCGTCCGGCCGCCCGCGACGTACGCGTTCGGCACGTACAGGAACGAGTTCAGGAACGGAGAGTCGGGATACAGCGCCTTGCTCGGGCCGACGCTCACCCAGGTCCCCTTCTTCCCCTTGCCCTTCGGGAACGCGCGGCCCTTCGAGGCTGCGAATGCGTCCCGGGCTCCCTCCATCTCGGCGAGCGAGATCGTGGACTCCGGGAAGGCACGCTGCGCGTACGCGGCGTCGGCCGCCCCACCCGGACCGTCGTTGCTCATGCCCTGGTTTCCGGGAGCTGCCTGCTTCAGATCCGCGAGATGCGCGGCCGTAGCGCCCGGTAACTCCGCCTCGATCTCGGATCCTGCCGGCGCCGCCCCGTTCAGGACGAGCGCGGAGAACCCGACGATCATCGCCGAGGCCAGGACGCCGGCCGCGATCGACCAGCGCCTCAGTGTTCGTCGTTGCATACTGCCCTCCCCTTGTCGCTGTCGCAGGCGTCCGAGGACGCGCTGCTCGCGGGCGAGGCTTCGCTCCAGCCGGTGAACGAGCTCGGCATTGATGCTCCGGCCCGACCTTTCGGCCGCATCGTGGAGCTGCTCCCGAAGATGCACGGGCATCCGGAGCAAGAAGCGATAGATCTCCCCTGCCACTTGAGCGGGGCAATCCTTCCGGATTTACGGTCTGATATCAAGCGAGACCGACCGAATATCAATGCGAATATCGCAGCCGGGATATTCGCAACGATATTCGTGTCTCGAATTGGGTGCAAAAGAAAGGGGCCGCCCGAAGGCGGCCCCTTGATCGCGTTGCCTCTTTGCCCGCGGACTACGGCAGCTTGAACTGCCAGGCGCCGAAGCCGTGCGTCGTGACGTACATGACGCCGTTCTCCTGGTCGATCTTCAGGAACGGAACGGTCGTCGTCGGCAGGCCCGGTGCGACCGAAGTCCAACCGGTTCCCGCGTTGACACGCCTGATCACGCCGAAGTCCGTTCCGGCGTAGAGCGTGCCCTTCTTCTCGTCCCTCTCGATCGTTCCGACCGGCAGGTCGCCGATCGCATGCGGTCCCGAGCCGTCCAGGCGCGTGAACGTCGCTGCGCCCGTCGCCGGGTTGTACGTGACCTCGAAGACGTGACCCGGCGTGTCCGGCGTCACGTGGTTGTACCCGCTGTACGTGATGTAGGCGTGGTGCGGGTCCGACGGGTCGATGTAGATGTCTGTCGGGTACCGCGGCGGGTCGATCGACGAGCTCGGGTCGATCCGCGTCCACGCAATCGTGGACGGGTTGGCCGCGGCCGCATTGGTCGTGACGAAGATGCGGCCTCCGCTGGTCGCCGCCCAGACGACGTTCCGGTCGGAGGGTGCCGGCTCGTTCGCGGAGATGTGGCCGCCGGAGCGGTCAGTACCCCACGGGTACGGGGCCGGGCAGGGAACCGTCCAGACCTGGTTCGGGTTCGGGACGGCCGGGTTCGGGCACAGCGCGGCCGGGCCGTACGTGAGCCGGCCGCCGTGGCCGGGATCGCCCATCGCCTTCCAGTCGTCGCAGACGTCGACGTTAGGAACGTAGGTCCCGTCCTCGTTGATGTCCCCGTTACCCGTCCAGACGTTGCAGTGCTCCTTGACGTCCGCGTACGGGAAGGTCGGGTTGACGCCGCCGTTCAGCGAGCGGAACACGTGCTCGCGTCCCGTGAACATCAGCTTGCTGACGTTCGGGTGAAACAGCGTCGGGGCGATGAACGCCGCAGCCTCACGTGGGTAGCGGAACGGCGCCGCACCAAGCGTCAGCAGGGTGTCCGCGATGAAGAACCCGGCTTGCTGGTTCCGCGGCTCGTCCAGAGCGCCGAGCGCTCCACCCTGCCACGAGAACATCGAGTAGTTCGCGTCGACCGCGTCGAAGCCGTTGTACGCACCGTCGGCGACGAACGTCTCGACCCACGTCTTCGTACCGGGCACCCTCATCCACGAACCGTTGTCCTGCGCGCCCCCGGCCAGCTCGCCGGGGCGGTTCGGGTTGAAGGTCACCTGGTAGAAGTGGAGGTTGTTGAGTCCCTTGTTGATGGACTCGATGCGCTCCGGGATCCTCCTGGTGACCGCCTGGCAGAGAGCCAGCCGCGCCGCCGTGAACGCAGGGTTCGACGAAGGCACAACGACGGACGGGCAGTCCGCCGAGTCGTCGACGAAGTTGCCGTTCGACCGGACGACGCCGCCGTCACCCGTCTCGACGAACTGCTTCCAGTCCGCGGGATTGGTGACGATCGAGTGCTGGTCGGGATGGATTCCGTGCGGCTGGAGGTTGTCCGTCGCGTCGTAGGTCATGTCCGTGAAAGACACGCCGGCGTCCGTCGAGAGCAGCACGGCGCGCCCGTTCGAGGCACCCAGCCCCGACTCGTTGTATTCGTTGTCGCCGAGGAGGTAGACGGTGTTGGCGTCGTGAGCCGTCCCGTCGGCCTTCCGCGGCACGTAGACGTAGCTGTCGTAGTTGCACTGCGGGTCGCAGAACCCCTGGCTGGTGCTGTTCGTCAGCTCCGTGAAGGCCGGCACTGCGGCGTTCGCATTGTCGCTCCGGAAGAACTTCGCCGTCTGGCCGGCACCGCTTCCGACACCCACGTACATGCGCGTGACGCCGCCCGGCAGCGCGACGACGTCGAACTCAGCGCGCTCGACATCCGCACCCGTGGCGGGGCTCGTCGAGGGCCCGCGTGGCGCGAAGATCTGCACCCACGTGCCCGGGTCGCCGTTCTGCGTCGAGCGCCAGATGCCCTTCGCCATGAAGGTCGCGTAGACGGTGTCCGGGTCGTTCGGGTCGAAGTGAACCCGCCGGGCACCGCGCGGCGAACATGCGGTCAGGCCGAGGAACACCTCGGTCGGCGTGTTTGCCGTGCAGTTCGTGGCATTGCCCTGGCTGACCAGCGAGAACGTCTGGCCGCCGTCCGTCGACCGGTAGAGCCCGAAGTGCGGTGCGCCGGGGATGTTCGCCCCGCGATCGACACCCGTGCAGCACGTGCTGCTGATGCCGCGAGAGCCCTGGGCGCCGGAGCCGACGAAGATCGTCTTCGAGTCGCCGGGCTTGACCTGGATCGAGCCGATGCCCCGGCCGCTGAAGTACTGCGAGCCGATCGGGCCGCTCCAGTGGTCACCGCCGTCCTTCGACTTGTACAGGCCCACGCCGGCGATACAACCGCTGCGGCACGTGTTCGGCTCGCCGGTTCCGGCATAGATCATGTTGCTGCTCGAATCGTTCGGGTCGAGCTCCAGCGCCGCCGTGTTGTTGTGCTGGAACTCCGCTGAGACGTACTCCCACTTCGGCTGCGCGGCAAAGACGTTGTCCGTCCGCCAGATACCGCCGCCCGCGTTCGCGATCCAGTAGCGGCAGCTCGAAGCGCCGCAGTTCGGGTCGATAAGGCTGTGCGACGTCCGGCCCGCGGCGACGTACTCGTTCGGGACGTAGACGTACCGGTTCCGGGACGGATTCAGCGGGTAGACCGCGTTGTCCGGGCCCAGGTTCGTCCAGAGACCGTGGTCTCCGAGCTTCGCTCCTGAATTTCCGCGCGACTTGAGCGCCTTCCAGTCCTCGCGGCTACCGGTGATGGCGGCGAGCGGGATGTCCGTGCGCGGTGTGGCGTGCATCTGCCACTCGAGTGCGCCGTCCCCCATCTCCTGGCCGCCCTCGTACTGCGTCTCGGCGGGCGAGAACCGCTGCGCGCTCGCGAGCTTCTGCGCAAGCGCCGGTGAGAGCTCGCGCTCCGTCGCTGCCGCCGGCGCGGCCGTCTGTGACGACCCGTCCAGCATGACGGCGCCGACACCGAGCGCGGCCGCCACGACTGCGGCGATCGCCGCGAGCCCGATGGCGACTCGACGCCGACGTGCGGTCCGACGCGGATTCTTGTTGGGACTCATGCTCCTCCTCTCCCCTGTTATCCGCTCCCCAGGCGCCATCCAGGCGCCGGATATCCGCAAACCCAGGCGGCGGACGACGCCCAGGTCCTCGGCGAGGCTCTGTTCGAGCCGGCTCACGATCTCCGCGTTGAGGCTTCGGCTTGATTCCTCGGTCGCGTCCTTGAGCCGCTCGCGCAGCTGCGTGGGCATCCGAAGCAGAAACCGATAGACCTCCCCCGCCATATAGCGGAGCGGATACTTAACGATCTCGGCCTCGATATCAAGTCGATATCGCAAGCTCGACTCGAGTTGGCATACTCCGGCGCGTGCGATGGGCCACCATGATCATCGCGATCGGGCTCCTTGCAGCGGTTCCCGCCGGGCTCGACACGAGCGCGGCCGGCGGCGCTCCGGTGACGGCGGCGAAGGCCGAGCTTCGACTGGCCAGTGGCGCTCCGCTCACGCTTCGCGGGGCGCACTTTGAGTCGAGGGAGCGCGTGCGACTGATCGTCGTCGCACTGCGAAAGGTGACGAAGAGCCTGACCGCAACCGGAAGAGGGGCGTTCGTCGTCCGCCTGCGCGGGATCGCGGTCGGCCGCTGCCAGGGATTCACCGCCTTTGCCGTCGGCTCCCGTGGGAGCCGTGCAAGCCTGAGCTCGCCGAACGTGTACTGCCCTCCGCGTCCCTAGTCGCGCGGAGGCGGCAGGCCCGGCTCGGCATCCGCGACCTTCGGAACCTCGACAACCGGCGGGTCGCCGTCGGGATCGGCGGCGTCGCCACGCGCGCCGTCGAGCTCGTCCTCGGGAACCTGATCAGGCTCGGTCATCCGGCCGACACCTTACGCCTGGAACGGCGAGGGCCGCCCGAAGGCGGCCCTCGCTCGGTCGTGCGCTAGACGCTCGGCCTAGTCGTTGACTTCGACGTGCATGACGCGGCCGCCGTGGCTTTCGTTCTGCACGCGGATCCGCGTACCGGTGCCGGCGACCTTGACGCTGGCCCAGCCGGGCTGGAAGCGCCCGTGGAAGGCCGGCGTATGGCCGTCGTCACCTATCCAGTACGACCGGAGGTCGTTGAACTCTCGCACCGCCCGCTTGGACCGGATCCGGGTCGGAACCCCGTCCTTGTTGATGGTGATCGAGTCCGTCCGCTCGAGCCCGAAGGTCGAGTCGTACGACTGGATCCGAGCCCGCATCAGCTGCCCGTCGAAGTAGTGCTCGTTCGACGGGTGCGCATCGACGGGGAGGATCAAGCCGCCACCGGGGTGATCGCCGACGCTGTTGTCGGTGAACGTCTCGTCCCAGTAGCTGATCAGCAGTCCGTCCTGATACGGGAAGTGCTCGACCCAGTCGGGCCGGCCCGTGTTCAGGAACCCGAAGTTGTACGCCGTGCGGAGCGACCGGTCGTACACGTCGTACTGCCGGTTCTCCATCACGTACGCGTTCAGATGGAAGCTCGTCTCCGTGCCGGTCGTCCGCTTGAAGCCGTTGAACGTCCAGCCGGAGGCAGCATCCTCCGCACCGTCGAGCGGCGAGCCCGTGACCGCGATGTTGTCGATCGCGAAGCCCTTGCCGGTGACGGCCGGGTCGGTCTGATAGCGGAAGCGGATCAGCGAGGCGCCCGAGCCGGGCAGGTTCGCCGTCAGCGGCACGTAGCCGCCGCTGACACCGTCGATGCCCGTGCCGCTCGTGTTGAAGCCGCTCTGATCCTCCGAGGCCGGAGACGACTGGTTCGTCAGCACCGGCGTCCACGTCGCGCCGCCGTTGGTCGACTGCTCGAGGAACGCGAAGTCGAAGTGCTCCTCGATGTCGAACCAGACGTCGGCCGTGAGCGTGGCACCGGCCGGAACCGTGTACGCCTTCGACATGTTCGTATGGATCTCGTCGCCCATCGTGCTCCAGTAGAGGAAGGAGCCGGTCTTGGGCGCCGTGATCACCGTGTCGAGCCGCTTGTTCGGCAGGAGCGCGAAAGCCGCCTGCAGGCCAAGCTTCGACGCGGCGTCGTTCGGGCCGAGCTTCAGGTTCTTCCGCTCGCCGAGCTGAACGACGTCGTAGAACTTCCCGCCTGCGCACGTGTCGCAGCCGAGCCAGCCGAGCTGGAACTTCTCCCAGGCGCCCAGGTCGGTCGGAGCGTCTCCGATGCCGTTCGGGCCACCGTCGCCGATGTTCGCGCCCGAGCTCATGAGCGTCCAGAAGCCGGTCGAGTTCTCGGCACCGCCGGTGTTCCCGGAGGTGTCGTAGAGATCCGGCAGGCCGAGGTCGTGCGCGTACTCGTGCACGAACACGCCGAGGCCGCCGTTCTCGGGCTGGATCGTGTAGTCGCCGACCCAGACGCCGACGGGGTGGTGCGGGATCCCGCCGGGCAATCCGCCGGAAGCGCCACCCGAGCCGATGTTCACGCCCGGAAGCCCACCGGGGCCGCCGCCCTGAACCGAGGCGTACCAGCGATGGCTCCAGATCGCGTCGGTGCCCTGGTGCGGGTCGCCCGCAGCCTGGTCGCCGCCTGCGTGGACGATCTGGAAGTGGTCGATGAACCCGTCCGGCTCGTCGAAGTTCCCGTTGCCGTTCAGGTCGTAGCGATCCCACTTGTCGAACGTCTTCAGGTAATCGGCGATCTGCGCGTCCGTCTTGCCTGCGGCGACCTGACCCTGGACCCAGTACGACATCGCGTCGCGGATCAGGAACCAGGTGTTGTTGCAGACGATCGAACCGCAGAAGTCGCGGCCGTAGCGGGCCTCGTTGAACGGGACCTTGACCCAGCCGTTGACGTCACCGACGACCGAGTAGCGGTTCGAGGACTGCTGCTCGAAGTAGTCGGCGAGGCGGTTGAAGTACATGTTCTCGTAGTGGGCCGCGTTGTAGTCGGCCTGCCACAGCGTCGAGTTGTCGATCGCACGGTTCGGCCGCGCGATCTTGTTGTGCTCCGGTCCCTCGTACGTCTGAGGCGAGCCGTCAGACGGGAACTGGCACGGCTGCGGCGGCGCCGGATTGGCGACCGCATCGCAGAACGACGCATGGCGGTTGTTCCCGAACTCGGCGATGATGACGAACACGGGGTCCGTCTTCTCGCGGACGAGCTCGACGTACTTGTTCTTCCCGAGCCGAGCGACCTTGCCGCGGGCGTCGCCGCGGAGCTTGAGCTCGAGAGCGGCCTCACGGCGTGCCTCGAACTCCTTGGTCATCGGGCCCGGAAGATCGTGAGCCGTGGCCAGCCCCACATCCTGCAGAGCCTCGTCCTGGGCCGGCGGCGTGCCAGCACCTGCACCGGCCGAGAACGCGACGGCGAGCAGCGCCAGCAGCGCAAGAACGGCTGCAGGCGCAGACCATCGAGACCTCATTCCCTCCCCTTTCGATTGTTGCCCCTAATAGAGACGCCGCTATTCGCGGCGGCTCGCGGCGAATCGTAGCGTGGGTCCCCGAAATTACAAACAATTGCCCGATGAGCAGCGGCTCGGGCTCCCGGAGCGCGGGAAAAGAGGGCCGCCCCGGTGGGACGGCCCCTCTCTTTCGCGAAGCTAGCTCCGGCTAGTCGTCGTCGCCGCCGCGACCGAGAACCAGGCGGTAGCCGCCGCGGCCGTGTGTGGCCGCGTAGATGACGCGCTTCGAGGTCCCGGGGATGTTCGCCTGGGAAAGCTCGTAGATCGCGACCTCCGGCAGACCGCGGTCCGCTTCGACCCAGTTCGTCTCGCCGGCCGGGAGCCGGAGGACGCCCCAGTCGTACGAGGCGTACAGGTCGCCGCTCGGAGCGTCGAGCTCGACGTCCGTGATCGGCAGGTCGCCGAGGTTCCCGCTCAGGTCGGTCCACGTCGCTGTCCCGATCGCCGGGTTGTACACGGCCTTGAAAACATGGCCGGGCTGGCCGGGCGAGTAGGCCTCGTAGCCTGAGAACGAGATGTACGCCGTGTTCCCGGTCGGGTCCCTCGGGTCGACCGAGATGCCGCTCGGGAACCTGCGCGGCTGTAGCGCAGTGTCGATCCGGTCGAACTCGACATCGCCCTGCCGCTCGTTGAAGCCGGTGCCGCAGCAGTCCGGCTCCGGCACCACGGCTGCAGCGTTCGTCGAGTCGGCGTTCTTCGTCACCCAGATCCGCCCGCGCCGGGTGCCGACCCAGAGTGTGCCGTTGTTCGTCTTCGCCCGCTCGATCGCCACGACGTAGCTGCCGAACGCGCCACCGGACGGCCCGCCCTTGTCGACGGGGTTGTCTACCCCGAGCGAGAGGGACGCACCGGGCCCGAGCTTGACCCAGTCGCCGCACCCGGAGTCGACACCGGTGTTGAGCGCGCCGGAGCGAGGACCGCCGAGAACGTTGCAATTGTTCTCGAGGAAGTCCTTGTCGCCGCCGGCGTTCCGGGTCCTCCACACGCTCTCCGAGCCCGTGAACGCCGTCTTGGAGACGACGGGGTCGGCCGTGAAGGGGATGTAGAAGCCGGAGGCCTCGGGCGAGAACAGGATCGGGTCGTAGATCCACGACCACCACTGCGGGTCGTTGCCCCGGAAGTTCACGTCGCCCTGCTGGGCGAAGTACGTGTGGTAGCGGATGTTGCCCTGCTTCGCGTCGATGCCGGACTGACCGCCGTCACCGGAGACGAAGTTGAGCCACGTGCCGCTGCCGCTGAAGCCGAGCGTCCCGTTGTCCTGGGTCCCGCCGATCGCCTCGCCGAGCGGGTTGGTCGGGTTCGGCTGCAGGTCCTGGAACTGCAGCGTCCGCAGGCCTGCGTTCATCGTGATCAGGTTGTCCGGGATGGAGGACAGGAACATCTGGCATTCGGTCAGGTCGAGCCCCGACAGGTTGCGGTCGGGCTCGGAGCAGTCGGACGAGTCGTTGACGTAGCGGCCGCTCGTCCGGACGACGCCGCCGTCGCTTCCGATGAACAGGACGTCCGGATCCTTCGGGTTGAAGGCGAGGATCTGCACGTCCGGGTGATTGGCCTCGAACGGATCCTTGGCCTCGCCCGACATGTCCGTGAAGAGCTCGCCCGCGTCGCGCGAGAGCATGATGTTGCGCCCGTTCGACTTGTCCGCGCCCGCATAGGGCGGGAGCTCGCCGTACTGGGTCTGACCCCCGATCATCACGACGTCCGGGTCCTTCGGGGACACCGCGATCGGCATGTCGTACGAGCACTGCGCGGAGCAGATGTCGAACGAGGTGTAGCCCGGGGTTCCCCGGGTCGGGCTGGAGAGCATCAGGAACGCCGGCGTCGCCGCCCGTGCGTCGTCGGAGCGAAGAACGCGAGAGCCGTCGGCGATGGAGCCGCCCGGGCCCGCGACCTCGTTCCGGCCGTCGTAGACGTAGAGCCGGGTCTTCCCGTTGGCGAGCTTGGCTCCGGCGACCTCGTAGCGGATGCCGAAGCCGTCAGGATCGGGCCCGGTACCCGCGTAGATGTTCACGGGAGCGGCGCTCCCGGTCATTCGGAAGACGCCGTAGTCGAACATCGTGAAGTAGAGCGTGTTCGCGTCGGCAGGGTCGTACTCGATGTCGGTGACTCCGCCCTTGAAGAAGTCGTTCCCGTTGGGCGTGTTCGGGTCCACGGCGTCCTGAGGCAGGTTGAAGCGCAGCTGGAAGCTGGCTCCACCGTTCGTGGACTCGTACAGGCCGATCGTCGGAGCACCCGGTGGCGTGAACCGCCCACCGGAGACACCGGAGCCCGCGTGGCGGGCGACCGTCGTGCCGATGAAGATGTGCCGCGGGTTCTTCGGGTCGACGGCGATCTCGCCGATGCCCCGATCCTTCGCCACGGCGTAACTGCCGGGGACGAGCTTCCAGTGCTCGCCGCGGTCGGTGGACTTGTAGAGGCCGAGGCCGGCCTCGCTGTCGCCCGAGCCGCTGGGCTCACCGGTGCCGACGTAGATCGTGTGGCCGGACTTGTCGGTCGGGTCGATCAGGAGCGCGCCGATCGAGGTCGTGTCGAGCCCGCGGTCGAGCGGCTTCCAGTGCGGGTTGCGGCTGAGCGCGTTGTCCGTGCGCCAGACCCCGCCGCCCGCCGCGCCGACGTAGAGCCGGCAGTGGTGCGAGTCGCACTTGGGATCGGCGGCCATCGCCGTCAGGCGCCCGGACCACTGGGTCGGCAGGCCGTTGTTCTGAGTGGCTTCGCGGGCGACGTCGAGCGTGAACGGCCCGACCTCTTCCCAGCGGCGGCTACGGCGGTCGTCGCCGCGCCCGTGGCGCCGCATCGCCTGGAGGGCGCCCTCCAGCTGCGCAGTCGCAACGGTCTTGTGCGGATACGCGAGATCCTGGTAGGCCTGCTGAGCGAAGCCGGCGACGATCTCACGCGATGCCTCGCGTCCGCGCTGGGACTTCTCGCGCGCCACGGGCACCGGGACTCCGGCGGCATGCCGGTCTCCGTAGAGGTACGCCAGCGCTTCGCGGCCCAGCGTCCCACCAGCCGCGGGCGCGCCCGCGGACGGCGAGGCCGCCGGCTTCATGGCCATCGCGCCTGCGACGGCGATGGCGACTAGCACCAGCGCAGCAGCGGCGATCAGGCCGAGATTCTTCTTTCGCATGCTCTCCCCCGTCTCGAGTGCGTGGCCGTTTCGGCCCCTCGGGCTCGATAGCGACCCTTAGATAGAGGAAGCTATCTACAAGGGATCGGGCACGATGTCAAGCGGGATTCCGGCTTGATATCACGCGAGTGACTACCGGTTGGGGTTGGCCATGGCGCGGTAGTCGAGCGCCTTGTCGAGCGTCTCCTCGTCGACGCCGGCCTCTCGGGCGACCTCGCGGAGTGGACGGCCGCTCTCGGCGGTCACCTTCACGATCTCCGCCACCTTGTCGTACCCGATGTACGGGTTGAGCGCGGTCGCCGCGGAGAGCGTCAGCTCGGCGTAGCGCTCGGCGTTCTCGCGGTTGGCCTCGATCCCGTCCACGCACTTCTCCGCGAGGAGCCGCGAGGCCGCTGCCATCAGCCGGATCGACTCGAGGAGGTTCCGGGCGAGGAGCGGGACGAACACGTTCAGCTCCAGGTGGCCCTGCATGCCGCCGACCGTGATCGCCGTGTCGTTGCCGATCACCTGCGCGGACACCTGCGTCACGACCTCCGGAATGACCGGGTTGACCTTCCCGGGCATGATCGAGCTGCCCTTCTGGAGCTCGGGAAGCATGATCTCGGCGAGACCGGCCCTCGGGCCGGAGCCCAGGAGGCGGAGGTCGTTCGCGATCTTCGTCAGCGAGACGGCAACCGTTTTCAGGGCGCCGGAGGCCTCGACGAGGCCGTCGCGCGCCGCCTGCGCCTCGAACGGGTCGGCGGGTGGCGTGATGGTGAGCCCCGTCTCCTCCGAGAGGAGCCGCCGGACGCGCTCGGCGAACTCCGGGTGGGTGTTCAGGCCGGTGCCGACGGCGGTGCCGCCGAGCGGGATCTGGCCGACGCGCTCGAGGGTGTCTCGCACGCGGGCCGCGCCCTGGCGGACCTGTGCCGCATAGCCTCCGAACTCCTGCCCGAGCGTCACCGGCACGGCGTCCATCAGGTGCGTGCGGCCGGACTTCACCACGTCGTCGAACTCCGTCGCCTTGCGTTCGAGCGAATCCCCAAGCTGCTCGAGCGCCGGCAGGAGGTCGTGCGTCAGCTGCTCGAGCGCCGCGAGGTGGACGGCGGACGGGAAGACGTCATTGGAGGACTGGCCCATGTTGACGTCGTCGTTCGCGTGGACGTCCTCACCCGCGAGTGCGGCCAGGACCTCGTTGGCGTTCATGTTGGAGGAAGTCCCGGAGCCGGTCTGGAAGACGTCGATCGGGAACTGGTCGTCGAGCTCGCCTGAGGCGACTCGCTCGGCGGCGGCGGCGATGCGCTCCGCCTTGTCCGCGTCGAGGAGGCCGAGGTCGGCGTTCACCCGTGCCGCGGCGCCCTTGATCCGGCCGAGCCAGCGGGCGACCGAGGCCGGGATCGGCTCACCGGAGACGGTGAAATTGGCCACCGCTTTGCGGGTTTCGGCGCCCCAGAGCTCGGTCCGCGTCTCGACGTCGGCCACGTCAGAGAGTCTAGTTTGGCCGTGTCTTGGGGTCAGACCCCAAGACGTGTCCGGATCAGACGACGCGGAGGCTGCGGCGCTCGAGCGGGCGCTCTCGGATCAGCCGGCGCGCGACGTCCGTCAAGTCCTCGGCGCGCGCCCACCCGACATAGCCACAGCGGTGGCACTCGCCGGGATCGAGGTGGACGGCGTCCTCGGCAGTCGTGCGCCGGGCGCCGCAAGAGAGACATTCGATACGAACCTTCTTCTCCACCACGTGCGGAATTCGGCGTTCGAGACGCCTGAGCGCATCACTCGAACGAGGGATGCCTGCGCGATGCGCCCGCCGCGCGCTAACCCACGCTGAGGGAGGGTCAGTCGGTCGAGTACTTCGGCTGGACCTTTTCGCCGCGGATGGCGGCGATGGCGTTGTTGGCGGCGATCGCCGCCTCGCCCATCCCGACCGTGATCAGCGTGATCTTGCCGGGATAGCCGGCAACGTCTCCCGCCGCGTGGACACCCGGCATCGAGGTCTCGCAGGTCATCGGGTCGATCTTGATCTGGCGCTTGCCCTCGAGCTCGAGCCCCCACTCCGCGATCGAGCCGAGATGCGAGACGAAGCCGAGGAGCGTGATCAGCGCCTCGCAGTCGTACCGCTCGGACTCCCCGGTCGCGGTGTTCTCGATCGTGACCGCTTCCAGGCTGCCGTCGCCGTGGACGTCGCGGACCTCGTGCGGTGTGAGGATCCTGACGGCGCCCTCCGACTCGAGCTTCTTCGCCTCGTTGACCGACGACTCGAGCGCGCGGAAACGGTCGCGGCGATGGACGAGCGTGATCGGGAGGTCGGCGGTGTCCTGGAGGCCGAGGGTCCAGTCGAGCGCGGAGTCGCCGCCGCCGACGATCACGCAGCGCTTCCCTTCGAACTGCGCCTTCTCCCTGACCACGTAGTGGAGGCCGCGCCCGAGCCACTCGTCGATGCCGTCGACGCCGAGCCTGCGCGGCTCGAAGGCCCCGTGGCCCGCCGTGATGATCATCGCGCGGGAGAGGTAGGTGTTCCCGGCGTCCGTCGTCAGAGCGAGCACGTCCTCGCCGTTCTGGCTGATCCGCTCGAGCGACTTCGCCTCCTCGCCGAGACGGACATCGGCGCCGTACTGGAGGCCCTGCTCGGCGCACATGTCGACGAGCTTCTGCCCCAGGATCTTCGGGAAACCCGCGACGTCGTAGACGTGCTTCTCCGGGTACGTGGCCGCCACCTGGCCGCCGATCTGCTCCAGCGACTCCACGATGCGCACCGTCCCGTCGCGGTGCCCGACGTAGTAGGCGGCCGAGAGCCCGACAGGGCCCGCGCCCAGGATCGTGACGTCGACGACGTCGGTCATGGCGCCGTGAATGCTAGGTCAGGAGGGCTCGGCGGCACGCAGACTGAGCCGTCGGAAGCGCGCTGCTCGCCCCGAGGCTGCGTCCTCAGTCGCGCCCGTATCACATCGATACGAACGCTCCCTGCGTCCTTGCCTCGGAACGACCATCGCGTCCCGACGACGAGCGACGTCCCGCCGAGCCCTCCCGCTAGTGCGAGCAGCCGGAGCCGCAGCCGCCGTTCGCGTGCGGGTCGGCCTCGTCCTCGACCTGGAACGAGTGCCCGCAGCCGCACCCGGCGGTCGCGTTCGGGTTGTTGATCGCGAACCCGCCCTGGAGGCCGTCGACGAAGTCGATCTCGGTGCCGGTCAGGTACGGAGCGCTGAAGGGATCGACGACGACCCTGATGCCGTGCGCCTCGAGCTCGTGGTCGCCCTCCATCGAGCCGCGATCGAAGCCGAGCGCGTACTCGAAGCCGGAGCACCCGCCGCCCTGGACCGCGACGCGAAGAACCTCCGCCTCGCCGGCCGGCTCCTCGGACATGAGATCGCGCACTTTCGAGGCTGCGCGCTCGGTGAGAGAGACGATCGTGACTGGACGCTCGGTGATCTCCAAGGCCGGCCAATCGTAGCAGCGAGACCGGGCGCCGCCGTCCCCCGCCGGAGGGGCAAGGACGTGGACTTTGTAACACCTGTTTCACGCTTCGTTGAGCGGTTTCGTGCCCTGATCGTGCAGCGGCCACCGCTGTAGACTCCGGGCCGGAGTGGGGGCCCCGGCGCCACGCAGCGATGCTCGATAACTGGCTGCCCTTCCTGATCTACGGGTTGCTGGCCTTGGCCATCCCGGCCTCGATGATGGGCATGTCGTTCCTCTTCGCGACCCGGCCGTCGCACCGCAACCGAACGCGGGTGCTGCCGTTCGAATCGGGTGTCTCGGAGGGGCCGCCGCGGCTGCAGCGGTTCACGATCAGCTTCTACCTGACCGCGCTCCTCTTCATCGTCTTCGACATCGAGATCGTCTTCCTCTACCCGCTCGCGGTCGTGCTCGAGCCCCTCGGCTGGTTCGCGTTCTGGGAGCTCTCCTTCTTCATCGGGATCCTCGCCGTCGCCTACGTCTACATCTGGCGGAAGGGAGCTCTCGAGTGGCGGTAAACGGCGGCAACGGGAAGAGGAAGCGGCTCCGCGACTACAACATCCACTCCGAGCGGGTCCTGATGCCCAACAAGGAACCGGGCGTCTTCGAGCGCGAGCTCGGCCCGGAGGACCTCCAGGACAAGCTGATGCTCTCGACGGTCGAGAAGGCCGTCGCCTGGTCGCAGGGGAACTCGATCTGGCCCGCCACTTTCGGGCTCGCCTGCTGCGCGATCGAGATGATGTCGATCGTCTCCTCGCGGTACGACATCGCGCGCTTCGGCGCCGAGGTCTTCCGCTCGTCGCCGCGCCAGGCCGACCTGCTGATCGTCTCCGGCCGGGTCGCCCACAAGATGGCCGGGCCGCTCCGCCAGATCTACGACCAGATGCTCGAGCCGAAGTGGGTGATCGCGATGGGCGCCTGCGCGAGCTCCGGCGGGATGTTCAGCAACTACGCGATCCTCCAGGGCGTCGACAAGGTCGTCGCCGTCGACATCCACGTCCCCGGCTGCCCGCCGAGGCCTGAGGCGCTCGTCGAGGGGATCGTCCGGCTCCAGGAGAAGATCAAGGCAGGCGTCCCACCCGCGTACGAGATCCGGGGAGTCGCCGAGTGATGTTCGAGGCTGTGCCCGGGCTCGTCGAGACGAGGGAGGAGCACGGCGAGACGACGCTCGTCGTCGACCCGGCTCGTCTCCGCGAGGCCTGCGTCCACCTTCGCGACCGCGAAGGCTTCAACTTCCTCTCCGACATCACGCCCACGGACTACCTCGGCTGGGGCAAGCGGGGGGTTGCCGGCTATTACGGCACGGACCGGGGCCGCGACCTCAACGCGCCGGCGGGCCTCGGCGTCTCCGTCGCATCGCAGGGCTACGGCCGCTTGCCTCGCCCGAAGCAGAAGCGCTTCTCTGTCAACTACCACCTGCTGGGGCTGAGGGACGGCGCCCCGCGGGTCCGCGTCCAGGTCTGGATCGACGACGGCGAGACGCTCGAGAGCGTGATCCCGGTCTGGCCGACCGCCGACTGGCACGAGCGCGAGGCCTGGGACATGATGGGCATCCGCTTCGAGGGGCACCCGAACCTCAGCCGGATCCTGATGGAGGACGACTGGGAGGGACACCCGCTGCGGAAGGACTATCCGATCGGCGGAGAGCCCGTCCGCTTCTCCGAGGAGCGGTAAGTGCTCCGCCCAGCAATACATGCCTGCTTCCGGCCCGCGATCACGCGGCGCCAGGCTCACGACCCGGAAGCGGGGCGGCATCGCAGGACGGAGCACTAGTGGCGACCGCCCAGCGCCGCCGGATCTACGAGGGCTCGCGCATCCCGTCGCCGATCCCGACCGTCCTCTCGACGCCCTCCGAGCTCGAGGGCAGCGAGGACGTGATGCGCATCAACTTCGGGCCGAACCACCCGTCGATGCACGGCGTCCTACGGCTGATCATCGACCTCGAAGGCGAGCGCGTCGTCGGCACCGAGGCGGTGATCGGCTACCTCCACACGGGCTTCGAGAAGACGATGGAGCACAAGTCCTGGTGGAAGGCGATCACGTACCCCGAGCGGATCGACTACGTCGGCTTCCAGAACGACGAGCTGGTCTTCGTGCTCGCGATCGAGAAGCTGCTCGGGCTCGAGGTCCCACCCAAGGCCACCTGGATGCGGATGCTGCTCTGCGAGCTCAACCGGATCCACTCGCATCTCGTCTTCCTCGGCACCGGCGCACTCGAGCTTGGGGCGATCTCGATGTTCTGGTACTGCTTCCGCGAGCGCGACCAGGTGCTCGACCTGTTCGAGCTGGTCACCGGGGTCCGCATGCACACGCGGTACTTCCAGGCCGGCGGCCTGGCCGAGGACATCCCGTCCGGCTTCTACGCCGAGGCCCGCAAGTTCTGCGACTGGATGCCGAAGGCGGTCGACGACTACGAGGCGCTGATCGGGCGCCAGGAGATCTGGCTCGAGCGGACGCAGGGGATCGGCCTGCTCTCGGCCGAGGACGCGATCGCGCTCGGGCAGTCCGGCCCGGTGCTACGCGCGTCGGGCGTCGACTGGGATCTGCGGAAGAGGCAGCCATACCTCGCCTACGACGAGGTCGAGTTCGGTATCCCGGTCTACTCGAACGGCGACGTCTACGACCGCTACCGCGTCCGGATCGACGAGATGCGCGAGTCGGTGCGAATCGTCGAGCAGTGCCTCGACCGGCTCGAGGACATGCAAGGCGAGCCGTGGATTGCCGACGACCGCAAGGTCGTCCTCCCGCCGCGGCATGAGCTCCACACCTCGATGGAGTCGCTGATCCACCACTTCAAGATCGTCACGGAGGGCTACCGGGTGCCGGAGGGCGAGATCTACGTCGCGATCGAGTCGCCGCGGGGTGAGAAGGGCTGCTACGTGGTCTCGGACGGCGGCCCGCGGCCGTGGCGCGTCAAGTTCCGCGCCCCGTCGTTCGTGGCGCTGGAGGCGACCGCGACCTGCATGCACGAGGCGCTCGTCGCCGACCTGATCGCGATCGTCGGCTCGCTCGACTCGGTCATGGGGGACACCGACCGGTGACCCCGACCGAGTTTTACGACCGCGTGCAGGAGCTCCGCGCGCTGTATCCCGACGGCCGCTCGGCGATCATGGACGCCCTCCATCTCGCGCAGAAGCGCCACGACGGCTGGCTGCCGGTCGAGGCGCTCGAGGAGGTCGCGGACGCGATGGAGCTGACGCCGGCCTACGTCCAGTCGGTCGCGTCCTTCTACGACATGTACCACCTGGAGCCCGTCGGCAGGCACTCGATCGAGGTCTGCACGAACCTCTCCTGCGCCCTGGTCGGCGCCCAGGCCGTCGTGGACGCGCTCGAGGAGGAACTGGGCGTGGCGCCGGGCGAGACGACCGAGGACGGCGCGTTCACCTTCCGGCTCGTCGAGTGCGCCGGCGGCTGCGGGTACGCACCCGTCGTCGTGGTCGACCAGCGCTACCGCGAGCCCGTGCGGCCGGACGAGATCCCTGCGCTGGTGGAGGAGATCCGTGGCCGCTGAGCTGACGATCCTCACCGGGGCCGACGAGCGCGACCTCACGAAGCTGGACGAGTACCGCGCGATCGGCGGCTACGAGCAGCTCGAGAAGGCGCGCGGGATGTCGCCCGAGCAGCTGATCGAGAAGATCACGAACGCCAAGCTGCGCGGCCGTGGCGGCGCCGGCTTCCCGATGGGGCGGAAGATGAGCCTGGTCCCGCCGCCGGACAAGCGCCGCAGCCCTGCCTACGTGGTGGCAAACGCGGACGAGTCGGAGCCGGGGGCGTTCAAGGACCGCGAGATCATGCGCAGGGTCCCGCACCGGTTCATCGAGGGCTGCCTGATCGCAGCGCACGGGATCCAGTCGCAGAGCGTCTTCATCTACATCCGCGGCGAGTACCTGACGGAGTACGAGGTGCTCACTGGTGCCGTGGAGGAGGCGCGCGCCGCCGGCGTCTTCGGCGACTGCGACGTCGTCGTCCACCGCGGCGCGGGCGCCTACATCTGCGGGGAGGAGTCGGCGCTCCTCGACTCGCTCGAAGGGAAGCGCGGCCAGCCGCGGCCCCGCCCGCCGTTCCCGCCGGTCACCGGCCTCTACTCCGGCCCGACCCTCGTCAACAACGTCCAGACGATCGCCAGCGTCCCGGCGATCCTGGAGCTCGGCGTGGAGCGCTACTCGGAGCTCGGCGTCGAGGCGGCGCCCGGCACCGTCGTCTACTCGCTCTCCGGCAATGTCAACAAGCCCGGGAACTACGAGCTTCCCCTCGGGACGACCCTGCGCGAGCTGATCTTCGAGCACGGCCACGGCGTCGTCGACGGGCGCGCCCTGAAAGCGATCATCCCGGGCGGCTCGTCCGTCCCGGTCTTCACGCCCGACCAGATCGACGTCCCGCTCGACTTCGACGCCGTCCAGGCCGCCGGCTCGTTCCTCGGCTCGGCGGCGATCATCGTCGTCGACGAGCGGGCCTGCATGGTGCAGCTCGGCCTGCGGGCGGAGAAGTTCTACATGCACGAGTCCTGCGGCAAGTGCACGCCGTGCCGCGAGGGGACGCGCTGGCTCGTGCAGCTGCTCGAGCGGATCGAGGACGGCGAGGGCACGCAGTCCGACCTCGACCTCCTGCAGGACGTCTGCGACCGGATCCTCGGCAAGTCGCTCTGCGCGCTCGGCGACTTCGCCGTCTACTGCGCAGCGAGCTACGCGGACAAGTTCTACGACGAGTTCAAGCGCCACGTGGATGAGGGAGGGTGCCCATTCGGCGGTGCCTCGTCGATCGAGGGCGTTCTGGCGCCGAGCGACACGCACGTCCACAAGCACCTGCCGCTGGTGCCCGCATGAGCTCCGTCGAGCTGGTCACGCTGGTCGTGGATGACGTGGAGGTGCTGGTGCCGAAGGGCCTGGGCCTGGTCGAGACCGCGGCTGCCGCGGGCATCGAGATTCCGGTGTTCTGCTACGAGCCACGTATCGGGCCGCCGATCGGCGCCTGCCGCATGTGCCTCGTGGAGGTCGAGGGCCAGGGGAAGCTCCAGGCCGGCTGCACACTGACCGCGCAGGACGGGATGGTGGTGCGCACCGCCCAGACCTCCGAGAAGGCGGCCGACGGCCAGAACGCGACGCTCGAGTTCATCCTCGTCAACCACCCGCTCGACTGCCCGGTCTGCGACAAGGGCGGCGAGTGCCCGCTCCAGGACCTCACGTTCCGCTACGGGCCCGGCAACACGCGGATGACGTTCCCGAAGCGCACGTTCGACAAGCCGATTCCGATCAGCCCGCTGATCGCGCTCGACCGCGAGCGCTGCATCCTCTGTTACCGCTGCACGCGCTTCTCCGGCGAGGTCTCCGAGGACGGCCAGCTGATCGCGCGGGACCGAGGTGCGCAGTCCGTGATCGCGACGTTCGAGGACGAGCCCTACCGCGGGCGGTTCACCGGCAACGTCATCGAGCTCTGCCCGGTCGGCGCGCTGACCTCGACGCCGTACCGGTTCGAAGCGCGGCCGTGGGAGATCCAGAACGTGCCGTCCGTCTGCGGGATGTGCCCGGTCGGCTGCAACATCTCCGCGACGACACGCGAGGGGCAGGTCAAGCGGATCCTCTCCCGCAACCACCCGGAGGTGGACGGCGGCTGGCTCTGCGACAAGGGTCGGTTCGCGTACAGCCACCTGCAGGCGCCCGACCGTGTAGTCGACCCGCTTCGCAAGGCCGCGCCGCGCTACGACGAGCTCTCGTGGGACGAGGCACTTGACGAGGCCGAGTCTCTGATCCGCGGCGCGGAGGGACGGATCGTCACGGTGCTGTCGGGCTCGGAGACGGTCGAGCTCGCGTACGCGCTCGGGAAGCTGCTGCGCCAGGGCGTCGGCGCGCATTCGGCGCTCCTCCCCGAGCCGGTCGACCACTCGTACGACGCCTATCGCGCCCCGCTCTCGACGATCCGCGACGCCGACCTCGTCGTCGTGCTCGGCGACGAGCCGGTCGCGGAGCGCGCGCCGATCGTCGACCTCTGGATCAGGGAAGCGCGCCGGAACGGCGCGGAGATCGTCCGGCAGAGCGAGGGGGATTCCGCGCTGGAGGGACGGCTGCGAGAGGCGGAGCGGGCCGTGCTGGTCGTATCGGGTGGGGACGGCGCCCAGCTGGCCGCGGCCGGCGGCCTCGAGCGCGACGGCTGCGCCGCGTTTCACCTGCCGCAGACGGCGAACGGCCGCGGCGCCGCCGACGCCTGGGCCGCGGCGGACGACGGCGAGGCCGAGAACCCGGAGCCGATCGGCCTCCTGATCGTCTCCGGCGACGAGGCGGCTGCCAACCCGAATGTCAGGGCCATGGCCGAGCTGGCCGAGAAGGTGATCGCGATCGGCATGTTCCGGCGGCTCGTCGCGCCGTGGGCCGACCTGATCCTGCCCGGGACGAGCTACCTGGAACGCGACGGCACCTACGTCAACCTCGAAGGTCGGCTTCAGCGCATCCGCCGCGCCGCGATCCCGCCGGCACCCGACGAGGTCGCAATGATCTCGCGACTCGCCGAGCGGTTCGAGCGTCGAGCTCTCGCCCCACGCTGCTCAGGTCTTCGAAGAGATCTCCGGGATCTGTTACGGCGGCGTGCCCTACGGCGAGGTCGGCGAGCAGGCTGTCCTTCGCGAGCGTGTCCCCACGAGCCCGCCCGCTGGGGACAAGGTGTCAGACACTCGTCATGTCTCCGAGGGACCTGGCCTTCGGCTCGTGACCTACCAG
>CAVTCN010000048.1:0-38611 GCA_963733215.1 uncultured Actinomycetes bacterium
AGCGCGTGTTCGACTTCCTCGCGGATCTCCGGAACCACTGGCGCCTGGAGCAGCGGTTCCTGGAGCTGGGCGAGCTCGGTGAGGATGGTGGAACGATCCGGCTCAAGGGACCGCTGGGCCTGTCACGGACAGTCCAGACCCGTGTCCTCGAGGCCGAGCGGCCGGTACGCGTCACCGGCCGGGCGGATCTCCGCGGCGGCACCGTCGGCCTCGTCGCCTGGGATATCCGGCCGTCGGGCTCCGGCTCGATCGTGCGCCTCTCGGCCGAGGTTCCGGAGGCGTCGCCCTTGGACCGGCTCTTGCTCGCGCTCGGCGGGCGTGCCTGGTTCCAGGGCCTCTTCGAGCGCGCGCTCGAGAACCTCGACGCGGCTCTATGAGCAAGCGGCGGTTCACGACCGCGCTCTCTCGCTACCTCGTCAACCCGGTGGTGAAGCTCGCGGTGCGCCTGCGGCTGGTGCGCGGCTGGGGCATTCTCGAGACCCGAGGACGGAAGACCGGCAGGCGGCGGCAGACGCCGGTCGGGAACGGGCTCTCCGGTGACACGTTCTGGATCGTCGCCGAGCATGGGCCGAAGGCGGGCTATGTCCGCAACATCGCGGCCGACCCGCGGGTGCGGGTCTTCGTGAACGGGCGCTGGCGGACCGGGACGGCCCGCGCGCTGCCAGACGACGACCCGCTCGAGCGTCAGCGCTCGCTGTCGGCTCTCAACGCCCGCGTCGTCCGGCTGATGGGCACCGACCTGATGACGGTGCGGATCGACCTCGATCAGGAGTGATCAGGCGGACACGCGGGCTCTGACCAGGGCCCGTGCGGCTGCGGTGATCGCTTCGGCGTCGATCCCGGCGGCGGCCAGGAGCTCGGCCGGCTTGCCGGAGTGAGGGAGCTCGCGCACCGCGAGGATCTGTACGGGCGGCCGATCCTCGAGATCGGCGAGCGCCGCCAGCACGGCCTCGCCCAACCCGCCCTCCGCCCAGTGGTCCTCGACCGTGACGATCGGCGTTCGAATCGCGCGGATCGTCTCCCCGTCGATCGGCTTGACCGAGTAGAGGTCGATGACCCGTGCGGCGATGTCTTCCTCGGCCAGGCGATCCGCCGCCGACAGCGCCTCGTGGAGCGTGATCCCGGCCGCCACGATCGTGACGTCGTCGTCGTCCGTCGAGCGCACCGTCTTGGAGCCGCCGACCGGGAAGTCCTCGTCGGCGTCGTAGATCACCGGCGTGTCGGCGCGGGTAGTCCGGAGGAACGAGATCCCGTCGAGTTCGGCCATGGTCCGGACGAGCTTGGCCGTCTGGTTCCCGTCCGAGGGGTAGAGGACGGTCGAGCCGTTGATCGCACGGAACTCGGCGAGATCCTCGAGCGCCATCTGGGACGGCCCGTCCTCCCCGATCGAGACCCCGGCGTGTGAGCCGCAGAGCTTCAGGTTCGCCCGGCTGATCGCGGCCATGCGGACGAAGTCGTACGCGCGGCTCCAGAACGCGGCAAACGTGGAGGCGAACGGCTTCCACCCGAGCACTTGGATCCCCACGGCGGCGGCGGCCATCTGCTGTTCCGCGATGTACATCTCGAAGAACCGCTCCGGGTGAGCGTCGCGGAAGATCTCGGCGTAGGTCGAGTTCGAGACCTCGCCGTCGAGCGCGACCACCATCGGATCCGAGCCTCCGAGCGCCGCGAGCGCTTCGCCGTAGGCCTTGCGCGTCGCCACCTTGGAGCCGACCTCGTACCTCGGCCAGTCCGGGGAACCCGGCGCATCGAACTGGTGGCGCTCCGCGGGCTCCGGCTTCGGGACGTCGACAGTGATGTTCCGGACGCCGCCGAGCTCCTCGACCGCCTCCTCCGCGACCGCCTTCCCGTGCCAGCCGCCCTGGTCCTCGACCTTCGAGTACCCCTTGCCCTTGAGCGTCTTCGCGACGATCGCGGTCGGCTTCCCCGTCGTGGACTCGGCCTCGCGGTAGGCGGCGTCGATCTGCTCCACGTCGTGGCCGTCGATCTCGATCGCGTGCCAGCCGAACGCGCGCAAACGGTCCGAGTACGAAGACAGATCCCAGCCGTGCATGGTCTCGCCCCGCTGCCCGAGCCGGTTGACGTCGATGATCGCGGTCAGGTTGTCGAGCTCGTAGAACGCGGCATGCTCGGCCGCCTCCCACATCGAGCCCTCGGCCATCTCGCTGTCCCCGCAGATGACCCAGACTCGGAACGGCAGGCGGTCGAGCCGCTTGCCGGCGAGCGCCATCCCGACGCCGATCGGCAGCCCCTGCCCCAGCGAGCCGGTTGCGACGTCGACCCACGGAAGCGAGGGCGTCGGATGCCCCTCGAGCCGGCTGCCGAACTGCCTGTAGGTGCCGAACTCCTCCTCCGAGAGCACGCCGGCGGCGCGGAACAGGCCGTAGACGAGCGGGGAGGCGTGGCCCTTGGAGAAGACGAGACGGTCGTTCGCGGGGCTCTTCGGCTCGTCGAAGTCGTACCGGAAGTGGCTCGCGAGCAACACGGCGGCCAGGTCCGCGGCGGACATGGACGACGTCGGGTGCCCGGAGCCCGCCTTGTCGCTGGCGCGCACCGCATCCACGCGCAGCTGCTGTCCTAGCTCCCGCCAGAGGTCTGGCCCCGCCATAGAGGGGTAACGTAGTCGAGCGATGCGTGTTGCGGTGGCCTTCGACCACAGGGGCGTCAAGCTGCGCGAGCGCGTCCTCGAGGAGGTGCAGGCGCTCGGCCACGAGCCCTTCGACCTCGGGACGGACGCGGCCGAGCCGGCGGTCGACTACCCGGACAAGGCCCGCGAGGTCGGCGACGCGATCCGCTCGGGCGAGGCCGAGCGGGGAATCCTCGTCTGCGGCTCCGGCGTCGGCGCCTCGATCGCGGCCTGCAAGCTGCCCGGGGTAAGAGCTGCGATCTGCCACGACACGTACTCGGCACACCAGGGAGTCGAGCACGACGACATGAACGTCCTCTGCATCGGCTCCGGGGTCGTCGGCGCCGACATGGCCGCCGAGCTCGTCCGCGCCTTCCTGGCAGCGGAGTTCGACGGCGGTGAGCGGTACCGCAGGAGGCTTGAGAAGATCGAAGCGATGGAAAGAGAGGCTGCGAATGCCTGAGTCACGACTTCACCAACTGAGCGCGCTCGGCCAGAGCGTCTGGATCGACTCCCTGTCCCGCGAATGGCTGCGCACGGGTGAGCTCGCGCGGATGATGGCCGAGGACGCCGTCGTCGGCGTCACATCCAATCCGACCATCTTCCAGAAGGCCATGTCCGAGGGAGACTGGTACGACGACCAGCTCCGCGAGGTGCTCGCCGAAGAGGACGACCCGAAGGAGATCTTCCTCCGGCTCGCGTTCGACGACATCCGTGAGGCGTGTGACCTGATGCGCACGGTCTGGGACGGCACGGAGGGCCAGGACGGCTACGTCTCGCTCGAGGTCGAGCCCGGGATCGCCCACGACACCGAGGCGACGATCGAGCAGGCACAGCGCTTCCACGACGAGATCGCCAAGCCGAACCTCTACGTCAAGATCCCCGCCACCGCCGCCGGTGTTCCCGCGATCGAGGAGATGATCGCCCGGGGCAAGCGGATCAACGTGACGCTGATCTTCGGCCTCGACCGCTACGCCGAGGTCGCCGAGGCGTACATCCGCGGGCTCGAGCGTCTGGTCGAGTCGGGCGGCGACCCCAAGCAGGTGACGTCGGTTGCGAGCTTCTTCGTCTCCCGCGTCGACACCGAGGCGGACAAGCGCCTCGACTCGATCGGCGGCCATGACCACCTCAAGGGCCGGCTTGCGATCGCGAATGCCAAGCTCGCCTATCAGCGCTACAAGGAGCTCTTCTCCGGCCCGCGCTGGGAGGCGCTGGCGGCCAGGGGCGCATCGACGCAGCGCTGCCTGTGGGCGTCGACGTCGACCAAGAATCCCGAGTACCGCGACGTGATGTACATCGAGGATCTGATCGGGCCGGAGACGGTGAACACAATGCCGAAGGAGACGATCGAGGCGTTCCAGGAACACGGCGAGGTGCGGCCGACGCTCGAGGAAGGCCTGGACGAGGCGCGCAAGCTCTTCGACGAGCTGGCCGCGGTCGGGGTGGACTACGACGACGTGACCAGGGTGCTCGAGGAGGAGGGCGTGCAGAAGTTCGCCGACTCGTTCGACGACCTCCTCGAGGGCGTGGCCGCGAAACGAGCGCAGCTCGTAGCCGCTTGAGCACGCTCGCTCCCGCCGAGCTCGTCGAGCGGATCTGGGAGCGGGATCCGTCGGTCTGGACGGGCCACGACGAGGCCCACTGGCTCGGGTGGCTCGACGAGCCGGCGCGCATGCGCGAACGCGCGCACGAGCTCCTGGAGTTCGCGACGCGGCTCGAGGCGGAGGTCGACGACGTGGTGCTGCTGGGGATGGGCGGCTCGAGCCTGGCGCCCGAAGTGATGCGCCGCTTCTTCCGCGCCGAGCGCTTCCACGTCCTCGACACCACGCATCCGACGGCGATCCGGCGGCTCGAGGAATCGCTCGACATCGAGCGGACGCTCTTCATCGCGGCGTCGAAGTCCGGGACGACGATCGAGACCCGCTCGCAGGTGGACTACTTCCGGGACAAGGGCCGGCGCTTCGCAGTCATCACCGATCCCGGCTCTCCCGCTCGCCGAGCTCTCGGAGGACGTCTTCTACGGCGAGCCGACGATCGGCGGGCGCTATTCGGCGCTGTCCGTGTTCGGGCTGCTGCCGGCGGCGCTGATGGGCGTCGACGTCCTGCGCCTTGTCGACCGGGCCGAGGAGATGCGTGAGGCCTGTCGCCGCTCGGACGGCAATCCGGGGCTGGACCTCGGCCTGTGGCTCGCGGAGCAGCAATTCCTCCAGGTGGACGCGGACTTCGGGCTCTGGGTCGAGCAGCTCGTGGCCGAGTCCACAGGCAAGGAAGGCAAGGGAATCGTCCCGGTGCGGGAAGGGGGCGAGCCGCCCGAGATCCGGCTTCCCGGCCCCTACGAGCTGGGCGAGGAGTTCTTCCGCTGGGAGTTCGCGACCGCGGTGGCCGGCTCGATCCTCGGCATCAACCCCTTCGACCAGCCCGACGTCCAGGCCGCGAAGGACAAGACCAACGCCGTCCTTTCGAGCCGTGGCTCGGGGTCAGACCCCAAGCCAGGTCCCGAAGGGGCACTCGACGAGCTGCTCGCGCAGGCGGGGCCGGGGCGGTACGTCGCGATCCAGGCGTTCATCGACCCCGACCGCGAAGCCGAGCTCGAACCGCTCGTCCGGCGGGCCCACGAAACCGGTGCCGCCGTCTCGGTCGGGCTAGGGCCGCGCTATCTCCACTCGACGGGACAGCTCCACAAGGGCGGGCCTGACACCGGCCTGTTCGTCCAGGTCGTGGACGACCTCGGCGAGGAGCTGCCGATCCCGGGGCAGAAGTTCGGGTTCCGCGCCCTGATCCAGGCGCAGGCAGAAGGAGATCTCCAGGCGCTCGAGGAGCGCGGCCGCCGCGTGGTGAGGATCGACCTGTGAAGCTCGGGATGGTTGGGCTCGGCCGGATGGGCGCGGGGATGACGGAGCGCCTGCGCCAGGCCGGCCACGAGGTGCAGACCTACGACCCGAACGTCGAGTCCACCGCGGGCTCGCTGGAGGAGCTCGTCCAGCAGCTCGACCGGCCGAGACACGTCTGGATGATGGTGCCCGCCGGCGAGATCACCGAGAGCACGTTCCAGGAGCTGCTCGGGATCCTCGAGCCCGGCGATGCGATCGTCGACGGCGGCAACTCGAACTTCCACGATTCCAAGCGGCGGGCGGCTTACGCGAAGGAACGAGAGCTCTTCTTCGTCGACGCCGGCGTCTCGGGCGGGATCTGGGGGCTCCGCGAGGGGTTCGCGCTGATGGTCGGAGGCGAGGACGAGCCCGTCGGCCGCCTCGAGCCGATCTTCGAGGCGCTCGCCCCGGAGGGCGGCTACGGCCATGTCGGCCCGTCTGGGGCCGGGCACTTCGTGAAGATGGTGCACAACGGGGTCGAGTACGGGCTCATGCAGGCGTACGCGGAGGGGTTCGACCTGCTGCAGGCATCCGAGTTCGAGCTCGACCTCGCGGCGGTCGCGGAGCTCTGGCGGCACGGCTCGGTCGTCCGAAGCTGGCTGCTCGACCTCCTCGCCCGGGCGCTGGACGAGAACCCGGGCCTGGAGCACATCCGCGGCTACGTCGAGGACTCGGGCGAGGGGCGGTGGACGGTCGAGCAGGCGATCGACACGGCAGTGCCGCTCCACGTCATCACCGCGGCCCTCTACGCGCGCTTCGCGTCCCGCCAGGACGAGTCCTTCGCAGCCAAGGTCAACGCGGCACTCAGGGAGCAGTTCGGTGGTCACGCAGTCAAGCGCGACTGAGCCCAGCACCGGCGAGAACCCGCTCGCCGAGGGGCTCGAGCTGCGACGGCGGCCGGAGCCGTGTGTGCTCACGATCTTCGGCGCCTCGGGTGACCTGACCCGCCGGAAGATCTTCCCGGCGCTGTACGCGCTCGCCTTTCGGGACCTGCTCTCCGAGCAGTTCGCCGTGCTCGGGGTCGCCCGGACGAAGCAGTCGACCGAGGAGTTCGTCTCAGCCATGGAGGCCGCCGTCCGCGAGTTCTGCCGGGACGAGTTCCGTCAGGAGGTATGGGACGAACTCGCCACCAGAACGCGCTACGTCTCGATCGAGTTCGACGACGAGGAGAGCCAGAACCAGGTCGCGGTGACGCTCCGCGAGCTCGACCAGGAGTTCGGCACGCTTAAGAACCGCGTCTTCTACCTCGCCGTCCCGCCGGATGCGATGCCGAGGCTCGTCGAGGAGATCGGCGAGCGCCGCGCCGCCGCCGGCTGGACGCGACTGATCGTCGAGAAGCCGTTCGGCCACGATCTCGAGTCGGCCCGGGCACTGAACGAGCTACTCGCTCAGCGGCACTTCGCCGAGGACGAGATCTTCCGCATCGACCACTACCTGGGCAAAGACACGGTCCAGAACCTGATGGCGCTGCGCTTCGCCAACGGAATCTTCGAGCCCGTCTGGAACCGGCAGTTCATCGACCATGTCCAGATCACGGTCGCCGAGTCGATCGGGATCGAGAACCGTGCCGCGTTCTACGAGCGGGCCGGAGCGATCCGCGACGTGTTCCAGAACCACCTCCTCCAGCTGGTTGCCCTGACCGGCATGGAGCCGCCCATCGATTTCACCGCCGAAGCCGTGCGCAACGAGAAGCTGAAGGTGCTGAAGGCGCTGGCGACGCCGGCGCCGAACGAGGTCGTGCGGGGACAGTACGGGCCCGGCTTCATCGAGGGCGAGCCGGTGTCCGGCTATCGCGAGGAGCCGAAGGTCGACCCGGAGTCGGAGACGGAGACCTTCGTCGCCGCCAGGCTCGAGATCGAGAACTGGCGCTGGGCCGACACCCCCTTCTACGTCCGTGTCGGCAAGCGGCTCCCGCGGCGCGAGACGACGATTGCCGTTGAGTTCAAGCGCGTGCCGCATCCGCTCTTCGAGGACGCGAGGGAGCTGCGGCCGAACATTCTCATCATCCACATCCAGCCCAACGAGGGCGTGTCGCTCGCGATCGGGGCGAAGGTCCCCGGCGAGGGGATGCGCGTCCGCACCGTCCACATGGACTTCCTCTACGGCGGCGCCTTCCGCACCGGCCTGCCCGAGGCCTACGAGCGGCTGATCCTCGACGCCATGCTCGGCGACGCGACGCTCTTCACCCGCTCGGACGAGATCGAGGAGCAGTGGGCGCTGGTGGACGCGATCGTCGCGGCCTGGAGGCGGGACACACCGTCGTTCCCGAACTACCCTGCCGGCACCTGGGGCCCGCAGGCGGCGCAGGAGCTCGTCGAGTGGCACCGGTAGCGCACGTCGAGGAGTGGGTCGACGACTGCGCCACGATCGCGGAAATCGAGGCTGCCCTCGTCGATCTCCGGTACCGACATTCGCACGGGGGCGAGCCCGACTTGCGGACGAGTGTCCTGACCCACCTCGCCTGGGTGCCGCCGGAGTGGCAGGAGGCTGCGGCAGACACGCTGGCGGGGCTCGGCGAGCGCCACCCGTCGCGGACGCTCCTGCTCTTCCCGCAAGCCGGTGAGGAGGACGCGCTGGCAGCGCGGGTGCATCTCGAATGCTACGAGCTCGCCGGGATCGAGCGGCATCTCTGCAGCGAGGTGGTCGAGCTTCGGCTGCGCGGCGGCAGAGCGGAGGCGCCGGCGAGCATCGCGGCGCCGCTGCTCCTGCCCGACCTGCCGGTCTTCCTCCGCTGGCGCGGCCGGCCCGACTTCGGTTCGCCGGTGTTCGGACAGCTGGTGGACATGGTCGACCGCCTCATCGTCGACTCCGCCGAGTGGCCGGACGTCCCGTCCGCGTTCGCGGAGCTCGTCGGGCAGTTCGACCGCGTGGCGGTCTCGGACATCGCCTGGCGGCGTACGCTGCCGTGGCGCCGTACGCTGGCCCGCGCCTGGCCCGAGCTTCCCGACCGGCTCACAGGCCCGCCGGCTGAGACTGCGCTCGTGGCAGGCTGGCTCGAGTCGCGGGCGGGCGTCCAGGTCGAGCTCGAGCGAGCGGACACGCTTCCGGTCGGCGGCGACCGGAAGCCGAGCGACCTGCTCTCCGACGAGCTCGACGTCTTCGTTCGCGATCCCGTCTACGAGGCCGCAACCGCCGCCGCCGGCTCGCGCTGATCGCCGCTCCGATCGGTGGTACCGTGACTGGAAGCAGGGTCATCCTTTTCCGCATCCTCCTTTGCGAGCGATTGCCCAGGCCGGTGCCCTAGAGGACTCCTTGAGGCAGCACGGCAAGCACCGGGAGGTGCCGGATGGAGACCGAGAACCAGCGGGACCGCGAGCTTCGCGCAGCCCGCAACCAGGCGCTGTTCCGCGCCGTCAACGAGAAGCTGCGTGAGCTCAACGAGGCCTTCTCCGATGTCAGCGAGACGTACGCGATCGCCTGCGAGTGCGCCACCGTCAGTTGTGTCGAGACTCTGCACGTGGGGATGGAGGAGTACCTCGCCGTGCGAGAGCACCCGCGACGGTTCGTCGTGCTCCGCGACCATGTCTTCGTCGATGTGGAGAGTGTGGTCGCCACCAATGACGGGTATGCGGTCGTGGAGAAGGTCGCTGAAGCATCGGAGATCACCCAAGCCACAAATCCGAACGCCTAATGGGCAATCCAGAGGCGGGCGCCCACGCGGAGGAAGAGGCGCGCCGAATGTGGTTGGAACGAATCCAACGAGCGGCACAACGAGCGCACGACGACCTCGGAGAGCCGTCGGATCCGATCGTCAAGGACCTGACCTCCGACCTGGAGCAGCTCGCTGCTCGCCTCCAGCGCGAGCTGGGGGAATCTCCTAACGGTGAATCGGGCGCGTCGTCAGGAATCAGCTGAGGAACAGTTCGTCACCAATGCGGCGCACGAGCTGCAGAGCCCGCTGACGGCGATCGTCAGCGCGGTCGAGGTCCTGCAGGCCGGGGCGAAGGACACTCCCGAACGCGACGTCTTCCTCGACCACATCGAGCAGGCGGCCGCGCGTCTCGTTCGCCTCACTCGGGCGCTGCTCGTTCTCGCCCGGGTCCAGACACGCACGGAGGCGCCGAAGACGGAGCTGGTTGCGCTCGAGCCGTTGCTGTCCGAGGTCGCAGCCGGAGTGAGGACGCGGGAAGGCGTCGATCTGACGGTCTCCTGCCCTGCGGATGCCGCTGTGGTCACGAATCGGGAGCTCGTCGACCACGCCGTGTTCAACGTGGCGATCAACGCAATCAACTACACGACGAACGGTCGGATCGAGCTCGCCGCCCGGCTCACCGGAGGAGCAGCCGAGATCAGCGTCTCGGACACCGGCCCGGGCATTCCCGAGATCGAGCAAGAGCGTGTCTTCGAGCGGTTCTACCGCGGAGAGGCCGGGACCGACCACGGGTCGGGCCTCGGTCTGGCGATCGCCCGAGCAGCGATCGAAGCGGTGGGCGGCGTCGTCGAGCTGGAGTCGGAGGTGGGCAGCGGGACAACCGTCCGCTTCCGGTTCCCGCAGGGTGCGACCCTGGTGGCGGAGTGAGCAGGGTTCTGATCGTCGAGGACGAGCCGGCGGTACGTGACGCCTTGGACTACTCGCTCCGGGGCGAGGGTTTCGATGTCGACGCGGCGTCGGACGGCGAGGCGGGACTGCGGGCGGCCCAGGCCGGTGAGTACGACGTCGTCATCCTCGATCTCATGCTCCCGAAGATGTCCGGCACAGAGGTCTGCCGGCGCCTGCGGAGCGAGAGCGCGGTGCCGATCATCATGCTGACGGCGAAGGGGGCCGAGCTCGACCGGGTACTCGGCCTGGAGATCGGCGCGGACGACTACGTGACGAAGCCGTTCTCGATGGCAGAGCTGATCGGGCGGATCAGGGCGATTCTTCGCCGCCGCCAGCTCGACCGCTCGGGCGCGACGAGCATGCTCCGGGTTGGCGACCTCGAGCTGGACCCGATCCGGCACGAAGTCAAGATCGGAGGCGAGCCGAAGCGGCTCACGCCGTCGGAGTTCAAGCTGCTCCTCCTGCTCGCCCAGGATCCGGAGCGGGTCTTCAGCAGGCGCGAGATCATGCAGCACCTCTGGGACTCGTCCTACGTCGGCGATCAGCGCGCGTGCGACATCCACATCTCGAACCTCCGCCAGAAGGTCGAGCACGATCCCGGCAATCCGGCGCGCGTGGTCACCGTGCGGGGTGTCGGTTACAAGCTGACGGCGGTCGACAGCCGCGGCCTGTGAGCAAATCCAAAGGCATCCCCAGCTGAACGCTCAGGCGGCCGTGGCTAGCGTCCACGGCATGGAGCCGGAGTTCGACGTCAGGATCGCGGAGGTCGGGAGCCACGGCGGCTTCGTCGTCTCGGTCAGCGGCGAGGTTGACCTGCACACGGCGCCCGAGATGGAGCGAGAGCTTGTGGAGGTGCTCCAGCTCGGCGGCAACTCGGTCGTCGTCGATCTCGCCGAGGTCGGATTCATCGACTCGACCGTGCTCAGTCTGCTGCTCCGCTACAAGCCGCGCTTTCGTTCGCGCGGCGGTGATCTCGTGCTCGTCTCGGATGATCGCCGGATCCTGCGGACCCTGGAGATCACCGGTCTCGACCGCGTCTTCCGGATCGAGCAGAGGCTCGACGACGCAGTCGCAGGGCTCCAAGCCGCCTGACCGCGTCCGACGAGAAGCGCGTTCGCGCGCCCAGCGAGAGGGGCGAGGGACCCGTCTCTCTCGCGATGGTCCGGTTCTTGACAGCGGAGGCGCGCGCCGGAAATGACGTCGATTCGGAGCCGCAGGTGCCGCCGCGGCTCCGCAGCACGGAACTCGACGGGCGCTAGGCGCCTCCGCTGGACGCCGAAGCTAACCGAGCGACGGTGAGCGTTCGAGCGAGGCTCTGTACGGGTTTGCTCGCAGTCCGCTAGCGGCGGACGATGCGGAAGCGCGGGCCGGCGACCCGGAGTCGAACCGGCGACGCCCACGTCATCTCGGGCTTCTTCGGAAGCGACGGGTTCAGGCCGCGGACGCGGTAGTACCAGACGCCGCGCTCGACCGGCAGGACGGTCGCTGTCGCCGGTGTGATCGACGACCCGACGGTCTGCCACGGGTTCGCGCTCTTGCTCCACTGGATCTCGTACTCGTGGGCGTTCCAGACGGGCTCCCAGGCGACGATCGGCGTGCCGTAGAAGGGCTTCCTCGCCGGCGAGGCGGAGAGCAGGCGGCCGTTCGGGGAGAGGCCCGAGATGTACGGCGCCCTGTCACCGAGCTTCGGCGCGTTCGAGCGCTTGCCGAAGCGGACGGCGCCCGAGGCGCGGCAGGCGTCCTCTCCGACCTCGGCCTCGCGGTACTCGAGCTTCTCGGGAGCGTCACGGGTCGGGGTGGGGGCGATCGGGATCACTTGCCAGTAGTAGCCGCCCCTGGGCCACGCCGTGTCCCACAGGTCGATCTTCGGGACGGCGGTCTGTTCGGCGCCCGCGCTGCCGCCGGCCTCGTCGGCCGACACGAAGGTCTGTCCGTTGGGTGTCAGCACGGGTGCGCCCGAGCCGTACTTCGGCCACTCGTTGGCGGCCGTCGTGAGCTCGTCGGGCGACGCGGGCAGCTTGATCGCGCCGCCGACGCGAGGCGCCCAGGCGGGGCTGCCGACGACGCTGCTCGAATACACGCGGTTGACGCAGTCGACGTCCGTGAAGACGGCCACGCGGAAGAGCCCGTAGGTGAGCCCGTGGCGCGTGTCGCCGGTCCAGATGAACGCAGGGGTGAGCTCGTGGGCGGTCGCGCTCGGTGCACCGGCGGGGCTGACAACGGAGCCCGACGCGGTGCCGACGCTGGAGAGCATGCCGGGCAGGGTGGGAGGGTTGAAGTTGACGAAGACGTCGCTCCAGGGGCCGTAGCTGACGGCGGGAAGCCCGTTGGGGATCTCGCCGTAGAGCCGCCGGACGGCGCGGACGCGCCAGTCGACGCTGGCCATCCAAGGGAGGGAGCGGTGGAAGGTGTAGTGGTCGCGCTGGTCGGCGACGTTCGTCGTGGTGAGGAACGTCGAGCGCGCGCCTCGAAGCCAGACCTCGTACATGGTGGCGCCCTCGACCGGGGTCCACCGGATCAGGCCCGGGTGCTGCGGGCTCATCGGCCTGGGCTTCGCCGGCCAGCGCATGTTGAAGCCGTAGGGCCGGCTCCAGCGGCCTACGCGGCCACGCGAGTCGATGCCGCGGACGCGGGCGTAGAGCGAGTGCGGGTTGCCGGTGATCCAGGGGAGCGAGACGGGGACGGAGGTCGCGGGAGTCTTGATCGGTGCTTCGAGGCTCGAGCTCGTCCAGATCACCGCGCCGTCGTCGCCGACTTCGCTCGTCGAGAGCTCGAACTCGTACTTCCTGGCGCCGGCGACCGGACGCCAGGCAAACGCAGGGGTTCGCGGGAAGGTGTGCCTGTAGAGGCTCGGCTTCTCGTCGGCGCGCAGGACGAAGCCGCGAAGCTGCTTGGGGGCGGGCAGGAGCTTGTTGTCGGCCGCGTGCGCTGGGCTCGCGAAGGCGAGCAGCGCAAACGAGCAGACGAAGGCAAGGCGAACCGCAGGCATGGCCAGGAGGGTTGTCGGCAGTGGTCGCGGAGTCAGGCAGTCCCTCGAACGAGGGATGCCTCCAGCTCCGCTCCGACCGCGAGAACCAGCGAATCGGTTCCGGGGCGTCCGACGAGCTGAACCGACGCGGGGAGGCCGTCCTCGGCGGGTCCTGCCGGGAGGGCGAGGGCGGGCCAGCCGAGGGCGTTGAAAGGGAACGTGAACTGGATCAGCGCCTCGCGGATCTCGCGCTCGTCGTCCGGAAGCGGCGGGGCGACGAACGCGAGGGTGGGCGTGAGCAGGAGGTCGAGCTCGCCCAGGGCGGCGGCCGCCTCCCGTCGATAGGCGTCGCGCCGGTCGGCTGCCTCCGCCGCTTCCGCGTCGCTGACCTGGAGGCAGCGCTCGATCTTCGCCCGGACGTTTGCGCCGTAGCTGTCTGCGCTCTCGGCGAAGAGATCTCGGTGGACGTCGGCGACTTCGCGCATGAACGCCTTGCCGATGCCGTGTGGAAGGGGGAAGTCGACTGGTTGGGCACCGAGCAGCGCAGCCGCCTCGCGGATCCGGTCGCCGACGAGAGGTGAGCAGCGGTCGTCCCAGGCGACCCCGACTGAGACCTGGCGGGCGGTCTCGGATTCGAACTCCTGGGGCGAGGGTTTCCAGCATCGCGGTGCAGCCGGCGACCGTGCGGGCCATCGGGCCGGCGTGGTCGAAGGTCGGTGCGAGGGGGAAGCAGCCGTCGAGCGGGACGAGCCCGTACGTCGGCTTGAAGCCGACGATCCCGCAGCAGGCGGCGGGGATCCGGATCGAGCCGCCGGAGTCGGTGCCGAGGCGCGGCGTCCGCGAGCTCCGCAGCGAGCGCGGCGGCGGAGCCACCGCTGGAGCCTCCGGCGGTCCGCCCGGGCGCGATCGGGTTGGGAACCGTCCCGAAGTGCGGGTTCTGCGAGGTGACGCCGTAGGCGAACTCGTGGAGGTTCGTCTTGCCGACGTTCACGTAGCCGGCCCGTTCGAGGCGGACGACCGCTTCGGCGCTTCGATCGGGGACATGGTCGGCGAAGAGGATCGACCCGTAGGTCGTCGTCAGCCCTGCGGTGTCGAAGAGATCCTTGACCGCGAGCCGCAAGCCCATCGGCCGGGCGGATCTCGTCAGGCTTCGCGAGAAAAATCGCGTCCACGGAGGGGCGCCGGTGTCGGACCCCGCGGAGTGTCAAGCCCGCTCTGTGTCAACTGTGTGACAGGTTGTTCGCTCGGGTTTCGGGTCTGGGAGCAGCTAGGCCACGGCCAGATAGACGAATGCGACCGCCCACGTGCCCGCAAAGAGCAGGACGGAAAGGCCGAACAGGGCCCAGCCGAGGGACGTGTTCTTCCGCGCCAGCGCGTCGTGCGGATCCTCTGCCTCGACCGGATCGACTGGCTGGGGCACCGGCTCGGAGGGCGGAGGCTGCTCGACGGGCTCGGTGAGGTCGGTCAGAGGACCACCATCGGATCGATCGCCATGGCCACGAAGAGCAGCGCGAGATAGGCCAGTGAGTAGTGGAAGAGCCGGCCTGCCTGCGCAGGCGCGGTCACTCGCCGGAGCCGCAGGGCGAGCCGGATGAACTGGGCGCCGAGCACGACTGCGGCGACCAGGTACAGCCAGCCGAAGGTGCCGGTCAGCACCGGAACCAGCGTCAGCCCGACGAGCAGCACCGTGTAGAGCAGCACCTGCCGCGCCGTCTCGTTGTCACCGCGCACGACGGGCAGCATCGGGACCTTCGCCGCCGCGTAGTCGCGTTTGATCAGCAGCGCCAGCGCCCAGAAATGCGGCGGCGTCCAGAAGAACACGATCAGGAACAGGAAGAGCGCCGGCAGCGCCAGGTTGCCCGTCGCCGCCGCGTAGCCGACGAGCGGCGGAACGGCCCCGGCCGCGCCGCCGATGACGATGTTCTGCGGCGTGGAGCGCTTGAGCCACCGCGTGTACACGAGGACGTAGAAGAGATTCCCCACCAGCGCGAGGCACGCGGTCAGCACGTTCACCGCCGAAGCGAGTAACACGAACGAGAGCGCCGAGAGCGCGAGCCCGAACTCGAGCGCCAGCTCGGGGCTCACCCGTCCGTCGGCGACCGGACGGGAGCTCGTCCGCTTCATCGAGCGGTCGATGTCCCGGTCGAGCACGTGGTTCAGCGCGCTCGCACCGCCGCATGCCAGCGCCAGACCCACCAGCATCGCAACGAAGAGAGCCGCATCCGGCAACCCCTGCGCGCCGACGAACATCCCCGCCGCTCCCGTGAGGAGCAGGAGCGACATGATCCGCGGCTTCGTGAGCGCCACGTAGTCGCGCCACGCAACCGCGCCCGGGCGCTTGCCGCGATAGAGCTGCGCCGTCGCCACCGCCGTCGCGGCCGCGGCCAAGGCGGCCAGCGCAACGTGGAGCGCCGGTGACCACCAGCTCGCAACGGCCGCGAGGAACAGCACCAGCGCCCCGCTCGCCGACCAGAACACTCGCCGGTGCGCGAACCACGCGCCGAGCACCATCGCCACGAGCAAAGGCAGCGCCACGAGCACGAGCGCCCGGTGGGCGATCCCGAGCTCGCCGCTCGCGACGACCGCCGCGACCGCCGCGGTCGCCCCGAGCCCGCACAGCCGAAGCCAGGGCCCGGCCCTCAACGCCGCTCTCCGATTCGGCGGCGCAGGTCGCGAAGCGGCCTCGCGCTCGTCACGTACGGAACCTTGTCGAAGTTGTGCGGCGGCGGTGGCGAGGTCGTGTACCACTCGAGCGTGTCCGCCAGCCACGGGTCGTTCGGCGCCCGCGGCTCCCGCCCCTTGCGCGACCAGAAGACGTTGACGACGAAGATCAGGATCCCGACGCCCATGATGTACGAGCCCGCCGTCGAGATCAGGTTGTACTCCGCCAGAAGATCGGTGTCGCGGTAGTTGTAGATGCGCCTCGGCATCCCGAGCAGACCCATCATGTGCTGCGGGAAGAACGTCAGGTTGAAGCCGATGAAGACGAGCCAGAAGTGCCACTTCCCGAGCTTCTCGTTCAGCATCCGGCCGAACATTTTCGGCCACCAGTAGTAGAGCGCCGCGAACACGCCGAACATCGACCCGCCGAAGAGCACGTAGTGGAGGTGGGCGACGATGAAGTACGAGTCGTGAACCTGCCAGTCGAAGGGGAAGACGGCGACGTAGATCCCGGACAGTCCTCCGATCGTGAACACGGCGACGAACCCGAGCGCCCAGAGCATCGCGGTGTCGAAGATCAGGTTCCCGCGCCAGGTCGTCGCGATCCAGTTGAAGATCTTGACCCCGGTCGGGACGGCGATCGTGAGCGACGCGATCATGAACCAGACCTGGAGCCCCATGGGGAGCCCGACCGTGAACATGTGGTGGCCCCAGACGAGCAGCGAGTAGAACCCGATCGCCACCGTCGAGAACGCGATCGCCTTGTAGCCGAAGATCGGCTTGCGCGCGAAGACGGGGATCACCTCGGACACGATCCCCATCGCGGGCAGGATCATGATGTAGACCTCGGGGTGGCCGAAGAACCAGAAGACGTGCTGGTACAGCACCGCGTCGCCGCCCTCGGACGGAATGAAGAAGTGCGTCAGGCCGGCTCGGTCGAGCAGGAGCATGGTCAGGCCGGCCGAGAGCGCCGGCAGCACCACGATCAGCAGCGCTGCGTAGATCTCCATCGCCCAGACGAAGAGCGGCAGGCGCATCCAGGTCATCCCGGCCGTGCGCATGTTGTGAATCGTCGCGACGAGGTTGATCGCCCCGGCCAGCGACGAGAGCGTGAGGATGTGCAGGCCGACGATCCAGAGGTCCTGGCCGTTGCCACCTGCATCTACGGACAGGGGCGGATAGCCCGTCCAGCCCGTGCGCGCCGCGCCCTCCGCGGCGAAGAAGCTCCCGAGCAGCACGATCCCGCCGAACAGGAAGAGCCAGTAGGAGAGCGCGTTCAGGCGCGGGAACGCCATGTCCGCTGCGCCGATCATCAGCGGGACCAGGTAGTTCGCGAAGCCGGCGAAGATCGGGACGACGACCAGGAAGATCATCGTCGTGCCGTGCATCGTGAAGAGCTGGTTGTAGTCGTCGCGAACGACGAAATCCATGTCGGGCGTCGCGAGCTGCGTCCTGATCAGCAGCGCCATCACGCCGCCGGCCAGGAAGAACACGAGGCTGGTGGCGATGTAGAGGATCCCGATCCGCTTGTGGTCGACCGTCGCGACCCAGCTGATGTACCGGCCGTGGGTCCAAGGAACGGGGTAAGTGGGCGACTCGGCGCGGCTGGCCACTAGCGCTCTTCCTCCTCGCCGAACCGGTCGCTCAGGTAGTCGGTGAGGGCCTCCATGTGGAAGTCCTCCCACTCCTCGCCGATCGGCGGCATCCGGCCGCGGCCGTTGCGTACGACCTGTTCGACCGCCTCCGCGTCGGCGGTGTTCGCGCTGGTGAACTCGGGCCCGATCAGCCCCTGTCCCTCCGGGCCGTGGCACTTGGCGCACGCGCCGGCGAAGGTCTGCTCGCCGAGGTCGGAGCTACCGGCTCGCTGGGCCTGCGCCTGCTCCTCGAGCCAGGAGTCGAACTCCTCGGCGGGCCTGACCTCGATCTCCGCCAGCATCTCGGCGTGCTGGATGCCGCAGAACTCGGCGCACTGGCCTTCGTAGAGCCCGACCTCGTCCGCCTGGAACCCGGTCTGCGTCGTCGTGCCGGGAATGGCGTCGAACTTGCCGCCGATCCCGGGCACCCAGTAGCTGTGGATGACGTCGTTCTCCGGCGCCGTGATCTCGAGGAGGACGAGCCGGTCCTCGGGCGCGACGAGCCTGTCGATCGCGACCACGCCGTTCGGATAGCGGTACTGCCAGTAGAACTGCCGGCCCTCGACGCGGATCCGCAGGTCGCCGGCCTGCGCCTCGTCCTCGAGCGTGATCCCCGGGAGCTTGTAGAAGGTGAAGGCAACCACGAAGAGGAGGATCACGACCGGGACGAGCGTCCAGGCGATCTCCAGCTTCGTCGAGCCGTGGATCTGAGGCCCCTCCACCGTGCGGTCCCGCCCCCGGCTCCGGTAGCGGATGACGAAGATCGCCAGCGGGACTGCGACCGCCAGCAGCACGAGGGCGGCCCAGAAGGAGACGAACCAGTAGAGGTCTGCGATCCGCTCGGCGTTCGGGGACTCCGCCTCGACGGGGGTCAGGCCGGTAGCGGCGAACAGGACTGCGGCGACCACGGGCTGCGCCATTCTATGGGCGTGTCGGAGAACGAAGCCACATCGAGCGGCATGTCTCAAACGCCCTCACGGGTCCAGCTGCCGGACGACGTCCCGGAGGACTTCGAGGTGTTCGTCAACGGCGTTCGTCAGGAGCCGGGGCAGGACTACCGCGTGCAGGGCCGGACGCTCGTCTTCACGCGTTCGCTCGCGCAGGAAGGGAAGCTGGGCGCCCTTCGGTGGACGAGCATGTTCCTCGGCGTTGCCGGCACGTACCGCAAGCACGACACGGTCGACGTGGTCTACGAGCGCGACGGCCGGCGGGTCGTGGCGACGGGGCTGCGGCCGGAAGAGAGCAAGTAACAACTTGTTACTAGCCCTGCGAGGCCGCTCGCCGAGCTGCCTCCGGTCCCTTGTAACAACTTGTTACTTGGAAGAAAGCGCCAGCACTTCGTTCGCGCCGCTGACGGTCAGCCCCGGCTGCGGGCCGCCGGCGAGCGCGTAGGCGCGGCCGCGCCAGCCGACCAGGCCGAGCCCGTGGCGCGACGTCCGCATCCGTGGCAGCTGCGTCCACCGTCGAGTCGTGGGCGAGTAGGCGTACACGGTTCGGATCGTTCCTCCGGGCTCCTCGCCTCCGGCGGAGAGCAGCCGTCCGCCCACCGCCGCCGCCGCGGTGCCGCCGCGCTTGCCCGGCACACGTGGAATCGCCCGCCACCGTCCGCTGCGCGGGTCGAACGCCTCGACGATGTCCTGGTTGGTGTCGAGCCCGCCGGTTCGTCCGGCGACGACGTAGACCTGGCCGCCGAGCGCGGCCGCGCCGAGGTGCTCGCGCGGCCTCGGGCCGCGGAACGTGGTCCAGCGCGCAGTCTCGAAGTCGAACGCGAAGGCGTCCCGGGCCAGCCGGCCCGGACCCTCGACGCCGCCGACGACGTAGAGCTTGCCGCCGACGATCGCGGCACCGCCTGCGGCGCGCGGCGCGGGCATCGACGGCAGCGGCGTCCAGTGTCCGTGATGGAAGGCGAACGCCGTGTTACGCGCCGCCGATCCCGGCCCGTACCCGCCGACGACGTACAGGCGGCCGGCAACTCCCGCCGCCATCGCGTGATCCACGGTCACCGGAAGATCCGGCAGCCGCCGCCACCGGTTCCGCGCGGGTGAGTAGGCGTCGGCGCGCCCGGTGTTCGCGCCGCTGCGCAGAAAGCCGCCGACGACGGCGATCTCCTTGCCGAGCGGAGCAGCAGCCACCTCGGTACGTGGGATCGGAACAGGGCGTGCGGGCCGCCAAGCCGGTTGTGCTGCAAACGCCGCACCCCCCGCGACCAAGACGGCGGCGACCGCGGCGATCTTCACCGTCCTCACGGCCCGCACTGTAGTTGGAGCCGCACCTCCAACTCACGACCGGGCCGGGTCGTCCGGGCCTCGGGCGCCACGCCGCTGTGGCATCCCGGACCCGGACGACCAACCCCGGTCGTAAGGTGGATGCCCCTGGTACGGCCGTCTTGCGGTCTTGTGACAACTTTGTGCGCGTGGTCGCTCCGGGGTTCCGGCAACCGCGTGCGCACTGCTGCAGAATCCCCTCATGCCCTCGGACGGGATCGGCCGGATCGTCGTCGGTGTCGACGGATCCGAGCATGCACGGAGGACGCTCCAGTGGGCCGTCGACGAGGCCCGTCTCCGCAAGTGGGTGGTGATCGCGGTTTACGCGCACGCGATCCCGACCCTCTACGTGGCGCCCGACCCGGTCCTCGGGGCGACGCCTCCCATCCCCGATCCGGAAATCACCAAGCGGCTCGAGGAGGCGGCGGAAAGGCTGCTCGCAGACGAGCTCGACCAGGTCTCGAGCGACGACGTCACGATCGAGAGCCGCGTCGTCACCGGCTCGGCTCCGGACGCGTTGCTCAGCACGGCGCGCGAAGGAGACCTGCTCGTCGTGGGCTCGCGGGGCCTCGGCGGTTTCAAGGGCCTCCTGCTCGGCTCGGTCAGCCAGCAGGTCGTGCACCACGCGCCCTGCCCCGTGGTGATCGTGCCGCACGCCGAGAGCGACTAGCGTCGCCCGCTACCGCGCGGCGTCGACCCCGTCGAGCAGCGACCAGTTCCCGACCAGGGCCCGCTCCGCCGCGTCGACGATGCGATCGGCGTCCTCCGGGCGCGCGTGGTGCTCGAGGAGGTCCCGGGACTCGGCTGCGTGCTCGTGGTCGCGCTCGGCGTGAAGCGTGAAGTAGGACGTCGCCGGGGCATCCGGCGCGAAGCCGTAGTGCTCGACCAGCCCGTCCAGCTTCGTCCGCGAGACGTCCGGCTGGCCGGCCTCGACTGCGTAGAGGATTCCCAGCGCTTCGAGCGGGTCAGCGGCCGAAGTCCATGCCGTCACACACTTCTCGGTGCCCTCCAGGCGAGCCGGGCCGGGCTGTGAGTCGACCGCCGCAGCGAAGTCGTCCCAGAGGTCGACGTGCGCGCGCTCCTCGCCGGCGTGCTCCGAGCCTGCGAGCGGCGTGGTCTGATCGGCGGCGTCCGCAAGCGCGACCACGGCATGGCGGTACTCGCCCGCGTACGCGGTCAGCTCGCCGCGCGAGAGCTCGCCGCACTCCCAGCGCCGGTAGAAGGGATGCTCGAGGACGTTCCACCGCCGCCGGGCGGCATCGAGGCGTTCGATCAGCTGCATGACGATCCTTCCGTCGAGGGGTACTCCGATGCTAACGCGCCGGCCTAGCGCCTCGCCGGGAGGCGGGCAAGCATGCGCTCGGCCTCCTGCGCCCAGCTCAGGAGAGCATCGGCGTAGATGAGGCCCCACCGGCGGGTGATCGCCTCGAACGGCGACCGGCCTGACCCGGACGCATCGAGCTCCTCGAGGTCTGAGCGGAGGCGCTCGGCCTGCTCGCGCCGCTCGGCTACCTGGCGGAGCAGCTTGTCGGCGTCCGCTCCCTCGCCGAAATAGAGCTTGACCAGGATCAGGTTCCGGCCGTGCCCGGCCTCGAGCGGTGCCTCCTCGACCCATTCGCGGAGCGCCTCGCGGCCCGCCTCGGTGAGCTCGTAGATCGTCTTGTCGGGCCGCGCGCTCTGGACGACCTTCTGCTGCGTCGCATGGCCCGACTCGACGAGCCGCGGCAGGGTCGCGTAGATCTGCGTCTTCGCCGGCGCCCAGAAGTAGCCGACGCTGCGCTCGACGTCCTTGCGGAGGTCATAGCCGGACATCGGCCCCTTGCGCAGCAGACCGAGGAGCGCCGCTTCCGTCGCCGTCAGCATCAGCGCAATGCTGCCGCGAGCACAGGATCGCGCCCGCCGAACCAGTCCGCCGCCGTGATCTCGACCGAGACCTGCGGCATCGTCGCGACCCGCGTGTCCCCCGGGTCGCCGACGTATTCGATCGCCGTCCCGGAGCTCACGCCGAGCGAGGGCAGCGGGATCGGCGCATGGTCGCCCCACTGACTGGGCGCGCCGCCCGTCGGCTCGCCGAAGAAGCGAGCCCGGGTGCGGCGATCGACGTCGGCGGCGAAGTTGCCGGCTGCGGAGAACGTGCGGCGGCCGATCAGCACCGCGAGCCGGTTGGGGCGGTTGATGCGGCGGTTCCGCAGCGCCTGGACGAGCCCGTAGTACGTCGTGTTGTTGCCGCCGCCGTTCATGCGGAGGTCGACGACGATCTTCCGGACACGCTTGCGGGCTGCGAGCCGGACGAGCTTCTGCGGCACTCGCCCGGGGTCGGTCGTCTGGTTATACGAGACGTACAGGGCCCGACCGCGGTCGATCACGGAGATCCCGTAGGGAACGTTGCTCAGCCGGATGAAGAGCGGCGCGCGCCGCGATTGCTGCCACCAGCCGTCGAGGAGGGTCGATGCGTACTCCGCGTTCGAGATCGCCGCGAACGTTCGCTCCACGCGGCCGCCGCCGCGCAGCTCGAGCTCCCACACCGGCGCGATCCCCAGGCCGTCCAGCACCTCGGCGGTGACCACGAAGTAGGGAAGGTTGTCCAGGAGGCTCCACTCGTTGTCGCGCGGGACGAGCGGCCGGACACGAGCCTCCACCTCCGCCATCGGCAGGCCGCCGATCGACACGACCCGGGCACCGACGAGTGCGGCCTCCTCGGCCCGGATCACGTGCATTCCCTCCGGGAAGCGCCACAGCCGCAGGGGGTAGGAGTGCAGGCCGCCGTAGTTCGACGGGATGAACGGGAACAGACCGCTGTGGCCGTCCCGCTCGCCGAGCATGTGCATGAGGCGCATGACGCCGACGATCGTCTGGCTCCTCGTCAGCCCGGGGCTGCGCGCGGCGAGATCGTCGGCGGCGCGGTGGAAGTCCTGGCGAGAGACGGCGTGGTACGGGTTGGGGTGGCGCTGCTCGAGCTCCGTGACGAGGTTGCGGATGTCCGACGAGGCGTCCGAGGACGCGCCTGACGCGCCGGGGGCGAGGACGGCGAGGGCGGCGACGATCGTGGCGATAGTCCGGAGTGGCATAGTCCTTACCGGACTATAACGAGCAGCGGATCAGAAAGTTAGGCGCTCACTCCCATGTTCCGATCGGGCCGCCCTCGAGGTAGAGGCGGAGCCCGTACGGCACGCTCTCGGCGTCCTCTGGATCGCGCTCGCCGGGAGCGGACGCGGAGACGTACCGGTGCCAGGCGAGTGCCCGGCCGAGAGTCCCCGTTCGATACGCCAGATCGGCTGCCGCCGCGGGCGCGCCGAACGGCTCGAGGTAGGCGTCTCGGAGCCGGAGTAGCTGTGGGGAACCAGGATCGATCCCGTGCCGCCAGGCGAGCGCGCGGAGGGTGACGGTCAGCGTGTGAAACGGGTGCGAGATGCAGCTGTCGCCCCAGTCGAGGATGCGGGTGCGGCCGTCGCGCACGAAGACCTGCCCGTCGTGGAGGTCGTCGTGTTGGATCGTCTCCGGGACGCCGAACGCCTCCAGCTCCTCGACGAGCGCGCGAAGCTCGGGTAGCCGGCGGCGGAGCTCGTCGCGCTGGTCGGCGGTGAGCTCCGCCGACTGGCCCAGCATCAGTGCGTCGTCGTCCCCGAGCAGCGCCTCGACCTTGTCCGGGATTGCGGCCGGACGCTCGTCGGGAACCCCGAGCGCCAGCAGGTCGTCCGCTCTCGGCGTCACCGCGATCTGCAGCTCGGCGTACCGTGGAAGGATCGTCTCCCAGAGGCCGGGATCGGGCGGCTCGACCTCGCGCAGCCGGGTGCCGGCGTCCCGCATCAGCATCCAGGTCCGGTCAGCGTCGATCTCCACGAGCTCGGTCACCCGGTCGGGGCAGGTCTCCGCAAGGACCGTGGTGAGCTCCGGCTCGAAGCCGTGCACCTCGGGCATCGTCGCCTTGAACCAGAGCGGCCCGTCCCGAGTCGGCACGCGCAGCACGGTGGACCACGGATAGACGTGCGGCTGTTCGACAGGGCCGGTGACCTCGACACGCTCGCGAATCCACGTTTCCGCCTCGTCACGCCACGAGGGCTCGAGCCAGCGCATCGGTTGGGATTCTGCCCTCGAGGGTACGAGGGGCGTGTGCCGAAGCGAGCCCTGGTCGTGACCACCGTGCCCGCGGAGGAGTCGAGCCTCCGCGAAGTGCTCCCCGACGCCGACGAGATCCGCGTCGTCGCACCGGCAGCCGACGTGTCCTTTCTGCAATGGCTGACGAACGACGAGGACGACGCTCGGCGCGAGGCGGACGAGGCGGCCGAGCGCGTCGCGTCAGCCGCCGGCCGCGACACCAAGGTCGAGATCGACCGCACGAGCGAGAGCACCGAGGCGGCGCAGGCGATCCGCGACGCGCTGCGGGACTTCCAGGCCGACGAGATCGTGGTCGTGACGCGTCCGGGCGACGACTCGACGTGGCTCGAGGACGAGACCGTCCGGGCCGCGCTCGACGCCCACGGCATCCCCGTGCGCCATCGGGAGCTCAGCCCGACCGGATAGGGTTTTCCGCGTGCGGAAAGCGGTGCTTCTGCTCGTCCTCGGCGGGGGGCTTCTGCTCGCAGCCGGCTGCGGCGGCGACGATGATGACAACGGCGACGCAGCAGGCGGGACGACGACCACGGCTGAGGCTTCGTGCGACAAGGAGTCGCTCGACCTCGTCAACGCCGGCCAGCTGACGATCGGCACCGACAACCCGGCCTTCCCGCCCTGGTTCGAGGGGACGAAGGAGTTCGAGCCCTGGGATCCGACCACCGAGCCGACGAAGAAGGGCTACGAGCAGGAGACGGCGTACGCGATCGCCGAGCAGCTCGGCTTCACCGACGCCGAGGTGAAGTGGACCGTCGTGCCGTTCAACCAGTCGTTCCGGCCGGGCCCGAAGTCGTTCGACTTCGACATCAACCAGATCTCGTACCTGCCGCCGCGCGCCGAGGCAGTCGACTTCAGCGACTCCTACTACGACGTCGAGCAGGCGATCGTCACGGTCGAGGGCAGCAAGATCGCGGACGCCGGCTCGATCGCCGACCTGAAGGACGCCAAGCTCGGGGCGCAGATCGGCACTACCAGTCTCGACGCGATCAACGACACGATCCAGCCGAGCAGCGAGCCGTCGGTCTATGACACCAACAACGACGCGGTCTCCGGGCTGAAGGCGAAGCAGGTCGACGGGATCGTCGTGGACTTTCCGACCGCGCTCTTCATGTCGGCGGTGCAGCTCGACAACGGCAAGGTCGTCGGACGGCTCGCTGCGGACGGAAGCGAGTACTTCGGGGTCGTGCTCGAGAAGGACAGCAGCCTGACCGAGTGCGTGAACGAGGCGATCCAGAAGATCAAGGACGACGGCACACTCGACGAGCTCGAGCAGAAGTGGCTCGCCGGCAGCGCGCCGGTCCTCGAGTAGCCGCCTCCGGGTCACGCGGCTCGCGCATCCTGGGCGGCGGCGGGGCCCGCCGCAGCACGCTGATCGCGGTCGTCAGCACGATCGCGTTCTTCGGGCTCATCGTCCTGCTCGTCACGAGCGCTCCCGGCTGGCCGGCGGTGCGCGAGCAGTTCTTCGACTGGGACATCTTCAAGGAGTCGCTGCGCGAGATTGCGCCGAGGCTCCTCGTGAACATCAAGATCTTCCTGATCGCCGAGGTCTTGATCCTCGTGTTCGGCCTCGCGATCGCGATCCTGCGAAGCCTTCCGGGACCGGTGTTCTTCCCGATCCGGCTGCTGGCGATCATCTACACGGACTTCTTCCGCGGCGTGCCGACGATCCTCGTCATCTACCTCCTCGGGTTCGGCGTACCGGCGCTTGCGATCTCGGGCGTGCCGCGCTCCGAGTTCGTGTGGGGGATCGTCGCGCTCACGCTCGTCTACTCGGCGTACGTGTCCGAGGTGTACCGGGCCGGGATCGAGTCGGTGCATCCGAGCCAGGAGGCGGCGGCCCGCTCGCTCGGCCTCTCGAAGACCAAGGCGATGCGGTTCGTCGTCCTGCCGCAGGCGGTGCGGCGGGTCGTTCCGCCGCTCTTGAACGACTTCATCGGCCTCCAGAAGGACACGGCCCTCGTCGCGCTGATCGGTCCCGTCGAAGCGTTTCGCCAGTCCCAGATCGAGGTCGCCGCGAACTTCGACTACACGCCGTACTTCGCGACCGCGCTGCTCTTCGTCGCCCTGACGATTCCGACGGCGCGCTTCACCGACTGGCTCGTCGCCCGCGAACGGAGGCGTCGGAGGTGAGCGCGGTCGAGCTCCACGGAGTGCGCAAGTCCTTCGGCGAGGAGGAGGTTCTCCACGGGATCGACCTCGAGGTCGAGGAGCACCAGGTCGTCTGCCTGATCGGCGCCTCGGGCTCGGGCAAGTCGACGCTGCTCCGCTGCGTCAACCTGCTGGAGCCGATCGACGAGGGCCGGATCGTCGTTGGCGGCGAGGTGGTGACCGCGCCCGGCGTCGACGAAGACCGGGTGCGCCGCGGGATCGGGATCGTCTTCCAGGCGTACAACCTCTTCCCGCACATGACGGTGCTGCGGAACGTGACGCTGGCGCCGCGCGAGGTGCTCGGGAAGTCGAAGGCGGAGGCCGAGGCTGACGCGCTCGAGCTCCTGGGCCGGTTCGGATTGGCCGAGCGGGCCGGGGACTATCCGGACCGGCTCTCGGGCGGCCAGCAGCAGCGGGTCGCGATCGTCCGCGCCCTGGCGATGCGCCCGCAGCTGATGCTGCTGGACGAGGTCACGAGCGCGCTCGACCCGGAGCTCGTCGGCGAGGTGCTGAACGTGATCCGCGAGCTGGCGGCCGGAGGGATGACGATGCTGATCGCCACGCACGAGATGGGCTTCGCCCGGGAGATCGCGAACCTCGTGTGCTTCCTCGACGGCGGTGTGATTCTCGAGCAGGGCCCGCCCGAGCAGATCTTCTCCGAGCCGCAGGAGCCTCGGACGCGGCAGTTCCTCCAGCGAATCGTCGAGGCCGGGCGGCTCTAGCCCCTCGGCGACTACCTTGGTGGCGTGAAGGACCTGATCGCGAGGATCGCCGCACGACGCCGACTCGTCGTCGCGCTCCAGATCGTGTTCGTCACGGCGCTGCTCGCCTTTCTCGCCTGGGCCGTCCGGGACACGTGGAGCGACGCGCTTCCTCGGCTTCGGGACGCTGATCCCGTCGACCTGACGATCGCGTGCGTCATCCTCGCCGCGTACTACCTCATGTTCGTGCTGGGCTGGCAGTGGATCCTTCGGGCGCTGGGAATCCACACGTCCTACGGCGTCGCGCTCCAGTCGGAGATGGCGTCGATGCTCGCGAAGTACATCCCCGGCGCGATCTGGACGCCGGCCGCGCGGGTCCTGTGGCTTCGGAAAGCGGGCGGCATCGACAAGACGTCCGTGGTCGTCGCGTCGATCCTGCTCGAGGCGGGGCTCTCGGCGGTGGCCGGCGTGCTCGTACTCGTCTGCGCTCTGCCGTTCGTCTCCGGCTGGGACGCGCCGATCTGGCCGGTCGTCCTCTTCGGCATCGGGATCGCGGGGCTCCTGCACCCGCGCGTCTTTCGGACCGTCGCCGGCGTGGTGTTCCGGCCGTTCGGCGCCGGCCCGCCCCCGACCCTGCCCTGGCGGACGATGCTCGGGCTCCTGGTCTTCTACTCCGCGAGTTGGATCGTCGGAGGAGTCGCCGTGCTCTTCCTGATCCGGGCGGTCGGTGGAGACGCCGGGCTGGACGCGGCGCCTTACCTCGGCGGGACGGCCGCCGTCGGCGCGATCGTGGCAGTGCTCTCCGTGCTCGCGCCGTCTGGGCTCGGCGTGCGAGAGGCGTCGATGTACGGCCTGATGCTCGCGGTCGCCTCCCCGTCTGTGGCGCTCAGCGCGACCGTGCTGAACAGGCTCGCGATCACCCTGGTCGAGGCCGTGCTGCTCGCGGTCGGATACCTGGTCTGGAGAACCACCCGGGACACGGAAACGCCCGGCGGTCAGCTCGCGCGGAGCAGCTCCTCCTCGACCTGACGGTACGCCTGCGACTCCGGCGGGAGCTTCCCGAGCGCCTCGTGGAGCAGGCTGGCGGCCTCGTCGTCGTGGCCCTGCCGGCGGTGCACGAGCCCCAGGTTGGCGATGACTCGCGCCTCGTACTCCTCGTCGCCGAGGTCGCGGAGGACGTCCCGGGCCTCCTCCAGATGTTGGACCGCGGCGTCCTCGGCGCCGCCGTGGGCGAGCGCGAGGCCGAGGTTGTTGAGCGTCATCGCCTCGGCGTGCGGGTCGCCCAGGTCGCGGACGATCGCGAGCGCCGCGAGGTGCTGCTCGGCGGCCTGCTCAGGCTCGCCGTCGCGCCGGAGCTGCGCCCCGAGCGCATTGAGCTGCTGGGCCTGCTGGCCGGGGTCGATCGAGTGAAGCCGCAGCAGCCGGAATCGATACATGGCCTGATACGTCCGGGTTGCGAAGCTCTCCGTTCGTGCGGGCGCCGCGGCAGCCGCGGCCCGCGCGCGGGTTCCCAGCTCTCGCGCGTGCTCGCGAACGTGGACTTCGGGAGCACGCGGCTTCGGTGCCTTCTCCCGCGCAACCTGAAGTGCGGAGCCGGTCGCCTTCGTCGCGCTGCGAACGCCCTCCCGGAGCTCGAGCCGGCGAAGCTGCCGGACTCCGATCACGGCCAGGCTGGCCATGAGCAAGAGCGCGGACGCCGCAAAGACCACGACGACGAGCCCGAGCGCGGTCAGCAGCCCGCCGAGCAGCAGCCACATTCCCGCCAGCGCCAGCAGGCGCCTCGTGCGTTTCCGATCCTCCGTCACCGCAGAGCTCGCCTGGGCATGCGATCCTCCTCCGGGAACTGCCGCCTTTCGCCGCGCCCGCGGAACTTCCTCTGCTCCCCCCGGAACGACGTCGGCGTTCGAGAGCCTAACGGGTCGGCATTCGTGAGCTACCCTGTGACGCAGGGACGGCATCCGGCCGAGCCCGTGAGGTGAGCTTCTCGTTTCTTCTTCGGCGGTTTCGAGGCAGGCGAATCTCGAACCGAACTGAAGGAGAACCACATGTCACAGGAGTCATTCTCGGACCTCGGCGTGTCCGAACCGATCGTCGCCGCCCTTGCGCGGCGCTCGATCCAGACGCCGTTTTCGATCCAGTCACTTGTCATTCCGGACGCCCTGGCGGGGAACGACGTCCTGGCCAAGTCGCCGACCGGGTCAGGCAAGACGCTCGCGTTCGCGGCGCCGATCGTCCAGCGCCTCGACGCCGGGGACGCACGTCCCTCGGCTCTCGTGCTCGTTCCGACCCGAGAGCTCGCGACACAGGTTGCGGAGGAGTTCGAGGCCATCGGGCGCTCGACCGGCCTGAGAGTCACGGCCGTGTACGGCGGGACCTCCGTGTCCGCGCAGGGGAAGGCCGCGAAGAGCGCGCACATCCTCGTCGCGACGCCCGGCCGGCTCCAGGACCTCGCGAACCGCCGCCTCGTGAACCTCGACGGCATCAGCATCCTCGTCCTGGACGAAGCCGACCGGATGTTGGACATGGGCTTTCAGCCCCAGGTCGACGCGATCGTCCGCCGGCTTCCTCGCAAGCGCCAGACGATGTTCTTCTCGGCGACGCTCGACGGCGAGGTTGCCGAGCTCGCACGCGCGTACACGCACAACCCGAGCCGCTTCGACGCTGAGCTCCCGAGCCAGGTCGAGCGCGGCGCGACGGAGCACCGCTTCGTCGGCGTCACGGCCGAGAACAAGGTGGAGACGCTCGTCGAGATGCTCGGACACGACGACGGGCTGACGCTCGTCTTCGTCCGGACCAAGCGAGGCGCCGACCGGCTCGTCCAGCGACTCAGGCGCCACGAGGTCAAGGCGGTCGCCATGCACGGTGACATGAACCAGCGAGCCCGCGAACGGGCCCTCGCCGAGTTCGAGGCGGGCAAGATCTCGACGCTCGTTGCGACGGACGTCGCAGCGCGCGGCCTCGACCTCGACGACATCACGCACGTGATCAACTTCGATCCGCCCGCCGACAACAACGGTTACACGCACCGGGTCGGGCGTACGGCTCGCGCCGGGCGGGACGGCACAGGCATCACGCTCGTCCTTCCCGAGCAGCAGGCCGAGGTGAGCCACGTCGCCCGGCACCTAGGCGAGCACGAGCAGTTCGAGCAGCAGGGGATGCGCGTCGCCCCGAAGCGGCTCGTCTACTCGGGGCGCGGCCGCCGCTCCAAGTGGGGCCCGACGCGACAGCGCCGCAAGATCTAGGCGGCCAGGATTATCGCGACGGCCGCGTACTGGCACGCGGCCGCTGCGATGACGAGCGCGTGAAAGAGCTCGTGGTAGCCGAACACGGCGGGGACCGGGTCGGGCCGGCCCCGGGCGTAGACGATCGCTCCGCCCGTGTAGAGGACGCCTCCGACCGCGAGTAGGAGGACGCCGACGGGGCCGGTCTGCTCCCAGAGCTGTGGCAGGGCGAGGATCCCGATCCAGCCGAGCGCGATCGCGATCGCAGCCGCCAGCCATTTCGGCGCGTCCACCCACGCGACCTTGAGGAGGATCGCCGCGAGCGCGCCGCCCCAGACGACGGGGAGAACGGTCCACCGCCATGCGCCGGACAGCACGAGGAGGCCGAACGGCGTGTATGTCCCGGCGATCAGCAAGTAGATCGCGGCGTGGTCGAGCCGGCGCATCCAGCGCCTGGGCCCCGGCCGCCAGGTGATCCGGTGGTAGAGCGCGCTGACGCCGAACATCGTGGCCAGAGCCGCGGCGAAAACGGCGGCCGAGACGTTCTCGCCCGCTCCTGACGCAGCGACGACCAACCCGATCCCGAAGACGAGGGAGACGAAGAACGCGTACTGGTGGAGGACCCCGCGAAGCCGTGGACGCATCGCATCCATGTGGTCGAGCATAGAGATGCCCCCGGCAAGAATCGAACCTGCACCCGCGCTGAGACCGTAAAGACGCGCGTTTGCCGCTTTACGTCAGTGGGCTGTTCGTCGCCTAGGCACGGCTTGACTCCGAGGCACGTGTCCTTCACGCTGGAGTAGCCGCCAACCGAGAGGGACCCGTGAAGCACCGTCAGCTGCTGCGGCTGAGTCGAGGTGCTTTCCAGCGGTCCTCGCCGCTTTGCTCATCGCGTTCGGCCGGCGTCGTCTCATCCGATCGTGCGTTCGCCGCTGCCCGGCTGGCGAGGCGCTGACCTGATCGACCCGATGGCGGGCAGATCACAAGGAGGAAGCATGCACCGAAAGCTCATAGCGCTGGCAGCGGCGGTCAGCATGGTTCTGCTCGTATCCGGAGTGGCAGCGGCCTCCATCACGCTCTTTGAGCCGCTCCTGTTCAACCTTGGGTCCGTCAACGGACAGATGGGCAACGCCCCCGGCCCCTGGAAGAGCTCTCCCACTGGGACGATTAGCTGTGTCGATTGGCCGGTCGCAACCCCCCCAACAACTCACACAGGACAGTACGACCAGGCGGTTGTCGCCAGCACCCCCGCTCCTTCTGGCGATCCTCCTGGGTTCGGCTTCCAATCGCTGCGTATCTCGAACGCATGTGCGTCTGGTGAGTTCTCCAACCAGACGTATTCCCCACAGGAGCTACTACCGGTCGGCGAGGCGCGGCTCAACAAGGTGTTCCTCGCCGAGTTCGCCTTTATGTCCAGGACGCGCGCCTACCAGGAAGGACTGTTCTTGAGCGTCAGCCCGGACTCCGGCGAGGGCTCGCGCATGTCCTGGGTGGGCCTGGAAGACACGCCGGGCGGTATCAAGGTCAGCGTCAACGACACCCCCGACGTCGATGGCAAGTTCGTCGCGCACCCTGCCCCTGGCCCGCCGCTTAGCCACAGCAGTCCGCACAGGATCAGGTTCTGGATCAAGGTCAACCAGGGCCCGGACAACGACCTGGTGCGAATCTCTGTCGACGGTGTGGACCTTGGTCAGTGCTTCACGACGTGGGAGAACTACTACCGCACGGCTCCGGAGCAGGCACCACCGCCGAACCGCAATACGCCCGCGACCATCAACAGCCTGCAGTTCCGCTCCAGCGTGCCGGGGCCCCCTGCCCTCGCCGGTAATGGCTACCTGTTCGACAACGTGAGTATCACCCCGAGTGACGGCCCTGGTCCACCAGGTTGCGACGTGCCGATCGAGAAGACGGCTGACAGTCCGACGGTGACCGCCGGTGGCCGCGCGGGCTACCGGATCACGGTCCGCAACCGCGGCCGTCTCGCCGCCCGCAACCTCCGGGCCTGCGATCGAATCCCGCGTCAGATGACCTTCGTGAGTGCCGACCGGAGGTTGCGTCGCATCGGCCGCCAACGCTGCCTCACGATCCCGCGCTTGCAGCCCGGCCAACGCGTCAGCTTCCACCTCGTGCTCCAGGTCGATGCGAACGCGTCGCCCGGCACGCTGACGAACACCGGCGAAGTCACGCCGCCTCCGATAACGCCGCCCTCGCCCGCGGCGCCGGAGATCCCGGGGGCGCCGGCCAGCCCGGGGGGGCCGCCCGCAGTCATCGCGACGACGCCCAAACCCATTGCGAGAGTCAGGGCCGTCGTGAAGGTCGTCAAGCGCGCGCAGGCTCAGCGTCCACGAGCACGGCCGCCGTTCACGGGATAACCGCCATCGCTGGGCCGCTCGGCAGCGAGCGGCCCAGCGAAATCGGAGCCGAGCGCGCCGTCACCGTTCAACTTTCGACTGCCTCCGCCGTCGAACGAGACACGTGCGCCTCGCTGTCCTGATCGGGCTCTCTGTCGTGCTCGTTGCGGGAGCGATCTCCACGGTGGGCGAGGAGTCACAGGCGCGGTCCGCGGCGGTCCGCCCCGAAGCCCTCGCCCGCGCAGTGACGCCGAGGCAGCTGAGGGCGCACCTCCTCGCACTGGCCGCGATAGCGCGGCGCAACGGAGGGAATCGAGCGGTCGGCACGCGCGGTTACGACCAGTCGGTCGCCTACGTGCTCGGCCGGCTCCGCGCGGCCGGGTACCGACCGCGGCTCCACTCGTTCTCGTACGACCTGTTTCGCGAGACTCGGCCGCCCCGCCTCGAGCTCGTCGCGCCGGGCGCGAAGCACTATCGGGAGGGGCCTGATTTCCTGACGTACCGCTACTCCGGCAGCGGGAGCCCGACGGCGCAGGTCGCCCCTGTCGAACCCGCCTCTACCTCGAGCGGCTGCGAGACGTCGGACTTCGCGGGCTTCCCGCGCGGTGCCGTTGCGCTCCTGCGCCGCGGCGGCTGCATCACGTTGCAGAAGGCGCAGAACGCCCAGTCGGCCGGGGCGAGCGCCGTCCTCGTCGCCAACGAAGGCGTTCCCGGACGCACGGCTCCGGTCGCCGCAACGCTCATCCGGCCGGGCATCGGCGTCCCCGTCTTGAGCATTTCGTCCGCCCTGGGGTCGGAGCTCGCGCGCTCCGCGCGGGCCGGGACAGTCCGGCTGAGCGTCGCGGTCTCCGCGGTCACCCGACGCGCCCGAGCCGCGAACGTCATCGCCGACTTGCCGGGGAGGGGTCGAGGGGCGGTGCTCCTCGGCGCGCACCTCGACTCGGTTGCGAGCGGGCCCGGGATCAACGACAACGGATCCGGCTCTGCCCTGGTGCTCGAGATCGCGAGGCAGGCGCGCCGACTTGGCGTCCGGCCGGCGCACGGGCTCCGGTTCGCCTTCTGGGGCGGCGAGGAGCTTGCGCTCCTCGGGTCCAGGGCCTACGTGCAGAAGCTCAGTGCGGTCGAGCGCGGACGGCTCTTGGCCGTGCTCAACTTCGACATGGTCGGCTCGCGGAACTTCGGGCGCTTCATCTACGACGGGGACAACGCACCACCCGGCTCGGCCCGGATCGAGCAGCTGTTCCGCGCCTACTTCGCGGCCCACCGCCAGTCCGCGGCAGAGCTGGGGCTGGGGGGCTCGTCTGATCATGCGCCGTTTGCAGACGCCGGCATCGCCGTGGGCGGGCTCTTCACGGGCGCGGACGAACCGAAGCCGGCCACTCTGGCTCGCCTTTTCGGGGGAACCGCAGGGCGGCCGTACGACGCTTGCTACCACCAGTCTTGCGACACCGTCGCGAACATCAACATGCGCGTGCTTGGCCAGATGGCCGATGCCGCGGCCGTTGTCGCGCTGCGTGTCGCCGGGTAGTCCGGGCATCGAGTTGCCAGTGATTGCGCCCGTTAGGCTCCAGAAAAAGCTCCATCCATTGCTCCACGGAGGATCGCGGCGATGGCCAACGATGGCAAAAGGGAACTGGCCGGGAAGGTCGCCCTGGTAGCCGGAGCGACCCGCGGCGCGGGGCGTGCTATCGCGGTCGAGCTGGGCAGAGCCGGCGCTCACGTGTACGCGACCGGGCGCAGCAGCCGTATGGCGGGGCCGTCCGAGATCGACCGTCCCGAGACGATCGAGGAGACCGGCGAGCTGGTCGAGGCGGCCGGCGGGTCGGCGACAGCGTTGGTCGTCGACCATGAGGACTCGAGCGCCGTTGCTGCTCTCGTCGAGCGCATCGAGTCGGATCAGGGACGTCTAGACGTACTCGTCAACGACATGTTCGGCGGCGACCGGTACGCGCAGTGGGACAAGCCGCTGTGGGAGCACGACCTACCCGGTGGGCTGCGGATGCTCCGCATGGGCGTCGACACGCATCTGATCACCGCCCGTCACGCGCTGCCGCTGATGCTGAAAACCGCGTCGGACGAGACGCCCGGACTTGTGGTCGAGATGACCGACGGCACGTTCGAGTTCAACGCCAACTTCCGTGAACGGGTCGGCTTCTACTACGACTTGGTCAAGGCCAACGTGCAGCGGATTGTCGTCGGATTGACGTTCGAGCTGCGTGAGCATCCGGTCGTGGCCTTGGCCGTGACGCCAGGCTGGCTTCGCTCGGAGAACATGCTCGACAACTTCGGCGTCACCGAAGAGACGTGGCGCGACGCGCTGGCGGATCGACCCGGGTTCGCGATTAGTGAGTCTCCCGCGTACGTCGGGCGGGGCATCGCGGCGCTCGCCGGCGACGCCAACCCGAGAAGGTACGCCGGCCGCTCGCTCACGTCGTACGACCTGGCGAAGGAGTACGGCGTCACCGATACCGACGGCTCTCAGCCGAACTGCTGGGGCTACATCGACACGTACGGGATCGACGAGCAGAGCGGACGAGGAGTGGAAGAGTTCCGGTAGGCCCGCGCGATTCCCATGCCTAGCGATCGAGCGCGAGCCGGAGCGCGGCATCGAGGTCGAGCGCCGCACCCTCGTCCCGGGCGCTCTGCCACGCCTGCTCGCCAAGGGCCGTGCGGACGTCGTCGAGGTGAGCGGTGAACGGGATCTCGCCGGCCGGGTCGAATCCGGCGGATCCACCGAGCGCGAGCGCGGCCCCCCCGAGGCGCGCCGCGCGGTCGGCGTCGCCGCCTGCGGCTGCGACGTGGGCGAAGCCCCAGATCGCTTCGGCGCCGAGCCACCGCGCCCCGAGCCTTCGTGCGATCCCCGCGGCCTCCTCGAAGCACGAGAACGCGTGCTCGAGATTGCCTTCGAGCAGTTCGACCCACCCGAGAGTGGCCAGCGATTGGCCGGTTACGCGGGTGTCGTCGATCAGCCGGGCGAGCTCGAGCGACTCGTCCAGCCTCCGGCGCGCCTCGGCGGTGTTCCCGCCCTCCAGGGCATGCCACGCGAGGTTTAAGAGCCACAGCGCGGTGAGCGAGACGTCGCCAACCCCGCGGCAGAGGCGATATGCCTCATTCGTGAGCTCGATTGCTTTCTCGAGCTCGCCGAACCTGGCCATCAGCACGCCGTGGTTTCCCGTCACTAGTCCGAGAAGCCAGCGATCCCCAGTCGTGCGGGCGAGGGTGATCGCCTCCTCGCCCAGGCGGATCTGTTCGTCCCAGCCGAACGCTTCGTAGCTCGAGAGCAGGCTGAGCGCAGTCGCCTCGATGCGAGCCGCGCCGACGGCGCGCGCGTCGGCGAGACCATCCTCCTGCAGCCTTCTCGACTCCCCATAATCATTCTGCGCCGCGGCGAGCAGCCCCGCTCCGACGAGAGCCGACGCCCTGGCCTCCGTCGGTTCCTGGGGAGCCCGCTCGAGCGCCGCGGCCAACAGTTCGCGGCCCTCACGGAAGTGGCCGCTCGTAAACCAGAAACGCCAAAGCGCGGCGACGAGCCGAAGTGCCGCAGGCGGATCACGCTCGAGCAGCCGCTCGAAGGCGACGCGGATGTCTTCATGCTCGGACGCGAAGCGCCTGAGAGCCTCGACCTGGCCGGGGCCGCGCAGTTCACTGTCGGAAGATTCAGCGAGTGCGAGGTAGTAGCCGGCGTGACGGTCTCGCAAATCCTCTGCAGCCGGGCTGGCGGAAAGTTGCTCGGAGGCGAACTCACGGATCGTCTCGAGCATCCAGACCCGATCGCCGCTTCTGCGCACCAGGCTCTTGTCGAGCAACGAGCTCAGCACGTCAAGATCGGCTTCGCCCACCGCCTCGACTGCCTCGATCGTCCCACCGGCCGCGAAGACCGAGAGCCGTGCGAACAGCTCCCGCTCCGGGGTGTCGAGCAGCTCGTACGACCACGCGATCGTGGCGCGGAGCGTCTGCTGGCGCGGGTCGGCGTCGCGGCCGCCCTTGAGCTTGTCAAGGCGGCCGCCAAGTCGCGAGAGAATCTCGGCCGGTGCAAGAAGACCGGTCCGCGCCGCCGCGAGCTCGACCGCCAGCGGGAGGTTGTCGAGTCGGGCGCAGAGCTCCGCGACCGAGTCGGCGTCACCGGCGGCGTACCCAAGCGCGGCAGTCCGGGCGGAGAACAGCTCGGTTGCCTCAGTCGCCACGAGCGGGGCGACCGGATACACGTGCTCACCCGCGAGCTGGAGCCGCTCTCTACTCGTGACGACGACGGTAGACCCGCCGGCATCCCGAAGCGTCGCGACCTTCGCCGCCGCGATTGGGAGGAGATGCTCGACGTTGTCGAGCAGCAGGATCGATCTCCCGGCGGCGAGCACGTCGATCAGGCTCTCCTCGAGCCCCCGGCCGCGCTGCTCCGGGACGCCGAGCGCAAGCGCGACCGAGGACAGCACGAGGTCCGGATCACGCACCGACGCGAGCGGTACCCACCAGACACCGTCGGGGAAGGCTTCCTCGGCGTCGGCGACCGCCTGTAGCGCGAGGCGTGTCTTGCCGACTCCACCGGGGCCTGTGAGCGTCAGCAGGCGAATCCCTCGGTCGAGGAGCGCGCCGAGCTCGTCCAGCTCGTGGCCACGGCCGACGAAGGTGGTCGCCGGCACCGGAAGGTTCGTCCGATAGAGGCTCTTCAGTGCGGGGAACTCGCCGCTGCCCAGTTGGAAGACGCGCTCGGGAGCACCGAGGTCCTTGAAGCGATGCTCTCCGAGGTCGGTCAGCTCGCCAACGACTAAGGCCGCCGTCGCCGCCGAGACAAGCACCTGGCCGCCGTGGCCCGCGGCGGCGATGCGAGCGGCACGGTGGACATCGTGGCCGACATACCCTTCCTCTCCGAGCAAGGGCGTGCCCGTGTGGACTCCGACGCGCACGTGGATCTGTCCGTTCGCGGCGAGGTGATCCGTGAACTCGGAAGCGGCGTCGAGGGCGCCAGGGGCGGTCGGGAACGCGAAGAAGAACGCGTCTCCCTGCGTGTCCACCTCGACGCCGCCGTTTCGAGTACACGCCTCCCGGATCGCCGCGCGGTGGCCGGCGAGCGCGTTCGCGTACGCCTCTGCGCCGAGCTCGTTCAGCAGCGACGTCGAGCCTTCGACGTCGGTGAAGACAAAGGTGACGGTGCCGGTCGGAAGGTCGAGCCGCACGCCGGGATCATCCGCTCATCACGTCCGGCGAGCAAGGCGTCAAGCGACATTCCCGCACACTCGCGCAGGCCGTGGCGGGCGAGAATCGCATGCCCCCGATCTAGCACTTTCCCTGCAAACCGCCGGGTCGTGACTCACGGTGTGATTCAGCGTGCAGCGGCGGCGAGCGAGAAGACCGCGCCAGACTGTGCGGTCGACCTCTGCCGCCAAGGCGAGGCTTAGTCGTCCTTCACCTGCAAAAGTTGTAGGAGTTCGCCGATCTCGTGGCCGTGTTGGGCGGGGTGACGCATGGCTGTGTCGCTTCTGATGCGGTAGCGGTTTCGACGGCCGACTCGTTCGCTCTCGACGTAGCCGGATTCGATGAGGTCGGCGACGATGCGCTGGGCGGCTCGCTCGGTGATACCAACGCTCTGGGCGATGTCACGGAATCTCGCGTTCGGGTCGCGGTGGATGCAGAGGAGGACTTGGGTGTGGTTCGAGAGGAATCGCCACGTCTTGTGTTCGTCTCCGGTGCTTGACATACGATATTGGTAGCGTATATTCCTTTTCGTACGTCGTGTGTCGTGTCAATATAAGCCCGACTTCAAAGGCAGGTTACATCATGGGCTACGCCCCCGCGTTCCAAGTGCCGACTATCGAGGTTCGCTCGCCGCAGCCGGATGCTGCGATCGTCGTACTCGTTGGGGAACACGACCTCTACTCGGCAGACGAGGTTCAGCAGACTTTCGACCAGTCTCTGGCCGTCTGCGACCATCTGATCGTCGACCTCTCAACCGCCGAGTTCATCGACTCCACCATCGTCCATGTACTCCTGCAGACGAAGAAAAACGCCATTGAACTCGATCGCAAGTTCAATGTCGTGCTTGGGACTGCGCCGGTCGTCGAACGGATCCTCGAGGTTACCGGGGTAGTCCCGCTCTTGAACGTCGTCCCGACTGTCGAACGGGCACTCGCCGCGTAGCGCCGACCGCGAGACCATCGTCACTCCTCGCTGGCGAGTCGTGCGTCGGTCCTGAGTTCACGGACCGTTCGTGACTCATCCGCGTGACTCAAAGGCCCAAAAACCCCTGTTCGCGGCATCCCGCATCGCTCCGAGGATCTTCGGATCGAACCACCTGCAAAACCCCGCAACGAAGCGGGATTGACCCTTCCGGAACCCGTCTGATCTGTCGTGACCTGAACGGGGGCAAGATGCCCCCGGCAAGAATCGAACTTGCGCACGCGGTTTAGGAAACCGCTGCTCTATCCACTGAGCTACGGGGGCGGATGCGTCGTACAGGCTAGCCGGGACAGGGTTGCCATCCTGGCAGCGCCTGGATGAGACGATTCGCTTGAGCCGAACCAAA